>DALYCY010000006.1:12837-17046 GCA_031973495.1 Candidatus Aquirickettsiella sp. | reverse complement strand
ATAACCGCCTCCATTAGAGATCCATTGGATCTTGCCAAGGTGGTGTTATTGTATGAGTTATCAAGTCCTTGCCCGAAAATATCGGCCTCAATCCTTTGATCAACTGATTGGCCAGGAATCAACTTGTCGCATTCTAAAAAATGCACTTGAAACTCAACGAATCCATCATGCCTATCTTTTTACCGGAACACGCGGGGTTGGTAAAACAACTTTGGCGCGTTTACTCGCTAAATGTTTGAATTGCCAAACTAAAATTAGCGCTGAACCTTGTAATCAATGCGCTAATTGCCAAGCCATTCACACCAATCGCTTTGTGGACCTGATCGAAGTAGACGCCGCTTCACGCACCAAAGTGGAGGATACGCGCGATTTATTGGCAGATGTGCATTACGCACCGAGCCAAGGTCGCTATAAAATCTATCTGATCGACGAAGTGCATATGCTCTCTTCGCATAGTTTTAATGCCTTATTAAAAACCCTTGAAGAACCGCCACCGCATGTTATTTTTTTATTAGCCACCACCGATCCACAGCGCTTACCAGCCACCATCCTTTCGCGTTGTTTGCAATTTCACTTGAAAATTATCCCTAGCGCCCAAATCAGTGCGCACTTAGAAACGGTTTTACAGTGTGAAAATATCCCTTATGAAGCCACCGCACTAGCACCTCTTGTACAAGCTTCGCGCGGCAGTTTGCGTGATGCCTTGAGTTTATTGGATCAAGCCATCGCTTATACCAATCAACATCTCACCCGGCAGGATATCAACACATTATTAGGCCATATCTCTAGCGCTGAGATAGCCGGCCTCGTTGCGGCTTTAATCGAAGCAGATAGTGCTAAACTGTTTGCCATCGTCGAAAGCTTAAATGAGCAGGCGGTTGATTTCTCACATGTTATTGATGAGTTGATTACTTTTTTACACCATATGGCACTTAGCCGGCTATTTAAAACTGAAGCAAACCCGGATTCATCGGCTATCGGCAACCTAGCTAAAAAGCTTTCTCCTGAGGACACCCAGCTTTATTATCAAATTGCTTTATTAAGTCGGCGCGATTTAGCGCTTGCTCCAACGCCACGAATGGGCTTTGAGATGATGCTATTAAGGCTATTGGCTTTCAAACCCATCACCGACAGCCCACTGATTGACAAGCCTGATGATAAGGCCTTATCCCGCCATCCTGAGGCAGCACCAGCACCTGGTAGCAAAAAACAGGCCCCCCTCAAAGCCGAGAAGGCAGTCACTGTCGACCCCGCCAGCCTACACTGGCCTACGCTGATCAAACAATTGAAATTAACCGGTTTAACCCATACCCTTGCCCATCAATGTGCGTTACAATCTTACCAGGCTAACCATATTTGTTTATACTTGGACCCCCGACAAGCGGCTTTACGCAGTGCTAAGCAAGAAGAAAAACTAGCGTTGGCGCTTTCGGATTATTTCGCTAAGCCCACCACACTGGAGATTCAGCTCGGCGATGCGGATTTATCCACACCGGCACGTCAGGAACTACAGCAAAAATCACAGCGGCTAGAACAAACCAGCAAGGCTTTGCAGGAAGATCCGGCCGTCCAGGCGATTATGCAAACATTTGATGCTAAACTACGACCCGAATCTATTCAACTTCTCGATGAAGTTTGAATGTCGCTGGATACCCAAACAAATAAAATTGATCCTAATGTTAAGAGGAAAATAAAATGAATATGAAAGTTGATCTAGATACCCTTTTAAAACAAGCGCAAGACATGCAATCTAAGATGCAATCGGCGCAAGCAGAATTAGCTCAAATAGTGATTACTGGCGAGGCGGGTGCTGGTTTAGTAAAAATCGAAATAGATGGTCGGCATAATGTTAAATCCATTCAATTGGACCCTAGTTTGCTAAAAGAACCCAAAGAATTTATGCAAGAATTGCTGGTTGCTGCATTTAATGATGCCCTGCAAAAAATTGAAAAAGAATCGCGTCAAAAATTAAGTGATTTAACCCATCATATGCAATCTAAATTTAGCAGCAACATCGCCACAACTTAATAGACGCTTGTAACACGAGGCTATTAGTTTATTGCAGCTATTTAAAAACCCCACGTTAGTAGGTGTCGATATATGGCCTTTAGTCCTTTGATAACACAGTTGATTGCGCAATTTCGTTGTTTACCGGGGGTTGGCCCTAAATCAGCGCAGCGTATGGTCTTTCATCTACTAGAGCGAGCTCGCACAGACGGCTTAGCACTTGCCAAAATGATGGAGCATGCTATTCGAGAGGTAGGACATTGTGAACACTGTCGCAGCTTAAGCGAAACCTCGCTCTGTACACTTTGCGCAAATCCAAATCGAGACAATAGCCTGCTTTGTGTGGTCGAAACCCCTATCGATGTTTTAGCTATCGAGCAAACAGCCAGCTACCGCGGTTATTATTTTGTTCTGATGGGACGCTTGTCGCCACTCGATGGCATTGGCCCTGAGGAGTTAGGAATAAAACACTTTGTTGAGCGTATTAATATCCAGTCGCCACAGGAAATTATTTTAGCCACTAATCCGACCGTAGAAGGAGAGGCGACCGCACATTATCTTACCGAGCTTATTCAGCAAAAAGGTATTAAGGTGAGCCGTATTGCGCACGGTGTTCCTTTAGGCAGCGAGTTAGAGTTCATCGATGGCCATACCTTAGCGCGTTCATTGTCGGCGCGCGTCACTGTTGAGCGCTTTTAACTCACTTAAGCCTAGCCGCCATAACAAAAGCGGCTAGCTAGGAGTTATCGCCATATGCTAGAGCAGCTGATACTGTGTATCGGCGCTATCTGAACTTGAAGAAGGTTCAGGTGACAGTACTGCACTGGCACTTGCCGCATAATGGCTTTGGAAAAAGCCAGCGCCACTGCTGCTAGGTAAGGATAATAAATCAGGCGATACATTGTAGCTTTTTCCAAGATAACGTTGATAAATCTGGTCTATAGAGAGATCGGGGTATTTCAAAGCGAGGTTCCCCGATGTTAAAAACATAGAGATACCTGAGGCTTCTCTTATTTTGTCAAGATAAATAACGCCATGATAAATAGGATTTATAATAAAACTTTTTTCATTAATCCCTAAGGCAAAAGCAACAAATTCAGAGGGAACAGCACCTATAATAAAGGCGGAATTAAATGTCGAAATAATCGCGTAATCAGGCCCCTGATTAATGTCGCCGCGATAACCTGCGACAAAATTTGAGTTATTTATATTTTCTTCACATAATGGGATACTTTGTATGCCATTGTGATAGTTAGAGTCAATCAAATAAACATAACCATAATTTCCAGCTAAAGCCTTTTCGTGATTCAAACCAATTAATTCGCCGCCATTACTATAGGCATTCGATGCGCAAGTAAAAGTGGGATAATGCGCGCTTAAGTAAGGCAAGCGTGCTAAGACACTTTGCTCATTGCGCTGAGCAAATCCATGTTGAAAAACTTTATTTAAGCCATCTATTAAACTCGTTTTTTTGGATCTATGGCTTCACCGCGCCATAACAGACCATTTTCGGGACCAAAAGAAATTAAAACATTATCGGCATTTGAATATACTGGTAAAAAAGGTTGCTGGGGTAATTTATGTGAAGTTAATTTAATAGATCTTTCCATGATTGTTATCCTTTAAAATGTCTAAATACGCCCACATACTAGCATGAAGAAAAAAATGCTGTAAAGATTTTAATAATTTTTTTAAAATTTAATAATTAATAAATTTAAAAGATATATTCCCACTTTATCGACTTTAATTTTTAATTATTTTAATAAAGTGAGAATATTTTTCGATTACGCTAAGGCTTGCTTTGCTTTTTCAACTAATTCAGCAAAAGTAGCTTTATCACTAATGGCTAAATCAGCTAATATTTTGCGATCTACGGCGATTTCTGCTTTGCTAAGACCGGCAATGAATCGGCTATAAATCATGCCATTTTCACGCACAGCAGCATTAATACGCACTATCCAAAGTGCACGAAAATCACGCTTTTTTTGCTTTCTATCACGATAAGCATATTGACCTGCTTTGGTCACCGCTTGTTTAGCCGCTCTGATGACGCGACTGCGCGCACCTCGATAACCTTTAGCCGCTTTTAAGATTTTCTTATGACGGGCTCTGGCAGCTACCCCACGTTTCACTCTTGGCATCGTCTTTAACCTCTTTAAATGATATCTTTCATTGTTTTAAGAACCTTGCAACATGCGCTCA
>DALYCY010000006.1:0-12827 GCA_031973495.1 Candidatus Aquirickettsiella sp. | reverse complement strand
AACAGCCGGCACATCACTGGGATTGACTAAATTGGTAGAACGCAGGTTTCGCTTACGCTTGCTATCTTTCTTAGTCAGAATATGGTTATGGTGCGACTGGGCACATTTATAACCATTCGCTGTCGGTTTAAAACGCTTGGCCGCGCCTCGGTGGCTTTTTAATTTTGGCATAAGAGTGTACTCCGCATTACTAAATAATTTATAGTTTGGCTACTTGGTTTTTTTGGGACTTACCACTAATACCATCTGCCGACCTTCCATCTTAGGTCTGTCGTCAATCGCCGCATAAGCGATGAGATCTTTTTCTAGGCGTTCAATTAACTTAGCGCCTAAGTGCAGATGAGCGATTTCACGACCCCGAAATCGCACTGTAATTTTAGCTTTGTCACCTTGTTGTAGGAAACGTATCAGGTTGCGTAGCTTGACCTGATAATCCCCTTCTTCTGTTACGGGTCGAAACTTAACTTCTTTCAATTGAACGCGCTTTTGCTTTTTTCGCTGCGCGGTCTTTTGTTTACTCAGTTCAAAGAGATACTTTCCATAATTCATGATTCGACAAACAGGAGGCGCTGCTGTCGGTGCAATCTCTACTAAGTCGAGATGCGCTTCTACGGCTCTCCTTAAGGCATCCTCCAGGGAAACCACACCTAGCTGTTCACGCTCAGGACCTATTAACCTGACTTGGGAAACCCGAATTTCCCGATTAACCCTGACCTTTTTTGCATTGTTTGACCCTGACCTAGGCTGAAAACCCCCTCCCGGTCTATTCTGAATAACTTTTTCGGTACTAATAACTTTTCTCCGTATCGATTCGACATCGCGGCATAACACACGGCCGAAGCATCTGATAAAACATATGGAGCGACATACTACCCAAATCATCCCCTGTTTGTCTACGTACAGCGACTTGTTTTGCCTCGACTTCCTTCGCCCCTATCACTAATTGATAGGGTATCTTGCGTAGGCTATGTTCACGAATCTTAAAGCTGATCTTCTCATTTCTCAAATCTAGCTTTACTCTGACCCCTAAAGCCTCTAATTCTTGAGTTATTTCTTTGGCATAATGCTGCTGTTTATCGGTAATCGTCATCACCACCACCTGGATGGGCGCCAACCAAACCGGAAAATACCCGGCATAATGCTCAATAAGTATCCCTATGAAACGCTCAATAGAACCTAAAATAGCTCTATGTAACATTACCGGGGTCTTACGCTCACCTTGCTCACTAACATATTCGGCGCCCAAGCGGCCCGGCATGGAAAAATCAACCTGGATTGTGCCGCACTGCCAGATGCGATCTAAACAATCTTTTAAGGAAAATTCAATTTTGGGACCATAAAAAGCGCCTTCGCCCGGTGAGTAGGTCCACTTTAGCCCTCTTGCCTCTAAGGCCTTGGCTAAAGCCTGCTCGGCCTTATCCCAACTTTCGTCGGAGCCAACTCGCGCTTCGGGACGCGTCGCTAATTTAAGGATAACTTCGTTAAAGCCAAAATCTGCATATACCGAATAAAGTAAATCGAGGAAAGCAGCTACTTCTGCTTGAATTTGCTCTTCAGTGCAAAAAATATGTGCATCGTCTTGCACAAAGCCGCGTACCCGCATTAAACCATGTAAGGCGCCAGAGGGCTCGTTACGATGACAAGCACCAAATTCTGCAAATCGTAGCGGCAGATCACGGTAACTCTTCACACCTTGATTAAAGACTTGGATATGTCCCGGACAATTCATCGGCTTAATGGCAAACTCGGTATTTTCTGAAGCCGCTGTGGTAAACATTTCTTTAAAAAATTTATCCCAATGGCCTGATTTTTCCCATAGCTGACGTGCCAATAATTGCGGTGTTTGTATCTCTTGATAAGCACTGCTTTGTAAGCGCGCACGGATATATTGTTTAATGATTTGATAAATAACCCAGCCATTAGGATGCCAAAACACCATTCCGGGCGCTTCTTCTTGAATATGAAATAAATCCAGTTGTTTAGCGAGCTTACGGTGATCGCGTTTTTCCGCTTCTTCTAGCTGATATAAATAATTTTTTAAGTCCGCCTCGGTCAACCAAGCGGTACCATAAATTCGCTGCAGCATTTCATTTTTAACATCGCCGCGCCAATAAGCACCTGCCACATGGGTTAATTTAAAAACCTTAAGTTTCCCGGTGCTTGGAACATGCGGACCACGACAGAGATCGATAAAATCCCCTTCGCGATACAAAGATAATGTCTCTTGCGCTGGGATTGCGGTAATAATTTCTGCTTTATATTCTTCACCCAAATCGCGAAATAACTTGATCGCCGCTTCTCTTGTTGTAGTAGAACGCTGTATCGGCAAATCTTGTTTGACCAATTCGTGCATGCGCTTTTCTATTTTTTGCAAATCATCCGGTGTAAAGTGGTGCGACAACGCAAAATCATAATAAAATCCATTCTCAATGACAGGCCCTATCGTCACTTGCGCGCTTGGAAATAATTGTTTAACTGCATGTGCCAGTAGATGCGCTGTAGAGTGACGAACAATCGCCAATGCCTCTGGATCCCGTGGGGTAAGTATCCTTAAGCTAACATCTTTATCAATCACATAAGATAGATCGACGAGCTGGCCTTCTACTTCTGCGGCTATAGCCGCTTTTGCCAAACTAGGACCAATTTGCTCGGCAATTTGATAGACAGTCGTCGCATTAGCAACAGTACGTTGAGTCGCATCGGGTAGCGTAATAACAGGCATACATTTATAAAAATAGTTG
The DNA here is from genome assembly GCA_031973495.1 of Candidatus Aquirickettsiella sp. Taxonomy (GTDB): domain Bacteria; phylum Pseudomonadota; class Gammaproteobacteria; order Diplorickettsiales; family Diplorickettsiaceae; genus Aquirickettsiella. The sequence goes on along the minus strand of DALYCY010000006.1, from coordinate 10,086 downwards.
GTAGGCACGAGTGGGATCGAACCACCGACCACCACCATGTCAAGGTGGTGCTCTACCACTGAGCTACGTGCCTATAAGTTATAGTAGAAAATTTACAGTTAAATTAACTATTCAGCAAAAATTTTAAAGGTGGAGAAAATAACATTCTTGCTTTATAGACGCAACAGTTTAATCAATTCCGATTATTTTTGCTTTGAAATTTTTTAATTTATCACGCGCTTCAGCTGCTTGTTCAAATTGCAAATTTTTAGCGTAATTGAGCATTTCTCGTTCTAATTGTTTAATTTTTTTAGCTAGTTGCTCAGGAGGCAATGCTGCGTAATAGGCTTGCTCTTCTGTGACTTTAAGGAGACGCTGTTTATTGGTTGAAACGTCAGAGCGTGCTCCTTCCAAAATATCATGCACCGCCTTTGCAATACCCTTGGGCGTAATATGATGCTTTTTATTATAGGCCAGCTGTTTAGTACGGCGTCTATCGGTTTCGCTGATCGCCTTTTGCATCGAGCCGGTTATTTTATCGGCATAGAGTATAGCTCGGCCGTGAATATGACGTGCTGCACGACCAATCGTCTGGATTAAGGAACGCTCCGAACGCAAAAAACCTTCCTTATCCGCATCTAAAATAGCCACCAAGGCAACCTCGGGCATATCGAGACCTTCGCGGAGTAAATTAATTCCCACTAACACATCAAACTTACCTAAACGTAGATCGCGAATGATCTCTACGCGCTCAACGGTATCAATATCTGAATGCAGATAACGTACCTTCACGCCGTGCTCGGCCAGATATTCGCTTAAATCTTCTGATAATCGCTTAGTCAATGTAGTGACGAGGACGCGTTCTTTTCTTAAAACACAGCGATTAATTTCAGAGAGCAAATCATCCACTTGACTTGCAACAGGCCGTATTTCAATGCAGGGGTCAACTAAACCGGTGGGCCTTATCACTTGCTCTACTAAGGCACCCGAGTGTTCGAGCTCATAATGACTAGGCGTTGCGGAAACATAAATAGTCTGAAAGGCTAAATCAGAAAATTCTTGGAATTGCATGGGTCGATTATCTAAAGCAGAAGGCAGGCGAAATCCATACGCGACTAAGGTTTCTTTGCGCGAACGATCGCCTTTATACATGGCGCCCAGTTGTGGAACGGTGACATGCGATTCATCAATGATCAATAAGGCGTCTTTGGGTAAATAATCCAGTAAGGTAGGGGGCGGTTGTCCGGCATCGCGACCGGATAAATAACGCGAATAATTTTCGATGCCGGTACAGTAACCCAGTTCTAAGAGCATTTCGATATCAAATCGGGTGCGCTGCTCTAAACGTTGCGACTCAACTAATTTATTCGCCACTTCTAATTCGGCTAAACGTTGTTTTAATTCGACTTTAATAGACTCTACCGCCGCTAAAATTTTTTCCCGTGGCGTGACATAATGGGTTTTTGGATAAATGCTAAGCCTAGGGACGCGTCTTAGCACAGCGCCTGTTAACGGATCAAAATAACTTAATTGTTCGATGACATCGTCAAATAATTCGATACGTACCGCTTCTTCGGCTGATTCTGCCGGATAGATATCAATGACATCACCGCGGGCGCGGTAAGTAGCGCGCCGAAAATCCATATCATTACGACTGTATTGTAATTCGGCCAAGCGTCGTAATATAAAACGTTGATCAATCGGATCACCACGTCGCACGTGTAACATCATATCGATATAAGTATTCGGATCGCCTAGACCATAAATAGCCGATACGGTCGCCACAATAATAACGTCACGACGTTCCAACAAAGATTTGGTCGCCGATAGGCGCATTTGTTCAATATGTTCATTGATAGCGGCATCCTTTTCAATATAGGTATCGGTGGTTGGGACATAGGCTTCTGGCTGGTAATAATCATAATAAGAAACAAAATATTCCACCGCATTGTGAGGAAAAAACGTTCGCATCTCACCATATAATTGCGCAGCTAATGTTTTATTAGGAGCTAAAATAAGCGTAGGTCGTTGTATTTTTTGCATCACATGGGCAATAGTAAATGTCTTGCCGGAACCTGTTACACCGAGCAAGATCTGCTGCGCTAAGCCAGCTTCTAAGCCATTAAGCAACGCTTTGATTGCCGCCGGCTGATCGCCGGCCGGCTTAAAGTCTGAAACTAAGGTGAAGGTTTTTTTTGACATGAAATAATTTTAGTCTCTTTAATTATAGGCGTTTTGCAAACAATAAATGAAAAAAACTTGTAGGATAAGGATAGAAAACTGACTTGCTTTATGATGCACCTCTCACCGATAATAAAGTTCCGGCTGAACGCTATTTTAACCTAACTAACTCTATACTATGAAAACAATTCTTTCGCACCGCGTCGCTCAGATCAAGCCATCACCCACTTTAAGCCTTTCTGCGGCCGCCAATCGATTAAAAGCCGATGGCAAACCGATTATTAATCTGACTGTCGGCGAACCGGATTTTGATACCCCCGAATCCATTAAACAAGCCGCTCGAGAGGCCTTAGAGCAGGGTTTTACTAAGTATACCGCGGTGGACGGTATGCTGCGTTTAAAACAAGCGGTGGTTGATAAATTTAAGCGCGAAAACAACTTGGATTATCCCTTGAATCAAGTGATCGTCTCAAGTGGGGCGAAGCAATCTATCTATAACCTGATACAATCTTTATTAAATCCGGGTGATGAAGTCATCATTCCCGCACCCTATTGGGTTTCTTACCCGGATATAGCCTTATTAGCCGAGGCCAAACCGGTGATTATCTCAACATCCATTGAGCAACAGTTAAAGATTACACCGGCGCAGCTAAAAGCTGCGATTACAGAAAAAACGCGACTTTTTATTATCAATAGCCCTTCCAATCCTACCGGAATGGTCTACACCGCCGACGAGCTGAGTGAACTAGCTAAAATTTTATTAGCCCATCCGCAAATCTTTATTCTCACCGATGATATTTATGAGCACATCTATTGGGGTACCCAGCCCTTTGAAAATATTCTCAATGTCTGTCCTGAACTATCTGATCGAAGCTTGGTGTTAAATGGCTGCTCAAAAGCGTATGCAATGACCGGTTGGCGTATTGGTTATGCTGCAGGACCGCAACAAATCATTGCGGCGATGGCGAACATACAATCACAAAGCACTTCTAACCCTAATTCCATCGCTCAATTTGCCGCAGCGTCGGCATTAACAGGTAATCAAGAGTGTGTGCGGCATATGAATGCGATTTATCAGCAACGGCATGATTTTTTCTCACGCGAGTTGAATAAAATTCCTGGCCTCACTTGCTTAGCCGCGCAAGGTGCTTTCTATAGTTTCCCTTCCTGTCACGCGTTGATTGGTGCTAATAAAGCATTTGCATCGGATCATGAACTGGCTGATTACTTATTGAACAAAGCAAATCTGGCCACGGTCCCTGGCTCTGCCTTTGGCGCACCGGGTTATCTACGCCTATCTTTTGCGGTCGATGAAGCAAGTTTAAAAGAGGCCCTAACGCGATTAGAAATAGCCTTGCGCGGTTTAGCATAAACCGTGTCGCCTCTTTTATAACCGTGTTTTAAATTAATTGGGCACAACGCCGCGCGTTTCCCTGACAAACATCGCTAATACGGCGGCCACAACAAATGCAACCGGAATAATGGTCAAGGCATGTTGAAAGCTCTCGATTGAGAAAGCCATTAGGTTTCCTTTGACATGTGTACCGGTTAGCACATCTAAGGCTTTACCGATTAAAGGCTCGGATAAAGCCCCGCCAAACATCACCAGCAAATTAGTCACGGCAATGGCGGTACCGGCTAGAGCCTGAACATTTAGTTCTCTGGCAATAGGAAAAACAATAATCTGTGCCGAACTACAAAGGCCAAAACTAAATAATAAAAATCCTAAGAAATGACTGGAAACATAGGGAAAATAAATCAGTACGGTAAATAATAGCGCGCCTAATAAAGCACCGATAATAATCGGATGACGTCGATTACCTATCTTGTCAGAGATCCATCCGACTAAGGGGCTACCAATAGCCCAACCTAAAAAGATAAATGAAATATTAATCGCGGCACTGGAATTTGATAAGCCATAAGTGCGAATTAAATAAGGGATCCCCCACACTTCGGCAAACGCCGAAAGTGATAAATAAAACAGACTTCCTATCACGCCAACTAGCCACATTTGTGGATTTTTACATAATTTAAAAACCGCTTGAAAAAACTCTTGATAGCTTAATGTCGGTGGCGCAGGTTCATCAGTTTTTTTTGCCCGTTTAGTTTCAGGGATGATGTACCATAAGCAGACGGTAAGCACTAGACCGGCTGTAGCAGCGATATAAAGTGTCACGTTAGAACCTAGGACAAATACTAATTTGGACAGGATAATATCGCCTGTCATCGCACCTATCATCCCCAAAGAAGTCGCCATACCGGCAATAAAGGCAAAACGTGAAGGAGGGAACCATATTGAGGCCAGTTTAAGCACCCCTACAAAGGCAAAAGCGGAGCCAAATCCGACTAAAAAACGGCCTACTTGCGCTGTGGAAAGATAATGATGGGCGAACAGATAAGTTCCGACGGCACAGGTTAGACAGGCAAAAGCCAATAATTTACGCGGACCAAACCTATCCATCATCATGCCGATAGGTAACTGCATAGGGGTGTAAGCGTAGTAGTAAAAAGCAACTAGATTTCCAAATGCCACGCCACCGATATTGAACATTTTTAGTAAATCTTCCGTCATAACGCTCGGCAAGATTCGCAAAAAATATTCATAACAGTAAAAAAGAGCCCCTAAGCCACATACTAACCAGGGAAACAGGTCAATACGTTTTCTCGGCATAAATAATACCCCCAGAGTTACAGAAAATGAGTAATAGGCCCGCGAATTTAAAAAATTAGCTGATAATTTTTAGCAAGCCCACCAATAAAATGAAGCTAGAATTAAGCTGCCGCTGCGTCAGTCGACTTATCAGTAACTACTTTAGAAGTACGTTTACCGTATTTTTGTTTAAATTTATCAACTCGACCGCTGGTGTCGACGATTTTTTGCTTACCCGTATAAAAGGGGTGACATTTGGAACACACTTCAATGGTAAAAGCAGGCTCACCTAAAGTAGAACGGGTTTCAAAACTATTACCGCAACTACACGTTACAGTAACTAGGTTATAAGCTGGATGGATATCTTGCTGCATAATAATTTTTATATCCCTTGAATAGAATGAGGGCGGCATTATAACAGAACAAATTATAAAACAAAATTTTTGGCTTCATGCGATACTATCCGATTAGCTTTTATGACGAATAAAAATGTAAGTTATTCATCTACAAAAATTCGATTTTTAGTGTTTTGCGCGCATAAAATGCCCCTTTAGTGCCTTAAAGCTAAGGATAACATGATAATCTTAGAAAATTTATTTTAATAGGGAGTCTTGTTTTGTTGAAAATATTCTTAACTTTTATTAAAAAAAATCGTATTTATTGGCAATATATTGGCTTAATACTGCTTAGCTTAAACATCGAAAAAGGCTACGCATCCACTTATGGCGTACAGGTCTCTTATGGGAGCGGAAAACCCGATCAGCTAAAGGGTTACCGAATTGCTTTGCAGCGATTTTGGCCATGGCGAGGGCTCCCCCAAGCACCGATTAATTTCACCGGATATTGGGACTTCAGTTATGCCAATTGGTATGTCAATCCCCCACTCGCTAACCAGCCCGGCTCTATCAGCATACTCGCCGCCTCGCCCATGATACGCCTGCAGAGTCGCGACAGCTGGTTACTGGCGGCGCAACCTTATCTGGAGTTGGGAATAGGCGCGAGCTACCTTTCTAATAATCATTTGGGCCATCGAAATCTAGGTGGTCAGTTTGCTTTTCAAGATTTAATCGGCTTTGGTCTACGCTGGAGCAAAGCACAAACCTGGTCACTGAGCTATCATTACCTCCATTATTCCAATGCGCATTTATTCCCACCTAATCAAGGGATTGATGTGAAGCATTTAGTGACGCTCGGTTATGAATTTTATTAAAATGACCTATCATGCGAAATCAGTATTGTAAAATGTTATGATCACCTTATACTGCAAACGCGTTATTCTTAACCTACCTACCGAACATCGTCGCTTAAAAAAGCATGCGGCTTACGCTAGGGATCTTTTCTTTAAGAGGCTATAGAGCATGGCCAAAGCTAAATTACCTGAACCGGCAGAAATTGAGCATCAAGCGCTACGTGTTTTTACCGAGAAGGCTTATCTTGATTATTCGATGTATGTCATCCTCGATCGCGCCTTACCACATATTGGGGATGGCTTAAAACCTGTTCAACGGCGCATCATTTACGCGATGTCTGAATTGGGCCTAACGGCTTTAGCAAAATATAAAAAATCGGCGCGTACCGTGGGGGATGTACTGGGTAAATTCCATCCGCATGGTGATACGGCCTGTTATGAGGCGATGGTTTTAATGGCACAAGCTTTTTCTTACCGCTATCCTCTCATCGATGGCCAGGGTAATTGGGGCTCGCAGGATGATCCTAAATCCTTTGCCGCGATGCGTTATACCGAATCCCGTCTCACTCATTATGCCCAAGCATTACTCACCGAGTTGTCGGATGGAACCGTCAACTGGCTGCCTAATTTTGATGCCACCCTACAAGAACCCGAATTACTACCGGCTCGCTTGCCAAATATTCTCTTAAACGGTGCTTCAGGTATTGCCGTGGGGATGGCCACTGACATTCCGTCGCATAATTTGAGTGAAGTCGTCAATGCCTGTATTCACTTATTAGATGAACCCGAAACGACACTTGCCAAACTCTGTGAATACATTATAGGTCCCGACTTTCCTTCCGCTGCTGAAATAATTACCCCTCGCGCTGAAATTTGTCATATCTACCAACAAGGGCAAGGCGTCATTCGTGCCCGTGCCGTCTATACAGAAGAAAAAAATCAAATCGTTATTACCGATTTACCTTATCAAGTATCCGGGGCAAAGATCATTGAACAAATCGCTGAACAAATCCGTGAAAAAAAATTACCGCTGGTAGAAGATTTACGCGATGAGTCTGATCACGAAAATCCAACGCGTTTAGTGATTGTACCCCGATCCAATCGCGTCGATAACGAAGTTTTAATGGCGCATTTATTTGCCACCACGGATCTAGAGCGCAGTTATCGTATTAATCTTAATATGATAGGGCTGGATGGAAAACCTAAAGTTAAAAATCTGTTAACTATTTTGCAAGAATGGTTAGAATATCGACTCGCCACGGTACGTAAGCGCTTAGAGTTTCATTTAAACAAAATCTTGGCGCGCCTTCACCTTCTAAAAGGTTTTTTAATTATTTATCGACATATCGATGAAGTCATTCGCATTATTCGCCAACATGATGATGCTAAAGTTCAATTGATTAAACGCTACCAATTAAGCGCCATTCAAGCCGATGCTATCTTAGAAATACGTTTACGACAATTGGCCAAATTAGAAGAAATCAAACTACAAACCGAACAAGAAAATTTAATCGCAGAACGCGATAAAATTCAGAAAATTTTAGCCTCTAAAACTCAGTTAAAACGTCTGATTCGATCTGAGTTAGAAAAAGATGTAAAATTGCACAGTGACAAACGCAAGTCGCCGCTGATTGAACGTAGTGCCGCACTTGCTTTACAAAAAACAGAAATCATTCCGGCCGAACCAATGACAGTCATTTTATCGACACGCGGCTGGATACGTGCCGCAAAAGGCCATGATTTTGATGTCAGTGGTTTAAATTTTAAAGCGGGCGATTCGCTAAAGGCAACAATGCTGGGTCGAAGCAATCAGTTAATCGCCTTTATTGATTCAACTGGGCGTAGTTATTCGATATCGATACACACGCTTCCTTCAGCACGTAGTTCGGGAGAGCCTTTAACGAGTCGCTTTAATCCTCCTGCTGAAGCAAATTTTGAGGCCATGATAACAGGTGATCCAGAACAATCTGTTTTATTAGCTTCCGATGCAGGCTATGGATTTATTACCCAACTCGCTGAACTGTATTCGAAAAATCGTAATGGAAAAATGCTGTTAAAATTATCACCCCTTGCGCGTGTACTACCGCCATTAGTTATCGATCCTATTGAAACTAGCTATATTGCTATTATCACCAACAGCGGATACTTATTAATTATCGAGGCCAAAGAACTTCCAATACTGGCTCGAGGGAAAGGAAATAAAATGATACAAATACCACCTAGTAAAGCTGGAAATCGTGAAGAATTTATTAGTAAAATCGCTATACTGCCATCGAAGAAAAGCCAATTAATGCTTGTTTCGGGGAAAAAACAATTTACTTTAAAAGGCAGTGATCTGATGCATTATATTGGGAAACGGGGGCAACGAGGCCATAAATTACCACGCGGTTTACAAAAACTAGATCATATTACCGTTAACTTAATTAATGAATCTTGATGATGAATAAAAATATAAATTATCTTTGGTTTTTTTTACTGGCTTCTTTTTGGAGCGGTTCATTTGTTGCCATTAAAGCAGTCGTACTGCACGTCCCGCCTTTTTTTGGAGCGATGTTACGCGTTGGCTTGGCGCTAATATTTCTGAGTGTTATCTTTTATTGTTTGAAAAAAAAACTAGCGGTTCCTTTTACGCTGCGTTGGCGTATCTGGGTGATGGGACTTTTTTCACAAGGACTGCCCTTTTTCTTTTTATTCTATGGCGAACAACATATTTCACCCGGATTAGCTGGCATTTTAAACGGAACCGTGCCTATTTGGACCTTACTATTTTGTTTAATTTCGCCGAAAACAAGAAATTTTTCTTTTTTAAAATGTATAGGTCTATTCACGGGTTTATTAGGCATTTGTATTATTTTTTGGCCGCTACTTAATTTTAATACCGCACATGCTGCCTTATTAGGTACTGCATCGGTACTGCTGATGGCTATTAGTTATTCGATAGGCAACTTACTCAATCAACGTATGCTATCGGGCCAAACTAAATTAGATTTTTACGCCAACCTTTATCATCAACATTGGGCAAGCTTGATCTTTTTAATGCTGGCCTCACTCATCTTTGAAACTTGGCCAAGCAGCACACTGCTACTACACACCCCTATCATTTGGATTGCCAGTATTTATATGGGATTATTCTCTACCGCTTTAGCCTGGATTATCTATTATTATTTGATCCGCGAATGGGATGCCGTTCGCGCCAGTGCAGTAATGTATATAGTGCCCATCATGGCTATCTTTTGGGACTTTGTGTTTTTTCATAACCGTCCGCAGTGGACAGAAGGCCTTGGGGTAATCACTATCTTATTCGGAATCGTCTTAATACAGTGGCCAAAAAGCTTATCTAAGCAACCGCTCCCTTCTTTGCTAAACAAACGCAACTAAGCCAAATCCATAGCAAGAGGATTTAAAGCGCCGCCTATCAACAACGAGCGCACGCCGCAGCGTGCGCTCGTTTGCTTCTATTTCTGCGCTTCTTATTGAACCTTAATTGTTTATTAAACACGACACCCTTATAGCGTCACGCTATAATTAAACGTTTTCGTGGCTAAATTAGATTCAAATCGATTGATAGCGTCAATGATAGCATCACCTACTTCTAGATTAGCTTTTACTGACTCTTTAAAAAAATTATTCGCATTATGTTTTTTTCTAGTGATTTTTCTTATCAGTAGATTACAGAGTAATAGTGTGCCATGGGGTTCCACACCGCCTATATCCATACCAGCGCTGTTAGCAGAAAAAGTATGCTGACTATTTTCCCTGGCTAATGGCGCATTAGAAGAGGGAAAGAGTCGCTGCGGAATTTCTTTAAGAAAATTACTAAAGTTACTTATCCAAGCAGAATATCTGCTTGCCGCACTACTCGTATAATCTTTTTCTGTACTTAATAAAACACGATTAAACTTAGATTCTAGATTACGGCGACTGCGAATAGGGTCTTCAGCCTCAAAGTAATCGGCAGGCACTACATCGCTATCCGAACGACGAGTAAAGGCATCTATTAACGCTGTATTTTTACTTAAAGCAGCGATGTATAAGGGGGTATTATCTGCATCATTTTTAGCATTCGCATCGGCACCATTGTCCAGTA
>DALYCY010000005.1:66964-68104 GCA_031973495.1 Candidatus Aquirickettsiella sp. | reverse complement strand
TGCTATAAAAACCTTTTTGCCGCATTCCCAAATTGGCAAAGCCGCAAAAAAGAACAAGCCTATCAGTTAAAGGAAGAAGAAATTGAGCACGGCGTCGAGGAGTTACTCGATGAATTCTCCAGCGATAAAACAGGTAAATGGCTTAGCGATTTCTTTGAGACTAAACCACCGAGTACACTCGATGACGTTAGGCCATCGACTTCAAGCGCCGCATCCGCACCAGAGCGTGAGCAAGCCAGTGGTTCTACTAACCGCGCAAGGAAATTAAAACCTGCTGTGTTTAAGCAAAAGCTACTACAAGCATTAGAGCAACCCAATCCTATTTTTACCAATAGTAATCTTTATCGCTACCCCCATCATCAACAAAGAAAACTTCCGCGTCTTATTAGACTAAAAACGGCTGATAAAACAGCAGATCGTGAGATGACACAAAGCATCCCTTGCCATAAAAGACTTTTTGAAGAACACCCTCATTGGGAAGGCGCCACAAAAGAACTGCGCTATCAATTAACAGGTGAAAAAAATGAACAAACAGGGCAAGAAATAGAAAGTTTATTTGATAAATTAAAGAACGATGAAAGCGATGAATTGTTTACCGATTTACTGAAGGATCAAGCCGATACATTTGATGACAAGATGCCATCTACCTCAAGCACGCTTTTAGAACAAAGAGGCAAAAGAATCGCACAAGAAGCAAAAAAATTACTCGATGAATTGGCTGCTGATGAAACGGATAAATTGCTGGCTGACTTCTTTGAGGATAAATCTAATCTATTTGCGTTTAAACGTAATAAGCACTCTACATCTAGCGCTGCATCCGCACCAGAGAATCAGCAAGCCAGTACCTATACACATAAAAAATTCGGGTCGCTCTAAATAAATTAAACTTAAAGTTTAATTTATTTTATAAGCCAATGAATAAGGTAAAATTAATAAGCCAGCTAACATAAGAGGTATCAATCTAATGGATGAAAAAACGAGTTGTTGTTTAGAAAAAAAAAGTATTAACACCTATATAGAACGTATAAATAAAGATAAAGAATTTTCTGCAACTGTAAAACGTTGTATTAATGATAGCGATTTTTTTGCAATTATAGAACATTGCGCTAACGATAAAGAATTTTTTGCAATTATAGAACA
>DALYCY010000005.1:65021-66864 GCA_031973495.1 Candidatus Aquirickettsiella sp. | reverse complement strand
TTGCAATTATAGAACATTGCGCTAACGATAAAGAATTTTTTGCAATTATAGAACATTGCGCTAACGATAAAGAATTTTTTGCAATTATAGAACACTGTGTTGAAGATCAAAAATCTTTTGAAATTATACCATGCAACACTGAAGGTAAAAATTTTTTAGAAATTATTGAACGCTGCACTGATGATAGAATTTTTTTTGAAGTTATAGAACGTTGCGCTAACGATAAAGAATTTTTTGAAACTGTAAAATACCGTGCTAACGATAGAAAACTTCTTGAACTTGAAACGGTAAAAAACCCCCAAGCTTGCACTGAAGCGCAAAAGTTCTGTGAAGAAAATCTTAAATTTCTTCAACTTGGAAAATACATTGAAGAAGCAGAATATAAGAAACTTTTAGAGCGCCTTAAATCCTTTAAAAAGCAATCACATAACTTAAGCTTAGTACGTCAAACTAGCGGTACTTTTAACACAGGGATGGCAGCTAGCTTTTTTAGCGCACCACCATCAGGGAATGATGCGCTTGCCACATCCGCACCAGAAAGTGAGCAAGCGAGTTGTTCGCCATCCTAATATCGAGATTAAACAGAATAATTAACTCACTTTAAGACCGCCGGAACGAAGTGCCGGCGGCGGTGTCTTCGAGTGAAACACCCAAACTCAGTAATTGGTCACGAATCTCATCTGCCGCTTGCCAGTCCTTTGCCGCGCGCGCTTTATTGCGCGCTGCAATCAGTGCAGTTATCTTTTGTGTTTCGTTTTGTTGGATACCCAGTTTTAAAAAATGTTCCGGATCCTGCTGTAAAAACCCTAAAATACTCGCCAAAGCTTGCAAAGATGCGGCAAATTGACGGGCTTTTTCGATATCGCTGTCACGTAATCGATTGATTTCGCGGGCCAATTCAAATAACACTGCCAAAGCATCCGGTGTATTAAAATCATCATCCATTGCGGCTTGAAATTTTTCTTGATAGATTTTCAGCTCGGTACTATCCGAACGCAAAACCTCTACGCCAGCTTGATGCGCTAAACCACGTAAACTGGTATATAAACGCTGCAATGCGGCATGCGCTATTTGTAGATTCGCTTGGCTATACTGTATCGGGCTACGGTAATGACTTGAAACTAAAAAATAACGGATAACCTCGGCAGGATATTCGGCCAATACATCACGTAGGGTAAAAAAATTGCCTAAGGATTTCGACATCTTTTGACGATTGGTCTGTACGAAACCGACATGAATCCAGACATTAACAAATGGCTTATCCGTTGCCGCTTCGGATTGAGCAATTTCATTTTGATGATGAGGAAAAACTAGATCTAATCCACCGCCGTGCAGATCAAAATGCTCGCCTAAGGCCTGCATCGACATCGCCGAGCATTCAATATGCCAACCCGGCCGCCCGGCTCCCCAAGGTGAGTCCCAGCTCGGTTCATCCGGCTTGGCTTTTTTCCACAGCACGAAATCTAACGGATCTTTCTTGCTCAGATCAACCGCCACACGAGAACCGCTACGTAATTTTTCCAGATTTTGATGAGCTAATTGACCATAAGATTTAAATTTCTCTACCGCATAACAAATATCGCCGTTATCGGCTTTATACGCATAGCCTTTATCGAGTAAGGTTTGAATCAGATCTAACATCTGGGCGATGGCATCGGTCGCTCGAGGCTCTTTGGTCGGTGGCAAAATATTTAACTGGGCAAAATCCTGATGCATGGCATCGATCATGCGCTGGGTTAATTCGGCCATGGTTTCATTATTTTCTTGTGCACGCTTAATGATCTTATCGTCTATGTCAGTAATGTTGCGGACATAATAAATCTCGTAACCCTGACTTTTTAAG
>DALYCY010000005.1:3525-65011 GCA_031973495.1 Candidatus Aquirickettsiella sp. | reverse complement strand
AAGTAGCGCACGATAACATCGAAGGCAAGCAGTACCCGCGCATGTCCAATATGACAAAAGTCATAAACCGTCATACCGCAGACATACAGGCCAACTTTTTTATCCTGTAACGGTTTGAAGATCTGTTTTTGTTGCGTTAAGGTATTATAAATTTTTAGCATCTTGAATTCTCTGGCGTATTTTTTTGTCGCCAATTAAGTGAAATAATTTAGCCATCTCAGGGCCATCATGATGCCCCGTCAGCGCTAGTCGTAGCGGAGCAAATAAACGCTTACCCTTGAGATTTAATTTTTCTTGTAACTGTTGTAGCAGGATTTTAAAATCCTTATTGTCATTGTCTAATAAATTCAATAACGTATCCCAGTAAAGCGGATCAACCTGTTGCAAAAAGTATTTAACTTCAGACGTGAAAACCAATCCGGTTTCGGCAAATAAGATATCCGTCCATACTATAGCTTCGTCTGGAAAACAAATTGTTGAACGCATTAATTCAATAAATTCTAATTGATGCGCGCTTGGCACGCGATGCTTAATTTTTTCATCCATCCAAGCCAGTAATTTATCCGCCGGCAGGTGTAATAAAGCCTGTTTTTGCCAATAAAGTAGTTGCGTATTGTCATAGCGTGCTGGTGATTTACCCAGTCGCTGCAAAGAAAACTGCGCTGATAAGGCATGGATATCGAGAAAATCTGCGTTGGTATACGAATGCCCTAACCTCGCTAAATAATTTTGTATCGCTTCGGCAAAATACCCCGCTGCACGTAAATCTTTAATACTAAAACTACCGTGTCGTTTCGATAAAGGCGCTCCATCTTCACCGACTATCAAGGCCATATGTCCATAAGCGGGAATCGCTAAGGCCAAGGCTTGCAATAACATCATCTGTCTTGGTGTATTGCTTAAGTGATCCTCGCCGCGCAGAACATAGCTAACGCCCATTAAAGCATCGTCTATGGCATTACAAAAGAAAAAAGCCGCTGATCCATCGCTACGTTGAATAATAAAATCACCGATATCATCACTGGCAAATGTTTGCTCTCCTTTTACAAAATCAGTATAGCGAACGACTTGACCCGGCAAAACATGAAAGCGCAGACTAGGTGATTGACCTTGCGCTATTTTTTCAGCGACTTGCTCGACCTTTAATTGACGACATTGACCCGTATAGCGCGGTGGTTTTCCTTGTGCCAGTTGCAGCTTACGCATCATCAGCAATTCTTGTTCACTACAGAAACAAGGATAAGCACGACCCATGCTAACTAATTGTTGGTAATAATGGGTATAAATTGCCAATCGCTCTGATTGATAATAAGGACCTTGGTCTTGTTCCTGGCCAGGACCTTCCTGCCAAGGGAGTCCTAACCATAGCAAATCCTTTTGCACCGCTTCGGCCAGCATCGATTGTGAGCGTGTGATATCGCTATCTTCTATTCTCAGCAAAAAACATCCGGCTTGTGATTGGGCTAACAAAAAATTAAATAAGGCGGTTCTGGCATTACCTAAATGGATATAACCGCTAGGGCTGGGAGCAAAACGAGTTTTCATAATCAATTACTTTTTTAAAATTGTCGCCTCTTCTAACAGGCCATAGTCTCGCACATTATGACATTTTTAAAAATACATCATAAGTCTATTAACAGACTGCCAATTTACGCTATGATTAAATACTATGTCGACCCTGTTTATATCGGACTTACATCTTAGTGCCCATCAACCGGCCATCACACGGCTTTTTTTGCATTTTTTAAACCATCAAGCGCGACAAGCAGAAGCCTTATATATCTTAGGCGATCTTTTCGAAACCTGGATAGGCGATGATAACCAAACTCGCTTCAATACAACTATTATAGCGGCACTCGAAGCATTAGTGGCCGCTGGGGTGACAACTTATTTTATGCCGGGAAATCGCGACTTTCTCATCGGTCGACGTTTTATCCAACAAACCGGCTGTCGCTATCTTGCCGATCCGAGTGTTATCGATCTGTATGGCCAATCTGTTTTATTAACCCATGGTGATAGCCTATGTACTTTGGATAAAAACTATCTGCGCTATCGACGCTGGTCGCGTTATCCTAGCTTGCAGTGGTTATTTTTAAAACTACCCCTGGTGCTACGACAAAAAATTGCTAACCGATTACGTCGCATCGAACATACCATAACACCAGAAAATAACGATCAATATGATGTCGTCATCGATCATTTATTGCAGTGCTTAAGTCAATATCCTAACAACACGCTGATTATTCACGGCCATACGCATCAGCCTTGTATCCAATTAATCCAACACGAATCCCACTTGATAAAACGTTTTGTGTTAAGCGATTGGCAAGATAGTCAAGGAAATGTTTTAGTCGCCCTACCCAATCAAAGCTTTGAATTAGTCTATTTCAGTTAGATCTTAAATCATTGCCGTTTCAGCACTTAGCCGATTTTTTGCGCGATGATATTTTTAATTTCTAGCACCATCGCAGCCAATAGTACTGCTTTGACACTGGCAGCGCGCCAGCATAAACCAATCGATCGCAGCGGTTTGGGCGCGCTAAATGGAATATAGCTAATACCATCATGGCATTGCTGGGCTAATTGTGGCATTAAGGTAATACCATTACCAGTTGCCACCATTTGGCGTAAGGTCTCTAAACTCGTGGCACGAAAATTTTGCACCTCAGCGGCGTGCATTTGATGGCATAAAGCCAGTGTTTGTCCGCGCATACAGTGACCTTCTTCGAGTAATAATAAATTTTGTTGTTTTAGGTCCTGTTGTTGTACAGTTTTTTGTTGTGCTAAAGGGTGCCCCTTTGGCACCGCTAACAAAAACTCTTCTTCGAATAAGGGAGCTATAGTCAATTGCGGTTCTTCTATAGGCAGTGCTAAAAATGCGGCATCGAGTGCGCCTGTTTTTAGTTTTTGCATTAAATAAGCGGTTTGCTCTTCGACGAGATAAAACTGAATTTTGGCAAATTGTTTGGCTAAAGGGGGAATAATAAGCGGTAATAGATAGGGCGCCAAGGTTGGGATAACGCCAAGCCTTAATTCACCGCTATAAGGATCCTTGGCTAAACTTGCTAGATCCTGTATCTCATTCACTTGCGTTAAGATATGTCGTGCCCGTTCGGTAATGGCAAGACCCACATCGGTCAATAATATCGATTTATTACGGCGCTCGAATAGTTTGACGCCTAAAGCCGCCTCCAAGCGCTGGATTTGCATACTAAGTGCAGGCTGACTGACAAAGCAAGCCTGCGCGGCTTTGCCAAAATGCCGATAATCACTTAGCGCGACTAAATATTCAAGATCACGGGTATTCATAAGTCCTATTCTATAAGTAAATCTTATCAATATAATAACAATTATATATTATACTTATCAAGTAATTTCGCGTATTTTACCTCTTTCAAGCTTAATTTAAGGGGTGCAACTATGTTAACAGTAGGCGATAAATTTCCCGAATTTACAGTTAAAGCAACTGTATCTTCTCAAGCAAAAGATGCTTTTACTGAGATCAATCACAAAACTTATCACAACAAATGGCAAGTATTTTTCTTTTGGCCGAAGAATTTTACCTTTGTTTGCCCGACTGAAATTGCTGAATTTGGCCGCTTAAACGATGAATTTGCAGAGCGCGATGCGGTCATTTTAGGTGCTAGCACGGACTCTGAGTTTGCCCATTTAGCCTGGAGACAACAAAAAGAAGAATTAAGTGATTTACCTTTTCCTATGTTAGCGGATATTAAACGAGAACTAGCACACGAACTCGGCATTTTAGATAAAAACGAGGGCGTCGCTCAACGTGCTACTTTTATCGTTGATCCGCAAGGCATCATTCGATTTGTCATGGTCACCGATCTCAATGTAGGTCGTAATGCCAAGGAAGTATTACGTATATTAGATGCACTGCAAACCGATGAACTCTGCCCTTGTAACTGGCAAAAAGGTGAAAAAACTCTATAAGTGAGACTTAAGGTACAAAAAATTATTTTGGAGATCATTTATGAGCATTGAACAATTAAAGGGTAAGCTATTAGAAAGTGCAAAAGATATTAAATTAAACTTATCGAGCATTTTAACCGAGGAAGGTGCGCCTGATTTAACTAAAAATCAAATTGGCGGCATTGCCCTCGCTTCGGCTTATAGCATAAAAAATCCCACCGTTATCCAAGCAGTTTTATCCGAAGTTCGCAGCTATCTGAGTGAAGCAGAAATCAATGCGGCAAAATCTGCTGCCACTATCATGGCAATGAATAATATCTATTATCGATTTATTCATTTAGTCAGTGATAAATCATTTGCAGTCATGCCCGCTCAGTTACGCATGAATGTGATTGGAAAACCAGGGATTGATAAAGTTGACTTTGAACTGAGTTGTTTAGCGGTATCCGCACTCAATGGCTGTGGCATGTGCATAGATACACATGCCCATACCTTGATCAAAAACGGCATTAGCAAGCTTGCTATTCAATCGAGCATACGGATTGCTTCGGTATTGAATGCCGCTGCCATGGGCATAGAAATTGCCGATCAGTCATAACAAGGACATCAAGACCACACCTCTCTTGATGATGCCAGACTGAACAGCTTCGCCTGTGTTCAGTCTCAGCATGTTAGCTAGCTGGCAAGACACACAGCTAATAGGAATCTTTTTGTAATTCGAGTTGCGAGTGTATTGAATCGGGTAAGAAACCACTTAACCAATTTTCTAAGGGTTGAAAATGCGGGACTAATACCGATTCTTGCCAAGTGGCTTCCTTAGCAAACGGCGTTAAGCCGGCCAACATAATTAATAACACCACCACAATAATCCCACGTGCAATGCCAAAAATAATGCCTAATATCCTATCGGTACCACTTAAGCCGGTATTGGCAACCAATTGCCCAATCAGATAATTAATCAGCATCCCCAAGACTAAGGTGGCAATAAATAAACCGACAAAACTAATGACTAATCGCACTGAATCAGAATGGATAATATTAATTAATAAGTTGGCAATATATTGATAGAAAATAAAGCTGACCGTGATCGCGGCAACCCAGATAACTAACGAAATAACCTCGCGCACAAAACCGCGCATCACACTGATTAAGACCGAAAGCGCCATGATAGCGATAATCGTATAATCGACCCAATTAAAAGTAGACATCGTAACCCTTAACAGTAAATAGCATTAAGTAGCTTATAATGAGGCAGCAACGCAAAATTTTATTATAAACTATTTTTATTTTTTGTAGAGTTCATCCAAATTGAAAACGGCATGCAAACGATAACCGGCCTTGATTAAAGTTTCACGTCCTCCTTGTTGCCTATCCACTAAGACGACAATATCAGTCACTTGCAAGCCTTCATGGATTAAGGTGTCGGCCACCTTTAACACGCTAGCACCAGTGGTGATCACATCCTCGATGATTAAACAATTTTCTCCCGGTTTAAAAATACCTTCGACTTGTTTTTTGGTGCCATAGGTTTTAGCCTCTTTACGACACATCAACATTGGTAAGTTTTGCTCTAAAGCGATACAGGTTGCCAACGGTAATGCCGTATAAGGAACGCCACATAACAAACTAGGTTTTATATCCTTTACGCAATGCCATAACGCTTGGGCCACAGCACGCAGCAGTAGTGGATAAGCAATAAGCGTGCGTAAATCAATATAGATCGGCGAAATCTCGCCACTACGTAAGGTAAATTCACCTAATTTAATCACCTGAATGTCGATTAACGACTTGAGCAAAGCTTGTTTTGGCATTTTTTATCGCTTTTTAATCGTTATCAATAGGTTTTTCAGCCACCATATTAATCAGTGTATCGGTCTTTTCAGGATTATCACCAAGCAGTTCTTCCTCGATGCGCTCTAAACCCACTAAGCTTTCACCCTCATTAAGTCGAATCAAGCGTACCCCTTGCGAATGTCTTCCAGCAACGCGAATTTCCGCAACCCGTGTACGCACTAAGGTGGCTTTGTTGGTAATTAACATCACTTCATCGGAAGGCAGCACTTGCACGGCCGCCACCACATTACCATTACGTGCGGTGGTTTTAATCGCCACCACACCGCTACCTCCACGACTGGTTAAACGATGTTCTAAAACCGGTGTACGTTTACCATAACCATGACTGGTGGCCGTTAAGATTGAACCTTCTGGCTTGGCAATAATTAAAGAAATAAGCTGTTGCCCAGGCTGCAATTTAACACCCCGAACCCCACAAGCGGTACGCCCCATGCAACGCACCTTACTTTCATTAAAACGTATCACCTTACCGGCATCGGTAAACAATAAAACATCTTGCTCGCCATCGGTTAAAGCCACACCGACTAAGCGATCCCCTTGGCGCAAATCAATGGCAATAATACCGTCGTTACGTGGCCTGGAGAAATCAATTAAACTGGTTTTCTTGGTTGTGCCATTCGCCGTTGCCATAAAGATGTAATGCTCAGCACTATAATTTTGCACTGGCAATACTGCATTAATCCGTTCATCACTGGCAAGTGGTAATAAATTAACAATCGGCCGCCCTTTCGCCATGCGACTGCCTTCGGGTAATTTATAAACCTTAAGCCAATAGACCTTACCGGCACTTGAGAAACATAATAAAGTCGCATGCGTATTAGCAATCAGTAAATGCTCGATAAAATCTTCTTCTTTCACATCCCCGGATGATTTTCCTCTACCACCACGACGCTGTGCTTGATAAACATCTAAACTTTGTCGCTTGACATAACCTTCGTGCGATAGGGTTACCACCACATCCTCAGCTGGGATCAGATCTTCTTCATTGATTCCGGCATCAACGCTGATAATCTCGGTACGCCGCTTGTCGGCAAATTCCTCTTTAATGGCAATCAGCTCATCCTGAATAACCTGACGCAATCGTTCCGGCTGATTTAAGATATCTAATAAATCGACAATAATGGCCAATTGATCTTGATATTCTTTTAAGATTTTCTCTTGCTCTAAACCGGTTAAACGATGTAAACGAAGTTCTAATATCGCTTGTGCTTGCTCGGGTGACAATCGATAAACTTGCCGCGCTTTTTGCACACCGTAACTATTCGCCACTTCCAAGGATAACGGCGTATCCAGTAAATCCGTTTTAGTCAGCATCTGGGCCACCATGCCTAATTGCCAATCTTGACTTAACAGCTGATATTTAGCATCGGCTGGATCCTTAGCCGCTTTAATAAGCGCTATCATCGGGTCAATATTGACCAGTGCAATCCCTAAACCTTCTAAAATATGTGCACGTTCGCGCGCTTTACGCAATTCAAAGATAGTCCGCCTCGTGACCACTTCACGGCGATGAGCTAAAAATGCACTAATTAACTGTTTCAGATTCAGTAAGACCGGTCTTCCATCGACTAAGGCCACCATGTTAATCCCAAAAGTCACCTGTAATTGTGTTTGCGCAAACAGATTATTCAGCAATACATCGACATTTTCACCCCGTCGCACTTCGATGACCATGCGCATGCCGTCTTTATCGGATTCATCGCGTAAAGCGGTAATGCCTTCGATACGTTTTTCTTTCACCAATTCGGCAATTTTCTCGATAAGCTTGGCTTTATTAACTTGATAGGGAAGCTCGGTAACAATGATCCGTTGTTTACTGGTTTTTTCATCCTGTTCCAGTACTATTCTAGCCCTGACAAATACTCGCCCGCGACCACCCTGGTAGGCTTCAATGATACCGCGCTTACCATAAATTAAGCCGGCAGTGGGAAAATCCGGACCCTTTATAAACTGCATCAAGCCGTCAATTTCGAGCTCAGGAGCAGCCAGTAAGGCAAGACAGGCATCAACGACTTCAGCTAGATTGTGTGGTGGTATATTAGTGGCCATACCCACCGCTATGCCTGAAGAGCCATTAACGAGTAGATTAGGCACGCGGGTCGGTAACACGACCGGAATTTGTTCGGTTTCGTCGTAGTTAGGCACGAAATCGACCGTCTCTTTAGATAAATCGGCCAACAGGGCATGCGCTAGCTTCGACATGCGAATTTCGGTGTAACGCATTGAAGCGGCTGAATCACCATCTACCGAGCCAAAGTTACCCTGGCCGTCAATCAAAACCGAACGCATGGAAAAGGTTTGCGCCATACGCACGATAGTGTCGTAAATAGCGCCATCGCCATGGGGATGGTATTTACCAATCACATCACCTACGACGCGTGCTGATTTCTTATGTGGCTTATTCCAGTCGTTACTCAGCTCACTCATCGCAAATAACACACGTCTATGCACCGGTTTTAAACCGTCACGCACGTCCGGCAAGGCCCGGCCGACTATCACGCTCATCGCGTAAGCAAGATAAGACTGCTTTAATTCCTTCTCAACTGTTACTGAAATGATTTCATTAGCCACTGATTCTGCCATAAAAGCTTCAAAACCTATACTAGGTAAAAAGAGCTAAATAGTACCATAAATAGGCCTCAACTAGCAGCTAATTCCGTTGTGTTTTGGACAAAAACAATAAAGATTTTTTTAGATAAGATTCAAAACGAGCGCGGCCTATCTCATAGACTATATAGGCGCAAAGGCAAAACTAATAGGAACGCTGGATACGTCCATGTTCCCTGTGATGCCCATCTGGCAACACAGGGTAGGATCTAGGTTTTAAGCTATACCGGGCATTTTATTACCCAATCTGAAGCAAAATTGGCTGATCCTGCGCTTTTTATTGTAACCAAAGGCGAAGCCAATTAACCGCCTGAATCCTTCTTGAGTTATTTGTCCTCATAACCGCTTAAGCAGCTTCTAGCTAGCAGCGTCCTTCATATCCTTTTTCATATCCTTCATATCACTTTTCACACCGTCTTTCATATCCTTCACATCATTTTTCACGCCGTCTTTCATATCCTTCATGCCATTTTTCATATCCGTTGGTTCCGGAGCCTTACTGGTATCAGCACTAGGAGGTGTTTGCGTAGGCTCTACCGCTGCTGGACTAGCCGGCATCTGCTCATCGGATGTGCTCGAATTAGCCGGATTGGCCATTTGCTCTTGGATCGGCGCAACAGCTGTGTCACTCGATTGATCGCTGCTCTGTGGTTTACTGCAACCGGCCAACGCGGTTACTAACAACAACATTGACATTGAAGTCAAAAACTTTTTACACATAAGTAAAATTCCCCATCTAAAAGGATGCTTAAAAGCAATTTTAATAAAAAATTGTCAGCCTTTTGCTTACATAAAGGCGGACAAAATCCATAGCCCCTAGTAGAAGCTGACTTAAGCATAGCAAAACCTAGCCACTAAAACAAAATCCAGCCAAAAACAACTTACGTTAATCGTGCAGCACTGTGCATTAACTGCGCGCCTGTTTTGATTGCCATACGACTAAATACTGTTATAATGACGCTTAAGATTTAGTTTATCGTGTGGGTTTGGTACAGCTTAAGCGCTGCTACTACGCCACACAAAATAGAACGAAATGATAAGAAATCAGCGTTTTATAAACCGTGTTAACTAAAGTAAAAATCTTTAGTTTTATATGAATTTAAATTACTTTTGAGGACAAATTTTAGTCCTAAAATTAAAGAATTAGTCCGGCTTCTTAAGTTTGCAGCCTTTTATTTGGATCACTATTCTTACCAGTGTGTATTTTTTGAACAGACAAAATAGATATTGTATTGCTTATTAGAAAAATATGCTATTGAGGATAGGCAAGCATATAATCCGTGTTGAAAATTAGATATTTAAAACTGACGCTACTTAAGCCTTACAGGGTAAAATAGCTCATGCAAAGAACTATATTGACTGAACCTTATTTGATTCCCTTTACTCGATATCTTTAATGAGTAAAGTTGGCTGATCATTGTGTTATCTTAAACGGTTACGGTTTTAGTTTTAATCTCTTTCAATTCCGCGGTTATATTTCCTTTACAAATAAGCAAGCTTAGTTGAGCCTTTCATCCAAAATAGGATTCAACGATGCGTAGTGAAGAAAATCGAATAGTGATCAATGCCAGTCAACCTGGCGAAATCCGTGTTGCCTTACTAGAAGACCTACAACTTTCAGATTTAGATATCGAATATACCGGCCATGAACAAAAAAAATCGAATATCTATAAAGGAAAAATTAGCCGTATTGAACCTAGCTTAGAAGCGGCTTTTATTGATTATGGGGCTGAACGCCACGGTTTTTTACCGTTCAAAGAAATTGCTCCGGCCTATCTAAAATCTAGAGGCAATGAATCCTCTTCGATCAAAAACTCACTGAAAGTGGGTCAAGAAATGATGGTGCAGATTGAAAAGGAAGAACGTGGTAATAAAGGTGCTGCTTTAACCACATACATTACCTTACCGGGCAGCTATTTAGTACTCATGCCGAACAACCCAGGGGCGGGCGGTATTTCGCGCCGTATTGAAGGGGAAGAACGACGTGAAATGCAGGATTTGTTAAGCCAAATGCCCTTATCCGAAGAGATGGGCCTTATTCTGCGAACTGCCGGTGTAGGACGCGAGCTCAATGAATTACAAAATGATTTGCAGCTATTGCAACAGCAATGGACGGCGATACAAAAAGCATTTAACGAGCGTTCTGCGCCTTTCTTAATCTTTCAAGAAGGTGATCTCATCACGCGTTCCATACGTGACTATCTAAGACGTGATATTGGCGAGATCATTATTGATGATAAAAAAATATACGAAAAAATTAAGCATTACATCGAACAAATTCGGCCCGATTTTGTATCGCGCATCACGCTTTATCAGAACCCTACGCCTATCTTTACGCATTTTGGCATCGAAGAAGACGTGGAATCGGCTTTTCAGCGCGAAATACGCTTGCCCTCGGGTGGGACAATTGTCATCGATCGTGCTGAAGCGCTGGTTGCTATCGATATTAACTCAGGTCGTTCAACGAAGAATGAAGACATCGAAGAAACCGCGGTTAAAACCAACCTAGAAGCGGCTAAAGAAATTGCCCATCAATTACGTGTACGTGATTTAGGCGGCCTAATTGTCATTGATTTCATCGACATGAACTCAGAAGATAATAAACGTAAGGTTGAAAATTGTTTACGGGACGCCACCAAAAAAGATCGCGCGCGCATCCAGATAGGTCGACTCTCCTCTTTTGGACTGTTAGAAATGTCGCGCCAACGCTTGCGTCATTCCCTAGGTAAAGCCAATGAAACCCTATGTCAACGCTGTAATGGGGAAGGAACGATACGCAGCATCGAATCATTAACCTTATCTTTGCTACGATCAATTGAAAAAGAGGCTTTAAAAAAGTCCACGCAACAAATACGCATCGAGATCCCGGTTGACATGGCCACTTATCTTATGAATGAAAAGCGGCAAGCAATACATCAAATTGAGCAACGTTATAAAATTAGCTTATTATTAATCCCTAATCCTTATTGGCAAACGCCACAATATAAAATTACCGGCCTAGGGAAAAATACCTCACTCAATGCAAACGAGAATGCCAGCTATCAATTAGCCGACAAATCTTCAGAAACACCACTCCCTTATCATGCCGCCACTATCAACCCGGTAGAAACACCGGCAGTTAAATCCTTAGTATTTGCCGCTAACAAACATAAAGCCAAATCCCAATTAGGCCTACTCAGCCGTCTTTTTTGTCTGTTAAAGGATCTCGGTAAATCTAAAACCGATCGTAGCAAACCTAAAAGCGATAAACCTATTGCAGCAGCCAATACGCGTTCTCCTAACGAGGCCCATCGCAGTCGACCTCATTCAGAAAGACGTTATGCTAACAACAGCAACAAAGTAAATAGAAACCATCATCGTAACCGAGGGCCTCGACGCGAAGCAAGTGGAGGTGGTGGATCCTATCCAAATCAAAATAATCCACATCAGCCAGCACAAAATAACCGTTACGAGCCGCAACAAACCTCCTCCCAAGCCAAGCCGGCTACGACAACCGCAGCCGCGGAAAAAAAACCGCTTGCAAAAAGAAGGCCGCCGGAACGAAGCGCTCATAATAATACTCGGAATGACACGCGGCCTATCGAGAAACCTAAAGTCGAAAATACCGTAACGCATAAAACCGCTGTTAATACCGAGCATAAAAAAGTAGTTGTGCCCACAGTAACGGTAGCGAAACCCGAAGTCGTTGCGGAAAAAAAGCCAGTCGTCAGCACTAATGCCCTTGCAGCTACAAGCGATACCGCCAATACCAGCGCAACAACGGGAAATACAGCACTCCACCGTCATCGACGAAATACACGACGTTATGGTGGTGAACCTAAATTACGGCGCCGAACTTACCCCAACTATGAAGCGCAGGAACACAAAACCAAAAGCTGAGCAGAATTAGCTAAGATAGCGTGCCACTGGGATAGCCAACTGCTACCACAAAAAATAGTTAGTGGTAGCGATTGGCTTCCCAACTGCCGTACATCGGATTAGGTAATATAAAATAACCGGCGCCAAATACATCAAAAGTTTGACTATCTATGGCTAAGTTTGATAGAGCCGCTTGCTTCAATCTTGGAAAGTCCTGGATATTATCGCCAAAATAAGCAATCACTTGATGCGGTGGCAAACGCTTACTCCAAACCATTTCCTTAGCATCATAGCGGCCATAGATAAGCGCATTAAAGCGTGGATTTTTATCGCTAGGATATTGGGATGTTTTATAATTGGCTAAAATAACCTGATCAAATACGATGTGTTGCTGTTTTAGATTCGCGATGGTGGCAGCGAGTGAGCTGCCACTGGCGTCCCGATAAGAACCGTCGCGATTTGAAACCAGACTCACATAACCACCTAAGCGATGGACTAACTGCGTCAACGCCACGACACCCGGTAGCGCCTGCGATTTTTGTGAAATCGTCACAAAATGTTCAAAATCTGATTCTCTATGCGCTAGATTACCACACTGATAAAAATACCATGAGTTATCTAGTGTGGTTTCATCAATATCCAACACCACGCCCCAAGTCTTAGCAGTTGGGTGCTGCTGCGCTACCCATTGGCGGATATAAGCTGATCCCATATAGTAAGCCTGCCGATACAAGGCTTTCTTTTCCGCTGAATCACGATACCACTTGATGACATGCTCAAATTTATTCGAAGAGGTAGATGGCGCGCACTCGATAGCGGTATTATCAGAAAAAGCGGCGTTGGCTAAAATAGATAACGATATGGCCATTAGCGGCATTAAAACCTTTTTCATGGTATTTTCCTGTGTATTTTAGAGAAAATAATCAAACATCCATCAACTCAGCAAAAGACTCGGTAATTTTAACGGGTATTAAGACGCCTAATCAAGCAAATCACCTATCCAAATCGAATTATTCACTCAAATAGTAGGCATTTATTTAAAATTTAGATTAAGTACTGTCTTTATCCATCGCTTGAGATAGACCTATCTTTGCTAAATCAGCCGTTGCTTTTTTACCGAAGTAAAACTCCATACCCTTTTACGACGGATATTATGGATTGCTTTGAAAACAAAAAATTAGCTCAAGAAATCTTTCTAAAACCTTACCCTCTCATCGACATTACGGTTATCCCGGATGATGAACTACGCCAACATGAAGGCTTAGCCATTCTAGAGCTGGTACAAAAAAACATCCATCAAAGGGACACCTTAGAATTTGTAAAAGATATCGCCTTGCAAGTGGCGAGGCAGTTCCTAACACATGAACAATTTAACAGTTTGCTGTATTATATTAGCCATGAGGGCGAATCTAGAGATTTTAGGGCGTTTTACGCTTCTTTGTCCGAAGCATTACCCAATTATAGAGAGGATATTATGACGTTAGCTCAACAGTTAAAACAACAAGGCCTAGAACAAGGTCTTAAAGAAGGTGAGCAGCGCAAGGCTGTTGCGATAGCCTCTATTGCCAAAAAGCTTCTGGCGGAAGGCCGATCGCCTGGCGCTGTTAAAAAACTAACCGGACTTTCTGAAAAAGAGGTCATGGCTTTGCTCGATAAGCACTAAACGGTCCACCTGTCCACAAACAGAAATGAACTCATGCTCTACCCTCAATCCTAATTGGCAGCAATTTTATAATAGCTAACTTCCTTACGGAAATTTTCAAGGAAGGATCAAGTTCGAATGCATACTGGATTTAAATTGGTGGAGCTAAGCGGGATCGAACCGCTGACCTCTTACATGCCATGCAAGCGCGCCAACACATGCTACCAAGACCGTAATGCATATAGATTCATTACACTTCTAAAGCTTCAGACTTTGGATGCATGGGAATACACATATTTTCACGTAGCTCCTTTCTCGGAAGTAGAGGTGACAAATCCTCTAAAGGTGGAGAATTAATAGAGCCATCTTTTTGTACAGTAAGAGATAATTTTGGGAAAAATAACTGTTCAGGATGTATGAATACTTCACAAATCACTGGCCCCGATAATTTATTTAATTTTGGGATAACTGATTCAAAATCATCCCAAGTTTTAATCTTAAAAGAGTTAATGCCAAATGCTTGGGCAATAGCTGAAAAATCAGGGCAGCTTACACCAGTTTTTTTGTTAGTCCCCGCATATCTTCCAAATAATGCCTTCTGAGTATGCTTTATCATAACATATCCATCATTATTATAAATAATGATTTTTATTGGTAACTTATGATGCACAATTGTCTGTAATTCTTGTAAATTAAGCATCATACCGCCATCACAGTGTATACACATGACTTCACCGCTTTTATTTGCAAAGGAGGCGCCAATTGCTGCAGGAAGTGCGTAACCCATTTCAGCAAATCCTGCCGAGGTGATCAAGCGTTGGCCTTTTTTTATTTGCAACAATTGGTGCGTAGTAAGCATTGCAGTGCCAATATCAGTAACAATAATTTGGTCGGACTTAAAAAAATTAGATAACTTATGAATAAATTGATATGGGTTGATATAACCCTCTTTATCAATGTATTCATCGCTTAAATTAGGATATTTTTTTTGATAAAAATTGCATCGTTCTACCCAAGAAATATGGTTTTTTGCTAGCGTTTTATAGAAAGAACTATTGGACACTTCTAATATAGCTTCCATAAATTTTTTTGCATCGGCGTGTATAGGTATTTTTATTTTTCCCCCATATTTAGTAAGTTCTGCTAAATCAATATCTACTAAAGCTAATTTAGCCTCTCTAATAAATTCACTTAAATCATATCCTATTTGTGAAGTCGCAAGGCGAGTACCTATTGCTAAAAGAAAATCACAATTTTGCAAAATTAAATTAGCAGCTCTTTGTCCATAAACCCCAGGACGACCAAAAACCAAAGGATGATCCGAATCAATAAGATCTATCCCAGGCCAAGATGTTAGAATTGGACATTGCAAAACATTGATAAAGGTTTCAACTAAATCAATGGCTCCCGATAAACGCACACCGTGGCCCAACCAAATAACTGGTCGTTTTGCCAATACTAATTCACTTAGCACTTCTTTTACTTTAGGATGTTTAGCTGTTAACAATAATGGATTACTTGATTTAACAGCAAATTTGCTAAATTGAAATAAATTATTTTCTGTGACTTGGGTCGCCTGTATATCCATAGGGAAATCTATCCAACATGGACCAGGCCTTTCATTTAAAGATTGGTAATAAGCAGTTTCTAAGCACTGCAAAGCTTCATTTGGATTTAAAATCCTTTTAGCATATTTGGTTACTTTATTAACCATGGAAATGGAATCATATCCTTGGGTTCCCCACGTACGTAATAAGCTAGATTCAACAGTAAATCTAGAATGATCATTTCCCGAGATAATTAAGCAAGGTATGGAATCCATCCATGCGCTCATAAGCCCTGTTATAGCATTCGTTGATCCAGGGCCATTCGTAACAATGGCCACAGATATCGTTCCACAAATTCTATAATAGGCTAATGCAGCTAAACAAGCCGCTTGTTCATGATGAACGCAAATTATATCTGTAAATCCTTTAGCGGTTATTGAATCAAATATATGGGCATTAGCCGACCCAATCATACCAAATACATGACGTATACCCTTCTTGTATAAAAAATCAGCTATGACCTCACTTACCTTCATAAACTCCCTCTCTTATAGTTTTAAACTATTTTGATCACTAATTATTTAAACAAATATTTCTCAATATTATAATCACTGAATCAATTAGTAGCACTAAACGTACACAACAAAGAAAGCAAAAAACCATGCTAACTTAAAAAATATAAATTTTTTTAAAACTTATACTTTATTTATATATTTTAAATCTATTTATACTGCTAAATATCAAGCGGTAAAAATGGAATAATAAATTTATGCGCTAAAACCTACTAATAAGATACGCTCAACCAACATTAAAAAAATTTTTTATACTTCTATCTACGGGAAATTCGATTATTCCAAAGAATTTTATCTAAAATGCTATCCTTTCCATTTAGACATGGGACTCATACTATAATTGCTTTCCATAAAAACGCAACCGAAAGCTAAGCTTGTAAAACTCTTTGATTAGTATTTTCTCTCTAGCGTATTGCTATAAAATAATGGATAAATCAAACTAAACTATGTTTATATGGCATAATTTAGACATAACTTAATATCCCTTTTTATAATTTTCATAAAAGTTTATAACTGAAATAGTTCAATATCGATCTGATCGATTCCTTTCAAAAAATTAGATTATATTATTAAAAGCACCCTTGCCAACCATTAAATTGCTTTTATATATTTTGTTATATAAAACCTATACCTTTAATTTTCCTGAAAATTTCGAATAGTCTTAAAAAGATTTAATGCGTATCTTGGTCGCAGGCCAAACCGGTTTTATCCAAAAAGATCAAGTTGGAATTCATACTGGATTTAAATTGGTGGAGCTAAGCGGGATCGAACCGCTGACCTCTTACATGCCATGCAAGCGCTCTCCCAGCTGAGCTATAGCCCCACAATCCGGCCTATTTTAGGCTGAGTCAGAAAAATCTGTCAACCGTAATATTCACCTTTGATCTAATACCCGTTGTATGCGTGCTAGCACTTCGCTTTTACCCAATAAGCGCAAGGTCGCATTAATTGGCGGAGAAACATTCGTACCTGTTATCACCCAACGCAGCGGCTGCGCTACTTTGCCTAATTTTAATGAAAGTTCCGAGGCTGTTTCCAATAATACTGTATGAATAGATTCATCACTCCAAGTAGAGAGCTCCTGGAAACGCTCTTTAAGGAGATTTAGCATCGCGGCCACATCGTTTGTCAGGGTTTGTTTATCGATCAGTGGCGCTTGGTAAAAATAAGCGCTTTTTTCAGCCATTTCTTGTAATGTCTTGACCCGCTCGCGCTGTAGTATCACCACTTCGACAAGATCCGGCCCATGCTGGGTATCGATGTTTGCACGCTGAAATTCTTGCGCTAATAATAATGCTAATTGTTCGGGGGCATCGGTTTTTAAATAATGTTGGTTTAACCAAATTAATTTATCTGGGTTAATCGCTGCAGGGGCCTTATTTAGATCGCTTAAGGAAAAATAAGCAATCATTTCCTGGCGGGAAAAAATCTCTTGATCGCCGTGCGACCAACCTAATTTAACCAGATAATTTAATAAGGCATCGGCTAAATAACCTTCTTCTCGATATTGCAATACATTTGCCGCACCGGTTCTTTTTGAGAGTTTTTTACCGTCGCTGCCCAATATCATCGGCAAGTGGGCATAGACCGGCAAGTTTGCCCCTAAGGCCAATAATATATTAATTTGGCGTGGGGTATTATTGAGATGATCATCGCCGCGAATAACATGGCTAATCTGCATGTCATTATCATCGACGACCACGGTAAAATTATAGGTTGGTGAACCATCGCTACGGGCGATGATCAAATCATCTAACTCGCTATTTTGAAAAATAACCGTTCCATGCACTTGATCCTCAACCACCACTTCGCCGACTAAGGGATTACGAAAGCGAATCACACAGGCTTGATCAAGTGGGATGTCTTTACCATCGCGACAATGGCCATCATAACGTGGTTTTTTTTGTTGCGCTAATTGTTCTGCACGTAAACCAGCGAGTCTTTCTTTAGAGCAAGCACAACGATACGCTTTTCCTTCTTGCAACAATTGCTGCAATACCTGTTGGTAACGTGCTAAACGTTGACTTTGATAATAAGGTCCTTCATCGTAATCTAACCCTAACCAGTCTAAACCCGATAAAATAACATCGGTCGCCGCCTTTGTTGAACGCTCTGTGTCAGTATCTTCGATACGTAAAATAAATTGGCCTTGTTGTTTTCTGGCATACAGCCAAGCGTATAAAGCCGTCCTTACTCCACCGATATGTAAATAGCCAGTGGGGCTGGGTGCAAAACGGGTACGAACTTTCATAAATGACTCTTTATTTTTAGCAATTAAATAGGTTGAAAAGGATGGATATCGCCTTTGCCATTGCGAATAATTTGTGGTGACTTATTGGATAAATCAATCACCGTTGTCAGCTCCAAGCCGCAAAAACCACCATCGATGACCAAATCAACGCGTTTGCCTAACATATCACACATCGCTTCGGGCTCTAATAACGGGAAATCAAACTCGGGTAATATTAAGGTCGTACTCACTAAAGGTTGATCGATCATTTCCAATAAGGCATGCACTATTTTATTATCGGGAATTCTAACGCCGATAGTTTGCTGTTTGGTATTGATTAAATAGCGCGGGACATGCGCGTTTACCGGTAATAAAAAAGTATACGGGGCCGGCGTATTGGCTTTTAGTAAACGGAAAACAGGATTTTCTAGCTGGGCATAAGTAGCCATTTCAGAAATATCACGACAGAGTAAGGTCAGGCAATGCCGATCCGTTAACGCGCGTATGCGTCTTATACGCTGAATACCGACTTTATTACCGAGTTGACAACCCAGTGCATACGCCGAATCAGTCGGATAGACAATAACACCGCCTTTGCTCAACATATTAGCGGCTTGCCGAATCAAATGCAGCTGAGGATTTTCCGGATGAATCTTAACAAACTGGCTCACGACACTAATCCTTTCCTAAACAAGTGGGACTGTTATATACTAACCTAACCCAGTTTTATGGCCTACCACTTACATGCGCTTACTCTTTGATTTTCTACCGATTGTTGTCTTTTTTGTTACCTATAAACTGTTTGGCATTTATACGGCCACCGCAGCGGCCATTGTAGTTAATTTACTACAGGTAATCAGTTACTGGATTAAGCACCGGACTGTGCCTAGTATACAACTTATTAGTCTTGTCCTCATCCTCTTATTTGGTGGTGGCACTTTATTACTGCATAATGAGCTGCTCATCAAATGGAAACCGACTGTGCTTTATTGGCTACTGGCTTGCACAGCGCTGGTGACACAATATTTTGGAAAAAAATCCTTAATTCAACATTTATTAGAAACCAATATTGTCTTACCTAAGCCGCTTTGGTCTTCTTTGAATAGAAATTGGATTATTTTTTTCGCCATCATGGGCAGTCTTAACTTATGGGTCGCCTACTCTTTCGACACCAATACTTGGGTCAATTTTAAATTATTTGGCTTATTAGGCATCACCTTTTTATTCATACTGATTCAAGCTATTTACTTAGCGCGCTATATCCATTCTGATGAAAAAACATGAAAAATAATACCTGTCCGGATCGTTTGGCCATTATTCGTAACAAGCTTACTCAAGCGCTGGTTCCTACATTTTTAGAAGTCATTGACGAAGGCGATCAACATATCGGACATGGCAAACAAGGCGCGGGTCATTTTGCGCTTCGTTTATCCTCACCTTTATTTCAAAACAAACCCTTACTCGAGTGCCATCGACTCGTTTATGCGGCACTCGGAAATACTATGGGCACGGAAATTCATGCCTTAAGAATAGAAATTATTACGCCGTAATTTAAAGCCAGCACTGCTATGATAGATTTTAGATCGCACCGATCTTTAGTGCGGGGCGGTATAAAGTGGCCTGCTCATGGCTAAATTTAAAATATTATCGGCTGGCTTGTCTTTACTACGACTGCCCACGGTATAAAAATGATATAGATTTTTTTGATACTTGGCCGAATAGAAGTAGTACTGTTTAGATGCCTCGATATCACCGGCTACTAAGTTTAATAGATCTTGATAGTCTATTTCACCACGCTGGGGAAATAAACGCGCGGTTAATTTTTGATAGGCTGGATGTCTTAATAAAGATAAACAGGCCTTAGCAGTAGCGGTCACATCGCTGGTTTGGGAATAGCGGTTCATCAAACTTACCGCTATGAAATTCTTTAACAAGCACACTATATTATCGACACTTATTGCCACGCCGCCTGTCCGTTCAAATTGTTGCTGTAGTGTGAGCAAGATATTCTTTTTAGTGGATCCCTGCGCAAACCAGCCCATACTATGGACGACCGTTTGCATAAAGTTATTCGTCAGCAAAATCATAGATTGAAGTTGACGACTTTCTGATACCATTACTTCCTCTTTAAG
The DNA here is from genome assembly GCA_031973495.1 of Candidatus Aquirickettsiella sp. Taxonomy (GTDB): domain Bacteria; phylum Pseudomonadota; class Gammaproteobacteria; order Diplorickettsiales; family Diplorickettsiaceae; genus Aquirickettsiella. Next base: position 44,639 of record DALYCY010000005.1, on the reverse strand, counting down.
TAAGTTTACGCCTTGATACAATTGTTTTTTTAAGCGCTTATTTTCATTTCTTAAGCGTATTATTTGCTCTTTAAGACCGGCCGACTCAGAATTCGGCGCTTGCTGCAAATTTTTATTATCACTTGGCATGGATTTTATCTGCTGTTTCAGTATTTCAACTTTGCTACTCAAAGCCACTTGCCTTTCATATTCTAGCTTCACTTGAGGAATTTGCTGAAAATAATACTCAAACAATTGATCAAATTCCTCTTTAGTGGCACTGCCGGCTGAAGAGACAATTTCCTGAATAAAGTCTAAGCTTTTTTCTTCGGGTAATAAACCCAGTAAAATTTCGCATTTTCTAAAAGCGACTTTGATTAATTCAAAGCTATCTATCGAGATGAAGTTCCACAAACTATCGTAATAGGCGGCCAAAGGAAGCGCGCTGAGGCCCTTATAATCGACCTTTAGCCATGCAGGAGGTCGTATTTTTTTACCAAAAAAATCACCTCCTGACGCACTGTATTGTTTATCACTCCCCGCCATATCATGCGCGCCGCCATATTGATCCACTTTTCCAGGTGCTGATTGCTCGATGCCTAGCAACAAACCCGCATACTGCTTAGGGGCAGCTGTATAACAGTTAACATATAAGTGACCGTGTTCGCCATTATTTTGAATGCGCTTTTGTGATGCAAAATGTCGATTTCCATCGCCACCTAGGGCCAAGTCGATCCCATAATGTTCGGTATATTTAGGTTCATCAGCTAAATTAATTAAATTTTTAAATAATTTTAACGGGACGATGGAGAAAAAATTAACCACCGAATTAGAAAATAATTTAATAGCCGCGTGCGCCGCACTTATTTTCTCCTCTTTCAAGCATTTTTTTAAAACTGGATTTAACACCTTTACTTTGTTTTTCAGTGGCTTTTTCCAAATAGCATTCAACACTTCCGCTTTATCTAATACACTGATACTGTGCGTAGCTAAATAACGCCAACTCATTTTGTCGATAATAAACCAATCCATTAATTGTTCGGCTATTTCCGGTGGAAATTCAATCAGTGCTCTACTTCCGTGCAATAAGATAGCCGCAATCGGAACCGCCTTTAATAACGAGTCTTTTTGCAAATATGAATTTAACGCATTCCAAGGATGAAGTTTTCGATCCGAAGCATCGCGATAGCACATGTTGCCGAAATATAAAAATAAAATGCTTTTCAGCAGTGTCAGTGCTTTTATGCGCTCCGATTCTAAAGGACCGCCATAAACTATCGCTAAACTTAAGTACTCAATATCACGTTTTAGTTGCGTATCTAGTTGGTGATTGCCATAGCGAAATTCTTTCGGTGCTTGCGGAACTTCACCCTCCAGCAAAACAAAGCTATCTTCTGAACTATTATCTGTATCTGCAATCATATACTTTCCTTCTTATTTTTTTCACACGGCAATAATCACCTAGGTGCTAAGGGATACATTTAGGCAGGCCTAGGCAACCAGCACTTATTCTACAAGTTTATTATTTATTTACGAATCTTTTATTGAAGAAAATAGATTCTGAACCGCTTGCACTTACTTAAAGCGCACCTAAAAGAGACAACACCGAAAAAACTAAATCTAGCTTATTAAAAAAGGTTGCAGATCAGGCGTTTTTCGGTAGGCAGTGAGAATCTCTTCAGTAATTTGTTCAATGATTCCTAAAGATGCATCTTCAGTGATGAGACCTTGTTCTTCTTTTAAATTAGCCAAACGTCTTTCTATCAATTTTTTGATGCTACCATGGGGAAATAAACGCGCTAATACTCGACGCGCTTCTACCGGCCCTAAATGGTGATAGAGTCTATTGCGTAAGTTAGCGTCTTCTACGGTGGTACTAAAAGCCCATAGCTCGACAGGACCCAATGTTAGCGTCAACAGTTGGGTATTCATGCCTTCTCTGGTTGCAAATTGGGCTAAAAAAGTAGCGCCGCCTTCACGGGGGCCGTGTACACGGGTTCGTAATGCGATCGTCGCCGTAGGTGATAAACCAAATATTTTCGCTGATTTTTCGATAGATTGCGCAGGACCGGCATCCATAATATAAATAGAGGTGGCAAACTCTACCATGACCTCATCAAAATCATCTAAAGACTGGGATAATAAAGCGATTTGAATGTTCCATTTTCGCCCTTCACGCATGTCCGTTATCACTTGATCACGCACTGCTTTAGCTTTCGCAGTACGATGAAACTCATCAAATACGATGCGTTTAGGATCCTCTCGCAACTCGGCAATACGTTGTTTATGATAATCACGATATTGACTGGGTAAATCACCTAAACTCTCTTCGCTTAAGTAATAGTGACGCGCTAAAACATAACGCGCCAACATATACATCACCGCGGTTTGCCTATCGGCTGCATCACCACCACTTTTGGCCACCTCATCCAGATCTAAGGAAACAATACGTGCTTCACCTAAATCAAAGCGCGTCACGCGCGATAAAATCGGATACTCGCGGATTGCACTGGAGATCATGCGCGCAAATGCATTTATCAAACTCTCACCGGTAGGTGCGGTTATTTTTCCATACAGATCTTCAATAATTGGGGTACGACAAATAGCCGCGGCATCCGCTAATAAAGGCATGGCATAGCGCTGTGCCAATAATGCTTCATGGGGAAAACCGGAAATAAATAACGCATCGGTCACTTCCCACCAAGTGGTACGCTGATCAGGAATAAAGCCCATTTCCTCTAAGATTCCATCCACTAAGGGTTCGATTCCAGCGGTATAAGGATAAGGCATACCATCATCAGCCAAACCTTTATACAGTTCATCTATCACCAAACCGGCCATGTCAGAAATTGCATCGTAAGGTTTTAGCGCCCCTAATGGAGTCGCTAATAAGGTTAAGAAATTCACTAAAAAGCTTCGTTCCTGAGGCGTCGGATAACGGCAACCTAATTGGGTATCAAAAGGATTAATCGAATAGTCTGGGGTCATGCGTAAACGATGGTAGGCAACCCAATGACGATTAGCTACCGGCAAGGCTTCACGTAGCAGACAAATCAAACCACTGCTCGAAGGACCAATATCAATAATGGCAATTCGTGGTAAACGTTGTAAACCACCGGCTAAACAAAGCGCTAAATTTAAGGTATTCGATAATACCGATTTTCCGGAACCTGGACGTGCATAGATCAGATCGATCCAAGTCGTTTGTTCACTCGAGCCCGGTTGAAAAGGCCACGGTTTACCATCGGGACTTCGAAACAATTGGGCACCGGTTTTCCAAGGCGAAGCCGGTCGGGTAATCGGTAACATGTAAACGACTTGCGAAAAAGGCAGGATAGTCGGGGTAGCCACACTCTGTGCCGATATCCCTAACATCGTTGACGCAAGGCCGCCAAAGGGATCACCGGAGACCTCTGAGACATCGCAAGAACCCCACCCTTCTATCGCTTTGGCCAATTCGGCGGCACGTGTTCTCAGTAAACCAACTTGGCCTTCAGGTGCCCAAGTACAGGCAGCAACCCGTAAGCGAACGACTGCATCATCGGTATTAATTGCCACATATTGTAGTAAATTATTGGCATCGCTGAGTAAGCGATTTTGCGCCGATGAAAAACTCAATACCGAAGCAAGTATCGATTTGAGTTTAATACTACGCAGACCATCACTTTCAATAAAAAAGGAGATGCGCCACGGAATTCTCGCCGCTAAAGTACGTTGGAGTAAGATATTAAAGGATTTGATTTCTTTAGGTAATAGATCAATGAAAACGCAGGAATAAATTTGATCGCCTAGGCGTACCGTTCTCAAATCGAGATTTTCTGCATCGCGTGGTAAAACTTGGCGCGCCAACGACGGCCAAAGGATATCTGAGATATTATGATGTGATTTGTCATATTCTTTTAAAGGTATTTTATCGCCCGGGAGTGCTGGTCGCCAATTTTTATCGGTGAAGGTCGGATCGGCCAGCGAACGAATGGTATGCAGTGCATTGTGGACTTCGAGTACATTCGCGGCAATATTTAAATTGGCTAGATCATGCATCACAGAACGTACAAAGGCATCATGCGTATCGCGTAAATCGGGTATTGCGGCAATCACATTTTGGGTCAATTTCGAAGGCGCTATTTTTTTATCACGGATATATTTAAGCTTATCTTTGGTAGCACGCTGATATTGTTCGGTGGTTAAATTACTAGGCCGCGTCCATAAAACAAAATAAACACTCTCTGAAGCGCAATGTTTCGATAAAAAACTAACCCGTTCTGCAAATAAATCCTTCAAATCTAAATTTAAACGCTGGCTTGTTTGCTTTCCCGGCGCTAAGGTTTCATTCAATAAATCGCTAACCGCTTCTCGGTCATATTGAAACAAGACCTGTAAGGCATGGCCTGAACGTGACAGTGCTGTTTGTAAGGTCAGTGTCAATCCTTCGTGTAGACGCTCAAATTCAGTGTTACCAATCAGCTGCGTGACACCTAAAATTTGAATTAGCGAGATAAGCGAACCGTCGTGCGCAACAAGTACCGTAGGACTATCGGCTGTTTCTAGATCACAATAAGATTCGACTGTCTGCTTAAGTGAGGTACTTAACCAAGCGAGGAAGGAATCAATGCCATTTAAAAAACTATCTAAATAATTAGCCATGCAAAGTACTATTTAAGTTGCGTTGTAATCGCGTGTGACCAATCGGCATTTTGAACGCTAAATCCTGCGCGTGAAGGTAATAAGCGTACCGCTGAAAAAATTTTTTGTTTTAGTAAGGCTTTATGTTCTAATTCAATGAGTAATTGACCAAAAGTAGCTGCCTGCTGCATCTCTTCACCCCACTCATCTTCTATCACTTGTGCACGTAACTTGAGATGGCGATAAGCATTTTGTGCCGTCTCTTTATATTCTGTTTGCTGATTCATCGCGCTAAATAGCACATGGCAAAGCGCATTGAGATGATTTTGTGTGATTTCAGGTAAGTAAATTAAAAGGCCGCCACCATAACCGTCGACCGATTCTAAAAAAAAGCATTGCGTACAAAAACCACAAGCGGTGACTAAATTAGATAGTTTATTATTGTGATAATCTTGATCCAGATTAATAACTTCTTGGTGCTTTTGCGACTGTAATCCACAAAATTGACAGGTATAAGCATCGCGGCTAAAGATCTTTTGACTGAAATCATCAAAGAGTCGATCCAGCTTACGTTGCATGAAAAGGCGCCATCCTTGGGGGTTTACGTCTAATTTAAGCGGATACATTACTTAAAGACCTGTTAAGCCGGTAGTTCCGTTGATACCTGCCGCTCCGCCCGTTCCACCGAAGATGGTATAACCTGCAATAACAAAAATATGCGGTAAAAAAATTAAGGCGGAACCTACAAATAGCAGCGCAATCGGTGTTCCAATTGGAATCTGGGTGGGATTATCTTTATGTGCCTTAAATTTCAGCATCGAAGCCATCACAAAACCGATACCGGCCATATAAGCACCGGCGGTAATAAGTTTGGCAAGACCCTCAAACGACTTAGTGATGGTCAACGCCATATCACCTAGTGTCATGACACCTTCGGCATAACTGGTCACGGTATAGCTTGCGCCGCTTAATATGGCTATCAGTGCCGATAAGCGACGTAATAGGGTTAATTTTTTACCGGGATCTATCTGTTTATTTTTCATGCATTTTTTCTACGCCTTAGATTCTTATTGAGTTCGCTTATACTACAGCGGCCTTCACCATGTTGGCTTATCGCCAGATAGGCAAGGCCGCCGCTGATAAGAAAACAACTTACCCTGGTGTCTTTTATAAACCGCCTCCAGAAAGGCCGGTTGTGCCGCTAATACCGCCAGCACCACTGGTGCCACCAAAAATAGTATTTCCGGCAATACTAAATATATTAGGTAGAAATATCAGTGCCGCACCGATAAAAAGGAGTGCAATCGGTGTTCCAATCGGAATTTGGGTAGGATTATCTTTATGCGCCTTAAACTTTAGCATCGAGGCCATCACAAAGCCGATACCGGCCATATAAGCACCGGCGGTAATAAGTTTCGCTAAGTTGCCAAAAGATCCGGTAATATTGCTGGCAATCTTACCTAGATTATCATTGTTGGCACCATCGGCATGCGCCAAACCAGTATAAAAATATAAACTAGCCCATAGCGATAACGGACTCAAGCGCGCCAAATAATGTCGAATTCGACCTACTTTACCTAATACATTTATCATCTTAAAGTCTCCAAAACATAACTATAATTTATAATAATAGGCTTTTGTTATCAAATTACGTAATACCAAAACTAGCTTGTAACATCTCTCGGGTGCCTTCGATATTCACCGCAAGCAGACCTGCCACAATATGGGTCACTGCCTTTCCCATTGTACTACGGCCATTCGGGTTGGAAACATGGGTCAGATATACCCAGCCTCTAATAAAGGAGATAGTACCTATTAATTGGATAAAGCGCAAAACAGCTTGTGAGGCCAAAGGGCTCCAGATACCTTTTGCTGAATGATAGCTCATCGGATCGGTAATCGTGGTGGTGGCAAAGGTAGACAGCAGCATGCTTTTAAAGGCGGTAGGCGCGTATAAAAGTGCAGTTCCAGCAAAAAAGACCATCATCGTGGCCTTAAAATTGGTTTGTACCGACATCATGGTCCGTAAATCACCATAAACCTTTAATTGATAGACGCCGCGAAAAATAAAGGCGATACCCATGATATAAGAAGTAGCTGTGACTAGACGATAAATGTTAGGAAATTCATTACTTACATTCACTAACATACTCTCAATACGAGGAAAATGTTCGCTACTACATCCACTTAATAAAAGACAAGCCGCCAGAAATCCGAAGTTTTTCAGTAATTTTGGCTTTATTAGATTTTTTTCCGAGTAGAGCGCAAACACTTTAGCCGTGCATGAGCGAAGTAAAAGCGCATTTCGTATGAGTCGTGTCGATAGCCAGGTACTAAACCATGTCATCACGCGTAACACCCAGTTTTAAAAAGATTGCTTTGGGCACACATCATCAATCATCCGCATTATAGCCAATAACCGCACCTGAGCTTAAAGTAATAGTTCCCTGCGTAGGATCAATAGCGGTGATAAAACCATAACCGGATAATTTATCGCCTCTGCCTAAAGTGAGTGTTGAACCATCTTGCATCGTTAACCAGACACGGCCTGGAATAATAGCCCGTACAAAATAAATCGGTTTTGGTGCCGCTTTTTTCTTGGCGATTATTTTCCTTTCAGCCTTTTGCTGCTTTTGCAACAAAGCATCTTGTTGTGTATGCAGTGTTTGCACTTGATCATTGAGTTGTGCCAATCGCATATTGAGATCAGCCAAAGTCGATTTAATGTCTGATAATTCGGAATCAAACGCTTGAAAGTCAGACTGCAGATTACGCTGTTGTTGTTCTAATTGACTAAAACGATTGGCAATCACACTATTGGTTTGCAGGGTAGCCGCTAGCATTGGCGCAACCGGTTTTGTAAGCTTTGTCGCCGACATTTTAGGCTTAGTCGAAGCACCTTGCATCAATTTACTAACCACTTTATAAGCCCCTAAGCTGGCCAAAATAAGCATTAATACTAAAAAAATATGCTGGCGTTTAGTTTTCTCTAAAATAGCCGATGCGGTCTCTGAACTATTATTTTGTCCTGAAAAATGTGCGCCCGATTCCAGCTGTGGCTCCTGAAATTTATATTCCTCTTCGGAATCTTGATCATGAATTTTCTTATCCATTATCGCCTCTTATTATAAAATATTTTAACTAAAAACTTACTGCGTAGGTAATGCTGCTAAATCAGAAAGAAATAATATGCCCATCGGTGTTCCTGAAAAAACATGTACGGTAGGTGGCGTATTGAATACGTCCCTTAGTACCGATGAATATTGCAGACCTACTTGACCTAAACCCACAAACAAACGGTCGCGAGGACTTAAATTTAATGTGGTATTGGTAGGGTTAACGACCACGGCACCGGCATACGGTGCGCCTACATTTAAAAACGATTCGCCATAACCTTGGATAAAGGCCGAAGCAAATAAAGTGCCATAACGTAACCAATAATGGTTATTGGTATAGCTCGACAATGCCGTTCGCGCTGTACCTTCGTCGATAGCCACGGTGTTGACAGCGATACTTTGTGATAGCTTCGGTAAATTTAAGGTATTGAAAGAAAGTAAAACTTTTTTACCTTGGTTACTTAAGCTACCTATTAAACGACCACCTTTTAATTTACCTTGTACTATCTCGGCTAATACCGGGCCTGGTTCATCGCTATTAACCGCCGTCAATAGCACTGCATAGATAATAGTACCGGCCTTTACCGCGGGTTGGCCGCCAATCGCTTTGGCAGTACCAGGTAGGAGCAGGTTGCTCGTTAATCGGTTGTCAACTACCGGATTTCCAGCTACATATTGCTGATTCGGAGAAGCCCAAGCAGCAAATAATTGACCAGCTTGTGTACCCATCGAGGTTTGCATTTGCTGTTGTAATTGTTCTGCTTTTTGCGTTGAAATTTGTTCGGCTTGTCTATCTAAAATGGCTTGTAGCTCTGGATTCGCATTATTAGTGCTAGAGGAAAGCAAGCTGACAGCGCTCTCTGGCTGTACCGACGTATTGGATACAGCTGCATTCGCTTTAGCCGGTGGCTTAATACTGGCAATAGGGTTTGCGTTGGCATCTTCAACCATACCGGAGGCGGTTATTAAGCGACCTAAGGCTTTACCGCTGGCATCTCTTACGATGCCATCACTGGCAACGGTTCCAAACAGATGGCCTTGTCGGTCATAAACCAGTGTGCCGGGCGCCGTTGCACCTAATTGACCAATGACTTCATCATTTAAGCCGCGTACCCGTCCATCGCTAGCTAACTTGCCGATGACGGTGCCTTGGCTGTCACGCACCTTGCCATCATTGCCGAGTGTGCCTAATAATTTACCCTGTTTATCATAAATCGGAGCACCTGGAATAGCCGCTCTTTTTTCATCGGCTCCTGCCATGTTAGTACCTGTTTTACCAATAACAGCGCCTTTGAGATTGCGCACGATACCATCCGGCCCTACCTTGCCAATAACGCGCGCTTTGGCATCAACAACCGTCCCATCTCGCGCTACACTGGCCATTAGACGGCCCGCTGCATCATAAACTGAATCACCCATCGCAGGGACAGCGGCACTTCCAATCACCATTCCATCCTTTGCACGTACTAAGCCATCCGGCCCTACTTGGCCTATCATTCGACCATCGCTATTGCGTACCTTACCATCGGCACCTAAATGACCAATGACGTTTCCTTGCAGATCATAAATAAGTGTCCCTGATTTAAGTTGACTCGGTTGCAATAATGGAATTACGCTAGATTTTGCAGCAACATTAGCCGGTGCGCAAAGCGTATTTCCTGGCAGCGGCGCAATTTGTTGTTGATCAAATTGATGAGTATCGAGTAAGGTTGGAATCGTACTGGTACCGGTTTTTTCAGCGATAGCTACTTGTTGAAGATTTTGCTGTGCTTGCAATCGCTGGTAATCTGCCGAAGGTGATTTATCCAATCCTCCAGGAACCGATTCAATATTAGCCGGTGAATCTTTCAATTGCACCGATGTATCGCCTACTGGCTCTTTTTTATGCGAAACATGCATAATGCCATACAAAAATCCGAATAAAAGTATCAACCCTGTCAACAAGATAATACTTCGGGTACGGGTATTTTTAAATAAATTAGTTATGTTTTGTAATTGAAGTTTCATAGAAGTAATTAAAACCCTTCAACTTTTAGTTGAATCGACTGACCATCTTCAAACCCTAAGATCAATGGAGTTTTTGGCATTTCATAAGCCTTCATTCCATCCGGACTCGACATAGTGGCAATCCAAGCCGGCGAAATTAAGGTTAAACGGGTTCGTAGGTAAATATGATCGCCAACTAACCACGCTTGTGCCAGACCACCGGATATTTTTAAGGGGGTGTTTCCGGCCGGTGCTACCCCTTCTAGAATATTTAATAAGGCCGGATCCGCACTTTGTGGTAGATTTCGGCCAAGTAATGCTTTTGCATTTGGACCGTTGCCGGTAACACGTAAATCGACGCGATAATCGACAGCTTTTTGTCCTGATATCAGTGTCACCATGACCGGTGTTTCCAAGCCACGTAATTGTACGGCCAGATTCCCAACACTATACAAGGAGGTGGCTTGTATCATCAGTAGATTACTTTTTTTATCCCACTGAATATTAAAGGCTTGTGGATTACCGATATCATAATTATCCACCGGCCAAGGCTGGCCGGTGGAATCAAGAAACGCCAAGGTAGTTACGTAACCTTCGGCTAAACGGATTACTGTCGGTGTAGCACCCGGCTCTAATTTTACATATTGCGAAGAGATGGTTGGGCGTGGGGGTGTCCCTGGTGTTGTGGCCGCTGCTGCTTGAGTTTGATTGAACAATTCGCGTAAACGCTTAATTTGTTCGGGTGACATCGGTAGCATCGTTTGTGTCATCGATCCAAAAGCCGCCTTATTGAGGTTTTGTATCGAAACCGAATCGCCCTTCCCCTTATTCGCAGATGTGCTGGGATCGTTTGAACTGGCCGCTTTAGCAGCACTTAGCATTAAAAAACTTACTAAACCTAATAGGCTTAAAAAACTAACCATGCCCCTTATTATTTTTTTTTGATAATATAAAAAGTACATAACTTATTTAACCGGTGATACCGCCTCCTCCTGATACAATAAATTGTGCAATGCCAATACCACGCGGTGAGGTTAATGTTGAAACCCGAACAATAAGTAGTGTGACGGTTACCGATTGTTGAGAGAATTGGCTGGCACTTTGAAAGGTAATCAGCATGGGGATTTGCACTTTCCAGGTATAACGCCCAGCTAAAACCCCTTGTTCTAATATAACCGGAACACCGGTTGCCACTGCCGATACTATTAATTTTTTACTAATAACCGCTTGTAAATTATTGGATTTTTTTATTGCGGTAAAAAACATTTGTTTACCTTCAGGGGTAAAATAATCAGCCGCTTGCTGTAATGCCTGACGGTAATTGACAAAATTATAACTATAGGCCGCTGTAGCGGCTGTATTAGACCATTCTAATAGTGTTGAATTACTTAAATTGGGTTGCGCAAAAGGAACCAAGGGCGCTAGACGGCCATCACTACTGGTAGCAAAGTAACGTGGTGCCGGTGGATGCGTTACAATATAAAATAGAGCGCCCACTAACACTAATAGAATAAAAAAACTAAGTAATAGTGCGGCAACGACTTTTCTGTAATTATCCCGATAAAATTCGTTACGTAATTTAACGACTTGTAAGGCGTCATCTTTCATTGTCATATCATTTTTAAAATTATTTTTATTTAATTATTTTTATTTAATTTAAGGTGCTGTACGCGAATAATTAGCTGAATCTAAGGAAACTAAACGCGTTAATTTTCCATCTTGAGCGCTTGCAAAAAAAACCGGTGTCGGCGAGTAAATCGTTAAATAAATAACCCATCCGCTGACTAGTAAAATAACACACAGAACTAGCAGTAACGCCACACAGACACGATGGTAATTATCTCGATAAAAACCTTTACGTGATTTAAGCAACTCAATCCGGTCCCCCACCTTACCCCTCTTTTTATTAAATAGGTCTTATTCCGGCGAACTATACCCTAATTTTATGGCAAAAAGCTAGTTTTAATAAATAATTTACCCCCCCCTAAAATGGTCTTTTAGGGGGGGCTTTTACCCCTATTTTTCAATTTTTACCTTCTACCCCCCAGGGAGGCTCCTTTTATAGCTAGTCGCTGTCTTCTGCGAGCAAATGGCGCGTTCTTATCTCGATACAGAACATCTGCGCTGGATCCTGAATAAACAGCACTCCCTTAGGCCGCGCTTGATGAGGGCTAGCCCATGCCCTGGCGGCAATAAGGCGGGTATTTAACCCGTGCCCAAGTAGATATTCTTCAATAGTACGCGCTTGAAGCTGGGCTAAACTGGCCGCTTTCTGTTGCAAATCAGCAACTGGGGAGTAAGCCAATACCTCAATAGCAAGATTTTTTTGCTGATTCAGCAAGGTAATGATCCGATCTAATGTAGGTAAAGAGCTGACTTTTAAGCGTGCTGTCTGGGGAACAAAAAATCGCTGTTGCGGAAGAATTAACCTTAACTCATCACCCACTTGCACCCTACGTACCCCGCCTGCATTGAGACTATTTAACAAATCTTGCTGTAAGCACAAAGGATTTGGTGCCGCCGGCTGCGTGCTGGCACAAGCAGAAATGAAAAAACATATAAAAATAAACAAAAAACGGTAATTCATAAGCTAATAATCCAGTAATTGACTTTATTTTTGCTCGCTCTGTGTTGATTCACGTTCCTTTTTAATCGCTAATAATAATTTATTAAGCTCCTCGGTCAACTCGGCCGCTGATAAAATATGATGGATAAGCGGCGGATAATGCGTCGCTAAGGCCATATCTTTTATAATTTCAGTGGCAATACTATTGGCATGTTTTTCAAATTTACCCGAGACTTTTTCGATGACGGCTATTTGTCCTTGTGTTGTCTTCGCTTGCAAAAAAGCTGCCTTAAATTGATCCGGCTGCTCGACCAACATACATTGCTGTAATTTAGGCGTCACGGTAAGCGGGGTAAATACATTTAATTCATCCGCGGCTAAAGAGAGCTCTGCACTCAGATCAATGTCTTGTTGCAGGTTTACCGTGGCAGGTTTATGCAGCGCTAATAGGGCCGATATAGCCGCTGCCATAGGCGTTCGCTTGGCATTGGCTAAAAAACTCTGCTGCAAGGTTTTAATCAGCGCCGATTCATCCAATTTATTAAGCGAAAATTGCGTTTTCTCGGTCACTTTGCGAAAAGTTTGCAAGCGCGATTGTAAATCTAACAAGAAACGATTGCTGGGCAAACCAACTTTTAAAAATTGATTAAGCCGCATTCTTGCTACCGGGGCAGGGTTAGCATAAAATAACTGAGCGCGAATAATCTTTGATTTAAACAGAATATGCGCTTCTCCTTCGCGCTGTTCTTTTAAATCTAGCAAATCAATACGCGCGCGTTTCTCAGAAGAAGCACTACGTGTATCGGCATAATTATTTAACACGCTTTCAGCACGTGTTTGAAAAGCATCGACCTTGGTGACCCAGGCTTCACCGGCACTTTTAGAAAAGAAATCCCAGGTTTCTAAGGGATCTTCCAACTTCATACAAAGCTTAATATTGCAGTTAGCTCCTATCGATGCCGCTTCTTCCTTTGAGGCTTTTTGAAAAGCGGGTAAGTCTTGACCTGCAAACACAATGGAAAAACCTAGCGATCTGGCTTGTGCAGGAACCACAGCAAATCCAGGCACGGCATAATAACCATATTCATCGAGTACGCATAGATAAGGCGTTAAGGCGTTGGTAGGCTTACGTTCTATGATATCGCGGTAATCCCCTTCGACTTCTTCGCCTAAACCGGCCGCTAACATAGCTTTTAAAGAGGCAATAATCACCTTGCCTAAATTGGATAACTCATCCGGTGACTTTTCAAAGGCAGGTAATAACACCAATAAAATACGACGGTTCAATACCACGTCCTTTAAATCAACCTCGGCCAAATTAGTCCGTAAAATATGGCCATAAGTATCCGCTAAAGAACCAAACACCCGCGTTAATTGCATGGTAATAAATCCATGCTGCTCCAATACTTGTGAGACTTGCTTGCCTTTTTTAGATTTATCATAGCCGGGCAAATTAATCAGATAATTGGTGATAGGCTCTAAAACAACCTCTGGAACCTCCATCAGGCTCAAAGGCTCTTGACCATCGCGCGGGAAAATTTTATCGACAACAATATTTTCAACCCGTGTTAACTCGAAATAGTTACGTACTACGTTAACGTCGAGTAAAATCCCGCCTTGATCGCGGATATAGACCAGTAGCTTCATTAAGGCTTCGACGAATACGATAGCCCGTCCCTTCCACATATCCCCATCGGGTGTATTGCTGCTGCTATCCATTAAGCTGACGATTAACTGCGATAACATACTCGAAGAACCATTGGCAAAAGGGTTCATCGTGTTAGACAAGCGTTTTTCTTGTGGTCCGACAATATCACGCGCACCGGTCATAAAATTGACCACCAGGATATCGTCTTCGCGCCCCATGGAGCGCGCCATGGAAAAAACCTTAGCAAATAAGCTGTTATCGCCCTTGCCGTCGACGTAAATAAATCCACTGCCTTGCACTAAGGCATTAAAAGCCAGTGATATCAAGGCTTCGGTTTTACCACTGCCGGTAGAACCGAAGATCAAGCAGTGAGTACGCATGTCATCATTGCTAAACCACAGTTCTTCACCTGTCGATATTTCATTGCCAAACAAGCAGATACCACGCGCCTTTTGCGGTTTGTTAGTGCCGGCTTTTAAATCGTTATAATCTAATTTTTGCGATCGCTGCGGCATACGGAACGGCAAACCAGTTTTACGCGTATAGGCATACACAAAGGAGGCAATGCCAAGTACGAAAATAACATCCGCTATCGTAGGAATAAAAAAAGCACCGGCGGCTAAACCGACTAATAAAATAGTAACGGCTTGAGGATTTTTAAAAAAGTCGATAAAACGTTGCGAGAGTACGCGGGTATCCCGCAGTAATCGACGAGGATCCTGTTCGTGCTTTTGTTCCAAACCGCGTGCTATTATTGCCATAAAGCGTTTAATCTAATTGATAATTTTATAATGTAAAAAGTTTGCTAAAATATCGAGCCTAAAATGCGTAGTATTCTTTTTTTCATGGCGACTTGCTAACATCATGGCTTGTAGGGATAAAATTTAACTTAAGTTATCTGAATCGGGGGTATAAAGAATTTCTTTAATGGCCGCTTCCAATCCATTGACAGCTTCGTCTACCATGGGGACCATCAAGCGCCGACCCATGATACGCTCGACATTCCAATGGGCAAATGGGCCACTTACTTCAGCAAATGCGGTTTGGCGCCCTACTGAATTTAACATAAACCAAAGTAATCTATCTTTGGGTTTTAACCATAAAAATTCAGCTGTCGCTAAGACCCCTTCTTTTCGCGCTAATACAAGCAGTGCAGCCATCACGGTCAACACATAGGCATGGCTATGTATCACGCGATGAACGAGCTTATTATTTTGATGTTTTGCTAACAAGGCATCAACGCCTGAGAAATTAAGTCGCCCGCTAGTACTTGATTCGGCAATTTGCAAAAGTAGCTTCAAAGCGCCATCGCGATCTTGATTAATACGCGCGGCAAAAATAGCAAATAAGGCCTTAGTGGTCGGGGTTAGATATTCGACGCCTTGCCAATATTCACCACATTGCAGCACAAAGACATGATGAGCCGCCTCTCGCTTGATACTCACGGTAACTTGATGACTTATCTTTGCCGCCATGGTCATCGCAGAAACGGTTTTTTCTTCCTGTAATAATTGATATTTTTTGGCAAACTGCATCGGCGATAAGGCCATTGCCCAAGGGCCTTTATCAATATCTTGTTTGACCAAATCAAGCGGGATTACCGGGGATATCTGCGGCCAGTTTTTTCTTTCTGCTTCAGCTAAGGATTTCATGGTATAAAATCGTTTAAACTGTAGATTAATATGACTAAAATAGATAATAATTGCCAAGATTAGTAACAGAAGAATAATTGGATAGCGTAAATAACTACCCACTTGGCCGCTGAGGGCCAAAAGTTGCGTGAAAGCAACCTCGCCCGGATGCAATTGTTTCATGCTACTAACCAGCGATGCCATCGTCGGGAGCGCAAAGGCGATTAAACGCGCTTCAAAAATTTTAATCTGTAACAGAAAGGCCACAATTTGGGTATGAAAAAAAGCCCAAATTAACCAGCCAAAGAGGAATAGACACACGACTATCCACAGTGGAGCCAGTGAATTATCGCCAGATTGTTGTTGTTGCGCAGGAGCGGCCATAATGGATTATTTTCTGTTACTCTCTCATAAAGCTTTTTACTGGCTTGTTCAATTTTGTTTGACCAAAAAATTTCTAAGTAATTTATATTGTCCACTGGCATGTACTAAACGGACAATATTCTTCAGTTGTATCGCTGTTTCATGTAAGCGGATCAGTTGACGACCCTCACGATCCCTACGCACTTGCTCCTCTGCATCGGTAATGATGGCATCCAATCTTACTTTAACGACCACATAAGCATTGTTCAAATTTCTATCCGTTAAACGAATAGCCGCTTGCACATCAGACTCATTTTTATAAATAGGCCGCCCCATGGTATATTTGACTAAGGAAGCGACTACCTCTTGCCATTTATGCAAGTTTCCGCCTTGTGATTGATAAAGCGCAATATAAACCTCTGTATTTTCGCCACTGTTGTCACTTAATAAGTCACTCGCTAGTTGCGCGTTATGCTGATCTAAACCTACCTTCGCCACAAAGCTATCACGCAACTCTTCTAGCTTTTTCTTCATGCCTTTTAAGAACAAATTCGCTTGCCAAGGACCGGCTTCAATCCCATCATCCAATATTTGCTTTATTGCTAAAGCAATTTTTAGCTCCTGCTCGCTATGAAGCATATTGACTAAGCCTCAAGGAATCAACCACGGTGCAAAATTTGCGCCGATTCATGAACAGCAGCGACTTGAATTTTATTCTGCATTGCCTGTAAACAATGAATAGCCTCGGGCAATGTAAGATTTTGTGACATTTTTTCATAAACATGACTAGTCCGCTTAATTAAACTTTCTAAGCATTCTAATACGCCTAACACGTCAGCGTTAAAATCACTATCTGTTCTTTTACGACTAGAAAAAATCATGGCAAAATTGCATCCTTAATTTTTATGTTATTAATCTTCACTTTCATTTAAAGCTATACTACAAACGAGCCCGTTTATCGTAGGCTTTAAACCCTTGTAGCGGCGACTGTTCATATCCTCGCGCCAAGCCTATCACCTTAACTAACTCCCCCATTTCGCTTGGCGAGGTTAATACGTGGGCCTGCCGATTTATATCCATGGCGGGTAAGATATCATAACATTTTTCTATCAACGGTAACAAATCATTGTTTATTAAAAAAGCGGCCTGGGAGGTAAACCCCGCCACGCTTAGGCCGGCTTGGGTAGCCGACTGTGCAAGCCGGGTAAAATCGACCGAGGCGGTCATATCTTGTAAGCCAATGAGAGACAATGGATCGGTATGTGCCCGGTGGCGGTAGTAGCACATCAAGGTTCCATGACATCTATCGGGGTGGTAATACTCGCGCGCGGGAAAACCGTAGTCGATAATGAACGCGACCCCTTGCTGCAGCGCTGAACCAAGCTGACTTATCCAAGCATCTAATCGTAGGCAAACCTCCGACTCATAGCGATTTACCGCACTAAAATAGTCGGCCTTGAGGTGGTTTAATAGCGTCACCTGTTCAGGGTCGCCAGGGACCATGAAACGATAGTTAAAACCTTCCTTTTCGTACGCTACTCGCACTTCCTGGACTTGATCATTGCTCCAAAAGAACCTATCCACTGGCAAAGCATCTATGACTTCATTGGCAATAATAACCCCGGTTAGAGGGGATGTAGGCCAGTCATCTAACCAGTGAATACGCGCCAACAAATGAGGAATGCGCTTTTTCAGTAGCTCTTGCTGACGCGCCTTGAGCGTGGGGCTAATCTCTAAAATTTTATAGTGGGTCGGCAAACAATTTTCTTTTTCTAAGTACCGTAATAAATCAAGCGCTAACTGACCGGTACCGGCACCTATTTCTAAAATATCCGCACTGGCTAAATTCTCAAAAACCTGCTGACATTGGCGTGCGAGGCATTGCGCAAACAAGGGTGAAATTTCTGGAGCGGTTATAAAATCCCCACTTTCGCCTAATTTATCCAAAGCGGCTGTATAATATCCTAGCTGTGGCTCGTATAATGCCAATTCCATAAAGCGTGAAAAACTTATCGACCCAGTGGGCTGTTGCGCTATTTCTTCGATGAGCAATTGAGTTAATTGCTCACTTTGTGCCTGCATTGCGGCCGTCGGAATAGCTAAGCCAGCCGGTATTTTTATCATTGTTACATTACTCTCTTAAGGTGAAACCGATGCCAGATTCTAAAACAAATACCAAGGTAGTTCTAATAACTGGCGCCGCAAAGCGTGTTGGGGCTGCCATTGCGCGCCACTGCCATCATCTTGGAATGCGCGTGGCGATTCATTACCGCGAATCGGCACAAGCGGCTCTAGCCCTATGCCAAACACTTAATCAACAGCGCCCCGATTCAGCGATTGCCTTACCTGCCAACTTAAAAGACACGCTAAAACTAGAAGATTTAGTGGCCGCGGTGATAAAAGAATGGGGTCAACTCGATGTATTAATCAATAATGCCTCCAGCTTTTACCCGGTTCCTTTTGCCAAAGTAAATGCTATCGTCTGGGAAGACCTTATTGCCAGCAATTTAAAAGGCCCATTTTTCTTATCCCAGCTCGCTGCCCCTTACCTCAAAGCGCAAAAAGGTTGCATTATCAACCTGGTTGATATTCAAGCGCAACGCCCGTTAAGAAATTATTCAGTTTATTGTATCGCTAAAGCAGGATTAGTGATGCTGACTAAAAGCTTAGCCAAAGAACTAGGACCTGAGATAAGAGTCAATGCCATCGCCCCCGGCATAGTGCTCTGGCCTGACGATGACACAGAGTTCAATGCAACTTTACGACAAAAAATTATCGCCAAAAATGCCTTAAAGCGCGCCGGGACACCGCAGGATATCGCCAATACAGTGGCTTTTTTAATCCAGCAGGCTGATTTTATCACCGGTCAAGTTATTGCCGTAGATGGAGGACGCTCACTGGGCTATTAATCATAACTTCATGAACGCTTAAATGAGAGAGAGAGAGAGAGAGAGAGAGACAAAATTTAGCCATAAAAAAAAGCCCCGTCAGTGGCTAATCTACTTGAATACGATAATACTATAGTGGCGATTTGTGATGCACTTTAGGCTTCCTACACAAGGTAGGCTTGCACACCATGCTTCAAGACTATCTCCAACCTTTTAGGATCAAACTTCAAGCGCAATCTAACGGAACTTTCATAGTGAAGTTTAGACCTTGATATTTAAAATGCAAGTGGACCGAAAAAAGTTCACTCTATCCGGCTAATTTATTAGCGATTACCGCGCATTCCATGGTGATATCGGTTGTTTTTCTTAAACAATAGGACTAAAATAGTCCCATTTTAGAGATTCGAGCTAAAGCTTATAGTATGTTACGACTTAGTAAACTGACGGATTATGCCATCGTTATTATGGCCTATTTAGCGCAACATCCGGGACTAGCGATTAACGCTAAAACGATTGCCGAACACACAGGGATTGCCGTACCGACTGCCAGCAAATTACTAAAACGCTTAAGTGCTAGCCAGCTACTTTTTGCCAGCCGTGGCGTTAAAGGAGGTTACCAACTGGCTTTACTGGCAACTGACATTTCACTTGGAAAACTTATTCAAACCTTAGAAGGTCAAATTGCTTTAACCGAATGCAACCATACGGCACGACAGTGTACACTCGAGAGACAGTGTACGATTCGTGATAACTGGCGTAGGATTAGCGCTTTTATTCAAAATACCTTAATGCAGATTAGTTTGGCGGATCTTATCCTGCCCTTTAACGCAGTAAAATTAGATGCCCACTTAAAAACAACCTCGCCTCTTCATTTTGTGCCCGAGAATACCCTATGACGCAAGCGGTTTTAGACCAATTATTACAACAAGATTATCAACATGGATTTGTCAGTGATATCGAGTCTGAGACGCTCGCTTGTGGATTAAATGAAGCGGTAATACGCCATATTTCCGCTAAAAAAAATGAACCTGAGTTTTTATTGGCATGGCGCTTAAAAGCTTATCATCACTGGTTAACCTTAAAAGAACCGCATTGGGCGGATCATCTGCACTATCTGCCTATCGACTATCAAGCCATTAGTTATTATTCGGCGCCTAAACTAAAAAAACAACTAAAAAGCTTGCAAGAGGTCGATCCAGAAATATTACGTGTCTATGACAAACTAGGCATCTCACTCAAAGAACAAGAATTATTAGCCGGCGTTGCCGTTGATGCCGTATTCGACAGTATTTCTGTTGCAACCACATTTAAAGAAAAGTTGCGCAGTATGGGAATATTATTTTGTTCTTTTTCCGAGGCGGTACAAAGCTACCCGGAGCTTATCCAAAAATATTTAGGCAGTGTGGTTCCTTATACGGATAATTTTTATGCCTGCTTAAATTCTGCGGTATTTACCGATGGTTCATTTTGTTATATTCCACCCGGTGTCCGCTGCCCGATGGAGTTATCCACCTACTTTCGTATTAATGCGGCCAATACCGGACAATTTGAACGTACCTTGATCATCGCCGATGAATCAAGTTATGTGAGTTACTTAGAAGGCTGTACAGCGCCACAGCGCGATGAGCATCAATTACATGCTGCTGTCGTCGAATTAATTGCCTTAGATAAAGCACAAATCAAATATTCAACCGTACAAAATTGGTATCCAGGTGATAAAGAAGGAAAAGGGGGAATTTATAATTTTGTCACTAAACGCGGACATTGCCGCGGCGTCCATTCAAAAATATCTTGGACACAAGTAGAGACCGGCTCTGCCATTACCTGGAAATATCCCAGCGTTATTCTTCAAGGTGATCATTCGGTCGGTGAGTTTTATTCACTGGCACTTACCAACCATCAACAACAAGCGGATACTGGCACCAAGATGATCCATATCGGTAAAAATAGTAAAAGTACCATTTTATCGAAAGGAATTAGCGCAGGTTACGGACAAAATAGCTACCGTGGCTTAGTAAGGATATTGGCCAGCGCAGAAAATGCGCGCAATTATACCCAATGTGATTCATTACTGATTGGCGGCCATTGTACGGCACATACGTTTCCTTCTATCGAAGTGCAAAATAAAACCGCCCAGGTAGAACACGAAGCTTCTGCAACTAAGATTAGTGAGGAGCAACTTTTTTATTGTTTACAGCGTGGCTTAGATGCCGAAGCGGCACTTTCGTTGATCGTAAATGGTTTTTGCAAAGCAGTATTTAAAGAATTACCGATGGAATTTGCTGTAGAAGCACAAAAACTACTCGGCCTTAGCTTAGAAGGAAGTATTGGTTAGAATCTTCACTTGTAGTTGCAAGTGAAAGTTTTTAAAATTAGACAGTAAACTAAACTTAAATAAAGAAAAATATGTTAACGATAAAAAACTTACAGGCACAAGTTGATAATAAACCCTTATTGCGAGGCATTAATCTTACGGTAAAACCGGGCGAAATACACGCTATTATGGGTCCTAATGGCTCGGGAAAAAGTACCCTGGCCAATGTATTAGCCGGACGCAGCGACTATCTTGTCACTGACGGTGAAATTCGTTATTTGGATCAAGATTTACTAAGCCTTGCACCGGAATTACGTGCACAAAACGGATTGTTTTTAGCCTTCCAGTATCCAGTCGAAATCCCTGGCGTAAATAATGTCTATTTATTAAAAGCTTCTTTAAATGCGATTCGCAAAGCACGCGGCCAAACTGAACTCGATGCCATGGACTTTTTAAAACTTGTCAGAGAAAAATTAAGCGCTGTCGAGATGGATGAAGATTTTCTGTATCGCTCTGTAAATACTGGGTTTTCCGGTGGTGAAAAAAAGCGTAATGAAATTCTACAAATGTTACTTTTAGAACCTAAATTAGCCATACTGGACGAAACCGATTCAGGTTTAGATATCGACGCCTTAAAGATAGTCGCCAACGGCGTCAATCGTCTCGCCGCACCGGAACGTTCCATGTTGCTGATTACCCATTACCAACGTTTACTCGATTATATTAAACCTGACTATGTACACATACTCGCCGGTGGAAAAATTATTCGTTCCGGTAATTTTTCTCTAGCGCAAACACTGGAAAAAGAAGGCTACACCTCTATTTTACAAGAAGAATCTTTGGTCTAACACAATGCTAAATAATAAAATAAACAAGGATGCTGCAGCTATTGCACATTATCGCAGCGAATATCTACGTGTCGAAAAAAATCTAGCCGGTAACACACTAAGCCGGCTACAAGATCTACGCCTTGCGGCACTAGAAGAATTTTCCAACCGTGGTTTTCCGAGCAGAAAGCAAGAGGATTGGAAATATACCTCCTTAACCTCTTTACGTCAGATACCTTTTTCTTTTCAGTCGACGCTGACCCAATTGAATACCGCCACGCAAACCATGCTGGAACAATTACCCACCAGCTATCGCTTGGTCTTCATTAATGGTCTGTTTGCCAAACATTTATCCACCTTAGCCATACTACCCCATCATGGCATGATGACGCACTTTGCCGGCATGCTAGAGCATCATCCGGAACAATTATTTGCGCGCTGGCAACCTAACGATATCATCGAAAAGAATAGTTTTATTTACTTAAATACCGCCTTTATGCACGACGGCGCTTATATTTATTTACCGGCCAACACGCAATTAGAATCGCCAATAGAAATTTTATTTATCCAAACAGGCGAGTGCGAACAATTTATTCCGCTACGCAATATCATCATTGCCGAAGAAAATAGTCATGCGGTTATTGTCGAAAAATATATCCATGTGCAAAAAGAGCGGGCTGCCTATTTTACCAGCACCGTTACAGAATGTGCCTTAGCTGCGGACAGCCACATTGAGCATTACAAGTACATCAGCGAAGGCAAACAAACCTTACATATTGGCAATCTGTGCGCAACACAGCAAAAAAACAGTCAATTTGCTGCTTATTCGCTGGCGTTAAGCGCCGCATTAATACGCAGCGATGTGCATGTTAAATTATTGCAGCCTGAGGCACATTGTCAATTAAAAGGCCTTTATTGCGCTGGAGAACAGCAACAGATCGATCACCATACCATCGTTGATCATGCCAGCCCTTATACGAGTAGCGAAGCCTTTTATAAAGGGGTCAGTGATGCGCAGGCGCGTGCAGTATTTAATGGCAAAGTCATTGTTCGCGCACTAGCGATTAAAAGTAAGGCACAACAACTGAATAAAAATTTATTGTTGTCATCACGCGCTGAAATTGATAGTAAACCGCAGTTAGAGATCTTCACCGATGATATCCAATGTACTCACGGCACCAGCATTGCTCAACTGGACAAAGAGGCGTTATTTTACTTGCGTAGCCGCGGCTTAACTACCCTACAAGCGGCTGAGCTATTAATTAAGGCCTTTATTCAAGATATTTTACAACAAATGCCTTTGTTTCATGATGATGATATTTCCTTAGCAAAATTCTTAAAAAATGAATGGGTGAATGCGGATGTATTCGTTTGATGTAAAAAAAATACGGCAAGATTTTCCCATCTTGCAACAAAAAATCAACGCTAAACCCTTGGTGTATCTGGATAATGCCGCCAGTACGCAAAAACCAAATGCGGTAATCGAACGTCTAGCGCATTTTTATCGTTGTGAATATAGCAATGTTCATCGAGGCATCCATACTTTGAGTGAATTAGCCACCGAAGCGTTTGAACACAGCCGAGAAAAGGTCCAGCAATTTATCAATGCCAAATCTTTTGCTGAGATTATTTTTGTCCGCGGGACTACCGAAGCGATTAATTTAGTAGCGCAAAGTTACGGATTAAGCCAGATCAAAGCCGGTGATGAAATTATTATTTCACACATGGAACATCATGCCAACATTGTGCCTTGGCAGATCTTATCCGCACAAACCGGCGCTGTACTTCGGGTCATTCCTATCAATGATGCCGGTGAGCTCATCCTGGAAGAATATCAACGTTTACTGAATGCTAACACTAAATTAGTCGCTGTTTGCCATATTTCAAATACCCTAGGGACAATCAACCCGATTCAAAAGATCATCGATCTTGCACATGCTAATAATGCCAATACCCAGGTATTAATTGACGGAGCACAGGCCGTTGCGCATGAAAAAATTGATGTCCAGGCCTTAGATTGTGATTTCTATGCCTTTTCAGGACATAAACTTTTTGGCCCTACTGGCATTGGTGTATTGTACGGTAAGCAAGCCTTATTAGCGGCGATGCCACCTTATCAAGCCGGTGGCAGCATGATCACCGAAGTCAGTCTTGAAAAAAGCAGTTACCGCGAACCACCGTATAAATTTGAGGCGGGCACACCGCACATTGCCGGCGCCATTGGTTTAGGGGCAAGTATTGACTATCTCAATCAACTGGATTTTGCCGCTTTACAAGCCCATGAAAAAGCTTTATTGAACTACGCAACTGCCCAATTAGAAACCATTCCTGGATTACGCTTAATAGGCACCGCGGCCGAAAAAGCCGCTATTTTAAACTTTACTGTGAGTGATTCGCGCGGGCTACGCATACATGGACATGATATTAGTGATGTCTTAAATGCCGAAGCAGGCGTTGCAGTACGTGCCGGCCAACATTGCACGATGCCTTTAATGCAACGTTTTAATGTGGATTCCACCGTACGGGC
Source organism: Candidatus Aquirickettsiella sp. (assembly GCA_031973495.1). Classification (GTDB taxonomy): domain Bacteria; phylum Pseudomonadota; class Gammaproteobacteria; order Diplorickettsiales; family Diplorickettsiaceae; genus Aquirickettsiella. Next base: position 20,171 of record DALYCY010000005.1, on the reverse strand, counting down.
TTCTTTAGCTTTTTACAATAATAAACAAGATATCGATGCCTTAATAAACGGTTTACACACTTTAAAACAGCTTTTTAATTAAATGATGACCTCGAATCTACGCGAGCTTTACCAAGAAATGATCCTAGACCATGGACGTTATCCGCGTCATTTCCACACCATGGCGCAAGCGAACCGACAAGCGAATGGTTTTAATCAACTCTGTGGTGATAGCTTAACACTCTATCTTAAGGTAGAGGATCAGAAAATTAGCGCCATTAGCTTCAATGGCTCCGGTTGTGCCATCTCGATGGCATCTGCTTCACTGATGTCAGAAGTACTACAAGGAAAAACTATCGCGGAAGCTGAAACGCTGTTTCAAATCTTCCATCAATTACTCACCGGCGAAATATCCTGCCCGGATCAGATCAAACAGTTAGCAAAACTAGCGGTGTTCTCAGGTGTTAAGGCTTATCCTACGCGGGTAAAATGTGCCACCTTAGCATGGCACACCTTATTGGCGGCCTTGCAAGGAAAAAATACGACTGTCTCTACCGAGGATTGATTTTGTTGAATAGGTCTACTCTATGATCACGATGCGTTACCCGCTTAGCCCAGCATCTACCCTGGAATTAAAAGATGCCATTATTGCCGCCTTAAAGAAGGTATATGACCCGGAAATACCGATCAATATTTATGATCTAGGCCTTATTTATCAAATAGTGATTAATCCACAAGGTTTGGTCAAAATTGACATGACATTAACCTCACCCGGCTGTCCTGTGGCACAAAGCTTTCCAGGCATTGTCGAGAGTGTGGTAAACAACGTAACCGGGGTTAGTGAGGCGCAGGTAGAGTTAGTCTGGGATCCACCCTGGAGTCGTGAAAACATGTCCGCCGCCGCCAAATTACATTTAGGAATACTCTAAACATCCTTTTAACGCGTCTATCGAATACCCATTAAGCGCTTAGACCAAGTGGGCAATGTAAATTTTTTATTTAACACACCATCAATAGAGAATTTATTCGCACCTAATACACTATAACTTAGTATTAAAACAGTCCACATCAGCGGATATTCCCAGCCTCCTCCTGGTGAGGCCCAAATAAAACTTTTTAAAAAATGGCCGCCTATTATTGTCGCTATCATGATATATAACGCGGTGCCTATGGCGCCTATTCGGGTTAGCAAACCTAAGCCTAAGCTAATCGCACCGGCTAATTCACATAAACCGGCTAATTTAACCAAAAATGTCGGATCAATAACATTTAAATGGATAAATGCCATCACATCGCTTTGAAAGGCAATCGGTCCATCAAACAATTTTTCCGCACAATGGGCAATAAGATCAAATCCGACATAGATTCGGATGAAACTTAACTGCCATTCATAAGCTGACATGTGATAGGCATCAGCGCCAAGAAAAATCGTTTGCTGTTTGATATCCTGATAGGCGATATAAAAAAATAAAATGATTAAACACAGTAAAGCCAACAGCGCAGGATATAAGGCGAAATAATATCCATTCAGACCTATAATGCGGATAACGCTTAACACACTAAACGTGGCCATTAAATACGGCACGCAACTTGAGCGATACATCCAAATCAGCGCGACTATGGCCAGTAGAGAGAGGCTAAGCGCAAAAAAAGCAGAACGCGCTGAAAAATTAACAAGATGCGCGAGTAGGATGAATAAAGTTAGCAACATCCCTGTTATCGACAGCATAACTAACGACGAATAAGTTTTTTTCAAGCTTGACTCCTTAATAAAGAGTAATGTGTCGCAATTTAAATCGACATAAAATGCTATCCCGATTAAATATTAAAATTTTTCAGAGAAATTTATTTTTTATGAATTCACCAGATTGCGTAAATACGGCATCAAATCACTGGCTAACAAACCACGCTCGCCTTGTTGCGCGGCGACTAAATCACCCGCACAGGCGTGTAGATAAACACCACATTCAGCGGCTTGTTGTAAGGTCAGATGTTGTGACAGTAATCCACCTATCACACCACTTAAAACATCCCCCATCCCAGCACTGGCCATGCCTGGGTTGCCTAAATCGCAAACACTTAAAGAATTGGCACTACAAATCAAACTACCGGCCCCTTTTAAGACAATAACACCGCCATATTGCGCTTGTAATGCCGTAACAGCTTTGATTCGATCCGCTTGAACATCCTTTATAGTGCAATTTAATAAGCGCGCTGCTTCACCCGGATGTGGGGTTAGAATCCATTGCTGGGATTTTTGGCGGTGCTTAGCTAATAAATTTAAAGCATCCGCATCAACAACCTGAGGCAAGCCAGTTGTCAGCGTTCGTTTGAATAACTGCTGTGACCAACTTGTTTGACCGAGGCCGGTTCCAACCACAATGACAGTGGCTTTACCAAGTAGTAAATTTAAATCCCTAGCACCTTTAACACCTTGTACCATTATCTCAGGGCGCCCGCTGAGAATAGCTTCGATATGATCTTTTTTAGTCGCCACACTGACTAAACCGGCACCTATACGTAATGCCGCCTCTGCGGCTAAACGAGCCGCGCCGGCCATGCCCTCGTTACCGCCGACAATTAGAACATGGCCAAATAAACCTTTATGCGCATCGCGTGGCCGAGGCGCTAATAAACACTTCAAATCGCTGAGCGGGATAGCTGTAGAATTTACCATCAAGAGCGGCGCCTAGTTAATAGCGGATGTTACGCTAAAATGAGACTTAAAACCCATCAATATGCTTAAGATAATAGTACACTCTTTCTTGAAGTATCCGTTAACGGCTATTTTTTTTCGGGTGTTGCCGCAGAACCGGCTAAAATACCACCATCGACGACCAATTCTATCCCGGTGACAAAACTTGCTTCATCCGAAGCAAGATATAGTGCCGCATAAGCCACATCGATTGGCTCACCCATTCTTTTGAGTGGAATATATTGGGTCATTTTGCTAATCGCTGTCTTTTTATGCTGGTTTTCACCTAATATCGTATCCCATAAGGGGGTTAAAATAGCGGCAGGGTGAATAGAATTACAACGAATATTATAATTTTTTTCGGCGCAATATAATGCCACCGATTTGGTATGATTACGAATAGCCGCTTTACTCGATGCATAAGCGACCGCGTTAGGAATACCCACCATACCAGAGCGGGAAGACATATTGATGATAGAGCCACCCTGCCCTTTTTTCATTAACTGAATAGCGTATTTACAACCTAAAAAAACGCTATCTAGATTAATAGCATGTATATAATCCCAACTGGCTAAACTGGTATGCTCAGGATCTTGTGGACCTAATTGGTGACTCAAACCCATAATACCGGCATTATTGACCAGAATATCTAATTTTTTATATTTCTTTTTAATCCATTGACTGATTGCGACCCATTCTGGCTCCTGACTCACCTCTAAATGATGATAGCTAGCACAAGAACCTATTTCTTTGGCCACTTGATGACCTACTTCATCTTTGATATCGGCGATAATAACCTGCGCTCCCTCACGAGCAAACAATTCAGCCGTGGCTTTGCCAATACCATAAGCGGCACCGGTTATAAGCGCGATTTTATCTTTAAGTCGTAAATGACAGCTTGCTAAGGACATCTTAGTTACCTCTTTATTTTAAATGCATCTATTAAGCCACTTATCTTCCTTATCAACAAAATACTAAACTCCACTATCCTATACCCATGGCACTTGAAAATGCGCTTCGCATTTTCAAGTGCCTTCATCTAAGCCTTTACATGGGTGCTAATAACGAAACAATGCAATCCAATAACTGCGCGCTTATATTTAAACCGCATTGTTGATCCAGTTCACGAATCCCGGTAGGACTGGTGATATTAATCTCGGTTAGATAATCACCAATCACATCGATACCGACCAAAATTAAACCTTTTTCCCGTAAAGTAGGACCTAATTGCTGGCAAATCCAATAATCTCGCTCGGTTAAAGCAATCGCTTTGCCTTTTCCACCCACCGCTAAATTAGCCCGGGTTTCCCCCGGCGGCGCCATTCGCGCTAAGGCATAGGGTAAAGGCTCACCATTAATCAGGATGATACGTTTATCGCCGGCAACAATTTCCGGTATATAACGTTGTAACAATAAGTAACGCTGATTGTCATCGCTCAAGGTTTCTAAAATAACATTACAGTTTGGGTCTGCCAAACCCAGTCGAAACACCGAACGCCCACCCATGCCATGCAACGGTTTGGCAATGATGTCTTGTTGCTCGCGCAAAAATTCTTTAGCCGCTTGAATACTACAGGTCACTAAACTGGGAGGACAGCATTGCGGGAAATTGAAAGTAAACAATTTCTCATTAAAATCGCGCAAGCTTTGTGGACGATTGACGATCAACACCCCTTGTTGCTGCGCTTTATCCAGCAAGTGGGTGGTATAGATATACGACATATCAACCGGCGGATCTTTGCGCATCAGTATCACTGATAAACTATCCAAAGCGCGCAGATGTTCCCCGCTAAACTCAAACCAATGCGTCGCATCATCTTTTAGTTTCAAGCCGCGCATACGCGCATAGGGGATCGCATCACGTAAAAAAAGATCCTTGGCTTCCATATAAAAAAGTGGCCAAGATCGCCGTTGCGCTTCCAGCAAGATGGCAAAGCTTGACTCTTTTTTAGGATTAATGCCTGCAATAGGATCCATGATAATGCCGAGTGGTTTTAGCATACGCTTACTCCCTTTTTTTTAATACGTCGGCTTGCTCGCGCGCGGCCGCCAGCAAAGCGAGGCGCGCTATCACACCGTAAACATAAAAACGATTAGCACATTTGCCTCTCGGTTGCTTGCGCTGATCCGGCATGTTACAGGCTTTCACAAAAGGCAGCGGTTCAAACTGCATACCGGGAGCATTGAGATTATCACTGACACCTCGATTGGTGTGAACGCGATAAAACCCACCGATGACATACTGTCCTAACATGTAAACAACCGGCTCGGCAACGGCGTCATTCCAGGTCTCAAAAGTATAAACCCCTTCTTGAATAATAACCTGTTCAATAGAGCGACTGCCCTTGGACACCATCATATCGCTGCGTTTTTTTCGATTTAATTGTTGAATTTCATCGGGATCATGGATAGATAATACACCCATTCCGTAGCTCCCGGCATCTGCCTTAATGACGACATAGGGTTTCTCTTTGATATGATATTGATGATATTTTTTTTGCGTCGCTTGTAGTATAGCTTGGCTTTCTTGCACCATGCAGGCTTCGCCTTCGCGCTGCATAAAATCAACTTCGGCACAATGAGAAAACAAAGGCGTAATCAACCAAGGGTCTAGACCCAATAATTGAGCAAACTCTGCGGCAACCTGGGCATAGTGACGAAAGTGGTGAGACTTTAAACGACTGTGCCAACCTAAATTCATATCCGGTAAAATAGCTTGTTTGATGCCTTGTAGGATCGCGGGGACACCGTTGGCCAGATCATTATTTAATAAGATAAAACACGGTAAAAAATCATCAACTTTAATTTGATCACCTAAGCGGGTGATGGGCTCCAATTTTAGACGCGCACCGGATGCTAGCACAATCTCTTTGGCTTGCGGCATTTCTTCTAATAAAGACCCTATTCTGACTTCAAAACCGGCTTTTTCCAAGATGTCCTGTAAGCTAGACAGATTTTCAAAATAAAAACGATTGCGAGTATGGTTCTCAGGGATGATCAAGATGCGTAAACATCCTGGCACTAAACGTTCTAAGGTTTCTTGCGCCGCTTGTACTGCTAAAGGGATAAACGCATCATTCAGATTATTAAATCCCGCCGGAAATAAATTGGTATCTACCGGTGCTAATTTAAACCCGGCATTACGTAGGTCAACCGAGGAATAAAAAGGCGCCGGTGTTTTACGCCATTGTTCGCGTAACCAATTTTCAATGCTGCTTTGAAAAGCCAGCAACGCTTCTTCGAGTTGATGCAAAGAACCTAAGCAATGTGACGCCAAACAGGGAATCTTATTATCCTCATTGGCTGATATGTTCATCGACGTTCCCCCATTGTAGTAGACATTTTTCGGTAAAATTTTTTACGGGTTATTATTACCTAAAACATTAAAAAAATCCTAGTACGGCTCGCTGACAAACTAAAATCTTTAATACGAAAAAGAAATTTAAAAAAATACGGCGCTTCAAAAAGAACGCGTAACCGGCTATAGTAGCTTTTTACTCCTCAGTATCTGCATGAGAATGACTTTTTTTCAACGTCTTGGTCGTTTTTTGCTCGGTAAACCCCGCAACCCTTTAAATCCAAACGCTCAACGCAATATTGCACTGGTCGCCTTTCTCGCCTGGGTAGGTCTTGGCGCTGATGGTCTGTCTTCCTCATGTTATGGTCCTGAAGAAGCCTTTATTGCCTTAGGCCCGCATTACAGTTCCTTAGGCCTGTATATTTCCGTTGCCACAATATTGACCGTCTTTATTATTGCCCTCGCTTACAATCAAGTGATCACACTATTTCCCAGTGGTGGTGGCGGTTACAAAGTCGCCACGCACTTATTAGGCCCCTATGCGGGCCTGGTATCGGGTGCAGCACTTATCATCGACTACGTGCTCACCATTGCTATCTCGGTGGCCAGCGGCATCGATGCCTTATTTAGTTTATTACCGCAGAGCTTATTGAATTATAAACTGTTTACCGAAGCCTGCGTGATTATCTTATTAATTGCACTTAATATGCGCGGCATGAAAGAATCGATCAAGGTGTTAATGCCTATCTTTTTAGGCTTTGTAGCGACGCACTTTTTTTTAATCATCTATGGCGTCATCTCGCATAAAAGTACATTGCCGATTGTATTTTCCAACACATTAAGTGATACGCTAGAACTCTCCCATCAAGCGGGTTGGTTATTTGTGATAGCCTTATTGTTACGTGCTTATTCTTTGGGCAGTGGAACCTATACCGGGATAGAAGCCGTTTCAAATAACGTCAATCGCTTAATGGAGCCACGGGTTCAAACCGGCAAGTGGACCATGCTTTATATGGCACTTTCTTTAAGTTTTACCGCCGGTGGGATTATTTTATTGTATTTATTATGGCATGCGCACCCTGTCTATGGTCAAACCTTAAACGCGGTTGTATTCCAGCAGATTTTAGGTGATAGCGCAGCGGCGAAAGCCATGCTAACGCTCACCTTGCTCCTTGAAGCGGGTCTATTATTAGTCGGTGCGAATACCGGTTTTTTAGCCGGACCGGGTGTGTTGGCCAATATGTCGATAGACAGTTGGTTGCCGAATCGGTTTCGCCATCTCTCTAGCCGTTTAGTCACCCAAAATGGCGTGATCGTTTTTGGCATCGCCGCACTTTTGATTCTCTGGTTAAGCGGAGGGCGCGTCTCTTGGTTGGTGATCCTCTATAGTATGAATGTGTTTTTAACCTTTTCACTCTCTATTTTGGGTCTTTGTGTTTATTGGATAAAACAGCGTCGCAACGCCTCTCCACATTGGTTAAGTCGTTTAATTTTTTCAGCGTTCGCCTTTCTGGTCACTTTCAGCATTTTAATCGTAACGCTGATTTCTAAATTTACCTTTGGTGGCTGGGTAACGGTGCTTATTACCAGCTTTGTTATTTTGCTTTGTTTATTGGTTAAAAAACATTACCTATTGGTCTTTAAAAAATTACACGACATCGATTTGTTGATGACCAGTACCCCGTTAAAAACACCCACGGCAGCCATACCCTTACAGCCTAATGAAGCTACCGCGGTGGTAATGGTCGGTAAACATCGCGGCATCGGATTGCATAATCTATTATGGATATTGCGCATGTTTCCCCATCATTTTAAGAATTTTATTTTTGTCAGTGTCGGAATAGTCGATGTAGAGAGCTTTAGTGCGAAAAAGGAATTGACCGCCATGCAGGAAAATACCAATCAAATGTTGGATTATTTTGTCCATTATTGTCAACAACAAGGTTTGGCGGCCAAAGGTTTTGCCGCCTATGGCACCGACCCCACGGAAAAATTAGCGCAGTTATCTAAAAAAATTATCAAAGAATTTCCTCATGCACTCTTTTTCGCCAGCAAACTCATTTTTAGCAAAGATAATTGGATAACGCGCCTATTGCATAATGAAACCGCGGTGATGCTACAACGGCGCTTACATTTATTGGGCGTGCAACTGGTGATACTGCCGATGAAAATAGATTAATCATGAGTAAAAAATTAATCGCTGAAAAAACACTCACTGGTATTTTCCAGCAAGATCCTGAGGGCATTTTAGCTTTTATTCAAAAAAAGGTCGCGCAATTAAAAAAACTCAATCAAATCTGGCAAGAGGAAGCAACAGAAGAGCTTAGCGCGCATAGTCGTATTGCCAATTTCCGTGATACGCATTTAATTATTGAATGTGATAGTGCCGCTTGGGCGACACGTTTACGCTACATGCTTCCGGAGATCCGACAAAAATTACGTCAATATCCGTATTTGCACGACTTAAGTCATATTGAATGGTCTATACAACCTGATTTCCATCGCACAACTTCTCAATTAAGCCGACTACCTCCACTATTATCGCCTGGCAGCGCCCAGTTGTTAAAAAATACCGCCGGCAATATCAAGGTGAAACCTTTGCAAGAGGCTTTGCTGCGCATTGCTAAAAATGAAAAATAATCGCGTAAGAAGCCCCATGTTTTTAAAAAAACATCCGTCGAGTTAACTGGCTTCCTCTTCTAAGCCGGCAGCTTTTACTTTCACCCAAAGATTTAAATAAACCTTTTTAGCAAAACAAGCTTCCATATCCTTGCGTGCTTCAGTACCGACTTTTTTAAGTAATTCGCCTTTTTTGCCAATAATAATTATTTTTTGTCCGGGTCGTTCAGTCCAGATGATAGCGGCTATTTTAATGATCTTTTTTTGTTCTTCAAATTGCTCTATGCTCACCGTCAAACCGTAGGGAAGCTCTTCGTAGAGACTGCGCATTAATTTTTCACGAATAAATTCAGCAGCTAAAAAACGCTGGCTACGATCGGTGGCGATATCCTTTGCGTAACTAAATTCCGCCAGCGGTAAAGCCTTGGCAATGACTTTTTCTAATGCATCGATATTATCGCCTTTTTGTGCAGAAATAGGCACGATGGCTAAAAATGGCATTTTTTCGTAACAGGATTGCAGATAAGGCAGCAAGCGACTCTTATCTTTCACTTTATCGACTTTATTGACAATTAATACCACAGGATGTGCTTGTTGTTTTAAGCGCTCTAAAATAGCCTGGTCTTCAGGCGTCCAACGACCGGCTTCGAGCACAAAACCAATCACATCGACATTCACTAAGGCATTGATTGCCGCTCGAACCATACTTCGACTTAAACGACCTTGGATATTTTGGTGTAAACCGGGCGTATCGATATAAATTGCTTGTATATTATCTTGGGTTTTTATAGCTAAAATTTGCTGACGGGTAGTCTGCGGTTTAGCCGAGGTGATACTGAGCTTTTCGCCTAATAGTTGATTGAGTAAGGTCGACTTACCTACGTTGGGGCGTCCGAGAATGGCAATAGTGCCACAGTGGGTTTGTTGATTTTTTATCATGTGTTGCTAAAGACTCTAAACAGATTCTAATTCGGCTAAAATTTTTTCAGCGGCTTTTTGTTCGGCACGGCGACGGCTACTGCCTATGCCGACTGATTTATTGGGTAAACCACGCAATTGACATTCCACTTTAAAGGATTGTTGATGGGCAGGTCCTTCCAAGGCTAAAATAGTATAAACCGGTAGCGGCAGTTTTTTCGCCTGCAAATATTCTTGCAAACGCGTTTTAGGATCCTTTAGATCCGGTAATGTTTCTACATTTTCTAAACGGCTTTCATACCAATGCAGTATGCACGCTTCGCAGGCTTTAAAACCGCCATCGAGATAAATAGCCCCAACGACGGCTTCCATTCCATCGGCTAAAATAGATTTTCGTTGCGCACCACCAGTTTTTAATTCGCCGGCACCTAAACGCAGATATTTTCCAAGTTCAAATTCTTTGGCCAGCTCGGTTAAGGTTTCTCCACGGACTAAATTAGCCCGCAAGCGACTCAATTCGCCTTCACGCGCTTGGATATTTTGACGAAATAAAGCCGCCGCGATGACAAAATTAAGTACCGCATCGCCTAGATATTCCAGCCGTTCATTGTTTTTATTACCGCGAAAACTACGGTGACTGAGTGCATCTTCTAGTAATTGCAAATTTTTAAATCGGTAATCCAATTGTTGGCATAATGTCTCTATTGCTGCTCTCACGATGGCCTCGTCAAGATAAGAAAGTACATCTAGCGGATACGCATGCCGAGTCGATTCCAGCGAATTCGATGATGCTCGCTATCCCAGCTAAAAAACACCCATGTTGCCTTCCCAATCAAATCTTTTTCCGGAACAAATCCCCAATAGCGGCTATCTAAACTATTATCGCGGTTATCACCCATGACAAAATAACTCGCCTTCGGCACACGAAGCGAAAAATCAGTCGCCAGCTGATCAGGACGCAGATAAATCTCATGGGCTATCCCGAGTAAATTTTCTTGTTTGAGTAATACCGGCCACCTATCATTCGCACTATCTTGATCGCTACGCTCGCCTAAACTGATTTGCGTGGCAAGCTGACCATTGATGGTTAACACCTTATTTTTATAGCTGATCACATCGCCGGGCAAACCAATGATGCGCTTAATAAAATAGGTGGAAGGATCCTTAGGCCACAAAAAGACCACGACATCACCTCGTTTTGGTTCGCCCAGTGCAATGATCTTTTTATGTAACACCGGCAAGCGTATGCCGTAACTAAATTTATTCGCGACAATAAAATCACCAACTAATAATGCCGGCTTTTCTGAACCGGAAGGAATACGAAAAGGCTCGGCCAAAAAAGAGCGCAACAGCAAAACGATTAATAAAATTGGAAAAAAGGAATAGGCGTACTCAATTAAAACCGGGGGACGTTGAATTTTTTTGCGCCGTCGCGTCGGTGCAAAAACCAATACATCCACTAAAGCGATGGCGCCCGATACGATCACCGCAGTCGTTAAAAAAAATTCAAAATTGAAACTCATATTAAGTAACCCTTAGGATATGATTATTTTTTCTCTAACTGTAGGACCGCTAAAAAGGCTTGTTGTGGTATTTCGACCCGACCTACTTGCTTCATACGTTTTTTACCGGCTTTTTGTTTTTCTAATAATTTTTTCTTACGTGAAACATCACCCCCATAACATTTGGCAATTACATTTTTACGCAAAGCCTTGACGGTTTCGCGAGCAATAATATGACCGCCTATGGCCGCTTGTAAGGCCACTTCAAACATCTGCCGAGGAATTAACTCTCTAAGTCGCGCCACCAACTGACGGCCGCGATATTGCGATTGATTTCGGTGTACGACCAATGCCAACGCATCGACTTTATCACCATTGATCAGAATATCCAACTTGACTAAATCAGCCTCTTGAAAGCGGATAAATTGATAATCGAGTGAGGCATAACCTCGACTCAAGGATTTTAAACGATCAAAAAAATCGAGTACGACCTCGCTCATCGGTAATTCATAAGCCAAGGAAACCTGTTTACCGGTATAGAGTAGTTTGGTTTGTGTTCCACGACGTTCATTACAAAGCGTTATCACCGCCCCTAAATAGGTTTGCGGAACCAATATATTAGCCAAGACGATTGGTTCGCGCATCGATGCAATGAAATTGGCCACCGGCAAATCAGCCGGATTATCCACGTGCAGCGTTTCGCCACGGGTCGTTACAATCTCATACACCACCGTCGGCGCGGTGGTAATAAGGTCGAGATCATATTCGCGCTCTAAGCGTTCTTGAACTATCTCCATGTGCAACAAGCCCAAGAAACCACAGCGAAAACCAAAACCTAATGCTTCGGAGGTTTCCGGTTCATAAAACAGTGAGGAATCATTGAGACTTAATTTCTCTAAGGCTTCACGAAAATCACTAAATTCATCAGTATTGACCGGAAATAAACCGGCAAAAACCTGTGGATGGACGCGTTTAAAGCCTGGTAATGCCTTATCAGCTGGCTTTGCGGTATGGGTTAGGGTATCACCGACAGGGGCACCATGAATATCTTTAACGCCCGCTATCACAAAACCCACTTCGCCAGCACTTAAGCTGGCTGTTTCTTGTCGCTTTGGGGTAAAAATGCCACATTTATCAATAGTATAAGAACGCCCTGTGGACATCACGGCTATCTTTTCACCGACTTTTAGACAACCATTTTTGATCCGCACTAAGGACACCACGCCTAAATAAGTATCAAACCAAGAATCAATAATCAGTGCTTGCAAAGGCGCTTGCCGATCCCCTTTGGGGGCTGGAATAAGCTTAACCAGTCGTTCTAATAATTCATTAATTCCTAAGCCTTGCTTTGCGCTGACTCGAACTGCATCTTGTGCTGAAATACCAATGATTTCTTCAATCTCTTGCATCACCCCTTCGGCATCAGCCTGTGGTAAATCGATTTTATTTAGTACCGGTAAAACCTCTAAACCTTGTTCTAGTGCGGTATAGCAAACAGCCACCGTTTGTGCCTCTACCCCTTGTGCGGCATCGACGACTAAAAGTGCGCCTTCACAAGCGGCTAAAGAACGCGATACTTCATAGGAAAAATCAACATGACCGGGTGTATCGATAAAATTTAATTGATATGCCTGTCCGTCTTGCGCGGTATAATAAAGCGTGACACTTTGCGCTTTGATGGTAATGCCGCGTTCACGTTCTAGATCCATCGAATCTAATACCTGTGCCGACATCTCCCTTTCTGTTAGACCCCCGCAAACCTGTATTAACCTATCGGCTAAGGTGGATTTTCCATGATCAATATGGGCAATAATAGAGAAATTACGTATATTCTGCATGATAGTTATCGTCTCGCCCTATACAATGTGCGTAATATTTATCGGCTCAATAAGGCGAAAAAGTATAGACTCTTCGCAGTTAAATTTTTGTCTGTCTTGCCGCTCAACTTGCAAGCCTCAAGTAGTTTATAGAAACGAAGCTTGCTTCATTTTCGCAGCGCCTTAGCAAAAACTCAATTGCGGTGAGTATAACGGGTTTATCCTTATTTTTGTAAACGTTGTTGTAACCATTGGGTAATATCCAGCAATTCTTGTGGACACACACTATGACCAATCGGATAACGATTAAACTGTACCGGATAGGCTAATTTTTTCAAACAATTATAAGAAAATTCACCTAACGCCGGGGCCACTACATTATCTTCATCGCCATGGGCCATAAAAATCGGCGTCGCTTTATTAGCCGTACTGGCCTCTTTCTCAAGGAAATGATGCAGTGGTAAATAAGTGGACAACGCCAATACACCGGCCAAGGCATGAGGATAACGTAAGGCGGTATACAAGGCCATCGCACCACCTTGAGAAAAACCCGCTAATACAATTCGATTGGCGGGAATACCGCTATTGATCTCTTTTTGTATTAATTGAAACAGACTCTGCGCCGCAGCACGGATTCCCGCCTCATCTTCGGTTGAGTCAAAGCTTAAACCGTGGATATCATACCAAGCGGGCATTTGTACCCCCCCGTTCAAGGTAATCGGTCTTACCGGCGCATGTGGGAAAACAAAACGAAACCCGGTCCCTAAGGCAACCGCTCTGGCCATATTGGCCGAATCATGACCACTTGCACCCAAACCGTGCAAGCAAATAATGCTAGCCGAAGGTGATTGGATGGGATTGAACTCTAGATAATCTAATGGCTTTGGGTCTTCCATTGTATTAAACCTCATTAAAATTAAAATTACGTTTTACATTAAGAATAGTTTGTTAGCGAAATCATTTATATTTTCAGTATATACCGCTGGCTAATATTTTTAAATTTTCCCACCAGCCCACCTGAGGTGAACGTGGCCGCTGCTCAATTGATAAAAAGCACGCTTGATTAAAATCTGCCAACTCGCCAACTTCATTGAGGATACGATATACTAGCAGTTTGGTCATTGCACAATAGAAAATTTATAATGGCTTTGAACAGGTTGTTGGCCGATTGTTGTCCGTTTGCAGCAACGAAGAGGATTTTATGCCCTATTCGGCAATAAAATTTAAAAAATAGCCGCTTTTCGCCAAGCGATAGAACCATCTTTTGAAGATTAACACGTATGGGTAAAAAAAATCACTTATCTCTGCTGTATCTAGGCATGGTATTTTTCTTAAGCGGCTGTGGACAAATGGGCCCGCTGTACTTGCCGGATCAAAAAGCACCGATTTATGTGCCTCATCACTTGACGAAATCCTCCTCTTAATGGCTTTTCATTATTTAGATCAGCAATTACACGTAGAAGCGATTTCCATTGCCAGAATAGTGGCCGAATATGGCACACCTTGTTATATTTATTCGCGCGCCCTCTTACATCAGCAATACCATGCCTTTAAGCGACCACTTAGCCATGCGCAAATTTGTTACGCTGTTAAAGCAAACGCTAACCTGGCTATTTTAGCGACCTTGGCCAAATGGGGCGCTGGTTTTGATATTGTTTCAGGCGGTGAGTTAGCACGTGTTATCCAAGCCGGAGGGGCGCCGGAAAAGATTGTATTCTCCGGAGTCGGCAAAACCACAGAGGAAATAAAAGCCGCTTTACGCGCATCGATTGGCTGCTTTAATGTCGAATCTTGGCCTGAATTAATCAGAATTAGTCAGATAGCTAAACAATTAAAGCAGGTTGCGCCGATTGCGATACGCATTAACCCAAATATCGATGCCAAAACCCATCCCTATATCACAACAGCTTTAAAAGAAAGTAAATTTGGCATGAGTGCCGAGGAAGCCTTAGCACTTTATCGGGTCGCGGCCAAATCTGCGCAATTAAAAATCCAAGGTATTAGCTGCCATTTAGGTTCTCAATTAACCACCTTAGCACCGTTTTTACAGGCCATCGATCAGCTGTTAAATTTGGCTGATCAATTAGCCGAAGAAAAAATTAGCTTAAGCAGCATAAATCTAGGTGGCGGTTTAGGTATTTCCTATCAGCAAGAAAGTGTTCCTACGCCCTTACAATATTGCCAACACATTTTAGCGGCACTTATAAAAAGAAAATCCAAACTCGATTTAATCATCGAACCGGGCCGTGCGATTAGTGCGAGAGCCGGCATCTTAGTCACACGGATTGAATACCTGAAACAAAATGCCGAGCAACATTTTGCCATTGTCGATGCAGGCATGAATGATCTGTTGCGCCCGGCACTCTATCATGCTGAGCAAAGCCTATTAGCCGTCACGCAGCGCCCGGATATCAAAGAAGAAAATTACCAGGTAGTCGGCCCTATTTGTGAAAGCAGTGATTTTCTCGCTAAAAACCGTCCTCTGGCGATACAAGCGGGTGATTATTTAGCCATAATGGACAGTGGCGCCTATGGTTTTTCGATGAGTTCCAACTATAATTCTAGACCTAGGGCCGCCGAAATTATGGTGGATAAAGCACAAGTTTATTTAATCCGCTCACGTGAAACCTTAGCGCAGCTCTGGGCTAACGAACGAATATTGCCAACCTTCGATTAACCATCTAAAGCGGGCTTTGATGAAAACTGAATTTACCAAAATGCATTTATTGGGAAACGATTTTGTCGTCATCGAGGCGATACAACAAGCGTTTAAACCCAATGCCAAACTGATAAGGCAGTGGGCCAATCGACATCGCGGTATAGGTTTCGATCAGCTATTACTGATCGAAAAACCACGCGCTAAATCCAGCGATTTTTATTACCGTATTTTTAATGCCAACGGTAATGAAGTGGCGCAATGTGGCAATGGCGCACTCTGCGTGGCGAAATTTTTATTAGAAAAAAAAATATCCACCCAAAACCCAATCCATATCATGACCATGAGTCATCGTTTAGAGTTAAAAATAGAAGACAACACCAAAGTGACGGCCAATTTAGGATCGCCTATTTTTGATCCTGAAAAAATTCCTTTCATTACGATGTCCTCTACGCCTATTTGCCCTATCGAAACACCGTTTGGTCGTTTTGATTGCTGCGTTTTATCCTTAGGTAATCCACATTGTGTATTGCAGGTCAATTGTTTAGACAAAGCACCGGTCGAAGAATTAGGCACCTATCTCAATCAGCATCCTTATCCTTATTTTCCACAAGGATGCAATGTCGAATTCATGAAGATCCGCGATGCCAAACAAATTGATCTACGCATTTATGAACGCGGTGTCGGCGAAACCAAGGCCTGTGGCAGTGGCGCTTGTGCGGCGGTGATTGCAGGACGTCTGTTGAATCGACTGGCTAAAAAGGTCCATGTCAATCTTCCCGGCGGACAGCTCAGTGTACGCTGGGAAGGCAAGAATGCAGCGGTTTTTTTGCGCGGCACGCCGGTTAAGGTATTTAGCGGCTGGCTCGATTAATCAAACGTTTGGCCCTAACATCTTTTTCGGATCCACCGCTTTATCAAATGCTTCGGCGCTTAAGTAACCGAGCGCCAAACAAGCCTCACGTAAACTACTTTCTTCGTCTAAGGCCTTATGGGCAATTTCAGCGGCTTTATCGTAACCTATCAATGGATTTAAAGCCGTCACCAGCATCAGCGAGTTCTCTAAAAAGCCTTTAATCTTGGCTCGGTTGGCTTGCAAATCTTTAATGCAATAGCGATTGAACGAATGGCAGGCACTGCTCAACAGATCAACCGACTGGAG
>DALYCY010000005.1:0-3515 GCA_031973495.1 Candidatus Aquirickettsiella sp. | reverse complement strand
CATTACCGGTTTAAAGACATTTAATTCAAAGTTACCTTGACTGCCTGCTATCGCTATCGCGGTATCATTGGCAATCACTTGTACACACACCATGGTCATCGCCTCACATTGGGTTGGATTAACCTTTCCCGGCATGATTGAAGAACCGGGCTCATTCTCCGGTAATATCAGCTCGCCCAAACCCGAACGCGGCCCGGAACCTAACCAACGGATGTCATTGGCAATCTTCATTAAGGCGCAGGCTAGTGCTTTTAAGGCGCCGCTGGCAAAAACTAAGGCCTCATGCGAAGCTAGCGCAGAAAATTTATTTTTCGCCGATACAAAGCCTAATTTAGTTTCCTTGGCAATTATTTCGGCCGTCAATGCGGCAAATTTTGGATGGGTATTTAATCCAGTTCCCACCGCCGTGCCACCAATGGCCAATTGACAAAGGCCGGGCAATGTTTGTTCAATATGCACTAAGGCAGCTTCTAATTGATCAACATAAGCAGAGAACTCTTGACCCAAGCTCAAAGGGACCGCATCTTGCAAATGGGTGCGACCTATTTTAATAATATCTTTAAAGGCATCTACCTTCTCATTTAAACCGGCATATAAGGCTTGTAGCGAAGGGATCAATTGCTTGACCAAGGCTAAAGCGGCCGCCATATACATCGCGGTAGGAAAAGTGTCATTTGAAGATTGTGATTTATTCACATCATCATTCGGATGTATGGGTTTTTTACTGCCGCGCTCTGCCCCGACTAATTCGTTAGCGCGATTGGCAATCACCTCATTGACGTTCATATTACTTTGCGTCCCGCTACCGGTTTGCCAAACCCGTAAAGGAAATTCAGCATCCAGTTGTCCTGCACTTATTTCGTCAGCGACTTGACTAATCAATGCCGCTTTATCAGCACTTAACAAACCTAAAGTCTGATTAGCCATAGCGGCCGCTTTTTTCAAGAGGCCAAAAGCATGGATAACACCCAAAGGCATCTGCTCATTACCAATGGCAAAATGCTGTAAGCTACGTTGTGTTTGTGAACCCCAGTAATGTTTTGCCGGAACCTCGACAGCGCCCATACTATCGGTTTCAATGCGGGTGTTTTTTGTCTGCTGTGGCATAAAATACCTGTCTAGAAATAAGCAAATCCGCCATGCGGGTAATGGTAATAAATTAATTGCAAAGTATAAGGTTTCTCGATGTCTCTGGCTAGCTCTAAGCCTGGCATCTTTTAGCAGGGAAGTTTCGCGGTAAAATTTTTACAATAGGTAGAATAAGGGTTTATGGCATAGAAGACCTTTGTGAACAGGATGTTCACTAAGCGCTAAAGGGAAGTATTGATGCGTGTCTGATAGGCCATAAACCCTTATCCTACCTATTGTTTTATTTATTATCCGCGAAACTCCTACAAAAAAAGATTAAGCGCTCGGTGATAGTTTAAAGTAATGCGAGCTTCGATTTAGCGCCAGCTTGTTCATAAACCAATCGCGGCACTAAATAACCGGGTAATTTTTCGCGCAATGCGATGCATAATTGTTTCGCCTGATGTTCATCGACGGCAAAATGTGCAGCGCCTTGTACCTTATCTAAGACATGCAAATAATAGGGGAGAATACCAAGCTCAAATAAGCGATAACTGAGATCACTCAAGGCCTCTAACGTATCGTTAACCCCCTTTAATAATACCGACTGGTTTAATAGTGGAATGTTTCGCTCGCGTAAACGATGCATCGCCGCGTGCACCGATGCATCTAATTCATTGGCATGATTACTGTGTGTCACCATCACTGTTTGCAAACGCGTTGCACTCAAGACATCTAACAGATCGGTCGTGATACGTTCCGGTAATACAATAGGTAGGCGGCTATGGATGCGTAAAATTTTTACATGCGGGATAGCGTCCAGGTCGGCAATACATTTTTTTAAGTAATGATCGTTGGCAAGCAGCGGATCACCGCCGCTCAAGATGACTTCAACGAGGCTGGAATCCGCACCTATATAGTGCAAGATAGACTGCCAACCCTTGCCACCAGGAATATTCTCTGGATAGGGAAAATGACGTCGAAAACAATAACGACAATTAACCGCACAAGCTCCGGTGAGGGTAAGCAACACCCGTCCTGAATATTTATGCAATAAACCAGGCAGTGGCTTGGCGGATTGTTCCTGCAGCGGATCAGCACTAAACCCAGGCGCCTCTATTTCTTCAGCGGCTAAAGGCAGCACCTGTTGCAATAGCGGATCAGAAGGATTGGCTTTTTGCATGCGCGCAACAAAACCTGCTGGCACACGCAGCGGAAACAATTGAGCCACCCGCTGTGCCGCTGGCAATAAACGCGGATCAATCGCCAGTTGTTTAAATAATTCAACCGGATCCGTAATGACTTCTTTGAGTAAGCACTGCCAATTTTTTTGATACATTTTGTTATAATAACAAATTTTAAAAAATTAATGGCTAACTTACACCTTTAAGTGCTACATCGCATTATTTGTTCGTTGTTTAAACTAAAAAACCTGACGGGTGATAAATCACCCGTTAAGTCATTTTAATTAGTAAAAATTAAATAGCTTCTCTAACATTCAACAGTCGTCTCATTTAATATGCAGCTGACACCGCTAAGCGTAACTGTTGAACCCGATTTTAATTGAGCTGGGTTTGGTACAGGGACTGTCGGTGCTAGCTGAGAAGCTACCTGTAAAGTACCACCTATCATTTCGATTGTACTTGTACTTTCTGCCGAGAGACCGATTGTAACTTGATTTGCTGCCCCCACATTAATATTATACGTAGGGCTACTCATCGTCATAGTAACTGTGGAGTTACCCACCGCACCAATCCCTGTTGTGACGAAATTAGCGCCAGAGGCGCTGGTACTAAACACAAACAAGCGACTATCTGTCCATTGCAGAATAGAATTATTTACAAAAATACCATCTACATTAAGATTGGGCGAATTATTTGTTACGCTAATACTACTATTTTGCACCACGAGTGACGAGCCCTTTAATGAAATACCATCCGCTAACAAGGATGATGTTGGATTTTGACCGGAAGCAAAAATAAAAGAATTAGTTAAAGTAGCACTAGCACTAGTAAGGTTCAAGCCCACTCCGTAACGAAGAGCATCCGTATCACCATTACCCATAACCATGTTATTGAGCACCAGATTTTGGCCGCCGGTACTGCTAATCGCCACTGTAGTCGCGCCTAAGCTGTTATTTAAAATAATACTGTCTAAGATGTTATCACCGGTTAAGATAAAGGCACCGTTAAACGTTGGACGCGCTACACCGGATGCGGCATCACTATAATCAGCGTTTGTACCCCAAATGCTTTGACCATTATTTAAAGTCAGTGCACTGGTGCCATTGACGGCCTTATAAGTGCCTCCACTAAAGAACATATCGGTACTTGGCAATAAACTATTTAAGGTATTGACGTTGGTCTGAGTAAAATCATTCGGCCCGCAGGGGTTTTCAAAGGTACAGTTGGCTAGGGTTAAACCTGCCCTACCATTCGGTTGGCCGG
>DALYCY010000004.1:85296-100316 GCA_031973495.1 Candidatus Aquirickettsiella sp. | reverse complement strand
TATCACTTATCCTGGAAGATGATTTCGATTTTATTTTACGACAATTAAAAAATAAATAACCTTGATAATCGGTTGATTTTTTTTATGATTAAACATTGAGTTATCCGTTGATAAAGAGGGTGGCTAATAAAAAACAAAGATAAAAAACAAAAAGGAAAAAAATATGTTTAGCATAGGCCGGCTTTTTCAGG
Source organism: Candidatus Aquirickettsiella sp. (assembly GCA_031973495.1). Lineage (GTDB taxonomy): Bacteria > Pseudomonadota > Gammaproteobacteria > Diplorickettsiales > Diplorickettsiaceae > Aquirickettsiella. Next base: position 100,125 of record DALYCY010000004.1, on the reverse strand, counting down.
AAGATGAGCAACAAGAACCACTTGTCCTTGCAGCAGAATTAAATGATCAAACAGAGCGAAACGAAACCTTAGCAGAAGCAGAATTATCTGGCGCTAGCTCTGATGTAAATCAACGCCAAACCAATCTCCATTTAAGCACGCGATCTGATGTATTACAGCGCTGGTATTTTACCGATTTAGTGGCGCGTTGTGCCTTGTGGGGCATCAAACACAAATCTGAAACCTCGCCCGCTGCGATTCAACCCGCTACCCGCTTATTTTGGCTAAGTGGTGAAGGTATTCCATTGTCCGCATGGTGCACCATCCGTCGCGCTAATCTGATGAAAGACTTTTTTGACGCGGCACGTTTTATCATAACAGGCGTGCAACCTGCGCTATTAGCCGCTTTGTTGCTGCATGATCTGATCAATTATCGTATTTTAGATGAACGTTGTGGTAATTCATTCGCGGATATTTTATTAGGCAGCGCAAACAATCAAATGACATGGAGTTACCATTTCGGCAGCGATGTAGTCCATGAATTTGCCGATTGGCTTTGGTTAGGAGCGGTCTTGTTCCCGCCTATGGCAGGCGTTACGGCGGCTTTTTTACAAGATAGACAACGCGAGTTAATGCGGTCGCTGGATCAACCTGCGCTGATCAATCAACTGTCTACAATTTCAGCCATGCTGGATAAAAAAACGCTTTCATTTAAAGAAGCGTGGATGTCGTTATTTCCATTTAGCCCAGTGAGAATCGCCTTGGCACAGGTTAAATTCATGTTGCTATGGGATGGAAGACAGAACGCAGATCAACGTTTATTGATTTCGCTGAATATGAAAGAAGCGTTGTTGGTCAATTTGATCGAGTTAGCGCATCCATCAAATTATTTTCCTATTCGTTACCAAGCCTTGCGTCTGCTGACACAAATTGCTGCCAGTTTTCATCCGGATAATTTAGAACGATTTATTGAAGATCCGGCGCACAAAGCCGGTTTATTGCAGTTAAGAGAGATTATCTTAACCACGCTGAGAACAGAACCCATTATTGAGTTGCGGGCCAATCCATCACTTGAAGAGATTGAAGCGGCGCGCTATCAACCTACTGAGTCCGATGAAGCGATGGATGATATCTCTCTCGGTCAATCGCGTACACGCGGCGGATTAGCGCGCTATTTTCGCTGGACGTTAGGAGATAGGCAAACTGCTCTGGCGCAATTATTCTGGTTTCCGTTGTTATTGAGCTCATTTTACACCCTGTATTCGATGAGTCGCTATATGCAGCTAGTGATCACGAAACTAATCGCTTTAGCGGATCATTTTCAGCGTCAATCCGCCTGTGCAGCCGAAGCTAAATATTTTAATTTCTTAGTGCAAAGTGAACGTTATGAATGTGTTGCCTGCGATTGGCCTTTTGTGAATTATCAAAATAGCTTTACCGCGCAAGGCTGTTTAGAAGCGTTACTGCAACAAAATAAAAGTGCCGCCGAGTTGCATCGTCATCTTATGCAGATGCCGATGCGGCCTGGAATTACCCGCATCGATTTTTCTCAACAAGCTTGGTCAAGCTGGGCGGCAGCTGATTGGGAGCAACTGCTGATTAGCTTGCAATCGATGTTACGCTCACCCTTACAATTGCTCAATGTTTCCCGTGTTGCGCTAGAGAGCGATGTGAATGAAGCACCTACTCGGCAACATATACAAGCCTTAGCGCGATGGCTAATACGAATTAATGTCACGCGTTTTGATATCAGTCATCAATTAGTTGGCGACGAGCCTGTTAAATTGTTGTTAAATTCATTGCTTGCCACGCCACTTAGAGAACTCTATTTAGTCGATACCCATATGACCGATGTGAGCGCTGTGTTTTTGGCGAACCTGCTGAGTGATGAGTGGCGAAATCTAAATAATTTACAGTTAGCCACGAATCAAATAACCGATGTGGGAATCCAGCACATCAGTGCAGCGGTGGCTAATAGTTCCTTAACGACACTCAATGTCGCCGACAATCCATTTTTTGATGCAGGTCTGCAAAAATTGGCAGAAGCCATTCAACTAAGTGCTGTGCAGCGCTTAGACTTATCGACGCATCTTTTTTCCCCAGCCGCACTGAATATTTTCTGCCATACCGTCAATACTTCTTCCTTAAGAGCGCTGACGATACGTGATGCCGCATTAAAGGGAGAAGGGATCACCGCATTGCAGGCTTGTTTGAAAAATTTAGAGACTTTAGATGTGGTCAATAATTTATTAGAAAATGAAGACATCCAGTTTTTAATAAAACAAGCCAGCAATCGTCGTTTAAAGCACTTGAATATGGCGGGATGTGAACTTAATGATGAAGGAGCCGCGATGCTGGCAGAACATCTACCGGCTACCTCGCTGCAACATCTGGATATTTCCAACACCGATTTAACCGCGCATGGATTTAGTACGCTGGTTAAAGCGTTTCCCGATACCCAGCTTTTGAGTTTTAGCTGCCAAAAATGCCAATTGGATGACCAGGATGTGTCAGCATTGACCCGGGTTTTTTCCAACAACACGTTGTTACTACGCGCATTAAATTTAAACGATAATAAAATAACCGCGATCAGCTTACTGAACTTGCTCGAGGTGTTGCCTAAAACCAATTTAAGCCAATTACAGCTTAACCAGAATGAAATCAGTAGTCCTGGCCCTATGGCACAGCGTTTAGCGAAGGCTTTAGCAAAAACCAAACTGACTTTTTTTGATTTAAGTGTTAATGCGCTGGATGAAAATTTCTTTACAGCATTGGCGCCACTATTGCACACATCGCCATTACAGCAGTTAATACTCAACAACAATCGGGTTAAACAAGCATCACTGCATAGTTTCGTAACAGAATTGGCCAGATTGCCCTGTCATGTTAATGATTTGGATAAAAAAACAATCTCAAGACAAGCCAAGCGTGTTTTTTATCCAATGAAGCCAAATACAGCCTTAGTACAACTGCATGTTATCGAACCCGAACTCGATCCCTCTTCGATAAGAGCTTTTTGTCGTGTCGCCTCCTCATTGCCCGATATTGATTTTCTTGAGCCGAAACGTATGCCACACCTCGATTGGCGCAGCTGTGAGCTGTCAGCCGCCCATCCACCGGTGCTAGCGAATCAAACTAATTTATCCAAAACCCCAGGCATCAAGACCTCGACAATCTTATGGGGCAGTCCTTTCTTAATCAGCCTTTTGTGTGCAGGAGGTATTTTATGCGTTATCGCTTTGTTGTATGGAGGCTATCGAGCCAGTCGTTCGAGTTATCGATTCTTTCGTCCTGCCGCAGAGCGACTGCCAGCGCTTGAGCCGGAAACAGCTGAAGTGACAGCGGATCCTCACTTAAGACAATCTCATCCTTAAACGGGGTTAGTCGATGCTTGGTATTTAAAAAATTATAAAAATAAGGAAATATTCCTATGAATTTATCGTATCCTTTCAAACTCATTTCAGGCAAAGGTCTCGGTGTTAGCTATTCGTCCTACACACAAATTGGCGCCGCATTACCTAGCCGCGATCTTGGACTCTTAAAAATTCAGAGTTTTGTCAATGTAAACACGGGAAACCTGATTCTATGTGATCATAAAGCAGCATTAGTGGAAAAAAATTTCCCGTTGGAATTGTATTATGTGTATAACAGTCACGCCGAAACGGTGGCAGGTATTTGGCGTTTAGCGCATAAATATTTAAAAACCGTTCCCGCTTCCGCACCGCTGGCAATTTTAGTCGAAGCTGATGGCCATGAAACGCCGTATCATCGCGATGATAAAACCGGCCGCTGGTTAGCGCCTTTTTGGTCGGATAGTCGACCCTATCTGAGTTATGATGCGGCCTCGAAACAATGGAAATGGTTTGATTCTAAAACCCAAATAAGCGAAATTTATGATGAAGGAGGTCATTTAATTCAGCGTCTTGACAGTGAAAATAGGGCAACAGAATATTATTATGATCAAATGGAAACGCCGTGGCAACTTGAACGAATAAGAACGCCCGGGTGTAGCTATGAAATTCGTCGTCAAGAACGTGGCGATGGTAGTTATATAGAGTCTTTTTATCGAATTTTTTTAGATGAATCAAGTTTGTTACAGTTTTCACAGTTTGATAAAGCGGCGCGTTTAATCAAAACCACGATCGCATTAGCCGATCACGATCAATCGAAATGGCCGTACGTAAAGTATCACTATCGTGCCGATGCCGAGGGTGGGGGAGGTGTTTATGCCTTAGCCTATCTTGCTAGTCTTGAGCAAAGCGACGGAACTTATTTCTACTTTCACTATCGGGAACCTAGCGACTATACCGCAAAGCCTATCGAACAATTTGTTTGCCAACGTTCTATGAGTGCCGACTACATCGTATTGGCAGACTTTACCTATGCCGGCCGAACGACTTCGATTAAAGATTTTGCTAAGGTGGCAGCGAAATTGTACTTTAATGAGCAAGGTTCTATTACGCAAATAGATCGTGAAAAAGGCTATGCCTTGCACCCGCAAAATTCAATGGATAGTTGTTATTATACCTATCATGAAAATAATCAATTAGCGAGCATGACTTCAGCCGGGCAAGGTCAACAAAGCTTTGAATATGATGCAACCGATGGTCAGTTAATCAAACAGCAAAAAGCCAATGGTCAAATAACGGAATATTATTATGACCAAACCAGTACACGGCGTAATCGGATAACCCAGGTCATCAAGTATAGCGACGCTACAGCCCAGGTTACACGTAAAGTGTATGATCAAACCTATGGAAGGAGTGCTCAAGGTTTGTATTTGCGCTTTAAAATTAGTCCGGAAGGCCGCGTAAGGGAATATCACGATGGAGACAGAGAGGCTATTCAATGCACAATCCTTCATTTAGCGGGGCGTTTTCCGGTTGAACGCTATGCCAAGGATAAAGTGCCCAGTTTAGCCGAAATGACAAGTTGGGTCAGCCAACAAAATTTACAACAGCGCTGTTTAAGCGAATATTATTACGATAACAGCGGTCAGCCAAGGCGGACATATCGTTACGCGAACATCGATGACAAAGGACAAGGGATTAGCGATGACAGCATGAGTCAGCTTATTACCCACTATACTATTTTCGGTGATTTGTATTTTCACAGCGAAACTCGCGAAAAAGACGCGCCTAAACTTCAGACATTGAGGGAGTTTGATAATTTACGTCGCCTGTTATCCTCTCAAAATGCCGCCGATGAAAAAACAAGCTACCTTTATGTCGATCGACGTGTCGAAATGACTCAACCCAATGGTCGGCGTGAAGTCACCGAATTGGATATACGCGGATGGGTAACTAAAGAACAGCAAACCATTCAGGTGAATAATGCTCAAGCCATCACACGAGAGGCCACTTACAGCCGCAATGTGGCAGGTTGTGCTACCGAACAATGTACCCACGCTGATGGACAAATTAGTTATCAGTTTTATGATACGCAAGGTCGTTTAGGGTTTACGGTCCATCCTAGCGGAGCTTTAACCGAATATCGCTTTGATGCGCAAAATCGCTATAAAACCACCATTGCTTATGCCAAATGCATCGACAAGGAAAAGCTGATTGCGGGTCGTTCACCCGGGCATTTACCCGCTGCCGATAATTTACTCGATTTAATGAAAGCGATGTCGATAGCCGACCCGCTGCATGACCGAACCATTTATGATTTTTATAATACCTCCGAGTGCTTGATTTACCAGGTTGATGAAGAATCTTATATTACCCAACGGGTCTATAACCACCATAACCAAGTGATTGCACAGGTCCAACATCAAGCACGACTTCAGCCTGAACAACTGGCTGAGCTGCGACAAGGAAAAGACATTTTTTTATCGATAGATCCTAACCGCGATCGAATACAACGTAGCTTCTACGATGCGGATCAACAGCTTATCGGTTTACAAGATGCCGCCGGTTACGTTACGGAATATAAACGCAATGGAGCCAATTGGGTGACTGAAGTTATTCGTTATGCCCAATGTCGCGCTATCGATATCTACGCCTATGATTTCGACCAAATTCGACCCCCGACTTATCGCGGTTATGATGCCCATGAATATCACTTTTACGATGCGCGCGGTTGGCTTATTTTAAGTGTCGATGCCGAAGGGTATATCACCACGAAAGATTATTTACTCAATGGCGTAGTGAGTCGTGAAAAGCGTTATGCCAATCCGGTTGATGTGGCTTTTTATAACAACACCCGTGTTGTTCCCCCTTTACCCGCCGAATCAGCGGAAGATCAAACGATAAGTTATGTCTACGATGCGCTGAATCGTGAAATAGAAAGTCGTCGCTCCGATGGTAAGGTGACGTTCACCCATTATAATAATATGGGTGAAATTATCGCACGCGGTGTACGTGATGCGTTGACGGCGGAGATCAGCGGCGATAGCTATCGCGCGAATGAATGTCGTGTCGATGGCTGGGGTCAAACGACGGCCGAAGCATCGGCACAAAACAGTGCCTTGTTGGCACAGATAGATGCCGATAGCACATTAAAACCTGAGCAAAAACAACGGCAAAAAGAAGCGCTATGGCAACAACAAACACGACGGCATGTCTATGCGGCGAGTGGCTTAAAAGTATCCAGCGCGCAGCGTTCTAGCCCTGAAGCCAAGGATCAAATAAGCTATTACTATTACAATATCGAGCGGCACTTGCTGCTAACGATACAAGTTATTGCTGAAAAACAAGTGCAGATTCGTGAATACAGTCGCGATACGTTTAATAGGATTATTAAAACGCGCGATTACAGCCAAGTTAAAGCCACTTTAGCCGATAAATTTAACGAGCCACTGACTGGCGGATTTCTATCACTCTCCTTGCGTAAAGCCTTAGATGCACTGCAAGATGACGCCCAGGATGTCATCACGTCTAAGGCCTACAACAAGCGCGGTGAAGTGATTCAACGCATCGATGCCGAAGGGTATGCAACACAATACATGCCGAATGCATTTGCTGAAATTGCTCAAACCAGCTTGCCGGTACACAACAAACAAGCCAGTTTGCTTATTCAGCATCAATATGAGCCGCGCGGTTTAGAAATAATGACCCAACGCCAAGCGGAGAACGCGAGTATGAAAATAAAGCGCGATTATAGCAATCTGTATGGCAAGCTCACCCATATTAGAGACGAGCTGGGCGGCAACTATCAGCATATCTATGATCGTAAAGCGCGCCTAATCTGGACACAAAATCCGCTACACCAGCGGCCTAGTCGCATCGCTTACGATGCTTGGGATAGAACTAGCTAAGTAAGCAATGCCTTAGGTCAAACCACCCGCTATCTTTATAATCAAAGTAAACGTCAACAGATCATTATCGATCCGCGTGGTAATCGACGCTCGATTATTCAAAATGTTTTTTCCGAAAAGATCGCTGAAACCGATGCCCATCAACAAATACAAACCTGGCAACACAGCTACGATGGCAAGATCAGTCGCTATCGTGATGCACTCGGTAGAGGCTATGTGGCAGTTTACAATCTACGCGGTGATTTAATCGAACGACAGATCCTTGCTGGGATTAAAACCCGTTATGTTTATGATGCACTTGGAAATCGTCTCGAAAAAATAGAAGATGTCGAGTCATCGCAGCGAAAAACCCAATATCAATATAATTTGTTAGGACGCTGTATTAAGAGCATTGATCCGCGCGGCATTACCCGAGAAAAAATCTATGATCGACGCGGTGATGTGATTAAACAATACTTGGATCCGAATCAAGCCACGCAATCGGGTTTAGCCTTACAAACAACCTGCGATTATAACGGACAACGCAAGTTGATCCGTGAAGCGATAGGCGACGCGCAAGCTGCCGATCATTATGTACGCGTCCTCGACTACGACGGACTTAACCGACACTGCGCAACCACGATTGATCCGGTCACGGCAACGCGCCAAGATGCACTCGATATTCGCACTCAACAGCATAAAAATGGTCGCGATATGACGCTGGCTGCGATCGATGCCAACGGCCAGCTGACCCGTTTTATAATCGATTCAGCCGGACGACGCTGTTTTCAGATCAATGCATTGGCCGGTGTGACAGAATGGAAATACAATGACGCCGATCAACTTGTTTTACAACGAGAATACCAACTTGCCATGGCGGAAAAAGATCGGGCGCAACTCAATGACCAGACAACGCCGGAACAATTACGTGCCATGCTTAAACCGCATGTGGAAGACGGTCTCACTTACCATTACTACGATGCCAATGGTAATCAACGCTTTACACTGCGCTGTTACGGAAAACTAGCCACGGTAAACGAACAACGTTACGACGCACTGCAACGCGAAGTACAAACTATTCAGTACGCAACTGCCATTGACGTGCAATCGCCAGAAAAACTCAGTACGGCACAACTGGCTAAGCAATTGATTAAAATCGCTGACCCGGCTCAAGATCGTATCCATTATTTTTTACGCGATGAAGTTGGTCAGTTACGTTTTAGTATCGGTCCGCTGAACGATATTCACGAACAACGCTTTGATGCCGAAGGGCGTTTGATAAGTCAAATAGACTATGCCAATGCCGTTACCGATCCGGCGCAATTGGCTAAATTGCCGATAAGCGAAGTGATAGCACACATTAACAGCGATGAGAGTCAGGATCGTTATCAACTGTTCTTTTTTGACAGCCTAGGACAAGCACTTTATAGCGTCAATCCAGAAGGCCAAATCATCCGTTATCAACAGGATGCCAACGGCAATTTAACAGAAGAGGTTCACTTTAATCAGCGTGTTGCAGTGCCACAACAGTATGCCGCGTTGCGAGCACAATTGAACGCATTAACACCCGATCCGGCGCAAGATCGTATTACGCAAAAAACCTATGATGCCGCCAATCGACTGATACAAAAAACCGATGCCTTAGCGTATGTCGAATCGTATCAATACGATGCCGTAGATAACCGAATAAGCTATAGCGATCGCCAGCAGTCGGTGTGGAAAACTATTTTTGATAGTGCCAAGCGCGCGATTGTTGAAATAACGCCACTTGTCCCGATGACCCAAGTGCGTCAAGAGGCGTCCGGTTTGTTGCAGGCAACGAATTTGGATGTCGCTATCGAAAAACATAAAGTCTACGATAAAGTGGGTAATGTTTGTCGAATCATTACCGCCGCCAATACTGCAGAACCGCGCGTTTTCGAGGCAGAATATAATGGCCTTAACCAATGGCAGGCGACCCATTTACCCGAAATAGCTGTCGATGATGCCGGCGCCTTGAAACCGGAGGATTGGCGCTATCGACCCGAAAAAAAACAAACCTTAAGCCGTTATCGAACCAGCAATGCCAAAGGGCTGAAAGTGGCTGAACAAGACCATGCCGGTCATTGGAAATTTTGGGTTTATGACGAACAAAAGCGACCGCTGTATGAGGTAAGCGCATTAGGTTTTACCAGCAAAAAAGAATACGATGCCTTCGGCCAGATGCGTCGCCACATTCGCAATGCCACGCCTTGTACACTCGACTTAAGCGTATACCGCAAAACAGGTATTCCTAAAGCGGTGTTAGAAGATTATTACCGAACGCGCCACAGCGACGCCGATCAGATCATCGATTATCAATATGATCAACGAGGGCGGGTTATTTCTCAGCGTCAAGGGCCGGTCTATTGTTATACGCCTCGGGATCTACACGCTAAATCCGCCATACAGTTCACCGAAAACATCAGTCAACAAAAGGCAGACATTAAAAAATCCTATAATGCCTTTGGACAACGCATTTACCAATCGGAAAAGATCGATGCGATTCGCAGCAAAGAATCGTTCTATTGGTTTGATCGTCATGGTCAGTGTCTCGCCGAAGTAGAGGCCATTGGGCGCGATGAACAAACGCCTAGTTATCGCTGTAAACGTTATGTAAAAGATAGTTTTAATCAAACGATCAGCCAGCACGCGTATGCCAAACCACTGCTCGCTTCCATCAGCTCGCAGTGGCCTTTGGCAAAACTGCATCAGGCACTGGATCAAATCGCCTCGAGTGAGGATCGAAGCGATCAGTTTCACTATGACCAAGCAGGCCGCTTGCTGAAAAAAGTGCGCCAGCACGCGGTGCGTCAAACACTGCAATTAACAGACGGCTTGCCAAGTTTAGTGGATAAATCGCCGCAAGATCTAAGCGTCGCTTTTCAATATACGCCGAATGATCTTGTCAGTGCCAAGATCTACGAAGATGGCAGCATCGAATCGAGTTATTACGATAAACGCGGTTGCCGATTGGCACAAACCGATGTGGTGCGTGACAATGCCGGCTTATCCGATCCCCTGCAGCCCTTAAGCTATTACGGCTATAACGCCCACGGTCAAGTTGTCTCGACAACGCGTTTTAAACAAGGCACTAAACCGGCTACAGCGGATAGTTTTCCGCAACCTCTGGCACGTGATCCGGCTGATCAACAACAATTACAGTTGTTTGATGCGCGTGGCAAACTGCACTGGAAGCAAAGTGCTAAGCAAACCCTGCAAGGAATCAGTTACACCGCCAACGGCAAGCTAGCGCGACAATGGTGGACTTTGAGCAACTGGCAACAAAGCGAAGGAAATCAGTACCAACAAGTCAGTGATCTCGATGAAAAATATTTTCAATATGAGATGCTCAAGATAGAACCATCCGTTCTGAAGTTCGCCGCAATACCCAGGTTGTCGACACCACCTGGACCCGCTATGACGCCTTTAATCAATCCATTTTAGAAGGCAAAGACCCGGAAAACCTCAGTACCTATCGTCATTTCGATAAGCTCGGTCGACTGTGGTCCTCGAATGCCGAAGGTGGGGTTGCGACCCTCTACCTACATGACTTACAAGGTCAATGTGCACTGCGCATGCAATCGGCGCGTCAAGATTTAAGCCGCATTTCCTATCTGGAACTGCCGCATTTACTCAGCTGGGATATTAACGATCTTGAGCGCACTGAAAACCAGCGCGATTTAGCCGGCCGTGTGCTAACGCGCGCCTTGCCCGCCAATTACCAATTGGATCCGTCACAAGCGCAAATTATTCCATTGAGTCTCTTGGCCAGTGCACTTTACCCCGAGTTTGGCTCGATCCAGAGTTTGAGTTGGCCAACGCCCCAAGAGCGCAATGTAGACGCTGAGTTCAGCCTCTGGCCTAAAGATTTTCCCGACTTAAAACAAACACTGCCTATCATCGTTCAAGGCCAACGTTGCGGGGTTGATGTGTCGCGGTTAGCAACGGATGTCTATGATTATCAAATGAGTTATTACCTGAGTCAGCAAGCGGATCCGAATAATCCAAATCCCTCCCGGCATTTAAGCTTTATCAGTTCAGGCACGGTGCAATTTGATACTGGCAACACGACCAACAGTCATCATCTGGTCGCCATCGGCGATGCTAAGCAAACCACACTGGTGCGCTTAAGCGGTAATACACAAGATATTGTCGCCGTGGAGTTATGGCAAGATCTTGAAAAGCGCGCGGTATTGGATCTGCACTTGGATCCGAGCACGCACGATTATTATGTCGATCTGAGTGGCCACTCTTCCGGTGTTTATCAATTAAAACCGCAAAAATCTGATAAATCCCCATCAGCACTGAGCTTGGACTTTACCATTTATAGTGATAAACCCGCGCATAAACCGCTCTCACGCGAATTGCCGGCCGCACTTAGTGTGCGCTTTTTAGCCAATCATGCCGAAGTCAACTGGCAACTGCCGGCTTTCTTAAAAGCGCAATCGGTGCAGTTGCAATGTCGTTATCGCGATAGCCACGATCAGATGCAATTACAAACCGGCCAGATAAGCCCTACGGCAAAACGAAGCCGCTATGTCGATAAAAAAGGTAACGAGATTCAGAGTAATGTCGATTTTGATCAACCGATCAAAGCCATTGCAGGCCTTTCATTAGCGGTATTATGGCCAAGTCACTATGTCACCGATATCACCACACCATTAAGCAATCACTGGTTAGTATTGGCCAGCACATGCGCCGAATCGAGTGATGAAGAAGACTGGGAAATGGTGTCGCATCCATCGAAGCAATCCGTCGCCGAAGCAGAGCAGGATTGGATCCCACTTTATGTGGATGTCGCACCCAGCGCTTCACCGTTTGATGCTGAAGTTATCAGCGAATTGCGCTTTAACCCTAAACGGCTGCTCATGGTAAGCCCGCTACTCGACTTAAAAGCTGCCAAGCCAAGCCCGGTGTTAGAATATTTGGACGTCAGTCAGGATAGAATGCGTTGTTGGAAACAATTTCAAACCGTCAATCTGAGTACGCGCGGGTTTTCCGTTGACGTCAGTGGTTTTATGGCTGGCGTTTACCCCTTTCGTTGTGGCGAACATACGGGAAATTTAGTTATTGCACGCGAAGGACAGGTATTTGCGAGCCCCAATAGCATCGAGCCGGATCGACAACATCTGGTGCAGCCGGCGCGCCGTTATCGCTATGATCTGTGGAATAATCGACTCAGTGAAACCGATAGTTTAGGCCATACCAGCGAGTTTAGCTATAACGATGCAGACCAGCCACTGCAAACCCTCGAACCTTGGGTTGACGTGGTGGATGAACAAGGCAGCGCCAAAACCCTGCGGCCAATGACCCGCTTTGGCTACAACGAACGAAATATCGCCATCGCCAGCCAAGATGCCCATGGCAATACCCGTGGATCTATCGTTGATGCTGCCGGTCATCTCATTATCGAGTTATTAGCTGATGGCACGAAGCGTAAAACTCAATGCTTTGATGCGCTGAATAACCTCTATGAAACACGAGATGCTGCTGGCCAAATCAGTCAATATTGGCATGATAAGGAAAACAATCTTTTAGCATTCCAACAGCCTTCGGGTCGTCGACAAGTGTATGCTTACGATCAACTAAAACACCGCATCAGTGCGACTGATCCAGCCGGGAATACGCGCCGTTATAACTTTGACGCCTTAGGTAATGTGAATCAACGTTATGAACCGCAAGGCCAATCTACCCGCATGCTGTATGGGCCTTATCGTCAATTGATGACGGTAGAAAATCCCGATGGAAGTCGTTTGAATTGGCAACGCGATGCCTTTGGTAAAGCCATCCAACATACCGACCTCAGTGGCGCGGTTTATCACTATCAATATGACCATAAAAAACAAGTGATCGAAGCCAGCTCACAAGGAGGTGATCATGGACAGTACCTACAACTAGATCGGCGCATTATACCGTATGACAATAAGGCACTTGAAATAGATGTCTATGCGCTAACGCCAAAACCCGTTCCGGGTCAACAGTTAAGCTATCAATATATTTCAGGACGCGTTACCGAACTGGCTGATTTAGCCAGTGGTAAAACCACTTATTATAGTTACGACACCGAAGGCCGACGTATTGGAATACGCGTAGCCGGTCAAAACGGTGAATTACTGCGCGAGACCTCGGCAGAAAATGATGCCTTAGGACGAGAGATTCTCACCCGGGATAATCAAGCGGTCTTTACCACCGCGTATGATGCGGTGAGCAATCGTCGCTATATCAAAGGCGTGGTTAATAACAGCGCTGGAGAAACACTACAACAAGAGGTATGGTGGAAATACGATGCCCAAGATAGGGTGCTTTTAGCCGAAGGTATCTTAGCAGACGGCGAGATTAAGTTAACGTCAGATCAAGGCACCGAATTTAGCTACCAAGCTGACCGCCGAATCAGTGAAGCGCAATTAGACGAAAGCAATAATAAGCTAGTTGCAGATTTACAATACGATATCGACGGACGGCTTATCGGTTCTGCTTACCACACGGCAACAGATTCCGAAATATATGAAACGACAGAACGAGAATATGACCTGGCAGGATGGCAAAAAAATTATAAAGATAGCTTCCCTGGGGACTGGATTGTAGGCGAAAGAGTCCATATTCAACATCAGCGCGTCTGTAATGAAAATGGGTGGCTGACTGCCGATACTCAGATCATTAATGAAGGCAAACCCATCCACACCGAATACCAAGATCTGACCGCACTAGGCCTGCCGCAACGACAAGTCATTCATTATAACGATGAATCTGCTAATGAAGATCATTTAGACTACCATTATGTCGGTTGGGATGAATGGCGCGTAGCGCGTATTGAAGGTTATCGACGCAATCGCCATGGTCGCAGCCCTTATGCCTCGGCACAACATTTTATCGGCCCGAACGGCGAGCCAAATGCCGTAATCGCTGCTCAAGATGCCGACTCCCGCGAGAAAGATCAACACAAATATTTTCAAGCCACCGCCGATGGCTTGGTGATTCGCCGCCTCTATTTCGAGAAAAAGTGGTTTACTTTTGACTATTTTGTTATCGCCAAAGAAACCTTCTATTTTTATCGCGTAAATGGCCAATATTTAGGCAGTTATGCCGGGGATAAAGACGGTGGCTTTGGTCTCAATTTTGTTCGCCATCAACAACAAAATAGAGCCGGAAGGGAACTGGGAATTTCCTTAATGGATGGTATGAATCCGGGCCGAGCGATTAGCTTTAGCCCACTGGGGTCAAATCATGTTTTGAATTGGTGGGATAAAAATTACGGACAATCGGATGCCTTAGCCAATATCCCAGCCACTTATACCAGTGTAACCGGCGATAGTTATGCGGCGATTGCGGAAAAGATCTACGGTGATGCCGGTTTAGCCAGCTATATCGAAGCGGCGAATGGCGGTGGTGCACTGATTGCCGGCCAAACGCTAGTCATTCCTCAGCTTATTGTGGTCCGCAATAAAGCCGGCATGGCGCTGCCGTATTATCAATTGTTGCAAATCATGCAGGGCTCCTTGCTACCGCATCTGCAAACGCCACAACCGCAAGAGCATCACAGTTTTTGGGGGACACTGCTGCGAGCGATAGTGGTGGTGGTCGTTGTTATATTC
>DALYCY010000004.1:68543-85286 GCA_031973495.1 Candidatus Aquirickettsiella sp. | reverse complement strand
GAACTTGTCGCCGCGCTACCCGCCGTTTTGGCGGGGATGGTTGGTCTATCACATGTTATTTTAACGGCGGTGGTAGCCGGCTTAATGGATGCGGCGGCGCAAGGTTTTTGTGTGGGTTTAGGCTTACTGGATCATTTTTCGCTGGCAGAAACCTTAACGGTGATGCTTAGCGCCGGTTTATCCGCTCAATTGCCAGCGGGTCTATCCCCGGCCGAAGCCAAATCAGCCGAAGCACTCGCCGAGCATATGCTCAAAGTGGGCATGGTAAATGTGGAAGAACAATTTGCTGAAATGGCGATAGGGGTACGCGATCAATTTGATCTTGCTGGGGTAGCGCTGGCGATGGGTTCGGCGGGGTTAGGAGATAAGATCGGCGCTGAGATGAAGCTAGACAATCCCTGGGTGCAACGCAGTCTAACGGATATCGGGACCGCGGCCCTGAGTGGCGTTGTACGCGGCCGATTTGATATCGAAGGTTTAGCCACACAATTGATAGCCGATAATGTTGGCGTCACGATGCAGCAGGCGAAAGCCAAATCGATATCAGAAGACGAGTCTTATCATCAAAGCCAACAAGCGAGCCGAGGAAACGGTGTTGCCAACGATCTAGATGAGCAATGGCAATCGGAGTTTATTAACGAGGCCAAGTTTGCGGCGAATACGCCGTTGCCGTCGATTACCTTCGATGTCGACGATCCTTGGACAGCCGATCAATTAGGTCAGCGTGTTAGCGAGGAAGTGAGTCGATTCCAGCATGTGGATCTACCAAGAAATCCAAATGGATTTTGGCGAGGTGTTGATGATGTATTAAAGCTGCGCGAAGGGACTATCGCCGCGGTATCTTCAGTATTTAGCGGAAACTATGCAGTCCCTCAAGATAACTGGGAAGCGGCAGGCTATGCCATAGGAGCCCCTTTAGCGATGGGCGCCCAGATTATAACAGCTGAAGCCGCACTTGGCGCAGAAGCCATCGAGGGTGTATATCAGGGAAGTCAACGAGTTGTTGGTCGTGTGAGCAGTCAATTAGAGAAATGGGGATTGTTTGGTTCTAAGCAATTAGCCGCAGAAAAAGCTGTTAATGATCTTGCAATAAGGCGTGCATATTTGAATGCAAAATTTGGACGCGTAGGCGATTTAGATACAGATATAACTTTACGTGGTTATTTGAATCAAGCTGAAAGCTTAGATGTAAGCACATCGCCTAACACAGCGGTTTTTTATTCGGGTGATTTTGGAGCTAATAGGATTAAGGCTGAGGAATTCTCAAGGCTATTTAATAAAACGACATTAGAGATGACACCAGGAGGAGGTTATCTTGATAATCAACATATTAGCTTGATCTTGCCAGAAAAACTCTCAATTAAACCTTGGCAAAAGCTTTCTGAACGATATGCACAATCTGCATCTGGCGAAACATATGTTTTTGTTCGTGGTGCTGGAGCAGAGGGTATCTTTAATACCATAGAGCTTCCAGCTTTACTAAAAAATCCAAATGTGACTAATATTTTTGAAAGAGAAACTACTTATCTTTATGAGGCAGCGAGGATTAATTATGCTCCGTAAAATAAATGAAGGTTATGTGATTAGTAGTGAAGGTTATAAAGTAAAACTAGGAAGACACCATATAAGTTATATTGAAAAAGATGGTTATGCGATTACTTTTGAAACAGAAAGTATGATAAATCCGTATTTGCGAGAAATTTATTTTTCAGTAAAGGAACCTTATTGGCATATTCCACACGACTTAGAAAAATTAACGCCTGATAAATTAGAAATAATTAAAAATAGAATAATTAATGTACTAATTTTTCTTGGGGTAAATTACAAATTTTATTAATAAAATTTATCCAAAAAAAGCTTAAAAAGCTCTGGATAAAACATCAAAGCCAAGAAGCGAGCTGAGGAAACAGTGCTGCCAACGATCTAGATGAGTAATGGCAATCGGAATTCACTCTTGAAAGTTTATAAACGGTAATTTTTTTATTTTTAAAAAAATTGCCAGCAACTAGATTGATTATGCGGATATAGCTTACTTACTACTTTTTCAAAAAATAAAATTTTATTTATTTTTTGAGTTTTTTTAAACACAGCGCTTTAATTAGGATGCGATGAAGTGTGCCACGCGCGCGTTTATTATCGGCTATGACCAGTAAAGATACAGGTGTTACTGAAGCGGTGTGTTGATTCTTATTACACTGCTAGGGTGGTCATAATGTTCTTTCTTAGCAGACATCTTCGCTGATTAGCGCTTGTTCAGATAAGCCAGTGGCGGATTTAATGACCGATAAGGGAACAGGCTTCTTTAGTAAATTTCTGGCGATTAATAAGGCTTTACGGTATTCATCTTGCCGCAGCCCTGCTTCTTTTAACTGTTGCGCAAAAGTGTCGATAAACTTTTGTTGGTATTCTTCTTTTAATTGCTGAGTAAACGTCATAATCATTCTCCTGGCGGCTTCTTCTGGAAAAGCTTGTAGTCTCTTTAAGCTATTGTGTAGTCTAGTATGAGCGTAAAAAAATTAAGCCTAGTTTGATTTAGTTGCATTCTTTAACTCAGGGAGTTTAGTGACTTCTTTGACTAAACCCAACGGCATGCCGATGGCTAAAAGGTTCTGGGCAACTTCATAACGTCCTTCCTTTTGGCCTTGTTCCAGAATCTTTTTTAGGCTTTGTGGTGCATGCTGACTATAATTTACGTTTTTGGCCTCTTTTAAGGTATAAATTTGTTTTTCGCGATTTTTTTTTGACATTCCTATATTCCCTATGTTTTGTTTTTTACTAAGCTTTTATTTTAACCTAACAGACGGTTAAAAAATATCCACCCTTGGTTTGAATTTCTTAAAATAATTTAATATATCAATTGATATTGAAATTCTAAAAAATTATTGCCGAAACTATGTCGGCACCGCTAAGATTTAGATTAGCGGTTATAAAAAAACGGTGCGCATAAAGCATCTATTTAGATTCAGATAGAGAATGCGCTTAACTGCTATATGATGAACCGATCAGCATTTTATGTTAGTGCATTCTCGAAATTCATTCGAATATGATGTGTCGTTGACAGTTGCATAAAAACGCCAAATATCTATTTATTTTTTTATTTTAAATAAAACTTTAATTACGATTAAATTAATAGTAATATTTGTGCGTTTGTCATTTTGAATAAAAATAAAAAAGAATCCTTACTTTATGAAAAAGAAGTTAACCAGTTTGTTCGCAAGTCTTATCTTACTTTCTGCTTGTGCAGGAAGAACACCAAATCCAGTTCCTCAGCATCAACCCGGTGATGAAAGTCTAACCTGTAATGCCTTGAAGCTGGAGCTAATGAATAACCAAACCAAGATTACCAATCTGATTCCTGAGCAAAACAAAATGGCAAAAAATATTGCCTTAGGTGTTGCCGGTGCTTTTGTTATTGTGCCTTGGTTCTTTATGGATTTCTCCGATGCGGAGCGTATCGAAATTCAATCCTACCAGCTACGTGATAATTGGTTGCGTACCCTCTATGCCAAGAAAAAATGTGGTGCTTTACCGCCCTCGATTAAATTTCAAGATCAATAAACGCTAAAATCGTTCGTACGTTTTACAATTTAATCCATTGGGTGGTTATACCGCCCAATGGATTTTCAAAATAAAAATAATAAGATGGAATCTTTCAATGCGCACTAAAAATAAACTATTAAAATACTTGTATTCTGCCTTAGCCATTACGACATGTTTCTCTTTGCTAGGCTGTTCAACGATAAGCATGACCCCTGAACAAAAGAAATCGATTAAAACCATCGCCGTGAGTAAAGATGTTTTAATGCCGAAACAGATGGTGTATCGAAATGAGGATGAAGCAACGGCTTTTACGCTTTATTGCACTATGGGAATTATTCCAGGAGCCATTCTGGCGCGTCCTTTCGAATTAGCAGCGGCTAAGGAAAAAAAAGGCATCGAAGGATTGATTAATCATGAAGGCATTAAAATCAGCGAAATTGTCCGAAACGAGGTTATCAATCAACTCAAACAAGATGGACGATTTAAAATGGTTGATAAAGGCTGTGCTGATGCCACCTTACAGCTTGAGATTAAACAGTATGGCTTGGTCGTTCCTTCTAAATTTTCAACTAAATTTAGACCTCATTTATGGATTAAAGGGAAATTGCTTAGCCCCAGTGCTAAAGTTTTATGGCAAGACAGTGGGCTACTGATGGTAACGGGGGATTTACCCAAGTTTAGTAAAGAGGAAATACGCGAAAATCCCCATGACATCTATTTAGAATGGGATGCAGCGGCAAAGGTAGTAGCGAAAAAATTACTTAAATCCTTAGATTCTTAAGCCTTAAGCAAACATAAACTTAAATCTGAACGCAAGCCGATTGTGTTCAGATTTAACTAATTGAGCTGCTAGACTGAAGTGTAATGCGCCATATCGTTTTGCCTTAGCTGATAATCGCTACAAGCTTACGTAGCAAAAAATAAATAAAATTAACCGATTATTAATAAATAATTAACAAGCAATTGCTAAATAGGAATTTGATGTTTAGATAAAAATATTTTTTTAAAATAAAATACTAGTCAATATTTAAAATATAATTTATAATTTGAAAATGAAGAAAATTAGGCGAAATAAATAAAAAATAATCGACAATAAAAGCGAATAATAAAATGGACTTAAACTATGCCGAGCTTTGCTAGAGCCTACGATAAATTTGCTAAAGATGGCGCTTTTGAATTAAATGCACAGTCATTATATGCACAACAAATTCGTCAGCTCCAATCTCGTGTTAGATTTCTCCAACAAGACAAACCCGAAATAAGCGCTTATCAGCTTCATTTAAACCGGGTTAAACTTATTCCCGGTCGTTTGCCGAAAGCCGATCCAGAGCGGGTTATTAGCGGCGTTATTGTAGAACATCCTGAGCCGCGTTCTTGGCAGGATAAATTTGCTGATCTTTCGCTATTGCAAATGGCGCGCTCCAGTAATGATTCCAGCACCGAGTTAAGGTTTAGTGATTCAGACGAATATTTGCAGTTTCCTCCGGAAGATAAACCCAAAGAAGCTTTTCTCGACCTGCTCAGTCTGGCGGATACTTGGAGTTCGATTAAAATTGATTGGGTGTTTTCTCGTGAAGAGGGCCGCATGCATTATTTAAAGCCCGATTTTCAAAATCAACTATTAAGCAAGTTAGCGGCTACCGGGAGTGGCTTAAAAGAGCTCAGTTTGAAACCTTGCTCATTGGGCGAAATTCTAGCCGAGTTCATCAATTTCTTGCTGCATAGCCCTGCTTTAGAGTCTTTACATCTGGAAATAAACGACGCTAATCGTGGTGACGATTGGTTGCAACTTAGTCAAGCCTTAGCCAGGCACCCGAAGCTAAAATGCATCAGCTTTGGAAATATACCGCTGGATACAGCAGCCTATCAGATTTTACCTAAATTATTGGATAAAAATTACCGTATAGAGCGAATTGATTTACCCGAACCGGGTAGTGATAACACCGCTGTGGAAATCTATGAGCAGCTCAAGCAGCGTTTAGCAAAACCGGTTTGGGCCCGATTTAAAGAAGAACAATTATCCCAATCTAGGTTACTGCAAGTGGCAATGAAATCCCTCGAAAAGATAAAAGCGCTTAAGCTCGTATCGCCACAAAATAAAAGACAAAAGCAACATCAAAAACAAGAGATATCTTTTTTGATGAAGCGGTTTGTTTTTTTATTAAGTGATCGAGCGGAGCTGGAGTTGGTTGATGACACCAAAGAAGCGTGGCTAAGAGAAGCCAGTGTATTACCGCGTGTTTATCAAGAGTATAAAGCCTATATGAAGCGGTATTCTGACTTAGTTCAGCTTCATTTGCAGGAATTTATTGCCGAACAAGGGAAAACAGTCGGCCATCTTTTGCTTGAAAAGGCTGTTGAATTAGGCAATGCAGAAGCCTTGACGATTTTGCTGGACGCCAAAATGGATTTATTGGCAGCCCCTCAGCTGGCTGAGACACCTATTTTAGTGACAGCACTACAAGGCAAAGGGAACCGTGCTATCAAGGAAGTGGTACTCCATCACGTTGCGCGGGATCCACGTTTGATGCAACAGGCCGCGCAGAACTTTAGCGAATATCCCGAGGTATGTACTGTTTTAGGAGAAATTAAAACCCATCTGGATGACTATGCGGATATTTTAATTTATAAAAGTGATCTGCCGAAACTAATTTCTATCACCAAAAATTTTGTTAATCTATGTCGCTGGATGTTGGGTAGCGAAATTCCTTCTGAAAAAAGAGGCGAAGAATACGCCAAAATTTATCTAAATTTAGATAAATGCATTCAAGTGGCGATGGATAGTGCGCTCGGAAAACCGAGCTACGATTCCTTGTCTGAATCGCAGAAAATTGTCCAAGAAATGCGAGATATTTCACTGCAAGCAGAACGTGGTCTTTTAAATAGATCCGCCCTTCATAGCAAAATGCTCGAATTACTAGCTAGACTCGATCAAGAATTAAAAAATAGTCAAAGTAAAATTGTGCAGAGAAAAGATAATACTATCGTAGAACAGGAAAACACTATCGTAACCCAGCAGCATGTTATCGCCGAAAAGGAAGCGACGATAAATAAGCTTCTAGAGGCGGCGGCACAAGAACAAGCCATAATGCAAGCAAAGCATGCACAGGAGCAAGCGGAAATGAAAGTGGAAATTGAAGCAAAAATGAAAGCGGAAATTGAAGCCGAAATGAAAGCGGAGATTGAAGCAAAAATCAAAGCGGAGATGAAAGCATTCAAACAATTCATATTGGCACAAAATAGGTGTATGAATCCGCCCTCCGAATCGCTGGAATCACTCGAAGAAACACCGGGGAGCAGCGCACATTTTTTGGCGCGGCGCTAATCAATAAGGGAGGATATCTATCATCTTAAGGAGATAAAACTGAATATGTTATGGCATGACATGGAGCAACGCTTGGCTCAAGAACCCTTCACTTGGACCTTGTGGTGGGAAGCTGGAAAAAGATGGCTAATTGATTTATCGATTAGCCCGTATTTAAGCCCAGAGCAGCCTTTATGGAGTCGAGATGAGAAGAGCTTAAAGAGTCTGCGCTTATTTCGTCTAAGCCCTGAAGCATTACAAGCCGAGCTAGAAGCTTATTGGAAAAAGCCTTTTTGGCAACGTTGGTTTTTGGCTTTATTTAGCCGCATTCATAATAAGCGCGAGGTATGGTCTTATTATCGACGTTGCCTTTCCTTTCGAGAAGTTAAGAAGCGATATCCCGTTGGCGTGTTTGCTTTCCAAGGTAGCGAAAAAGAGCAAGCTATATTTTCACAGCTTGGCACTTGGTGGAGTCAACGCACGAGACAATTTGAGCGAATACTGGAAAAACATGCCGGTGATTTAAATTGGCAGCGAAACAGTTTTGCCGCGGTGTTGCATCAGTACGAAAAAAAAACAGAACGGGAGTTTTTCAAACTCATGAATAAAAAATTAAAAAAATTAGCCACAGAAAGTCAACGCAATAGTCTAGGTCGTCGAATAAGAGAAGGGTATCAAGAACTGGCTCAAGCTATGCATGATTACTTAGCCGGATCATTGCCTTCTTCTTCCGAACAAGCCAGTGCTAAGCTTGAATCAGCCGAGCTTAATGTTGCTGCACCGGCAAGCAGTCAAGAATTGGTTTATCTAGGTCCTACCGCGACTGTTACGATGCAGCCGATGGGTGCTATCGACACCGATCTGGCGGATATGAAGTCAGTGCGTACTTGGGTCAATTTAAAACAGCAAGCGATAGCGGATTTGTTAGCGGCTGAAATACCCGAAGGGCCCTATGCCGAGATAAAAAAATTATTAGAACAAAGCCTGTATAGTATCAGCAGGCTAGTAGCGCTAGAACTAGAACAGTATCAGCAAAAGATTGATGAGCTGGTAAGGCGAGGTGTAGCCGCTAACTACGAAGAAGCGATAAGCCAGATAAACCCGTTCAAATTACGACAGTTGGGCCTAATAAAATTTTTTCGCAGTGGGTTTTTATTATTTCATCCGGATAAGTCGAATGCAGATGAAGATTTAATCATTATAAAAACAGAATTGTTTAAACAATTTAAGCAACTAAGTGATGCGGCAATGGAAACATTAGGCAAAGGTCTGCAGAGACTAGAGGGTCGTTCTGCCGAATGGAAGTACCAAAAGATATTAGTCGACTTGCGACGTCATGAGGAGGAGTTTCGTCTACATGTCGAGGCAGAATTAGAAAAAATCGCACGAGCAGCAGCGGATTCGGAAGCAAGGCGTGCACAAAAACAAGCGGAATTTAAAGCGGAAATGAAAGCGGAAATTGAAGCAAAAGTGAAAGCGGCAATTGAAGAAAAAATGAAAGCGGCAATTGAAGCAAAAATCAAAGTAGAGATGAAAGCATTCAAACAATCCATATTGGCACAAAACAGGCGTGTGAATCCGTGCTCCGAATCGCCGCAATCAGTCGAAGAAACGCCAGCGACGAGTACACATTTTTTGGTGCGGCGCTAATCAAATAATAAAAAAAGCACCTTTTTACTCTCAATGAGACGCGCTAAAAATAGTGAATTGACCAAAAATATCAGTTTTTAGGGTTAGCTTTTTTGCTATCCACCTTAGTGTGCCAGGTCGCTATACGAGGCGATACGGATGAGCCGAGAGAAGATAAGGCAGTGGGCGCTCATAAGGACATGATGACGCTAAAAAGGGAAAGGTAATGCGATTAAAAATAAATTTTGCCTTTAGTGAAAAAGCCTATTTTCTTAACCAAAAACTATCACAGCGTATCCATTGGTGGTTATCGAAGCCTTGGTCTGCCGTAATTACGCTGACACCGACTGTAACGGAGCAAGAGCCGCTATGGAAGCGCAGCGATGAGCAGCTAAGCAATATACGTTTATTCGGATTAACACCGGATCAATTGCAAAAAGAGTTACAGCACTATTGGAGTAAACCAAGATGGCAACAATGGTTACTAAGACACTTTACTTTTATCCATAAAAAAATTCAGCTTTGGGTTTATTATAATAAGTGTCTGGCATTTCGAGCGCTAAAAGAGCGCATTTCTACCGATGAAATTATAAAATCCTGTTTTGAGATAGATAATTTAAGTGCCAATCAACGAGAAATATTAGCTAAATTAGAAAGTTGGCTAAACCAACAGGAGATTGGCTTAGAAAATTGTTTGGATAGCGAAAGTTTTTATTTAAAATGGAATGAAATCATTGCGACTAATTATCAACTAAAAAATTTTTTAATAAGTATTTCCAAGTATTTAACGCAGGAGGAGAATGCGGAAAAAGAATTAGAAATCTTTGCCAGAATTATTTTCCAAAATCTGAGTAAAGACTTGATTAAATATCATTATTTATGGCAACAAAAGGCCTACGGACTTAATTTTCTTTCGGCAGGATTTCCTGCATTACAGCAGCGTCCAACTATCAATCAAGTTCCCTTCGAACAAATCTTAGAATGTGCATTGTTTCGCCGTTATCAAAAAAACCACACAGACCACACAAGAAGTTGTTGGATAATAGCATCGCTTTATGCAACGGAAATATTTACGCCGCAAAATTTGGCGGCAATTAAATCCCATTCATCCCCAGAGGTGCTTGTTACGGCACTCGTTGCTCTTTATGAATCGGGGCTGCTGACAGCAGAAAATTTTGAGTTGATTAAAGGCCACGCAAACCCAGAGAGTGCCGCTTATCTGCTAGTATTTTTGTATTGGCATGGATTGCTGACCCTGGAAAACCGGATGGCCATTAGCGCGCGCAGCTATCTGTCGGAGTTTAAAGAGGCGTTTAAGATTCTTCTGCAAATTGGATTACTCAACTCAGAAACTATAGCCGCTCTTTTCGTGCATCAGAAGCCCTTGGATCTGGCTAAGGCCTATAAATTGCTATCCCGCAAAGGAATCATTACGCCAGAATACATTAAAGCGATGCAACTTCATCGAGCGCCAATCCGATTCGCTGATGCGCTGTATAAACTTTATTCCACCGCAGCACTTAGCACAGCGCATAAACGGGCTATCCAATCACATCCAGAAGTCTATGTATTAGTTTGTGCACTCTTAGCACTACAATCAGCCGGTTTGTTCACGGCAAAGAATTTTGAGACGCTTCGAACACATGAAAAATTAGGCGATGTTACTGATACCATCGAATTTCTTAGTATGGTAGGAATGCTTAGCGAAGAAAATTTTGAGGCGGTTAAATCGCATCGACGCCCAACTGGATTTGTTTTAGCACTGATGTCGCTTTATGGGGCAGGGATGCTGAAAGCAGAAAACTTTGAAATCATGCAACGGTATCCGGCGCCAAATGAAATGGCTGCGGTACTTAATTTACTTTATGCTGCAAAAATACTTAACCAAAGAAATTTTGAAGCCGTTCAGTCATTCTCAGAACCAGTAGTCGTTGCTTCAGCGCTGCATCAGCTTCATTCTCGCCAAATTTTAGACCAGAGAAATTTTTCTGCTTTACTTCAGCATCGCGTTTTATTAAGCGGTGCAATATGGGATAGACTTCCGCTACATATAGTCACTTTAGAAGTTTTCAATGAATTTTTGCAACGGGCACGTCAAGCGAATCCAGAAGAACAGATTCAGGCTTACGTCGCTTATTTACTCAATAATAATCCGGATAATGCGCTGTTAAATGATAGTCAAAGTGCCCATACAGCGAGTGTTCATCAGTCGGTATCGGAATCGGCTAGCAAATTATTGGCACGCTATGGTGCGCAAATACAAGGCGCAAGTCTAGCTTGTATGGTTAGCCAACTGACCAATTTTATTAATGGTATATCCGATGAGGGTGAAAAAAATAAAGCGGCTAAGCGCCGTATACTCAGAATTACGGCTATTGACTACATATTTATTGATAAGAGATCCAAGGTGAGTCTGCGGCAACTATTGGCGTTAGTCTATTTGGCTATTTTGGATGAAAATCATCGCGAGGGAAGCTTACAAGATGCTAAAAAAATGCTGATTGAAGCACTTTATGAGATCCAATGTGGTTATAACTTATCAGAACAAGGCCAATATTTAGGTGGCGAAGATAGATGTATTTGCATCTCAGGGACCTTCAACAAGTTGATTGAAAAACTACACGGCATCCACTCCGATTGTAAAGTGCGTTTTGTCAATAGCCGAACAGTTTCGTTGAAGCTGCCTATTATTGTCCAGGAACAGTCGTTAGCGTATTTATTATCCTTAGCCAGCCCGGATAACCGACAAGATTTTTTAGCGTTTACTCAACTGATACAGCGCCTTAAAACACAAGGCATAGAGGTTATTTGGAATAGCATTAAAGAATCGGTAATGACGAAATTATTTGATGAATTTTCTGATTTTTACCAAAATAAAGAAAATAAGGATTTGCTAGCTTTAGTTCATGAAGGGCAATGTGCCGCTTTAAGTGACAAAGTATTAACTATATTTGAGGAAACAATACGAATAGTTAAGGGCGATTATCAAAACTTTAGTTATTTATTGCAGCGTAGTGGCTTATTTTCTGCTTCCCTTAAAAATAATAAAATGCTTGATTCCGATAAACGGCGTCAAGAAAAGCTTACTTATAACCCGTCTTTAGCCAAATAACAGCTAAAATTATCTGCTTAAGAGCTGATTAATTGAATCGGCGTAGCAACAAAATATTAGAATATCTTTTCCAGCCTTGCTGATTCCAATCACAGTTGCTTGCGCTTTTAAGAAAAGTGTAAAAGCCTTTACTATTTCCAATAAATTATATCAAGCAAAAAATTAAGCAAAACCTTTCTGAAACCGATAGCAACTAACTACACTATATGGCTGATTGATAGACGCGTAATGCTTAGGTAGACTGTGGATGAAAAAATCTGCTACAGAAAATCTTAATTATTATTTTTTTATTCGCCTATTTTTTAGGACAATAAATTTAATTTTATTATTTGCAGATAAAACGACACTTAAAAAGCATAGCTTGTTAAGCCAATCTATCCCCTCAACAAGGGGAATTTTTTTATCGATTAAAAATAACCATATTACGAATTATCTCCAATAATGAATAGAGAATTCAAATGCGCTTACAGAAAAAATAACAATTAGAGACCAGTTTACCGATAATCTTATTAATCAAAAGATTATCAATTATCCGCTATCAATTATGGGGTATCGGTTGAAATTTTAAGAATGTAACCAATGCTTAAGTTTGCAATATGAACAGGAGGTCAAAAATCATGCTAAAAAAATAAAGCAATCCGATAGAGAAAATATTGCGTACTAAAAAAATTTTTAGTTCTATCCTCAAAGGGGTCCTAACTATGCCGATAAATAGTCAAAACCATGAAAAAACAGAATCTGTTAAATACGCGCTAGCATTTATTTTAGTTAAGCTAAAAAAATTAGAAATTCACATCGAGAGCAGTTATCCTTATGCTTTTCATGGCCTGATTACCGTATTTGATAAGAAAATAAAAGATCTTAAAGAAGGTATTCGAATTTTAGAGGCCATTCAGTTTAAATCGGTTGATGATTTAAATTCGGTCAAGAAGCTTAGAGCAGCGGAGTTATTTTTTTCAACGAAACCTATCTTGAATATTTACGCCTTTCCTAACTATACATCAAAGGTTAATCCGGTTTTTCTCGCCTATGTTGACATCGAAATCCAATTAGAGGGGTTATTTAAAAAATCGCAATGTTTATTTTATCGTCGTCATCACTCAGCGGGCAATGCAGCAGAAAGACTTTTTTTCGATTTAACGGCGTTAAATCATTGGTATTTTAACGAAAAAACAATGGATTATGGCGATTACAGATCCAAGGCCTTGACTATGATTCAGAGGGCTAGGCCCGACTTAGCACAACATCGCGGTTGTAAAAAGATCTTAGGTAATTTAAGCCTATTGATATTCACCCTAGGTAGCGCTTTTGTGCTCAATAAATGCGTGAGTGGCCATTACTTATTTTTTCAGCAAACCGAGAGCGAAAAACAGCTGGATAAAATTAGCCAAGTAGTGGATTCAGTACGTGATTTATTACCATCAGCTGTTTATTTAAAGCGGATAAAATAGAAATAATTGAATCCTTCTTAATTTCAATAAAATAATCGCATTAGCACATGAAAATAAGTGATTCTTGTTTCCACGTGAGTTTAATTTTATATAAATTATCCTTTAAAAAGATATGAAAAAAAATTGCAATAGTTGCAATAATGGGAACAACTATACTATAAGGAGTCACTGATGCCCAAAGTTACGATGAAGTCCAAACCTAATCATCCAGATGAAACAACATCGTCTTTTGATATCGCTTTGCAGAACTTTAGAGAAAGCGGCCATTTTATTTTAAGCAATGAAATATTAACCACTCAAAGGCTGGCTGATTTTACAGAGTGCTTGAAGACGCGAGCTAATTCCTTCCCTGAAGCGCATTATAAACTCTGTTTAAGTCATGTGACATTTAAGCTGGATCTTCCTACACTTTGTACACAAGAAGATAGCGGTGAAGCGGTATTGCGACAATTACAACAACTATTTAGTTTTTCGCCGAAATGGGGTGTCATCGCGCTGGATAATGTGACTATTTGGCAAGGTGAGCATCGTTACTCACTCGGGTCGTATTTTATCGATGGATTACTGGTACAATTAGATAGGATAAAAGATTATTTAACCGAGTTAAGTATCACTAAAGCCGAATTTCATGCCTGTGGATGGATGCGATTTTTAACAATCCCGTTAAAGCTGGATATCTTGACCTTAGAATTACCCAATCACGATGAAAACAAAGCGGATAATTTAATAGTGCTTTGTGAAGCATTACAATACGCTAAAATTAAAAGCTTGAATTTAGCCGATACCGAGATCGATGTGGAAGGGTATCAAGCGTTAAATACGTTATTAGATAAGAACTATTTTATCGAAAAGATGTTATTAAAGGAACCTGCCGATCCAGAATCACAAGCCATCTTTAAAAAAATGAATCAACGCTTAGTCGAAGGAAGGACCGGACAACAACGTTTTGATCTCGAAAAATTTAATCAAGCCGAATTTCTACGTTTAATATTGAAGGCACAAAATGCCTTGGCGCACGAAACAGACGAAACCGCAATTAGAAGGCTAAAAAGAGAAATAACATTTCTATTAGAAGAGAAAATTCCGTTTAGTATTAGCATGGATAATCGGAAGAATTGGTTAAGCTTCGCCCCTGAGGTCCATGTGGTGTATTTCGATCACGCTGAATATATTGAAGAACGTTTAGATTTATTTAGATTGAATTTAAATCTATTGGTTAATAACAGCACCAGAACACTCGGCCATTGTTTATTAGAAAATGCCTTGATGCAAGAGGATAGCTTTATGCTGAACTGTTTGATTAAAGCAGGCGCCAATTTATTTGAACAGCAAGGTAACGAAAAACCTTTTTTAATACAGATTTTTGAAAAAAACACCCATTTTAAGGTACTTATTCTTAATCATATTGCTTATGATAAAACGTTACCGCGTACCGCAGAACGAGTTTTACAGCATTATTCAAAGTCCAAAGATATAATGCTAGAACTTGGATGGTCTCTGATAAAATACGCTGAAATCTTAAAAAAAAGAACCTATCCTATTATGTTAAGTGATTTTGAACGATTACTGAACTTATTGAAAGATGTGCTTAGGTTACCGCGCCCTTCGAAACAAAGAGAAAAAGAGTTTATCGACATTTATTGTAACTTGTTTAAATGCCTTATCATGTTTCATGATGCTCGAGGAAAAGTTACTACGGAATCGATATCCCATGTGCAAAACATGTTGAGTGAAATAGGCGTTATTTCAAAGGATGCAGATTGGGGTTGGAAATATGGGTCTGAATTACATCGTGGTCTACGAGGCCGATTAGGCCCATTGCGAGAAAATATGCAAGAAATTAAAAAATTGGCAGAGAAAGACGATATGATTTGTGAGAAAGATGTAGTTATTCAGCAAAAGGATAATATAATAAAAAATCTTAGTGAAAAATGTGAGTATTTAGAAGCTACGATTCAGCAAAATCAAGAAAATGCAGAGGTTGAACGTCAGCAATTTAAAGCAGAATTAGCGGCAATGCAAACGCGATTAGAAGCGCTTACTAAAGACTCTGAAACGTCAACGTTAAATGAACCAGGGCCTAGTACGAGATTTTTCCCTAGGCGTTAAACTAAATGGAGTTTGAAAGGAAATGCAAAATAGCTTATTGGCAAACATAGGGAATGAGCTGGCTAAAAAACCTTTTGAGTGGATGTCTTGGTGGTGGGGATTAAGATGGGGGGATTTTATTAGTGTGGATCCGCCACTCACTGTCGATAACCCTTTATGGAACCGAGAAGAAAGCAATCTAAAGAGTGTACAACTATTTGGATTATCCCCGGATGAATTACAAGCAGAAGTCATTCATTATTGGCAACAAGCTTTCTGGAAACGCTGGTTATTAGGTTTATTCACACCGATTCATCGTAAGATTAAACTATTGGCTTACTATCACCGCTGTAAGTCTTTTCATACAATTTGTATAAAGAATCTATTTGATGAAGAAGAACCTATCGCTTTTGTATTTGAAAAATATCTAGGAATAGACGCCCTATATGGATTAAATAAACGTAGAATTCAAATTGAAAACTATTTAGAACAACGCACTGGAAACTTAAAATGGAAAAATAATAACGATTTTATGCATCGCTGCTTCAGAAAAGATTGGGGCTTCTTTAAGAAATTAATGAAGAAAAAATTAGCTCTATTATCTGAATCGGATAGAGACAGCGTACGAAGTCAATTGGAAAAAGAGTATGATAGACTCGATGATATTTTGTCTCATTATTTATCCACTTTGAGTAAAAATATTTTTAATCTTCCTTCTTCTGATGAGCCTATAAAAAGTGACACATTCGTTGATGCTACCACCGGACAAGAAATAAGCTGCTCGATCCACTGGATAGAAGATTGGGTGAAAATAAAACGGCAAAGAATAAAGTCTATGTTACAAGAGCAATCCGCTGGACAATTTCTTCAGATAAAAAACTTCCTAGAATCTTGTTTCTCTACGATAAGGTTATTAGCCTATCATCAGATAGTACGATATGAAAAACTGATTGATAAGGTAATAAACAATCAATTTGACAGCGACGAAGCAATTCAACAAGCAGAAACTCTACAAACCGAGCTCATTTATTTTTTTCGAAAGAGCGTTTTATTATTTCATCCCGATAAGTCGCTTGGAAATGAGCCGCTGCAAGCGATACAAACAGAACTGTTTAAAATATTTAAACAGCTATCAGAAAGATCATTGGGAAAAATAAAAGAAGGTTTACAGACATTAAAAGTTTGTTTACCTGGGCAGAGAAATTACCAAGAAGTTCAGAAAATGGAGCAGAATTTTGATTTACAGGTAGCAGAATTGGAGCAGAGGATAAATGCTCTCTATGTTAAGGTAGAACAAGCTCAGGCGGAGATAGAAGCTGATCTCAAGCAAACTCGTGCGGAAATAGATGAGATGAAAACTAAAATTGATGAATTCATTGCTTCAAAAACGCGATTAAAACTTATTAATAAACAATCATTAAATAGCTCAATAGAGGAAGATAATGAAACAGAAATCGTAGGTCGTTCTTTTCATTACATCGTGAAGCGATAGAGATGCCAAAAAGAGCCTGTAAACCATTTACACAAAATGGTTTACAGGCTCTTTTTACACTGAGTTTAATTTTTTTGGTTTATTCTATAATTTCGACTAATTGATTTAAGCGACTGGTTAAATGTTC
>DALYCY010000004.1:20639-68533 GCA_031973495.1 Candidatus Aquirickettsiella sp. | reverse complement strand
GCGCCTAAGGTAATGCGTAATATTGCTTTTCCTTTCGCTGTCGTGGGATACATAGCGGCAGTAACTGCCAATTGATATTGGCTGCGTAACTTATCGGTAATTTCAATCGCTTTATTTTCTTCACCTATGAAGATCCCTCTTATGGGAGAGCTAGTTTGATAGTTAATAATTTTCGATTTAATAACAGAATACGCTAATTCTTTATCAAAATAACTGATTTTACTTTGTAAAGAATTTTGCAATGTATAAATTTCATCTGTTAAATGAATATTAGCTGCTGCTATAGCGGAGTTAATTATTGTTGCGGGCAGAGGATTACTAAAAACATAAGGAATACAGAATTCTCTGGTGAGATTTTCATCGTGAACAGTCGGTAAAACAACAGCTGCCCCGTGTGCGCCAAAAGCTTTCGATAGGGAAATAGCGAGTATTAATCGCGGATGAAAATATCCCAACTCCTTTAAGACATAACCACATCCGTGAATTCCATACACAGATACGCCATGGGCATCATCTAAATAGACATAAGCGTCATATTCATCCGCAAGTTTAAAAATTGATTGAATGGGTATTTTTCCGCCCATAGAGCCGATGCCATCTGCGATAATAATAGGCGTTCTTTTCGTTGTTTGAGCCAGTTGTAATTGCTCTTCTAATTTATGCGAGTGATTAAAATCAATACGATTAACTTCACCAAATTGTTGCATTAAACCCTGATTTATTTGCATAGAAGCATGCGCGGTTTTATCGAGTATAAATAAAGGACCATTACGTTTAATGGGATAACTTGGCATTTCGCCTGAAGCTAGTAATGGAATCATCCCCAAATGCACCAGATGTAAAGAAGTAAATGTAACGCAATGACCTAAAAATATTTTATTTAATAATTTTTCCAGAATTAATGAAGTTTCAATACGCATTCTTGTTCTAGAAACAGCAAAGTTAACACCATATTGAGTGATATCTGCTGCAGAAGCCATAATACGTCTATCTTGATCAAGACCTAAATAAGAACAAGACATAAATTCAGTTAGTTGAGTCCCATCAGACAAGAATATTTGGCGTTTTTGTCTTGATTTTATAATCAGATTATTTATTTTTTCAAATGCTTTAGACTGATATTGCTTACTGGTTAATATTTTTTTTTTTGCCAATTATTTAGGAAAAGAGATTTTTTCATGGTAAATTTTGTAATTATCCTGTTATTTTTAGTATAGGAAAGAATAGTAGTTTATTAGCTTTTAGTATTTTTGTATAGAGCAAAGTATATTGAATTATATCTTTTATATTCAAGGTGTTAAAATGGTAATTTTTAACGTATTTTTACTTCATATTATGAAGGTTAAGGTGTAATAAATTTTATGACTATAGAAGAAAATTTTTTTAGTTTAAATTTAATGATTAATAATATGCCGAACTATGTATATTGGAAAAATAAAAAATCTATCTATATGGCTTGTAATGATAATACAGCACATTTATTGGGATTAAAAAATAAAGAAGAAATTTTCGGAAAGAGTGATAAGGATTTTTATTGCTTGGATAAATCACTTTCCGATCAATTTTTGGCCGATGAGCAACGCGTTATGATAGAAAAAATTACTTTAACTAAAGAATATGAAATTCCTATAAAGCAATTTGGCGGAGAACTTCGTTTTTTTAATATAGACAAATTACCCTTATATGATCAGCAAAATCAGGTTATTGGAATATTAGGTATAGCGAGAGATATTACCGATCAAAAGTTTTCAGAAAAAGATATTCATGTTTCTTCTCTTCTTTTAGAGGATATAATTTTTAATTTACCAGGGCTTATTTATTGGAAAAATAAAAAACACCAATATGTAGGATTTAATAAGAATGTTGTTGAACTATCAGGACTTTCTAGAGAAAGTTTATATGGGAAAACTGATTTAGAAATAAATTGGGGTAAAAAAGAGGCTAAAGTTTTTCAAAAAGAAGATAAAGAGGTTATGGAAACAGGAATGGTAAAAATTACCGAAAACGCACTTCCTCTTAAGCGTGCTGATGGATCTCATATAGTCGTCAGAACTGAAAAAAATCGCTTATATGATAGGAAGGGTAATATCATCGGAATGTTAGGCGTAGCCTTAGATGTGACAGATAAAAAAATATTTGAGCAAAAGTTAATTATAGCGAAAGAAACAGCTGAATTTGCTAACAAAGCCAAAACGGAGTTCATCATGAATATGAGTCATGATCTACGTACACCCTTAGCAGGGATTATCGGTCTTGCCAGTATCCAAGCCAATGGCAAGATGGAGCCGCAGGAACAACAACACTATGGAGAAATGATCCATAGCGCCGGCGAACAACTGTTAGAATTGCTCAACTCGGTCATCGAAGTGACTGCCGCCGAGCATCCTATGGAACCGTTAAAAAAACAGACGGTTAATCTCATCCAGCTGGGCAAAGAATTACAAACATTGATGCAACCCTCACTGCAAAGTAAGGGATTACAGTTTCAACTCAACATAGATCCCACGCTGCCGGTGATTATCAGTGATCAAATTAAATTAAAACGGCTTTTACTCAATCTGTTATCGAATGCGGTAAAATTTACTCGGCAAGGTGAGATTCGTTTAGTGATCAAACGAATATCGATGGAAAATAATCAAGTTCATATAGAAATGTGCGTAGCAGATACCGGGATAGGCATCGCGAAAGATAGGCTGGATAAGATATTTGATCGCTTTTATCGTGCGCATCCCTCGTATCAGGCCGAATACAAAGGTTATGGCATCGGTTTGTATTTGGTTAAAAAAACCGTAGAGCGGTTAAACGGCGAAATAAAGGTTTCCAGTCAGGAGGGCAAGGGGAGCTGTTTTACTTTAAACTTTAATTTTTCTCTAGCTACAGAAGACCTCGATAAAAACAAGACAATTTTCGCAGAATCTGCATCAATCACGCATCTCGAATCCGGCAAAGCAAAGGGAACAGTGCTGATAGCGGAAGATAATGCCTTAGTATTACATGTGGTAAAAAATATACTCAGTCAGTTAGATTATAAGGTGATTAGCGTCACCCAGGGAAAAGCGGCGTTGCGTACCTTGCAAGCCCAGTCTTTTGTTTGGGCATTACTCGACATCGGTTTGCCGGATCTGGCCGGAACAGAGGTAGCACGATGTTATCGTCAATGGGAGTATGTCCATAATAAGCCGCATTTGCCACTTTTTGTTTTGACCGCCCATGCTGTAGAGGAGGTTGAAGAACAATGTAAGCAAATAGGGATAGATTATGTTTTTCAAAAACCTTTTACCGGCAAA
Organism: Candidatus Aquirickettsiella sp.; assembly: GCA_031973495.1. GTDB lineage: Bacteria > Pseudomonadota > Gammaproteobacteria > Diplorickettsiales > Diplorickettsiaceae > Aquirickettsiella. The sequence continues at coordinate 65,246 of DALYCY010000004.1, read as the reverse complement.
GATATTGAAACGATAGAAACCTGTATTCATGCAGCAGGCATGCCACTAATTATTGACCCTAGTTAGCGAATTTATAGTTAAAAAACTAAATGTTCAATCGGACGTTTTTAGGTAATTCTTTCTCTTCAGATAGGAATTTATCAAGCATATTTTTTACGTCATTAATTTTAACTTGCAAGGAACTATGACGCTTTCTAAAATTTTGGGTAAAGAAAAAGGTATTATAATATCGATTTTCTGATGCCTGAAGCTTTTTTAGTAAATAAATCAATTTATTTTGTATATAATACCTATCCGGTTTTAGAGTTTTTTTCAAATAAGTGCTTAGTAACTTAATATCGGTATCAAAACCGTCAATTATGTATTTTTTATTGCTACCTTGGTAGGATAAGATTAATTTATTTACGTTGTCTATTTTGTTTAAATAATCATTACGCAACGCAGGAGACATCATGTTATCATAAGCAAATTTATCCATGTTGGATAGTTCTGACGTAATTACTTCTGAATGAATATAATTTAAAAAGCTTGCATAATTTATTTCTAAATTAACAGCCCCTTCGCGCTTAAATTTATTTTTGAAATAAGCTTCATAAAAATCGGTTTGGTCAATTTTATTTAAAAAGATATTCTTTAAATAGAGAATATCTTTAAATTCCAGGTCATTTTTTTTGGCAATGATTTCAATTTCTTTAAATTTTTTATTTACATAATTGAAAATACAATTATTAATGTATAAATTATATTTATTTTCTATTTTTTTTATTAGTGCTTTATTTGAATATGTATAGTGTTTTTCTTCGTCCGAAAATGGATTTTTACCTTTAAGATCATGATGTACATTTTTTCTTTTTAATAAGGTAGTGTGATAGGTAATTGTTTCATTAAGCGCATTAGAAAAAGCGATTTCATTTCTTCTGAAAAATAACACTTCTTCATCGATATTTTTAGGTTTTTCCAGGTTGTTAAAAGCTTTTATTACCTCAGGTAAAGCTAATACAGCAGTGTATTCATGAAGAGTATGCCCGCCTGTTTGATATAACAGTATTGATATAAAACAGCGCATAAAATCAGCAAAATACTCACCCGTGTTAAATTTAAATGATGATTGATCTAAAAGATATTTCGCTATTCTAAGTTGACACAGTATCGTTCCAGAGATTGAGCTGGAAAAAGGATGGGTTAGCAAACTAAAATTGCTCCGGGTCCATTTTGCAGCACTATTAAATGTTTTATTATCAGCTGCCCTTAAATAGGTGGAAGATTCTCCTTCTCGGTAAGCCATATCACCTATAGGAACAGGCATATAGCTTTTCATTATGCCTAAATGGCTCGAGCGAACCTCGTCTTGTTGAGGTTTATACTTTACGCCGCGGTTTTTTTCATGGAAGAAGCCGGTATTATAAATATCAAGTGGAAATAACGATGTGGTTGATTGGCTCGAGATATTCATGACGCCCAGAAGCGAACATTTAAGTAATAGGAGCATCTTTTCTTGCTCTAGCTCTGAGGCTTGTTTATGAAGAGGTGTAGCATCTATGCTTCTAATAATATGAAGATACTCTTCGGGCCATCCATCCAAAACAAAAAAAGAAGTATTGAATGCTCGTGTGACCTCTACTTGCTTTTTGTTAGGCAGTAAGTTGAAAAGAGAATTGTAGTGAAATGTTAAATCTTCTATATCAAGCCTGTTTAAGTTATGTTTTAGCGTTGTCGCAGCTAAATGGGTTTCAAAATATCGTCTTGTAGGATCGCTATCGATGGTTTCATCATCATAAGAGATAGCATATTTCATCAGCGATTCGTCAGTCATCGCTGCTTTGAACTCAGTGCTATCCTTTTCGCTTTTTGTGCCGGATAAATACAATAGATATAATTTTTCCAGATAACTTTCTGTTTTCTTTATCTCTTCATTAATGGGTGCAGTTTTTTCAGGATATTCTAAAAGTGTTGTTAATTTATGGCTATATTTTTCCATTAGAATTAATAGCGCTTGCCCAGGCGATAAACTAATTTTTTCTACATTTTGTAAATCGTTATTATTTTCCTTCATGAGCCCCCCCCACGTTGATTACATTCTTTAGCGTTGTCTTATAATTGTTCAAATTATGAACAATATTCCTTAAGGCTATATTATGTGAACCTTAAAAAAATCAAAGAATTGGCTATAAAAATAGGTTTTTTTAGCAAGAGAGAGAGGAATAAGCTATAAATTTCGGTCTTTTTGCGGGTATATAATTGATATCTATAAAATACAGAGAATTAGCTATAAAAATAGGGTTTTTTAGAAAGAGAGGGAAGAATAATCGGTAAATTTCAGTCAATCAGACATGGAGAGCGCGAAGTGCGAAGTCGAGAAGCCTGCAATAGGCCTGCGTTGACGGTAATGCATTACGCCGTTAATTCATAGAAAACGGCTTATGTCTTTCATCGGTATAAGCCTGAGCATAGTGTGTTTTATGCCAACGACCGCATTAGAGATGACTTCTAAGGTAGGGTATGGTCAGAGATATTATATGCAACGCACTTTTACGGTCTCTAGTGGGGGGAGATCCTTGATTTTTCTGGTGGCCGAAGGTGGAATCGAACCACCGACACAAAGATTTTCAGTCGCACACTTATATTGTAATTCATTGAAAAAACAACATTATGGCGATGTATGTCATGTTCAGTCGCGCAAAAGTCGCGCGCGCGACACGAGGTCACGCGATGAAGTGCAAGCAAGGAGCATGACAAGGTTGCGTCAACACCTTGTTGTTATATTTTCGGTGCGATACTGGTAACGGTGTTGTGCTAAGCGAAAATAAAAGCCTAATCAAAGTACCTAGCCGAAAGGGAAATGAGGGCGAAAAAAAGTTGAGGTATGGAAATAGGTTAAACGAATGTTAACACTCTCAGTCTCTTATTTTATAGAATTTTTCTATCGTATTTAATTTGGGCTAATTTTATACACTGTTTACTGGCCAAGTGGTTTTTGATTGCGAGCCGCTATACCTAGTTTTGTATCAGGGAATTATTCAGGATATGATAACACTTAGTGATTTCCAGTTGATTTAAAAAATCATCTTCATGGCAGATAAGGAGCATAGCGCCTGGATAGTCTTGTAATACTTGAATGACATGCTTTTTGGTTTCTAAATCCAGATTATTCGTTATTTCGTCGAGTATAAGGAGTTGTGGAGGGCAAGCAGCAATTTGTGCCAGGCACAATCTTACTTTTTCACCACCGGATAACTGGCTAGTTTTCACATTGATTTCTTCATTTTTGCGAAACAAAAAATCGTTTAAATGTTTGCGTACTTCGATGAAAGGCCAGTAAGGTACTAAAAGAGAGAGCGTATCCAAAACCGTTTTTTCTGGATCTAAAGTAGCATAATGCTGATCCAGATAGCCAATGTTCATCGGTTTTGGCATCATCCAATGGCCAGTTTTTATAACTTCGGAATTATTTAAAATGGCTTTAATTAGTGTGGATTTACCACAACCATTATCACCACAAAGTGCTATTCTATCTTTGGCATTCATATGTAAACTGATGTTTTGCAGAAGGGAAGTATGGTGTTGCCATCCGATAGAGCCGTCACTAATGGAAAGTATTGCTCCTTCGCTTCTATAGTCACTGCTTAAAGAAAATTTAGGAACAATTTTTTTTTCACCTTGCAAAGAGGAGAATTGATCGATCAAATCTTGTTTTTTACTTTCTATCTGCGCTTTTTTCTTACCTGAACTTTCCTGAGAGCGTAGTACTTTCGTTTTACTTACAATGGTTGGCCATTTTTTCTGGCTTATGCTTTTTTCACCCTTAGCTCGGCTTTTAGCTGCACGTTGTTGCTCTTTCATTAACGATTGGTGCATTTCTTTCTTTTTATGGGAAATCTTGGATAATTCTTGTTCAATACTCGAGTGTTTAATTTCTAATTCATTGAGGTAATCATCATAATTTCCTGAAAAGGAGTGAATTTCACCCTTGTTAATATGCCATAAGGTATTAATGCTGTGACGTAGTAATTCAGAGTCGTGCGACACAATGATTAAAGTCCCTACATATCCTTGCAACATGCGCATCAGGCTTTTACGGCTGTTCCTGTCTAAGTGGTTTGTTGGTTCATCCAGCATCAGTACATTAGGCTTAAGAGCTAATGCTTTTGTTAGAGATTTTTGCAATCGTTCACCGCCGCTTAACGAATTAAAATCTTCGATGACTTGCGGAACATAGCCAAAAATCACATCGGACCGAATGATGACTTCACCATTAGATGGTTCTTGTTTGCCTTGCAGTATTTTAAGTAGAGTTGATTTTCCACTGCCATTATTGCCAATAATTGCAATGCGGCTGCCAAATCTGATTTGGGCATTAAAATTGGCAAAACAGGACTTTTGTGGAAAAGATAATTCCAGATTATTAATAAGAATAGGCTTGTGCATAATACCATTCTCGGTCCTGTCCCTGCCCAATTAAGAGATAAGCATAAAATATTTTAAGCGGTGTTGGCAACTGTTTTTCGCGACATTTTAGAAAATAATACTAATGCCACCAAGCTGGTTACAAAAAGCACCAGGATTAATAAATTATAATTAATTGATGTAATGGTAGATCCTAATAGGGCAGTAACTGTAGCTGAAATGGCGCAGATAGAAGCAATTGAACCAAATATCAATCCTCGTTGATGATCATCTGAAATCGAAACTAAAAAAGCAAGCATGGCAGAATAGCCAACAGCATATAAGATTGCCATTAGTGTACTTAACACTTGAAAAGAGAAAAAATTGACTGACAAAGTTAGTAAGGTTGCACTGGCTAGGGTAAATAACAAGAAACAATAAAACACAACTCGTTTTGTAGATAAGGTTTGTACTTTAGGTACGACAAGGCAAAAGGAAAAACACATCCCTATACCTACTTCAGCCATGACAAGGCTTGTATTTCCTCCAGAAAGGTTTATTGCTGACAACGCTAGTTTGGGTAAACATTGATAAAATAAAGTCCAAGCGCATTGAAACAGAAAAAAGATTAGTAAGCCCAGGCGGATATTTGGCATGACTAACAGCGATTTAATTTGTCTTAATGCAATGGTAAGGTCGAGCCGGGTTTTCTTTTTCTCCATCTGGGAAGTGTCAGGTATCAAACTAAGCAAGGAGATACAGGCTAAGCATAACAAAGCAACTAATATAAAAGGTAATGAGAGCAAATGTTGTTTTGAAGAAAAAGCTACACTCGCGATAATTGGCCCAAACATATAACCTGAAGTTAGAGCGAACATGACTTTACCGATACTAGTTATTTTATTTTGTTGGCCATCAACGTCAGCAAGCATTGCTTGAGCAACAGGTATGCTGCCTGCTGTTAAACCATCGATAACCCTACCTGATAAAAATAAAATCGGGGCACTGATATAAATAGCGAATGCACAAATCAGATAGCCGATTATTGCACCAATTAGAGATAAATATAAACTATATTTTCGTCCCTTTTGATCAGACAATTGTCCAAGAGCAGCAGCACCAATGATCATCGCGCCAGAAAAACAGGCAAGACTTCCGCCATAATAGAAGTAGCTTAGCCAGGAGGGTGTATTGGCTGCGATAATAGAGTTAGGGCCTGTGGAAAATAAATCACCAATTAATGGCAAAACTAAAGACATTCCTACGCCGTCAATAAACATAATTAATAACAAGGTCAGGGTGTAACTACTTGATGCCCAGGTTGCTCTTATAGAGTGCTTCATAATTCATGTTCCTTTTAACTTATAGCCATTTTACTTAATATACCGGCCATCTAAAAATTTTCGTGCGAGTTCTAAGTAATTTGGTAATTCTGAATGCTCAATCAATTCAAAAAATAACATTTCTTTAGTAATTAATTGATATTGATGATATTTCAGACGCTCTATGGCTTGTCTATTATCTGATTCATTACGTGCTGAAATCGTATCTGACAATACAAAAATTTCATAACCCGCTTGTTGTAAATTTACAGAAGATTGAAATAAACACACATGAGATTCAGCTCCTGCAAGCACTAATTGCTTTTTGTTGAGTGATGCCAAATGCGACATGATGTGTTCTTCTTTCGTAATCGAAAAATGATGTTTCTCCATAATTTTAGCCTTAGGGGCAACTTCTTTGATAGAATGAGCTAGTGGGCCTAACTTTTTATGTTCAATCAGTACTGTAGGTAACTGATGGGTATCAAAAAGATCGGCTAACCAGCGGCAATCATGAGTTAACTTATAACTGTTATGCAGTAAAGGTATCAATTCAAGTTGCATGTTAAATATAATTAAACACACATCATTTGGATTAATTAACATAAGAGGGTTTTCCCTTAAAATAACAGTTCCTGAATATAGCGATTAGCCAGTCGTTGATGCAGATTAAATCGTTTTGCCAGGGTAAACAACAAGGTATCCAGTTTTTCTAACCATTTTTCTCGTCTAGAATACACACCCATAAAATTTTTAATGGTATCAAATTGAGCTTTTGCCAAACAATTGTTCTCAAAACGATAATCCGCACCAAGTCGGTGCGCAATCACCAAACCTGAAACTAATGCACCTTCATGTCCGGTCAATGAATAATCCGTGCCGCAAAACCAATAATTATCCTGTCCTTGAATATTACGTATTTTACTTTTTCGCGTTAAATCTTCCGGGCGCAATTTAGGCAGTTTCCAATTTTTAATGCTTAGAATCTCTTCTGGATTGATTTCTTCCAGATGATCAAAACTAACATAAAGGGGTTTTGAAAGGGATTGATAGGGGTATAAATGATGATTTACACGGGTTAAGAAACCTGGAAAATCATTGCGGACTTCATCCGCTAATTCAAACTGACAATATTCGTGGCTTAAGGGTTTTCCTGATACGGCCGCAGTATCGCTGTGTAAAATACTTTGTACGTTAACATATTCAAACGAGCCAAGTAGACTATAGTGGAATTGTGAGGAATTTTTCAGTAAACGATTGGCAATCTCGGCCTGACAAGCAAAAATGACTTCATCAACGATGATTGTATTTTTGTTTTTTAGAACCACTTCAATACCTTGCTTCATTTTTTGCACAGACTCGACAGGGCAATTTAAATGAATTTTTTCGCTTAATAATCGATGAATTTTTTTAAAGTACTGATGGATTCCACCCGATGTTTTTCGCCAATGGCTTGGCGAAAAGAAAGAGAGTAAATTCATGTTAAACGATAGCGCAACGTACATGAGTGAATAATCCAGGGAGGGCGCGTTACAACCTGAAAAGGTGGTCATCAAGGGCAAAAGTACTTGTTGTTGGAATTCACGCGTATAATTTTTTTTGACTAAAAACTCTCGGATACTCATTCCTCTATAATACAGATTTCCTTCTTCCATCATTGCTAACATGTCCAAATGAAAGCGATTCATCTCACCATGAAAGCGGTGCTTCAGATCACCACCAATCTGGCTGTTACTCCAATATATTTTTTCTGGCTCATGCTTATTAAAGGCGCGAAATGACAAGGGAGCAATGTAAGTTTCTATATTAAATTCTTTGAGCATCGCAGTAAGATTGGGGGATAACCTTTCATGGAAATATTCTACTCCCATATCCACGCAAACTTGCTTTCCATCGATTTCTAACTGATGAGTATAAGCATGCCCTCCCAAATAGGATTCTGCTTCAAATAATATCACTTGATGTTGTGTTTTACTTAAGGCCCATAATGTCACCGTTCCAGCAGCCCCACCACCAATAATTGCAATTTTTTTCATTATTATTTCTTACCCATCCTTAATGCTTGAATCTGTTGGTTTAAAGAGGCTAATACTTTTCCAGGACCAATTTCTTGAAATTCGGCATTTGGATAGTGTTTTAATAAATAATCGATGGTTTGTCGCCAGCGTACAGGTTTCACTAGTTGGTAGGTCAGTTCTTCCAGTAAATGATTTTCAGTGATTAGACCCCCATGTGTTGTTGAAATGACTTTTGTCTCCAGCGGTCGGAATATTTGGTTACCAAGGAAATCAGAAAAAGCCGTTGCTGCTTGCTTCATATAGCGCGAGTGAAACGCACCACTTACGGTTAAAGGTAACACGCGATAACCAAGCTGTTCTAATATGGGTTTGAATTCGTTTAAACGGTATTGTTTACCACTGAGGACCAGTTGAGTGGGTGAATTATAATTGGCGATGTCGATATCATAATAACCATTTTGTAATAGCAAATCGTCCAGGAGATCCACTTTTTCACCCAATACAGCCATCATAGACCCATTATTTACTTTGGCCATCAACGTAGCTCTTTGGGCAACAAGCGTTAAGCCTTGCTCAAAACTAAATGCTTTAGCTGCGAACAAAGCCGGATATAGACCTAAACTATGCCCAAGTACTAGATCAGGATTGTTATTTTCCTTTAAGAAACTTAAAGAACAAATGACATATAGGGCAGGTTGTGTAAATGCTGTATGATTTAACTGTTGGGCCTTATCGCTTAAACATAAGGCTTTTAGATCATAACCAAGCTGTTGCGATGCACGTTCACAGTGCTCGGGAAATAGATCAAATAACTCTTTACCCATTCCTGGTACTTGCGAACCTTGCCCTGGAAACATGTAAATAATCATGTGAAGTAACCTAATTTAATTCAAATATTTTTATTGTTGAAGTTTTCTCACTCAGAGTAATAGGTTCGAATAATTTATTGATTTTAGTCGTTATTGACACCACACCTTTGAGAACCATCAAGACGTTACGATGTACGTCACTTAATTCAATATCGTAAACCGTATTCGTGTTAGGTAAATGGTTTACTTTTTTGGGTATGCAGACGCAATAAACTGGCTCATTATGTGGCAAGCGATAAATAATAAAACTATCGACAAAAAATGGCACTTTAATTTCGTCTGTATGGAGAGGTTGCTGTGCTCTTGCTAAAATCGCTGTTTGCAAGGCTGCATCGATCAATATGGGTGATAAGGAAAAGCCCCAATCTTGTTCCACTTCAATCACTGAATAGATAGCATCTGTAGTAATACAGGCTTGTTTAATAGCCTGATAATGCGGGCCATAATCATAGCCGTTTTCTCTAAATTGTCGATAAATAGCTTTAGAATAAATGAACTGACCCTGACGGGTAAAAGAGGTTATTTTCTCAGGTATAGTAAGTGCTTTTGCAAGTTGCCAACGGCCTTCACTATAAACAGTATTTTTTGTTTGATTGCTTAAGCTAAACCGACCATGTTCTGTTTGAATAGTAAGATTATCGAGATCCGTAATGATATTTTTCCAGACTACCTCAGTAAATACATTGGCTTTATACTGTTCGACTAAAAGAGAGAAGGTTAACGCCGCTGGAGCCATTGATTTTTTAAGCATGCTATGTTGCTTAATCAGATTAGCCCTTTGGTTAAAACTGCTTTCTTCAGCATGTACCCAATGGCGATGTTTCGTAAAGGCATAATTGGGCAAGCTGGTGGGAACAGATTGGTCAAGCAAGCGTCTCCAATCAATGACCTCTCCTTGATTAAAGGCATCCATCAGATCGATTGCCAAGGCTTTGTTCTGAGATCCTGATTGCAGGTAATGATCGATTAATTGGTCACTTGATTTTATTTTGGGTTTTCTGTTTTTAATGAGTACATAGAGTTGTTGTAAATCGAGGTGCAATAAATCTTCTAATTCTGCAATATGTTCAATAACAAATCCTGCACGGTAGTTTAACGAACTGCGAATACAGCAATAGCCATAACTTAAAGCAGCTAAATTTTGTTGTTGCATTGCAACTATATCTTTTAGATGAATCAGCTCATTTTGTAAGGCTCTTTCTGAATGAGCGGATAATGGGAAAAAATAGTGTTTTGCTGTTGTAATATGGCTTTTGATGACTAGATTCTCTGATGGTGATTCAATAATGACATGAGCATTGGCTCCACCTGCGCCAAATGAACTGATTGCTGCACGTCGTGGATTTTTTGTATTCCAAGTAACTAGTGATTTATTCACATAAAATGGCGTGTTGGATAATTGCAAATGAGGGTTTTCCTTTTCGCAATGTATGCTGGGCACTAATTGCTGGTGTTGCATTTGCAGTACTGCTTTCACTACCGCGGCCAGTCCTGCTGCCGATTCTAAATGTCCTATATTTCCCTTGATTGATCCTATTGGAATAGACCCTTGGTCTGCTTCATGAAACACTTGTGACAAGGCGCGAATTTCAATCGGATCACCCAGTTCTGTTCCGGTGCCATGTGCTTCAATATAATGAATATCTCGGGGGGAAAGATTGGCACGCTTGAGGGCTTTCTCAATGACCGCTGCTTGTGCTTTGGGATTGGGTGCAGAATAGCCATTTGCTTTACCACCAGCATTAACTGCAGTACCACGGATAATTCCATAAATGCGTCGACCTTCTGCAACAGCAGCAGGGTAAGATGTTAATACCAAACTAATAATACCTTCCCCATCAACAAAGCCGTCGGCGCCGGCTGCAAAGGGTTTACAGCTATTACAACGAGATAACATATGGAGTTGGCACAGTACATCAAATTGCAGTGGATGGACAATCAGGTTGACTCCACCTACGATTGCTATAGCGCAATCACTCTGTTGAATTGCCATCACGGCAGTATGTAAGGCTGTTAATGAAGAAGAACAGGCGCTATCTATGGCAAAGCTAGGACCATTCCAATTAAATTGGTAAGAAACCCGATTGGCAATGGACCAAAATAGAGAGCCAGGTTCGCCTTGCGTTTTATCGTGTAAGGTTAACCAGGCATAGCCGTGGTTCATTACCCCAACGTAACAGCCAACTTCCTTGCCTTGCAATCCTTCCAAACTATAGCCCGCATCCTGAATCGCATGATAGGTTGTTTGTAAAAACAAACGCTCTTGTGGATCGATACGCTCTGCCTCAATAGGAGGAATTTTAAAAAACTCATGATCGAAGGCATCAATATCGCGTATGAATGCACCTGTTTGAGTATAGGATTTTTTTGCCTTGTCTATTGACCAGCGTTCCTTTGGTACGAGTGAGTAAGCATGCTTTCCTGCACTTAGTAGCTGCCATAGTTCATCACAGGAATCAGCATTGGGAAACTGTCCTGCTATACCAACAATCGCAACTGCATTATCTAACTCGTTATTCTGTGCAGGAATATTTTTTTCTGCTTTAACACTCGTATCATTATTTGAGGAGAGATGCGCAGAGGCTAAATAATCTGCCAAAGAATGGATTGTTGGGTACTCAAAAAGGATAGTGGCTGGTAAATAGCCAAATAGTTGGTGTAAGGGTTTTAAAATTTCAAGTGATATAAGGGAATCGATGCCGTAGTCACTAAAGGGAGTATTTTCATCCAGCTCGGTGATGGGTATATGCATGGTATGGCCAATAATCTGCTTTAATTCTGCAATAATTTTATTTGAGTATAAGGGTGAAGATTGTTTTTCTTCTGTCTTAGGTGAGGTGACGCTGGTTTTATTACTACTTAATTTGACAAAATGTTCAGCATGATGGATGGTGAAATAATCCGCCAATTGGTTTAACGTGGGATATTCAAATAACACGGTGGCTGGAACATAACCTACTTTAGCATTCATGGGTTGAATTAATTCAAGAGTAATCAATGAGTCGATACCGTAGTCGCTAAAAGGCATATCTGCTTCAATTTCGTCAACTGGTATGTGCATGATCTCGGCGATTAAATAGATTAACCAGTCTTTTGCCAGTAAATTGATTTGTGCTGGGTTAGATTGCAGTGCAGAGTTTTTATCTGTAATTGCACATGCATTGCTGCCAGAGTGTAAATGATCGTAGGTTAATCGTTTTTCCTTAATATGGGCAGCAATCACGTGTTGACCAAAGTCACCATGCGCATCAACGGTGTCAAAACCACACTCTCTTAGTACTTTTCCCCAGGATGTTAAGGATAAAAGCGGACTATAGGGAATGCGTAAGGCATCATTACTTAACCACCAACCATCAGTTAAACCAAAAGTTAAGGTGGCGAAGTCTTGTCGTTCAGTAATTTCATTGAGGATAAATAAACCATCTTGATTCAACAAGCGGTAGATATTGTTGATGGTATTATGGATATCTTTGGTTGCATGAATCACGTTGGTTGCTAAAACCAGGTCAAACTGACTTTTACTCGCGTAAGTTTTTTCAACGTTAAATAATTCATATTCAATAAAATCATATGCTCGAAATTCCCGTCTTGCCTTATTTAAAAAGGCATGTGAAAGATCAGTGTATACATAACGTACATTTAATCCCTTGAGCTTTGGGATGACTACTTTACTGGTACTACCAGTGCCTGCGCCCACTTCTAAAATTCTAATTGTTTGATTGCTGTGTTTTCTTTTCTGATGAATATAATTGAGCACAGTATTTGCTACTTGCTGGTTATAATAGTCAGCAATAGGATTATTACGATATACCGCTTCAACCAAATGAAAACTTCCTTCTGGAAAAAGTATAGATAACGCATCCTGTTTCCCGCTAACAATAGTGGCAAAATGGTTTAAGCAGATATCTATAAGTTCGAGATGTGCTTTAATACCAGGATATTGGATTAATAGCTGTGCTTTACCTGGAGATGGCATGTAACCTACGGAGTTGACTGCTTCCCATAAACGTTGATAACGAGGATGTATACTGTCTGGTTTTTCTGTTTGATGAAATTGATGGCGGGAATAATTTTCCAGTGCCAGCATCGACGCTTTATTAACTCGTATCGTTTCATCCTCACGATCAAAATAGGGTAAAAATGATTCCTTCATCTCAGGATCAGGATATAACGTTAAGCCCATGCGCAATAGAGCTTTCTCTGAACCTTTGACCACGGCTACTTGTTGTAGATCAGATTGCAGAATCTGCTCAATAATTTCTATTCCTTCGTCTACTTCAATCGAGCCAATTTCCTGTTGCTCCATCCGTTGTCGATAAAAGTCATTAGCAACAATACCAACCGAACCCCAATATCCCCAATTGATAATTTTTGTATTGATCATGAAGAGATCATTGAGCAAGCTTGCAATGGAATCCTTACACAAACAGGCTGCGGTATAATTGGCTTGCCCAGCATTAGCAATAAAGGATTGAATAGATGAAAAAAATAAAACAAAATCCAAATTACGGTAGGTAATCGCATTGACTAAATGAATGCTACCTTGAACTTTTGGTGCTAGTACTCTTAATAGTTGTTCTGGTTTCATTTGCGCAATTGATGAGTCATCAAGTACAAGGGCAGAGTGAATTATTCCATCGAGTTTTGTGTGTTTGGCAAATAAAGCATTAACGCTTTCTTGTACTGTCATATCCACTTGTTCAAAGAAAATGGTTTTCGATTGATAACGTGCTTGTAGTGCAGCTGAAGGTTTGCTGCGGCCAACGAGTATTAATTCAGCTTGATAATGTTTTAGTAAATAATCAGCTAATACGGTTCCTATACCGCCATAGCCTCCAATGATTAAATAACGGCCACCGGTTTTAAATCCTTTGTTTTTTACAGAAACAGGAAAATTATGCGTTTTTAGTCCAGTGCTGTAATAGCTGTTTTCAACGATGTGGATTGGCGATAATGGACTAGCAATAAATGGATAATTGTTAATGCGCTCCAGTGTTTGCTTATCGACTTTTGCAATATTAAAGTTTTGAATGTTGACTTGAGTTAATTCCTTTTTCAAGGTTTTCCCTAGGCCAAGATACACAGCGTCTAAAGGATTCGTTATTGTTTTTACGGCAGGATTTGCCAAGGCATTGACGGCAACAATTGCCAGTTGTAAATTGGGTTGCAAACGAATGGATTGGAGAAAGTGCAAAAATAATAAATAGTCTTGTTCATTTGCTCCTTGCATCCAATTGGATTGACTCATAAAAACCAAGTTGATTTTAACAGCGGAGTGCAATTTTGCCTGGATGTGTTGAATTACTGTTTCATCAGTTAACTCGAAAATCTCTGTATCAGTTACAAGGTTTTTTAGAGTTTCAATAAGAACCCATTGTCCTTTCGGTACTATGTAATAATTTGTGGTTTTTGAACTGCTGTAGGGTATTTCAAAATCACTTTTTTTCCAATCAGGAGCGAAAATATTATGGTTTGAGCATGTAAATAATTGTTTGAGTTGAGTCATGAAAGTATCCCTACAGAATTTTCTTATTATAAAAAAAGAAGTTAATTGTGAAAATATCCTAATAAGATTATAGAGTGGTTTAATTTATTTTCAACATGCTTTATTATTGTCTTCCATAAGTTAAAAAAATAGCAGTTGAAAATGGAGCTTTTTAAAAATTATTTATTAACGACTCATTTTGTTACTTGTCACTTAATAAATCCGACAAATGAGGTTTCTCTTTTTTTCTTTTCTAGTCATGCAGTTGATCCTTCTCTGATTTCAGGGCACCAGATCAATCTAGCGGATGATCTGTCATTGACCCACTTCGGCAAAAAATTGACTCATTTTTTTGCCGAAGGTGGAAGTAAAGTTATTTTTTCCTGTCAGGAAGAAAATACGACATACCAGCAACAAGTTTCTTTTATTCTTCGTTTGCTTGCCTGGTTCGAAAACAAAGACTGTCAATTTTTGTTGCTTTGTGATTCGTCAAGTGGTTTTGCCAGTTTATTGCATGGGGCTCTTTTATCACTCCAGGAAGAACACAAACATTTTAGATACCGTTATTTGTTAGCGGGCAATGAATTCTATCAAAAATCACAGATCTATTTTGATACTTGTTTTAGTTATGGTTTTCGCAAGTTTTGTTTGCAAGACGGAGTGTTAAGTTACGAGCAATGGGTACCGGCTGAATGTAAAAAAATTTCTAATTCAGGTTTTAGTGCTAATGTAATGATTATAGGTGGCTCAGGTGCAATTGGTCAGGTGCTTGCCGCTTATTTAACACAGCGATTTTCTTGTCAGGTATTTTTAGTCGGAAGAAGACCGTTAAGTGATGCTTTATCAAGCTCCCTAAAGATGACCGGCGCCAAAGCTTATTTTCAGGCAGACATTAGCAATTTGCATGAAATGCAAGAGATTTGCATGCATGTTACAAGCAATTACGGTCCCATCAGGAGCATCTTTCATTTGGCAGGTGTGTTAAATGACAGTTTAGTACGTAATAAAACAGAACGATCCTTTTTTGATACCTTAAACCCTAAAGTTATTGGTAGTTTGATTATTGAGAAATTAGTACATCAGTTGAATATTCCTCAGGTTATTTTATTTTCCTCGCTCTCGGCGGTCATGGGTAATATCGGGCAAAGCGATTACGCTGCTGCCAATGCATTTTTAAATGAGTTGACACAACGAAATAACCAATTGCAAACCAAAACCAAGTGGTTCGTTATCAATTGGGGATTATGGCAAACTGAAACGGGCATGCAAATGGAAGCAACTTCTGATTTGGGTGCACTGTCTGCTGAATATGCGTTAAATACGCTGTGTCTCATTGTTGCCAATAATTTGGCTATAAGTGCTGTTTACAGAGGCTCTCAGCACTTGTTTGCTGAATTTCCTTTATTGCATGAGGCAAGGCGGGAGAGCACTATGGCTGAAAATTTGCTTGTTTCATTAGAAGAAGTACAGGAATGGGTTAAAGCCATTATTATTCAATTCACTAAATTTCGTCAACTGGATGTATCAGATTCTTTATTGACTATGGGTGTGGATTCTATTATCGCCACTCACATTGCTTCTTATATTCAGCACGCTTTGGTAGCAGAAGATCAGACGATTACTATTGCTAAAACATTGTTATTTCAATATGGCAGTGTTGCTGCGATTGCAGAGTATTTATTGAAAAATTTTGCAGATACTATTCAGAGAGTGGTTAAACCGGGTATTCCAAATGCAGCACGTTCCTTGCTTAAAAACGAGCCAGTAGGTAAAAAAGTTCAGCACAGTATCAGTACTGATGATATTGCAATTATTGGCATGGCAGGTGAATTTCCTGGGGCTGATAATATTGCAGAATTTTGGCAGCTCCTTAAAGAGGGGCGTTCTTCTATTGAAGTGATTCCTGAATCACGCTGGGATTGGAAAGAGCAATTTGTTGCTGATAATAGCCAGCCTGGAATGAGTTATTGTCGTCAGGGAGGCTTTATTCGCCAGGCTAAATTATTTGATGAAAAATATTTTAATATTGCCCCTGTCGATGCAGAAAAAATGGATCCACAAGCCAGGAGGCTCTTACATCAATGTTACTATGCTCTTGAGGATTGTGATTTTCT
The DNA here is from genome assembly GCA_031973495.1 of Candidatus Aquirickettsiella sp. GTDB lineage: Bacteria > Pseudomonadota > Gammaproteobacteria > Diplorickettsiales > Diplorickettsiaceae > Aquirickettsiella. The sequence goes on along the minus strand of DALYCY010000004.1, from coordinate 49,055 downwards.
AAATTCTGGCGAACAACAGGTTGGTGTGTTTTGTGCCGCCATGTACAACCATTATCAAAACCTCAATGCCAAAGAGAGTCTTGTAGATAGCTCGTTTTCTGCGTTAGCTAATCATCTTTCATATTACTTTGACTTTAAAGGCCCAAGTTTATGTGTGGATACGATGTGTTCTGGAGGCTTGACCGCATTGCATTTAGCGATTAATGCGCTAAACGCAGGGGATTGCCAGGCCGCTGTTGTTGGTGGTGTAAACATTATGGTGCATCCTGGTAAATACCGTTTTTTAAGTGAAGGTAAATTTTTAAGTCCTACCGGAAAATGTCATAGTTTTGGTGTCGCAGCAGATGGCTATGTTCCAGGTGAAGGCGTTATCGTCCTTATTCTGAAACCTTTGCAATTAGCTTTGCGTGACCAGAATAAGATGTATGGCATTATTCGCGGTAGTGCTATCAATGCGATAGGTCGTGGCAGTGCGTTTACGGTGCCTTCTGCTCAAGCGCAAACTGAAGTAATCAAAAAAGCGTTGATCAAAAGTGGTGTGCTCGCAGGTGATGTAAGTTATATCGAAACGCATGGCACGGGAACATCACTGGGTGACCCTATCGAAATACAAGGATTAAACGATGCTTATCGTGAAAGTAAAAAACCTATTGCTATTGGGGCATTGAAGTCAAATATCGGTCACTTGGAATCGGCTGCGGGGCTTGCTTCTATTGTTAAGGTGTTGTTGCAAATGCATTACCGAACGCTAGTACCCACGCTGAATTGTGAACTGGAAAATCCGCTTTTGGATTTTAAAAATGGCCCACTGGTGTTGCAAAAAAAATTGAGCCCCTGGGATAGCAACAGTGAAATACTTTATGCAGGTGTAAGCAGTTTTGGTGCAGGGGGTTCTAATGCTCACGTTATTTTGGAAAGCCCGCTTAAAGCACAGCAAAATCAGTCTATAAAGACTTCTATTCACCAATTTAAACAAAAATTTTTTTGGGCTGATTTAGGCATTGCGGAGACTACTTCCAAAGAAGTAAAAGAAATAATTCCTGCATTAGATGTTGTTTTACTTAAACCCAGCTTTCTTTCTTGCAGGGCACCTTTGCTAAAAAGAAAGCAATCCCCATTCATTTATCTTTGTACTCGTAAGCAGCATGATCTGATCAGTAAAAATTTTGTTGATTCGCATGCAAGTTGTTTTGTTATCGATGATCATCAGACAATTGATGAGATAATACAGCAGAGGGACAATCGGCAAAAAATTGATTTAATCAATGTTTCAGCCTTAGACTCCAGTCAATCAATTAAAGATTTTGTGCAGCATCAATTTGCATGGGTTAAACGGTTAAGCCAAAGTACTTTATCTGTTAATTATATTTATTGTATGTCTCACACCAGTGTTGATGAGCGTGGATTAGAACGCCAAGCTTATTCTGCTTTATACCGTACTCTGGCTTTAGAAAAAGCCAATTTTCTTTTAGCTGTGCTTGAAACAAATGAATCTTTAGAAAATATAATGCAATTATTTGATTTTAATTCGATTGAGCTGCAGCAAAGCAATACGCATTATCTTTATCAGCAAGGACAATGGTTTAGAAAAGAATTGGAAGAAGAAAAGAATTTTTTCAATAACACCCCAAAGCCGTTATTGAAAAAAAATGGCACTTATCTTCTTATCGGAGGTTTGGGTGCGGTGGGTCAGCTAATTGCAGCATATTTTCTGCAACGATACCAGGCAACAGTAATCATTGTTGGCCGTTCCGTATTAGCTGGAATCAAACTAACGCAATTGCAGAAATTACAACAATTTGGTCAAAGCATTGAATATTATCAAGCCGATATTAATGACTATATTCAAGTCACAGATTGTATTGCGGCAATTATTAAAAAATATGGTCACCTTGACGGGATCGTTCACAGTGCTTGTGTATTAAATGATAAATTAATTGGTGATAAAACGTTTACAGAATTCAACGCAGTCATTGAAAGCAAAATAATGGGTACTCTCAATTTAGATAAAGCGACCACCCATATTGATTTGGATTTTTTTGTTTTGTTTTCTTCTATGTCGAGTATTTTTGGAAATATAGGTCAAGCGGATTATTGTGTTGCAAATACTTTTCTCGATCGCTTTGCCCAGCTTCGCCAACAACAAGTGGTAGATCGGAAACGTTCAGGGAAAACGATAGCCATTAATTGGCCAATTTGGGAGGTCGAAGGGCTTCCGATTGAGGCTTCAAGGCTAGATTTTATCACTGAAATGACTGGTATTTTCCCACTACAGGAACGCGATGGCGTGCAGCTTTTCGATCGTCTTGTTGATCAACAGGCTTTAACTCAAATAGTGCCGTTAAAAGGTGATAATGCACTTATTCGTGAGAAATTAATACACTCAACCAAACCGAATAAGCCCTCGCTTCCTTTAGTACAAAAACCACATCTAATCACCACATTAAAAGAAATGATTGCACGAGTGACTAAAGTGGATGTAACCGAATTACACCAGGGAACTGCCATTCATGAGCTTGGTTTTACATCAGTGCTACTCATAGATTTTGCTTCTAAAATAGAGCAGGCTATTGGTATCAGCGTGGCACCTAGTGTTTTTTTTACCTACAACACTATTGCTAAAATTGCTGATTACTTAAGTAGTAAAATGCCGTCGCAAGATATTAAAACTCTATCCATCTTAACTGAAGAAAAAGCAGAAAATGAGGCTTATGCCATTATTGGTTTATCTGGCCTATTGCCAGGTGGACCTGACGTACAAGACTTTTGGCAAAGTCTACTCAACAATCAATCGGCAATTAAACCAGTGAAACGTTGGGGCAAAGAAGGATATTTTGCTGCGACCTTATTGGATATTGATGGCTTTGATAATAAATTTTTTGGTTTATCCAATCTGGAAGCCAAGCTTATGGATCCTCAGCATCGTTTGTTTTTACAGGTCGCTTACAATGCGTTACTCAATGGTGGTTATCCTCCTTCTAAGTTGAAAAAAGTAGGTGTGTTTGTTGGTGTACAATTTAATGATTACCATAATTTATTACAGCAAGCTCAACAGAATAAGCATCCCTATGCAGCGACGGGAAATTCCCATGCAATGCTGGCCAATCGAGTTTCCTATTTATTCGATTATGATGGCCCGAGTCATACCATTGATACAGCGTGTTCAAGTACCCTGGTTGCGATAAATCGAGGAATATTAGCCTTAAAATATAGGGAATGTGGTGCGGTATTAGCTGGGGCTGTGAGTTTGTTGCTTGATTCTAATGTGACCGAATCTGCAAACACGATGGGTGTTTTATCACCACGTTATCGTTGTGCAACTTTTGACGAGCAGGCCGATGGCTATGTGCGAGGCGAAGGTGTGGGTTGTTTTTTAATCAAACGCTTGGAGGATGCTCTGCGTGATAAGGATGCCATTCACGCGGTCATTAGAGGTTTTGCTGAAAATCATGGCGGGCGTTCTCATTCATTAACGGCACCAAATCCATTAGCGCAAAAAGCTTTATTACTAAAAGCCTATAATAAAGGCTTAGCACAGCAAGTGAGTTATATTGAAACCCATGGTACCGGCACCAAACTAGGTGATCCGATTGAGGTGGATGCGCTAAATCAGGCTTTTGCGGAGTTAAATCCTGGTGCGTTAGCAAACTCGATTATTCTTGGCGCCGTCAAAAGCAATGTTGGGCATTTGGAACCCGCAGCAGCCGTCCCTTCATTAATTAAAGTTATTTATGCTTTAAAATATGGAGTTATTCCAGCAAACATTCACTTTAATAAGCTCAATCCTTATGTGCAATTAAATGAGGGTCCCTTTACGCTTGCTTACAAAAATCAGATGTGGAATACGCCAGGCCCTCGTGTGGCAGGGATTAGTTCCTTTGGTTTTGGCGGGTCTAATGCACATTTGGTATTAATGGAATCACCGTCATCAGAAGTAAAGAACAGACAAGATAGAGCATCATATCTCTTTACATTATCAGCAAAATCAGAGAAATCGCTGGCTAAAATGAGGCTTGATTTGGCTAATTTTTTACAAAAGCAAAGCGATAAATTGGATTTGGCTGGAATTTCTTACACTCTTAATTGTTGTCGTGAACATTTTAAATACCGCCTGGGTTTTATTGCCGAAGATCGCAATAGTTTAATTGCGCAGTTGATTGAAGAGCAAACGAGTAGGATACATGACGAAAAACTCATAAAATATTTGGCGGGTGAGGCTATCGATTGGCAAACTGAATACCTGCCAGAAGAATGCAACAAAGTTCATTTACCGGGTTATTCATTTGACAACAAAGCGTTTTGGTTTGATGACGCTGTCGATAGCACCATGAAGGATGCTCACTATGCCACCTGACTTAGAAAAAATTGCTATCGTTGGTATGGCTTGTCGTTTACCTCATGCTGAATCCGTGGAAGCGTATTGGCAAAATTTGCTTGAGGGTAACATTTGTACGCGGCAAAAAAGGCAATGGCCTGATGGGATAGAGGCAACAGGTGGGTTCTTAAATAACATTGATGCTTTTGATGCTGATTTTTTTAATGTGTCCCCCCATGAGGCAATGGGTATGGATCCTCAATTGCGGCACTTGCTTGAAGTATCTTATCAGGCAGTTGATAGAAGCGGCCTTTCAATAGAACAATTGAGGCAATTAAATACTGGTATTTTTACATCCAGTTTGCCAGGAGATTATAAAAATTTACTGGCCAGAGATGATGCCTTTGTTACCAGTCCACATAGTTTTTCCGGCAATGCTCCCTCCGCTTTATCAGGTCGTTTATCCTATTTTTATAACATTAATGGACCTTCGGTTACTGTGGATACGGCCTGTGCTTCTGGATTAACCGCTTTGTATATGGCGCGCCTTGCGTTACTTAATGGTGATTGTGAGGCCGCGTTAGTAGGTACTGTTACCATATTTGCAAGCAGTGAGTTCTACCAATTGGCACAAAAAAGCCAAATGTTATCGCAGTCAAATCAATGTGCTGCCTTTGATGAGCAAGCGGATGGATTTGTTCCTGCAGAAGGGGTGGTCGTATTGGTTCTGACCTCCTATAAAATTGCTTGTGAATTACACCTTCCAGTCTATGGATTGATTGAATCATTAAAGCTTAATCACAATGGCTTAAGCAATGGTTTAATGGCACCTAATAATAAACAACAACGAAATCTGATTGCTCGTTGCTATCAATTGCATCATTTGGAACAATTAGCTCTGATTGAGGCACATGGCACAGGGACTAAATTGGGTGATCCAATTGAGTTAAGAGGCTTAGAAGAAGCCTTTGCAGAACATCATACAAAAACAGAATGTTATCTTGGTGCATCAAAGATGATTATCGGACATACACTGGTATCCTCTTCTTTAGCTAGCCTCATCAAGATATTATTAGCCTACGAACAACAAATCATTCCGCCGAATCCTTTGTTCAAGAATGCTAATCCTCTAGGAGCAATTCCCTCATTTTTGACAATTAACCAACAAGCAGTACCTTGGCCGGCGGGTAAATCCTATGCTGGCATTAGTGCATTTGGCTTTACAGGATCTAATGCACATTTAGTTTTAAAAGGTTTGACAAAAGAAGAGATTCCTATTCGGCATGAGTTTGAAAATTACTTTATTTTCAGTGCAAAAAATCAAGGCAAACTCTATGAAATACTTACTGAAATAAAACGATGGCTGCAGTCTGGTGAAATCTTGCACTTTGCACATTTAAGCGCACGTTTAATAAAACGCGCCAGGCATTTTAGTTACCGTCTTGCTGTTTATGCGAAGAGTTATGCTGATCTGAGGCTCATTTTGACCCAGATGCTAGAAGAACAAGTTTCTTGCCATAGTCAATTGATTGAATTGGATGCGCATGGCAAGTTGCGGGCCATGGCTGCTGTACCAGAGCAATGCATCAAACAATGGCTGCAAGGTGAAGAATTTGTCTTTGACCAATATCGGTTGCCGTTGCCTTTTCATGCCTTGCCCAATTACCCATTCACTAAAGAACGTTATTGGGTTCAATCTGAACGACAAAATGTTAGCAACAAAGCAGTGGAGTTATCTTTCAGGAGTCAGAATTATGCACTGCCTATGGAAGTAGGGATGGACAAAGAAAGTGTTTTGTTGCTAATCACTAAAGGGCTAGGGGAATTATTAGGCTATCAAGAAAAAAATATAGATCCCGAAAAAAATTTGCTGGAGTTGGGTTTGGATTCTCTAACAGCTGTCCAGTTGATCGGTTATTTAAAAGAAAATAATTTATTAGCAGATATTAATTTGATTTGGGAAGCAGGTTCATTGAATGAGTTTGCTGCAAGATTAGCGCCTATGAATAGTGCGAAACAACCCATTGCTCCGTGGTTTGATGATGCAATGTTGGTACGTTTAAATCTAATCCGCACAACTGGCAAATCAATGACTTGGATCGTGAGTCAAAACCAGGGGATACCTTTATTACTCTTACCTCCACTTAATTGCCACTATCAGGTTTGGCTAAGACAAATAAAAGTGTTTCAGCAGCAAGGCTATCAAGTACACATTCCCCGTTATCCTGGTCATTACCCGCAGACTAAGCGGATTCAAGGATTTAATTTAGAAACTATTGCAGATGAGATTCGAGATTATGCCTTGCATTTCGAACAAGTACCGCATTGTGTTGGTTGGTCTTTGGGCGGCGTGTTGAGTTTATTGGTTGCCATACAAAACCAAAGCTGCTTCAAAAGCATGACTTTAGTTGCTTGTGCAGCACACTTTGATAGCAATTTATTTGAAAAAACAATGGAAATGCAAAATGAATTAACTAAGGCTGAGCATTTTTTAAAAATAGTATTTCAGACTGAAAACGCAATGAATGAGGTTATTTCAGCTCAAGCACCAATGCTAGTACTGAAAGATTATTATCAATCTTTAATGTCGCTGTCTCTTTCGAAAAAACAAATACAATCGATAACACTACCAACCCAACTTGTTTATGGTCAGGCCGATCCAGTGATTCGTATTGAGGAAATGAATTTTTTGTGTCATATACCCGGTGCACTCTTTAAGATTTACCATGATGGCGGGCATTTTATTCCATTGACGCATGCGAAAGAATTTAACCAACAACTCATGACCTTTGTTCATGATTTAGAAAAAGCAGTGTGCAATGCAAGCGTTTGAATCATCTTTACAAATTGCTTCCCAATCTGAACTGCTGGTTTGGCGATCCTTACAGCGAGAAAAAAATGATCCAGCCTATACACTGGCTTTTCGCTTTAAAATAAAAAGCACGATTTCTTTTTTTACAGTACAAGAATCTATAAGCCGACTACTCAATGACCATTGCCCTGGTTTGTGTTATCAATTTTTTGAACGAAAGAATATTTTGTATAAACAATTCGTTGTCCCGCCTAAAACACCGGTCCTGCGGTTCACTAAAGAGCAGAGAATACAAAAAATAATATTCAGCGAAGAATTAATTCCATTGTATTATTTTGCCTGGCGAGAGGGCGAAATGATAATTCAACTGAGTCATTTAGTTATTGATGGAGGCTGTTATGATGATTTTTGCTCGGCTTTGCAACGTGCTTTTGTCAATAAGCCTGTTCCGATTACTAGTCTTAATCCAAAAAAATCGCAACCAGAAAAAAAGTCACTCCATTTTTGGGAAAACTATTTAAAGAACAAATTACTTCACCAACCTTTGCCATTTTTGATGCAGGCAAAAGAAAGTGATCTTGTCGCGGTAACTTATCCAGTTCCAACTGCCTTATACACCAAATTAAAACAATTTAATACTCAACATAAGGCTAGCTTATTTCAAACCTTAACTACGGCGCTTACCATTCTTCTTTTTCATTATGTGCGCGATGAAGAAGAGGGGCTGTCGCTGGCATTATCCTATTGTGTGAGTACTCGTGAACCTGATGATCCAGTCGCGTGTTATTTTAATTTATTACCTTTATTGATTGCTTGTGATTCCAATGAAACTGTTTTAGAGATATTAAATAAAATAAAAAAATTGCGTGAACAGCAAAAACCGCATCAAAGAATTGTGCTGAATCAATTACTCTCCTTTGTGGATGAGAAAATGAACCGAAATCAATCATTACTTAATGTTGTGATTAATCATTCTCCCGGATTATTACCTGTTAATCATCCAAAGATTGGTGAGGTGTCAACGATTGAGAGTTGCAGTGGGGCCAAAAATTTTTCGTTGGTTTACAATTTTAATGAGCAGGATTTTATTTTTCGCTTAGAGTCCAACTGTGGATCGCTGTTTACTGAAATGATGGAACAAATAGCAGTTAATTTTGCAAAAACCCTTGATTTTATTGTTGCGCAAACAGATAGTCCTATCGGTGATCTTGGATTTAGCCAGGAACGAAAACCCATTTCAACAGGACGCAGCCTGGACAATAAAACACAGCCTTTATTTGATTATTTTTTACATCAAGCAAGACGACAGATTGACAAAATAGCCCTACGTTCATTGTATGAGAATATTACTTATCAAACCATGATCGATTCAGTATATCGATTGAAATCAGTATTATTGCAACTGGATGCTACAGTTTTAGAACATGGTATTGGTATTTATTTACCACGGAATAGTTCCTTGCCGATTGCTTTGTTAGCCTGCCTAGCTATTCAACGTCCTTTCATCCCTTTATCGCAGGAATTACCTGTAGCAGTACTCAATGAAATCATTGCAGCCACCAGAATGGGCGTGATTCTCATAGATGAAAAGAATTCATCTATTCCTTTTGTTGATTTACCACTGAAAGTGCTCAATTTGCAGCAAATTCTGGCAGAGAAAATGGAGCCTCAACAACATTCAGATACCACGCCACTTAGTGAGGATATTGCCTATATTATTTTTACTTCAGGTTCTACCGGACAGCCTAAAGGGGTGAAAGTTAGCTACGATAATTTATTTAATTTTTTACGATCAATGGCTGCAAATCCTGGACTGACGGAACAGGATACATTGCTGGCCATGACTCCCATCAGCTTTGATATATCAATCAATGAATTGTTATTACCCTTCTTTTGTGGCGCGACTGTTTTTATTGTTGATGAATTCATACGTAAAGATACCAAAGGTTTAACGCAATTAATTGATGAACATGATATTACGACCATTCAGGCAACTCCATCGAGCATGCAGTTGTTCAAACAAATATCCTGGCAAAGCAAGCATCAGGAATTGCGCTTTTGGGTTGGTGGAGAAGCTTTTCCTGTTGAGTTGGCTGATTATTTTCTCAACCAGCAACATCAGGTGTTTAATATGTATGGTCCCACTGAAACAACCATTTGGGTAGCCACTACGCGAGTGAAAAAAAATAAACTCATTACTCTGGGTAGAGCGGTGGATAATTCGGCTCTTTATGTTGTAAATAAAGCAGGAGAAACGTTGCCTTTGGGCATGGTTGGGGAGTTATTAGTAACAGGCGCACAGGTAGCAAAAGGTTATAGTAATGTCGAAAGTAGTGTATTTCTTAATGATGCAGATGGAGTGCCAGGTTATTTGACTGGTGATAAAGTGATCGCTATAGCACAAGATCATATTATGTTTCTAAAGCGTAGTGATGAACAAATTAAAGTACGAGGGCATCGCGTTGAATTGCTTGAAATCAATCAAAAAATAAGTTCATTACAAGCTGATATTAATCCTGTAACTATTTTAAGGCTTAAACCTACACCACATCTATGTACTTTTTATACGGCGCCTAATTCTTATTGTGTTGATACAGAAAAAATATTAAATCATTTAAAAAATATTTTACCAGATTATAAGATGCCACAAGCAATTATTTATTTACCTGCTTTTCCATTAAATAATAGTGGTAAAATTAATAAAAAAGCTTTGGAAACTATAGAATTAGCCACTTTAATTAATTCTGTAGCGCCTCAGCCAGAAATACAAACGCTTTCAAGGGGCGAATTGGAAAGCTTAGAAATTATTGATTGCTTAAAGACACTGATTAAAGAAGAATTCGATCTTAATATTAAGGATAATCATACCCCGCTTAGTCAATATGGATTTAATTCGCTGACATTTAATTCATTAGCAATTAGCATAGAAAAACATTTAGGGGTAATTATCAAGACACATGAGTTTTATCGTTGGGGCAATTTATATGCTATTGCACAGCGCTGTACACGGCATTCTCAAAATAGTGATAGTTCAATTAATAGAACTAAACCGGTACAACCCGATAACAAAAAACGTATTGCAATTATTGGCTATGATGCCTTGATGCCCGCAGGTCTTGATGCGGAAGGTTTATGGCAGGCATTGATAACTCAGCAAAGTTTAATTACTTTGCATCAACGCGAATGGTTGGCTGGAAAAGAAAAAGCAGGTTTTATACCTCATATTGATCACTTTGATTGGCGTTTTTTTAATCTATCGCCTCTTGAAGTATTACGGATGGATCCAAGACAACGTTTATTGTTGCAGTGTGCCTACAAGACTATAGAGCATGCTGGTTATGCTACAAGCAGCTTAAAAGGAAAAAAAGTTGGCTGTTTTGTTGCGGGTACTGGAATGGATTATTTAGTAGCGCAAGAAAAGTACGCGCTTAAAACACATCCTTATACGCTGTCAGGTAATGCGCTAACGATGCTGTCTAATCGTTTATCTTATTATTTTGATTGGCATGGACCATCGCTTTTCATTGATACAGCATGTAGTGCTGCCTTAAGTGCTTTAATCCGAGCGATAGAGAGTATCCGTTTAGGAAATACGCAACTGTGTTTTGTTGCAGCAGCTAATCTCATTGTTGATCATCACCTAACCGAGGCTTTGAGGGCAGGAAATTTTCTATCCCCCAGAGCAGAATGTGCCAGTTTTTCTGATAAGGCTGATGGTTATGTTCGAGGGGAGGGTATTATCGGGTTTTTATTAAAGTCTTTCGATCAGGCGATAGCAGATCATGATTGTATCCATGCCGTTATTGAAACTGCAACAGAAAATCATGGGGGACGAGCCCAATCGCTGACCGCTCCAAATCAGGGCGCTCAAACATCACTTTTACTGGATGCCTATCACGATGAATTGCTTTGCGAGCGTTTAAGTTTTATTGAGACGCATGGTACTGGTACAAAACTTGGCGATCCTATAGAAATTGATGCGCTTAAGTCATTTGAACAAAGAGCCTTAGAAAACAATAAGCAAAATACTATTTATCTTGGGGCAATGAAGTCGAATATTGGTCATTTGGAAGCAGCAGCTGGCTTTGCTTCAATGTTAAAAATAATATTGGCCATGAAACACAAAATGATACCTGGCAATATTCATGGTCATTCCTTGAATCCTTTAATCGCTTTGCAGGACTCAAAATTTGCAGTGATTACTGAGAACACGCATTGGAATACCGAGTCTGATGCAGTAGCGGGGGTAAGTGCTTTTGGTTTCGGCGGAGCCAATGCTCATGTTGTATTGTCTGCTTATCAAAATTTAACAGGTACTTATGACCACGGTGAACCTTTATTGTTTGTTTTATCAGCTAAATCAAAAAATGCACTGCGCGCCCGTATCTATGCACTTATCAAAGATATTGAAAAGCACGAGGAACGGGATCTAAAAAATATTGCATACACTTTGGCATTAGGACGAGAGCTGATGTCTCACCGTTTGGTATTAGTGGCTCAGCATAAAAAAGAATTACTGGCACAATTGCAGCATGCACTACAAATCCCAGAGAATGTTAAAATGGATATGATTCCACTGCCATTTAAATCATTGGCGGAAGATTTTTTAGCACATGAAGAAGTTAATTGGCATGCGGTTTTTGTAGATGATGATTATCAACGTTTAAGTTTAACTCCCTATGTTTTTGACGAAGAGCCATTTTGGTTTGCTAGTTTGGTAACACAACAAGAGGGTGATAAATCGTTATTGAAGATGCTGGATATCTCAAGAATTAATCCTTATGAAATACAGGTAAAAATCAGGGCTGAGCATCCTTTTTTAGCAGAACATCAAGTATTTCAACAGCGGGTATTGCCTGGAGTAGTGCATATAGAGCTTGCTCTCTATCTGCTGCGGTTAAATAACACGTTGGAGTTTCCGGTTATTGTGGAACATTTCTATTGGTTAAGGCCAGTTATTTGTTTAGAGGCGGCTGTTTATTTAACGGTTACAGCAAGTCCCATACAGCAAGGGTTCCATATTGAATTAAAAGACGAAGAAGGAATTCTTTATTCTCGAGGGAGTTTTCACCGACAGGCAACGCATATTTTGACTGACAGTTGGTTTAAAGAAATACAAAATAGTTTAACCAGTCCTTTGGTTACAAACTATACTGCTCATCAAATTTACCAGGCTTTTTCTAAAAGCAGTATTGATTATGGAAAATACTTTCAGGGTATTGAGAAGGCTGTGGTATTGAAAAACTATGCAAAAGGGTATTTAAATCTTAATCCTTGCGGGAGTTTGGTGACGCTTCTTGATTCGGCATTTCAATCGGGTATGGCAATATCCCTTAATACAAATCAACAAGGATTAATGCCATTTACGCTGGGATCTATGACATTACTCAGTGATCAATTATGGCAACTCACTAAAGCTCGGATTTACACCCAAAAATTATCACCATTCAGAACGCATTTTATCATCTGCGATGATGCGGATAGTCCGCAAGCAGTCATCATGGATTTAGGTGTAAAATCTGGCCAAATGAGAGAGAAGGCTTAAAAATTTTCATGTAGATAGTTATTGATAAGCAAGAGATATTCTATCAGATATGAGGTATTTAAATATTGAAATTATCTTGTAAGCCAAATGAAGTTAAGAAGTTAGCTACTTCAATATCATTTTTTCAAAATAAGATGTGCAGACAATAGTATGAGCGCGCTTTTATGGAATGAGCCACCTAGGCAGTTGTGTATTTCTCGTTCAGAAATACATGTTTGGCGTTTGGATTTAAATACTATTAACTGCCCTAAAGATCTTGGATCTATCCTTTCTTATGAAGAGCTAAAGCGTGTAAAAAGTTTAATTTTTCAGTGTGATCGTTACCGATATCAAGTTACGCATCACATGAAGCGGACTATTCTGGCAAATTATTTGTCTTGTGACCCAAGATGCTTACTATTTGAAATAGGAAAGCAAGGGAAACCATTTATAACAAACTTACAGAATTTTTTAAGTATACAGTTTAATATATCCCATTCCTATAACCTTATTCTTATTGCGATAGCGTTAAAATATCCAATAGGGATAGATGTTGAATATCATAATAAAAAAATCTCTTTAGATAAATCAGGTAAAATTGTTTTCTCTCCATTAGAAAAAGTATTTTTTTCATTATTGAAATGTCATCAAGAAAAGGAGAAGGCTTTTTTTCGTTGTTGGACAAGAAAAGAGGCATATTTAAAAGCTAAAGGAATAGGTTTGACGGTTGATCTTGCTAGTATTTCCATTGATCTGAATGAATTTCCCGTGCGCGATGAGTTAAAAATTTTGACTCCTGAAAAAGAAGAAGCCATACCATGTAAATTTATTCCAATAGATATGGATAGTTCTTATATTACGGCAGTAGTGGCTACGTTATTTTTTCAAAAGCATTTATCCTATTTTGACGCTAAATACTTTTATTTATAAAAATAAGAATATGCAGCTAACTGTATTGTTTAGCTTCAGCTACGATGTTATGGATTAATAGTAAAGTTGAGACATTTATTTAAATATTCCTAGCGGGAATGTAAGTAAATCTATCCTATTAATAAAAAGCTTGTAATTTGTGTGATGATTTTCTATATTACGGTGGTTAGATAATTTTTTAGACTAAATTTAAATTAGTCTCCTTTCACTTTATATATTTTGAGATGAAATATTCAAAAAATGATTAAATTGAATAACCATTTTTTACCTGGTTATTATAAATTAATCAGGTTTTTAATAAGTTGTTTAGGTAAATTCATTCTAATCATTTTCTTTTGATGTTGGTATTGTACCAGATTCAAATATCTAAACTGAGTTCTATAATTCAATTAGAGTAGACTTCAAATGCTTTTTGGCTTGATTTATCAGGCTACCCGCCCATTTCACGTTGTGAAAACTAGCCACGACCTCACTTTTCCATCGTCTCTTCGAGTCTTGTAAAACTGAGGTCATGGCTATTGGGCGGGAAAGCGAAGAGAAATTAAAAATGAAAAGTGAAAAAAATAATGTAATTTTTTCGATTCGTCCTCATCAATGCCGCGATATGCAATTACAGGACTACGAAGCAGCGGGGGCTTTTGAGGAGTACTCAACTCAAAGCCAAAATAACTACCGTAAAACAACTGATTCATTGAAAGCATTGGCATGCACAAAAAGACATTTTAGGCTTCCTAAAATTAGCGATAGCCGCTAAGAAAAATATAATCATCAGTGGTGGTACTGGTACAGGTAAAACAACTTTTCTCAATGCTTGTTTAAAACTTATTCCTGATACAGAACGGTTGATCACTCTCGAAGATACACGTGAGGTCAAGGTTAATCAGCAAAATGCCGTACATTTACTTTTTTTGGATTGGTATACATTGTTTGGTGAACAAAGCAAGCTAATGCATCAAGTTTTTAATAACCCTCTGCAATTGATTGACGTGTGTAAAATTGAAGATCCTTTTTTACGTCAACACCTCTGGGCAGGTGCCTTTCAGTTTATGTTTAAATATCGATTTGAACAGCATCTAAATAAATCAATTGTCAAACAGATAGGAGATTGGTTAGCTGCGTTAGAAAAACTTGAGGGCTTTGAATATAGCTCAGTTCTGCTAAAATATCTGTTAAATTTCTTTGACCAAAAACAAGGCAAGAAGTTTATCAATGAGTTAAAATTGTATTTAACCCCACGTTTGGAGAGAGAAATTATGACTATCGGTGAACAACTGAGATACGAAGGCGTGCAGCAAGGTATACAACAAGGCGAACAGCGTAGAGCCTTAACCATTGCCAAGACTCTTTTAACTAAAGGCATGCCTTTAAATTTAGTAAAAGAAGTCACGAAACTACCTGATTTAGAGTTAACGGAATTAGAAAAAGTTTAGCATTCTTCTTTATTGACGTGGCTTAAGCGTAAGCGTTGCTCTGCGGTACGGCAATAGTCAAGCTGGTTATCAATAAGCATGCAGCGCCTGCCTAACGAAAGTGCGGCTACAGCCGTAGTGCCACTGCCAGCGAAAGGATCGGCAATTAAATCATTGGGTTTAGAAAGTAATTGTATAAAAAATTTTGGTAATTCAACTGGGAAAGCGGCCGGATGACCTTGATTACGATTTTCAGGACAGAGATGTAACACGTTTGTTGGTAATACTTGTTTTTTGTCGCGTCAGTTTTTTAGATCACGTTGGAAACCGCTACCTGTATTAGAAGAAACAAAACGACGTTTGAGTTTATCTAACTGCAAAATCCGTTGTTGTGTAGACAAGGCGATGGGGATTTTAACGGCTTTATGATTTACATAAGGCTTTTTTACCTTGGCCAAATGAAATACATATTCCCAAGCATCCCGTAGACGCGTTGGCCAATAGCCCGGCATACAAGTTTTTTTATGCCAGATGTAATCGTCAATACAATACCAACCTAGAGCAATAAGTTTTTCTATGGTTTCCCAGACATAGTGCTGACGTACCCCTCGAACGATTTTATCCTTCATATTCAGCACTAAACTTCCACGCGATTTTAGCGTCAGCCAAAACACCTCATGAAACGACATAAATCAATTGGAAAGCCACGTGTTCGTGCTGGATTACCTAAGGTGCGAGTGCATGATCTTAAGCATACTTTTGGGCGGCGGTTACGTGCAGCAGGTGTAAGCTTCGAAGATCGCCAAGATTTATTAGGACATAAAAGTAGTCGTATGACGACCCATTACTCACAAGCGGAATTAAGTAATTTAATTCATGCGGCTAATAAAGTTTGTGGGGTAGGGCAAGCTATACCGTTACTTACGGTGCTTAAAAGGGCGTTGTGAAATTTGGTGTCGCGCAAAAGTCGCGCAACGGATTTTTTTATTAAATTAAAAGTGATGTAAGTGTTTGATAAAGTCTGGTGGCCGAAGGTGGAATCGAACCACCGACACAAAGATTTTCAGTCTTCTGCTCTACCGACTGAGCTATTCGGCCTAAAAAGCGACGTTCAAAACTACATACCAAATGTAGGCTGTGTATTAAAGCGGTTAGTTAAAGTTGAGTCAAGTAATAATCGTGAAATTTATTATTCAATTCTACGCGTTACTATTTTTTAATTAGCGGGATATTTTAGTGGCGATTCGGCAGGCTTTTGCAGGGGGGTGTATAGGGTTTCTTCGCTTTAAATTTGCGGTCAGTTGCTGTATGATTCCTGCCTTTAATGGTAGAATATTAACCAAATACAGTCCGCGAGACTCAAATTATGGCACGGGTTCCTATTGAGGCACATTGGCGTGATTCAGCACGTATACCGCGTTTTTTCCTAATCGATGCACGCGCCGCCTTTCCTTTATTATTGTTTTTGCTGCATATCCGTGTTTGGAGTTTCTTGTTGGCGTTGGCGGCAATGGCTTTTTTTGCCTTATTAGAACGTTACGGCTTTTCGGTGACGGTATTTTTACGCTGGTTACGTACGGTGTTGGCAGGGCCACGTAAAATCGCCATTCCGTGGTGGAAGGAGTAGAAAATGGAGCTAAAGAAGGCCTTACACGCCATTGCCAAGAGCTTATCAGCCAATTTTACCCTAAATGGACGTGCGATTACCTATGATGAGGTTTTCTCAGAAGTGGGTTTATTGCCCGCTATTGCGCGCCGGGCTGATCAGCTTTGTTCGCTGTGCCTAGGTTACGGGATAGGCGTTAGTTTTGATGAAATAGAACAATCTTTATTAGGTGTCAAGGCGAGCTTTGATGAAGTGACCCCTAATGTTTTACGCTACCTTTGTATGACCGATGTACTCTGTGAGTTAATCCAAAATGGCGGCGCCACTTCGCCAACTCCGCTCGATGAACTCATGTACGACTAGTACTTTTTATAAGGAATCCAACAAGATTAGTTATTCTTCCTGGAATAATTTTAGTTAGTGCGCGCAGATAATAAAAAACAATTTTTCTATTGAAAGAGGTTTGAATGCCATTTTCCTGGGTAGCGGGTAAGAAAAGTTCGTCACAAGAGGCAATGGCCAACGCTTATTATGCCGATGAAAGCACTTGTGTTGAACATTTATTAGTGCAGGCAGCACTACCGGATGAGGTCACGGCTAAGATTGCTCAGCGTGCTAGACAGTTAATTGAGCAAATTCGTGTTCAGCGTTTGTCAAAAGGGGGCTTGGATGCCTTTTTATATGAATATGATCTGTCCAGCGAAGAAGGGATTGCACTGATGTGTTTGGCGGAGGCTTTGTTACGTATCCCCGATAGCGACACTGTGGATGCTTTATTAAAGGATAAGATTAGTCATGCCGATTGGGCCTCTCATCTGGGTCAAAGCGCTTCTTTTTTCGTCAATGCCAGTACCTGGGGCTTAGTGTTAACCGGTAAGCTATTGAAGTCCTCTCAGACTCGCGGTTTAAATCATGTCTTACGTCGCTTTGCCGAACGGAGCAGCGCGCCTATTATTCGTAAGGTTGTCAAGCAAGCCATGCAATTGCTAGGTCGCCAGTTTGTGATGGGGCAAGGAATTGATGAGGCACTCCAACGTGCTCAAAGCTATGAAGCACGCGGCTATCGATTTTCTTATGATATGTTAGGCGAGGCAGCGCGCACTAGCCGTGACGCCGAACGTTATTTTCAAGCCTACCAAGCGGCTATTCTTGCCATTGGCAAGACAGTGCAGGGCCAATCACTAAAGGATGCTCCCGGCATTTCGGTCAAGTTATCGGCTTTACATCCGCGTTATGAATTTGCCCAGCGCGAGCAGGTAGTGCCTTTTTTAATCAAGCAATTAAAAAGCTTGGCTTTAGCGGCCAAGGCGCAGCAGATTAGTTTAACCGTCGATGCCGAAGAAGCGGATCGTTTAGATATTTCCTTGGATATTATCGCAGCGGTATTTTGTGATGCCGATTTATCCGATTGGGAAGGACTGGGTTTGGCGGTGCAATCTTACCAAAAACGCGCGCCGTTTGTGATTGATTGGCTAATTGAACTGGGTAAACGTCAACAGAAACGTTGGATGCTGCGCTTGATTAAAGGGGCATATTGGGATACAGAGATCAAAAATGCGCAATTGAAGGGTTTAAAAAGCTATCCGGTATTTACGCGAAAAACTGCCACCGATGTTTCCTTTCTTGTCTGTGCCAAAAAAATATTAGCGCATCCGCAGGAAATATATCCGCAGTTTGCGACACATAATGCCTATACCCTAGCCACTATTCTCGAATTGGCCGGAGAAAATCGCGATTTTGAGATGCAATGTTTACACGGCATGGGTTATACCTTATACGATCATATCGTAGGTCCGGATCATTTAAATATTCCTTGTCGGGTTTATGCGCCGGTGGGTGGCCATGAAGATTTATTAGCCTATTTAGTAAGACGTTTATTAGAAAATGGCGCTAATAGCTCTTTTGTCAATCGTATTATTGATCCCTCGATTCCTATCGAAGCGATGCTAGAGGATCCGGTGCAAAAAATGCGTCAGTTAGCGGCGATTCCACATCCTAAAATTCCCTTGCCAGCTGATATTTATGGGCGAGGTCGAAAAAATTCTAGCGGTATCGATTTTGCCGATAGCCTCTCGTGGCATCGCTTGTCGGAGCAAATCGATATAGCCAGTAAAAAGTCTTATACGGCCGGACCGCTGATAAATGGCCAATTAGAAGCCGGTGAAAAAACACAGTTTATTAATAACCCGGCTGCAACCCAACAAGTGGTCGGTCAGTTTAGTTTAGCCAGTGCCGAACAACTAGAGCGAGCGATTGCGGCCGCCCACCAGATGAGTTTTAGCTGGGCTAATAGCGAAATTGCAACGCGTAGTGCCTGCTTAGAGCGTGCCGCGGATCTTTTTCAGCAACGCTTGGGTGAATTTATGGCGTTGGCCATTAAAGAAGGGGGTAAAACACTCAGTGATGCCTTAGCCGAGGTCAGAGAAACGATAGATTTTTGCCGCTATTATGCCCTGCACGCCAATTTAGATCTCATGCCACAATTATTACCGGGTCCGACTGGTGAAGAGAATTGGCTGAGTCTTCGCGGTCGCGGTGTGGTGGCCTGTATTAGTCCGTGGAATTTTCCGCTAGCGATTTTCATAGGTCAGGTTAGTGCCGCTTTAGTGGCCGGAAATACGGTGATTGCTAAACCGGCCAGTCACACGCCATTGATTGCTGCTGCCGCCGTACGCTTGTTGCATGAAGCCGGAATTCCGGGTGCTGCTTTACAGTTGGTGCCTGCCAGTGGAGCTATGATAGGGCCTAAGTTAAGTGCCGATCCACGTATCAAAGCTATCCTGTTTACCGGTTCTACCGAAACAGCTCGCGCGCTTAATCAAGGCTTAGCCAATCGCACCGGAGGCATTGTGCCTTTTATTGCTGAAACAGGTGGTCAAAATGCCATGATAGTTGATAGCTCGGCATTGCTTGAACAGGTGGTTGTCGATGTTTTGAGTTCGGCTTTTGGCAGCGCCGGGCAGCGTTGTTCGGCGTTACGCGTTTTATTTGTTCAAGAGGAAATGGCCGAGCGATTAATTGAAATGTTATCGGGGGCTATGGCCGAACTAATACTTGGTGATCCGGCGCATTTAGCAACTGATGTTGGTCCGGTGATTGACAAGACGGCCAAGCAAACCTTACAAGAACATTTCGATAGGATGCGCCAAGAAGCGAAGTTGCTTTATCAGCTTAAAATTCCTTCGGCACTCGATTCCAGCAATTTCTTTGCGCCTTGTTTGTTTGAGTTAGATAGTTTAGATCGTTTAACACGCGAAGTGTTTGGCCCTATACTGCATGTTATTCGCTATGCCGCCAAGGATCGCGAAAAAGTGATTCAGTCGATTAATCATACCGGTTATGGTTTGACTTTAGGCATACAAAGCCGGATTCAACACACCGTTGATACGATCACACAGCAAGTTCATGTGGGTAATCAATATGTCAATCGTTCGATGATAGGTGCTGTCGTAGGGGTGCAACCTTTCGGGGGTGAAGGCCTCTCTGGAACCGGTCCTAAGGCAGGTGGTCCGCATTATTTACCACGTCTTTGTCTCGGGCGTTCATTATCCATTAATACGACGGCTGCAGGAGGCAATGCCTCCTTGCTCTGCCTGGAGGAATAATGAATGGATCATAGTTTTGTTTTTTCTATTTTTGTCATTTTTACCGGCGCGGCAGTCTTAGCCACGATTGCGCTTTATACCCAACAATCGTTGTTGGTGGCTTATATCCTATTAGGTTTAATTTTAGGCCCTAGTGGTTTGAAGTTGGTGCCGAATCTTGCTTTGGCACGCGGTATTGGCGATATAGGGATTATATTTTTGTTATTTTTAGTCGGTTTAGATTTAACGCCACAAGAATTTTTTCGAAGTCTGCGTAAAACTGCTTTGATCACCTTAGTATTTAGTGCGTTATTTACAACGATAGGCTTTGCCGTTGGTTATTTATTTAGTTTTACTTTGTTAGAGAGTTTATTAATTGGTGCCAGTTTAATTTTCTCCAGTACCATCATTGGTCTTAAATTATTACCTACTTTAGCGTTACACCATAAACCGATTGGTGAGACGATGATCAGTGTTTTGTTATTACAAGATTTATTGGCAATCGGGATGTTGCTATTTGTGCATGGCGCGCATCTGACCGGCTCAAAATTAGCCGATTTGGGTTTAACCTTAGTTACTTTCCCGGCATTACTCGGTTTTGCCTTTTTGGTGCAACGTTATTTCATTAGTAAATTATTTGTACGTTTTGATCGTGTGCAAGAATATTTGTTTTTAGTGGCATTAGGTTGGTGCTTAGGTTTGGCCGAGTTATCGCGAGCTTTGGGTTTGTCCGCTGAAATAGGCGCTTTTTTAGCCGGTGTTTCGATAGCTGAAGGGCCGATTGCCGTTTTTATTGCCGATAACTTAAAGCCATTGCGTGATTTTTGTTTGATTATGTTCTTCTTTGCCATAGGCGCTAGTTTTAATTTGCAGTATTTACCCCAAGTGTTTATACCGGCGGTATTATTAGCCGGTTTAGTTTTATTAATTAAACCGTGGTTGTTTCAAGTTTTACTACAATGGTCTGGTGAAAGAAAATATATTGCACGGGAAGTCGGTGTACGTTTAGGTCAGGCGAGTGAATTTTCTTTATTGATAGCCTATTTAGCCGCCGAAACAACACCGGCGTTAATCGGTGATAAAGCCAATTATCTGATCCAAGCGGCGACGATCTTAACCTTTGTCGGCTCGTCTTATTGGGTGGTTTTACGTTATCCTACCCCTTTGGCCTTGAATGAAAAGATGCGAGTAGATTAAACTTAAGCCGCTGTATTAATTTTATTAATGATAGGCTTTAAAAAAAATTCTTAAAAACTTGAGGGCTGGATGCCCGGAGGACGATGATGACATTTATTACGTTATTACTATGTTTAGCGCTTGAACGATTTTTACACAGAGGTAATTTTCTTAAGCGCTTTAATTGGTTTGAGCAATATGTCGCTAAGATAAACGACATAACGAAAGATAAAGCATGGACGCAACAACATTTTATTCCACTCTTGTTGGTTATCTTACCTATCGTAGTGCCGGTGGCAGCGATTTATTTTTTAAGTGCTGCCTTGGTGCATGGTTTGTTAACTTTTTTAATTGGGGTATGGGTGCTTTTTTATTGTTTTGGGCCACTCAATATCTTTGATAGCAAGGAAGTGCACCAACCGATATTTTGGCAGGCCAATGAATCGTTATTTGCGGTTATTTTTTGGATGTCTTTATTCGGGCCTATCGCCGCATTACTCTACCGTGTCGTGGAACGTTCTGCGCATATCCATCCAAGCTACCCGGCCTTAGGCAAGGCGGCGCAGCAGATTCGCGCCTTATTGGATTGGTTGCCGGTGCGCTTATTTTCAATATTGAGTGCATTGGCGGGTAATTTTGTTCAAACTAGCCAATTTTGTTTAGATTCTTTATTAAAAGACGTCGCATTTAACCGTGAGCTGATTGAAAAAAGTGGTCGTATTGCGTTAGGTTTGCAGGATACGGCGCAATTGACAGCTGATGATTATGCCTTAGCGTTGAAACTGATCGATCGAGATTTAATCCTTTTTTTGATTATCGTATTCGCTGTTACACTCGGGGTGCTGTTATAATTGCGCCAAATGAAACAGTTTTGTGCAAAAATTAATCACATCATATAAGAATATTTTACTAAAGGTAATCCTGTTTTATGACACAGCAAACACCTTATTTGGATAAGGATCCGATTGAGACCAAAGAGTGGATAGATGCACTTTTATCTGTTTTAAAGACAGAAGGTGCTGATAGGGCGCAGTTCCTCATCCAACAGCTCCTCAATAAAGCGCGTCAGCGCGGTTTGGCGGTAACCGCGAGTCTGAACACCCCCTATGTGAATACGATCCCCCTCGAGCAAGAACCACCGTTTCCTGGTGACGAACAGCTCGAGAAGCGCATTGCCGCACTGATTCGCTGGAACGCGGTGATGATGGTGTTACAAGCGGGTAAAATCTCTTCTGAATTGGGTGGCCATATTGCCACCTATGCTTCCTCGGCGACACTCTATGAGGTCGGATTCAATCACTTTTTTCATGCTGCCAATAGCCAGCATGGTGGTGATTTACTGTATATCCAAGGCCATTCTTCACCGGGTATTTATGCACGCGCCTTTTTAGAAGGGCGTTTAACTGCAGAACAATTAGCCCATTTTCGTCAAGAAATAGGCGGCAAAGGTCTCTCTTCGTATCCTCATCCTTGGTTGATGCCAGAATTTTGGCAATTTCCAACCGTCTCGATGGGTTTAGGTCCTATGCAGGCTATTTATCAAGCACGCTTTTTAAAATATTTACAAAATCGTGGTCTATTAGATACTCAAAATAGAAAAGTGTGGATGTTCTGTGGCGATGGTGAAATGGATGAACCCGAATCATTAGGTGCACTGGCTATTGCGGCACGCGAACGATTAGATAATCTCATATTTGTCATTAATTGTAATTTGCAACGACTCGATGGGCCGGTACGTGGGAATGGCAAAATAATACAGGAATTAGAAGGGGTATTTCGTGGTTCAGGCTGGAATGTCAGTAAAGTGTTGTGGGGCAGTACTTGGGATCCTTTATTTAAAAAAGATCAGCAAGGTTTATTAGCCCATGTCATGATGGAAACCATCGATGGGGAATACCAAAACTATCGTGCTAAAGATGGCGCGTATATTCGCGAACATTTCTTTGCTAAACATCCTGAATTAAAGGCCATGGTAGCGGATATGAGCGATGCCCAATTGTGGCATTTAAAGCGCGGTGGTCACGATATTAAAAAAGTGTATGCTGCTTATAAAGCGGCGGAACATAAAGGCCAACCAACCGTTATTTTAGCGAAAACCGTTAAAGGTTATGGAATGGGTACTGCCGGTGAGGGACAAAACATCACTCATCAACAAAAAAAGATGACCCAAGAGCAACTGCGCACTTTTCGGGACCATTTTGAACTGTCGATGAATGATGCCGACATTGAAAAATTAAGTTTCTATCGTCCCAATGAAAACAGTGCCGAGATTCACTACTTAAAAGAACATCGTGAAAAGCTAGGCGGTTATTTACCAGCGCGTCGTACTCGTAGCGATGAAAACTTGGCGGTGCCTGCTTTGGCCAGTTTTAGCCAGGTATTAGAAGGTTCTAAAGGGCGTGAGATTTCCACCACGATGGCATTTGTAGAAATATTACGTCATCTTTTAAAAGATAAGACACTTGGTGCTCGCATCGTGCCGATTGTGCCTGATGAATCCCGCACCTTTGGGATGGAAGGTTTGTTCCGTCAGATTGGTATTTACTCACCGGTGGGGCAACTCTATAACCCGGTTGATGCGGATCAATTAATGTATTATCGCGAAGATAAAAAGGGACAGTTATTAGAAGAAGGTATCAATGAAGGTGGTGCATTTTGTTCTTGGATGGCAGCTGCGACATCATATAGTACGAATAACTTCACCATGATCCCGTTTTATATTTATTACTCCATGTTTGGTTATCAGCGCGTTGGAGATTTTGTTTGGGCCGCCGGTGACATGCAAGCGCGAGGTTTTCTATTCGGTGCCACCGCCGGTAAAACCACCTTGGCCGGAGAAGGTCTGCAGCATCAAGATGGACATAATCTATTATTTTTCTCGGTAGTGCCTAACTGCGTGGCCTATGATCCGTGTTTTGCCTATGAATTAGCTGTCATTATCCAAGATGGTTTGCATCGCATGATAGAACAACAAGAAAATGTATTCTATTACCTCACTTTAATGAATGAAAACTATCAGCACCCGGCGCTACCTAAAGCCAGTCAAGCAGGTATCATTAAAGGGATGTACTTACTGGCTGAAAATAAACCCGGTAAGCGGCATGTGCAACTATTAGGTTCAGGAACTATTTTAAATGAAGTGATTGCGGCTGCTGAATTATTAAAAACCGACTTTGCTGTGACGGCTGACATTTGGAGTGTGACTAGTTTTTCTGAACTGCGTAGAGAAGCATTGCATGTTGAGCGTGAAAATGCCTTGCACCCTAATGAGCCGACACGACAAAGCTATGTCAATCAATGTTTGCACGATAGATTAGGACCTGTGATTGCAGCGACCGACTATATACGTTTAAATGCCGATCAAATTCGAGGATTTTTTCCTCAGCCTTATGTGGTGTTAGGCACTGATGGTTATGGACGCAGTGATACCCGTGAACAATTACGTCATTTTTTTGAGGTTAATCGTTTTTACATTGTCATAGCGAGTTTACAGGCCTTATTCGTGGAAGGTTTAGTGAGCAGCACTGAGATTGAAAAAGCGTTTAAGAAATATGCCATCGATGCTGAAAAATCGAATCCTTTTACATTGTAAAGCTTGCCATTAAGGCGCTATGAAAAACCGAGGAGAAGTCGTTTGTCTCGTTTAAAAGAAATACGTGTTCCAGATTTGGGTAACGTGGTAGCTGCCGCTATTATCGAGATTCCCGTTAAAGAAGGTCAAACTATTGCCGTAGAAGATGCTATCGTGACCTTAGAAAGCGATAAGGCATCGATGGATATTCCTTCGCCTTTGGCGGGGAAAATAAAAGCGTTAAAGGTCAAGCTGGGCGATAAACTGAGTAAAGGCGATTTAATTGCCATCTTAGAAACAGCCGATGACACAACAACTAGCGAAGCGCCAGCAGACGCGCCACCGACTGCAAGTGGCAGCAAACCAGCTACCAATACAGTGCCACCGGAACAAAAAATTCCAACGCTAAGCGATACAATGATAGCGAGCGAATTAAGTGAGGCACAAGATGAATCGGAACAAGAAGACAGTCACGCAGGACCGGGTGTGCGTCGTTTAGCGCGAGAATTTGGCATTGATCTGGCGAAGATAACAGGGACCGGACAAAAGGGGCGTATCCTTAAAGAGGATTTACAGACATTTGTCAAAGCACGTTTGAGTCAAGCGGGTGCAAATAGTGCGCTGGCTTTGCCGATGGCCGCAGAGATTGATTTTAATTTGTTTGGTGAAACGCAAAAGCGCGCTTTATCACGTATTAAAAAATTAACCGCACAAAATTTACATCGCAATTGGTTACTGGTTCCTCACGTCACCCAATTTAATGAAGCCGATATCACCGAACTGGAAGCTTTTCGCAAAGCCCAAGCCGGCTTTGCCGCCAAGCAATCGGTTAAATTAACCCCGTTAGTGTTTGTGATGAAAGCGGTGGTTGCGAGTTTAAAAGCTTTTCCTGCTTTTAATGCCTCTTTATCGGCTGATGGTGAAGAACTGATCCTGAAAAAATATATGCATATTGGGATTGCCGTCGATACCGAAGAAGGTTTAGTGGTGCCGGTGATACGCGATGTCGATAAAAAAAGTCTTTTAGCGTTAGCGCAAGAGTTGGCTATCGTCAGTGAAAAGGCAAGGGCCAAGCAATTGACCCGCGCTGATATGCAAGGCAGTTCGTTTACCATTTCGAGTTTAGGCGGAATAGGCGGTAGCGCTTTTACACCAATAGTGAATGTACCGAATGTGGCTATCTTGGGTGTATCGAAAGCGCAAATTAAACCCTGTTATCAAGAGGGTGAATTTGTGCCGCGCTTAATGCTTCCTTTATCCCTATCTTACGATCACCGGGTAATTGATGGCGCCGAAGGGGCACGATTTGTTGTGCATTTGGCCGAATGTTTATCCGATATTCGCCGTTGGTTACTATAGGCAGTTTTTAAGCGATTGATATATTTATTACAGAGGAAAATATGGCTGAATTAGAAATTAAAAAAACCGAAGTACTCGTGTTAGGTAGTGGGCCTGGTGGATACAGTGCTGCTTTTCGTGCCGCCGATTTAGGCAAGCAGGTCATCTTAGTCGAAAAAGAAGCGACTTTAGGCGGTGTTTGTTTGAATGTAGGTTGTATTCCCTCAAAAGCCTTGTTACACGCCGCTAAGGTGATTGAAGAGGCGCAGGCCATGCACGCTTATGGGGTGGAATTTGCCAAGCCTAAAATTGATATCAATAAGTTACGTGGCTGGAAAGAGAGTGTGGTTAAGAAGTTAACTGGCGGCTTATCGTTATTGGCGAAACAACGTAAGGTGGAATGTTTACAGGGCGAAGGAATATTTACCGGCAAAAATCAACTCAGCGTGGGTCAACAAAAAATTGAATTTCAGCAAGCCATTATTGCCGTGGGCTCACAAGTGGTACGGTTAGCTTTTTTACCCGATGATCCACGCATTATCGATTCAACCGGTGCACTTGAATTAAAAGCGGTCAAAGGTGATCTGTTAGTCTTAGGCGGCGGTATCATCGGTATGGAGATGGCGACGGTTTACCATGCCTTGGGTGCGAAGATTACCGTAGTTGAAGCCGGCGATATGATTATTAATACCGCTGATCGCGATATCGTCATGCCTTTATATAAACGCTTAATGAAAAATTATAAGTTTTTATTAAACACCAAGGTCACTCAAGTCGAAGCGAAGCCAGATGGTTTATGGGTTACGTTTGCCGGCGAAGGCGTAAGCGATAAGCCACAACGCTATGATCAAATTTTATCGGCGGTGGGGCGTAAACCAAACGGAAAATTAATCGCTGCCGAAGCTTTAGGTGTGGAAGTTACCGAACAAGGTTTTATTCCAGTCGACAAACAACTGAGAACCAATGTGCCACATATCTTTGCCATTGGCGATGTGGTGGGAAATCCGATGTTGGCACATAAAGCGGTGGCCGAAGGACGCGTTGCTGCCGAAGTCATCGCCGGTAAGAAACATTTTTTTGAGCCGCGTTGTATCCCTTCAGTGGCTTATACCGATCCGGAAATCGCTTGGGTAGGCCTGACTGAAATGCTGGCTAAAGAAAAAAATATCGCTTATGAAAAAGCGGTTTTTCCCTGGTTAGCCAGCGGACGTTCTTTAGGACAAGCGCGTGATGAAGGGTTTACTAAATTATTATTTGATCCGAAAACGCAACGCATCTTAGGGGCAGGGATAGTCGGTCCTAATGCCGGTGAATTGATTGGTGAAATAGCACTAGCTATTGAAATGGGTTGTGAAGCCGAAGATATTGCTTTAACGATACATCCGCATCCGACCCTTTCGGAAACCATCATGTTGGCAAGTGAGATTTTTGAAGGGACTATTACCGATTTGTATCTGCCAAAGAAAAAATAAAATCCATCAAAAGGCCCATCCTTAAAAAAGGATAGGCCTTTTCAGGTCAATGGGATGCCGAATCAATGGCTGCATTCCAGGTAATCCATTAAACAATAAATAGGGAAGAAAATGCCAAATTATCATGAAAATAGTTACCGAGTCCGATCAGAATTTGCTGCTATTTTAAAAGGTTTATCCGGATTTCAAATCAGCGCCGCAGAATCCGATGCCTATGCCCACATAAAAATTGTCCAAGCCAATAGGGTCTTGCGCTATCTTTCCGGATCGTATTCTCGCTTGCCTTATTATAGCGATCGTCGGCTGATACATGAGTTATTGAATGAATTAGCCAAAGATCAGGTCGATGCGCCTGAACTGATTAGGATAGGTTTAATTTTTAAAAAATATATCCATTTGGCCAAAGACTTAGATGTTGAGCACCGTTATTACACGATCATGCCGCTTATCATCACCAGCTTTTTCTTGTTATTACTATTCGCATTATTAGTATCTCCGAATCGAGGATTTGTTTATTCCGGTCTGGCGGCCGGTTTTTATAGTATAGGTTTTTGGGTTTTTTCAATTTACTCGTTTAGCAAAAGTGAGCAGGCCTTATCGAAACTGGCCAATCAACTGCTCGAAAAGATTAATCAGCTGCGATCCTCGGCTTTGATGCTGTCAGTGACGCCGCTATCTG
>DALYCY010000004.1:15401-20629 GCA_031973495.1 Candidatus Aquirickettsiella sp. | reverse complement strand
TTGCCAGTCTACTTTTATATCGGATCGTCTTCCCTCTTATGAAGAAGCGGTTCGCGATGCCAACGCGGTCTTGACGCCTATCACTGCAACGCCTTCTTTTACAGCTTTAGCACCGACTCACTCGCCATTTTTTTATACTGTTTCCAGCAATAGCAGTGATATAAGCGATAGCCTAAGTTCTACCGATACCTTGTTCCCTTCAAGAACTTATTCTATTTAGCCGAAAAGAAAATAAATTATTTTTACAGTGTCCAAGACATGTAAACACCAATTAGCTTATGAACCACTTAAAAAATGAAGATAAGAAATTTCTTCAGCTTGCGTATCAAGAAGCCCTATTAGGTTTAAAAGAAGGCGGTATTCCTATTGGGGCGGTTTTAGTGGTTGATAATAAAGTTGTCGCCACAGGGCGTAATAAGCGTATTCAAGAACACAGCATGATAAAACATGCTGAAATGGATTGTTTAGAGAATACTAAAGGTAAAGTTTTAGCTGAACAGATGCGAGGTGCAACCCTGTATACAACCCTGTCACCCTGTTATATGTGCGCAGGGGCGGTGTTATTAAACCAAATACCCCGACTTGTTATTGGCGAGAATCAAACATTTGAGCAATCGGAATCACTGCTCAGAGTAAAAGAAATTGAAATGCATGTCGTTAATGATACTCAGTGCATACAGATGATGTTAACTTTTATCCAAAAAAATCCTAAGCTTTGGGGTGAAGATATTGGTCTGACAGAACAGCAAGTCTTAACTAAATACCGGATTTAGCCGAGTGAATGGCGCTCTATTTTGCTTGAAGTTAAGCTAAACTTTAGTACAAGCGCGGTCATTGTTTTGTGTCCAACGTTGGATAATCGGTTCGATTAAATAAGGATATTTTGTGTTAATGATGTCACTAAGTGTTAAAACATGCGGAATTAAATCTTGATCGCGTTTTAGATCGGCAATGCGTAATTGCTGCCAGCCAGTTTGACGCAATCCCCAGATCTCACCCGGGCCACGTAATTCGAGATCGCGTTGTGCTATCATAAAACCATCATTGCTAAGACGCATAATCCCTAAACGTTGTTTAGCCAGCGGCGATAAGGTTTTATAAAGTAGGATACAAAAACTTTTCACATCACTTCTGCCAACCCGCCCGCGCAATTGATGCAGTTGTGCTAAGCCTAATCGTTCGGCATTTTCGATGACAATTAAATTCGCACTACTGACATCCACGCCAACTTCAATTACCGAAGTGGCGACTAATAAATCAATATCGCCGTTTTTGAAGGCGCGCATGATGCGTTCTTTTTCCGCTGCGGCAAGGCGTCCGTGAATAAGGCCTAAACGTAATTCGGTTAGATCAGCTTGTAAGGTTTTGAAGGTCGTTTCAGCCGCTTGATAGTGATGTAAATCCGATTCCTCGATCAGTGGACATACCCAATACACTTGTTGATGTTGTGTGCAGGTTGCGCGTACTCGTTCGATGACCGCCGAGCGGCGTTTATCCGCGAGTACAATTGTTTGCACCGGCAGTCGGCCGGGTGGTAGTTCATCGAGAAAAGAAATATCTAAGTCGGTGAAACTGGTCATGGCCAGCGTGCGAGGAATAGGTGTTGCGGTCATGAACAACTGATGTGCTTGTAAATTATCTTGCTGGCTTTTTTTCCAGAGCGCTAAACGTTGTTGTACCCCAAAACGATGTTGCTCATCGACAATGATTAAGCCTAAATTGGCAAAGCTGACACCTTGTTGAAAAAGCGCATGGGTGCCGATGGCAATTTGTGCTTTAGCAGTTTTTATTTCATTGAGAATTTGTTTTTTAGCCTTGCCTTGCTGTGCCGAATTTAAACAAACCACGTGAAAACCCAAAGGCGTTAACCAACGATGAAAATGCTGATAATGTTGCTCGCTTAACAGTTCGGTCGGCGCCATTAAAGCGACTTGATATTTATTGGCAATGCTGAGTATAGCGGCAAAAGCGGCCACCACGGTTTTACCGGAACCGACATCCCCTTGTAATAAACGTTGCATCGGAATAGTCCTTTGCAGATCGTGATTGATTTCTTTTATGACCCGTTTTTGTGCCGCGGTTAATTGAAACGGTAATGCAGCAAGGAAGCGTTTATATAAAGCCGGCTTAGCTTTTAAATTGGGCGCGGCTTCTTGGCTGCGATTTTTTTTGATTTGTTGCACACTGAGCGAATGGGCGAGTAATTCGTCTAAGGCCAAGCGTTGCTGTGCAATGTGTTTTCCTGCGGCTAATTGGTCAATCGGCGCATCGGCAGGTGGTCTATGAATATAATGTAAGGCCTCGAGTAGGTGCGGAAATTTTATTTGTTCGAGCAGCGAAGGAGGTAAATATTCTGGAAAATAAGGCGTCGTTGCCCCTTTTGATAAGCGGGTTTGCGAGCCAGGAGCTATTAATCGAAATACTTGCGCAATCAGTTTATCCCATAGGCGTTGTGATAAACCGGGTGTGCTTGGATAAATACCGGTTAAATTACGCGGTAAAATTAATTGGCTTTGGGCGCGTAAAAATTCATAATCGGGATGAATGAGTTCTAATTGAAAAAATTTATTTTTTTTAGCGCGCACTTCACCGAAGCACAGCAGTGTTAAACCTTCTTTAAATTGTTGGCGTTGTCGCATGCTGAAATGAAAAAAACGTAGGCCGATACGGCCGGTTTTATCCACTAATTGACACGAAAAAACCTTGCTGTTTTTCAGACTGGTTTTATCATAAGCAATAGTGCCGCTCACTAGGACACGCATTCCGCAGTGTGCTTCTTTTATGGCGGTGAGCTTGGTTCTATCCTCATAACGCAGCGGTAAATGTAACAGCAAATCTTGTAGGCTGTGCAAACCACATTTGGCCAGATAACTGGCAATTTTGGGACCAACGCCTTGCAGTTGTGAGCAACTTATTTCCGCCAATGTTGGTTTATGCGGCGGGGATTTTTTTGCTGTTACGTTTTGCATAGGGCAACTCGCCAAGAAATTTTATCGGATCGATGATAAATGCATCTCGGTTACATAAAACCGTCTCGCTCATGACAACGCTTTTTATCATTTAAGTGAATGATTGTGTTGAATTGAGCCTAAAAAATAACATTAACACAAGTTTAATACCTAAAGACTAGCAAAGTAAGCGAGGATATGCTCCAATAAGCCGCATATTCTCGTTTGAAAAAGAGGCCGTTTTTTATGGATTCGGAAAAAATTAATCAGCTTATTAAACTCCTGAATGAGCATGGTTTGACTGAAATTGAATTTTCTGAAGGTGATCAATCGATACGAATTAAGCGACAGTTACCCGCATCTTCTCAAACAACCCTATTACAGCCTAGTTCTTCTGTTGGGATAATGCCACCTGAGCCGTCCTCGGCAAAACAATCTGAACTAGCGGGCCATAAGGTGCGCTCGCCGATGGTTGGAACGGTTTATTTGGCGCCTAATCCGGCCGCTGATCCTTTTGTAAATTTAGGTCAGACGGTTAAAGTAGGCGATGTATTATGTATTGTCGAAGCGATGAAAATGATGAATCAGATCGAGGCCGATAAAGCCGGTGTCATCAAAGCCAGGTTGGTGGAAAATGGCACACCGGTTGAATATAATCAAGCTTTATTTGTGATTGAATAAAAAACCGTTTAGAAACTGGTTTTTTGTTGGACGCCGCATCAGCGGACTGATTGATTATTAATTAACCCGGTTTTAGGTTCAATTTCAATCGCCATATTAAAACCCCTAACGAGATGCGCTAAGTGGCGAGAAAACGTAAACTTTATTTTGACGTAATAATCTGCAGATGCGAATAGGTAAAAATAATGCTAAATAAGGTCGTTATTGCAAATCGTGGCGAAATTGCTTTACGTATTTTGCGTGCTTGTAAAGAGCTGGGTATACAGACTGTGGCATTACACTCAACAGCGGATGCTAATTTAAAGCATGTCAAATTAGCTGATGAAACAGTTTGTATTGGTCCGCCTCCTTCTAGTGCCAGCTATTTAAATATACCGGCGATTATTAGTGCCGCTGAAATCACTGATGCGGTGGGTATACATCCGGGTTATGGTTTTCTCTCTGAAAACGCTGATTTTGCCGAGCGGGTACAACAAAGTGGTTTTGTTTTTATTGGTCCTGAGCCTGATACAATACGTAAAATGGGTGATAAGGTATCGGCGATTGAAGCGATGCATAAAGCTAAAATACCTTGTGTGCCAGGTTCCGATGGCGAATTGGGCAATGATGATAAACGTAATCTGAAAATTGCTCAAAAGATCGGTTATCCGGTACTCATTAAAGCAGCCGGTGGCGGCGGCGGACGTGGCATACGCGTGGTACACAGCGAAGCGGCTTTATTAAATGCCATTGCCATCACGCAATCGGAAGCACAGGCCAACTTTAAAAATGCAAGTGTTTATTTGGAAAAATATCTTATTAATCCCAGGCACATTGAAATCCAGGTATTAGGTGATGGGCAAGGTCAGGCGATTCACTTAGGTGAACGTGATTGCTCGATGCAGCGACGCCACCAAAAAGTGATCGAAGAAGCCCCGGCGGTGGGTATTAGTGAAAAACAACGCAATCACATGGGTGAGCTGTGTGTCAAAGCCTGTCGCGATATGAAATATCGCGGCGCAGGAACCTTTGAATTTCTGTATGAAAACGGTAATTTTTATTTTATCGAGATGAATACGCGCATACAAGTAGAACACCCCATTACCGAGATGATCACCGGTGTTGATTTAGTGGTCGAACAATTGCGTATCGCATCAGGCGAAAAATTAGCTTATAAACAAAAGCAAATCGCTATTTGCGGTCATGCGATTGAATGTCGTATTAATGCCGAAGACCCTAAAACCTTTATGCCATCTCCTGGCATGATCACGCTTTATCATCCACCTGGCGGTCCGGGGATACGGGTTGATACGCCTATTTACACCGGTTATCGTGTGCCTCCTTATTACGATTCATTAATTGGTAAATTAATAGCGTATGGTCCAACCCGTGAGATTGCTTTAGCACGATTACGGACTGCACTCGATGAAATTGTCATCGAAGGGATTAGTACCAATATCCCGCTGCATCAAGCTTTGGTGCGCGATGCGAATTTCATCCAGGGAGGAACAAATATCCATTATCTTGAACAGCGTTTAGTACGATAACAATATGGCTTGGTTACAATTACATTTTGATACAGTGCGCGAGCATGTCGAGAGGCTTAGCGATTTTTTAGCA
>DALYCY010000004.1:0-15391 GCA_031973495.1 Candidatus Aquirickettsiella sp. | reverse complement strand
TTGTTCGAACCGCCATTAGAGAGCACACCGCTTTGGCAAAATGTTAAAATTAGTGCGTTATTTGCCGCTGATACACCGCTGCGTCCCTTAATAGATGCACTGCAAGCGAAATTTGATGAAAAAATAATTTTGGCCTGTCGTTGTGAATCATTAGCCGAACAGGTTTGGGAGCGGGTTTGGTTAAATGAGTTTAAACCGATGCGTTTTGGCGAAAAATTGTGGGTCTGTCCGAGTGCTTATCAACCGCCGGATGAAACAGCGGTTAATATTATCTTAGATCCCGGTTTGGCATTTGGTACCGGCACCCATCCTAGTACCGCCTTATGTTTAGAATGGCTAGATGCGAACCCGATTCAGGGAAAAACCATCATCGATTATGGTTGTGGTTCGGGTATTTTATCCATTGCGGGTTTGAAATTGGGTGCTGACAAAGTGATAGCCGTTGATCATGATCCGCAAGCTTTAGAGGCCAGCCTGATGAATGCGCAGCGAAATCAGCTGCTATCTGAGCAACTCGATTGTGTCTTGGCCAAAGAATTTCACTGCAAAGAGCCGGTTGATATTTTACTGGCTAATATTTTAGCGCAACCTTTAATGGATTTGGCCGGCTACTTTAAATGCCTCATCAAACCCGCCGGCTACTGCGTGTTAGCCGGAATTTTAACGCATCAAGTAGAGGTAGTGCAACGCGCTTATCGTCAAGCTGGATTCAAAATCGCTGATATAAGCTATAAACAAGATTGGGTCTGCCTCGTGGGAAATTCAGCATAAAATTTTATGAAGCTTCTTGCCTGTGGAATCAATCATGCAACAGCAGACTTGTCGGTACGTGAACAAGTCTGCTTTTCCAATGACTATTTGGCGACCTCACTACGAGAAATGCTGCGCGATACTTGCACTGAAGAGGCGATCATCTTATCTACCTGTAATCGTACCGAATTTTATTGTATTAATGGCGAGTCGCGACATATCATGGATTGGTTATATCGGTATAAACAATTACCTAAGGATAGTTTGCGATCGCATTGGTATGTTCATCAGCAAGAACAGGCTTTGCGTCACCTATTACGCCTAGCCAGCGGTTTAGATTCAAGGATTTTAGGTGAACCGCAGATTCTAGGTCAAATCAAAACCGCTTTTTCTTTAGCGAATTCCTTTGGCACCGTAGGTTCGCATTTTAATCGCTTATTCCAATATATATTTTCCGTCAGTAAACAAATACGTCACCAAACCAAGATAACCGCGCATCCGGTTTCATTGGCTTTTGCGGTGGTCACTTCAGCCAAACATATCTTTGCACGTTTAGCCGATACGCAGGTTTTATTAGTCGGTGCCGGAGAGACTATTTCCTTAGTCGCTAAACATTTATACGCACAAGGTATTCGCAATTTTTGGATTGCCAATCGTACGCCGCAGCATTCAGAAAAATTGGCCTTGCAAGTAGGGGGGCAAGCGATTTGTTTAAATGCCATCCCTTATTTCCTCGCCAAGGCCGATATCCTGATCACTGCCACAGCCAGTTCTTGCCCGCTTATCAGCAAAGAAATGCTCGAAGATGCGCTCAAACAAGCTAAGCGCCGTCCCTTATTTGTAGCTGATTTAGGCGTGCCCAGAGATGTAGAAGCGAGCGTGAATCAGCTTGCTGATGTCTATCTTTACACATTAGATGATTTGCAACGCTTAATTCAAAAAAATCAAGCCTGCCGAAAAGCCGCAGCACTCAAAGCCGAGGTTTTGATTGAAGATAAAGTGCAACATTATCTCGATTTGCTGAAGGTAAAAGCGGTAGCACCGATTATTTGTGCCTATCGTCAGCAAGCAGAAGATTGGCGTGACCAAGAGATAAAAAAAGCCTTAAACTTACTCGCACAAGGCATGACGCAAGAAGAGGTGATTAAACGCCTGGCATATCGCTTAACCAATAAACTCATCCATACGCCGAGTATCACTTTGTCTGGCGCGGCAAAGTTAAATCAAAAAGGTGATAC
This sequence comes from Candidatus Aquirickettsiella sp., assembly GCA_031973495.1. Taxonomy (GTDB): domain Bacteria; phylum Pseudomonadota; class Gammaproteobacteria; order Diplorickettsiales; family Diplorickettsiaceae; genus Aquirickettsiella. Next base: position 13,403 of record DALYCY010000004.1, on the reverse strand, counting down.
CTTATCCTCAGTCTAAGTGGGATAAAACGGTACACAGATTTTGATTCAAGTTAGATGCGCTAACATCTTGAGGGTTCATTTTGTGGCAGTTGGATGCTCGTTGAGGTATCTTCTTGAGTGTGGGATGAAAAAAATGTGTTGGCATAGGTGGACTATTGTTGAATACGAAACTTTTGCAACCGCGTTCGCCAGAGCTCTTTTTCTTATCAATCCATGAAGGAATCTTAGTGATATTATTTTCTGTTCCACGGCGTGTGGCGCTGGGTTTAATTTTCTGAGCTACTTCAACTTTTTGCTGATAGGGTTCGGTATTTTGTGCTGTTTTTAATAGTGTAGTCGGATAAATAATATCCAGCGTGAGTACACTGATAATAAGTATAGTGGCGAAGATGAGCGCCGATATCAATGTAATAGCGCTAGTTGCTATGGGAATTAGTAGAAATAAAGGACAGAGAATCCCTACGCTGATAATAAAGGCTAGCAGCGATAAAATAGATTTTTTTTTCAGATGATAAGGACAGTTCTTTTTTAATTCAGCTTCATTATATTCCTTTTCGTGCTCGGTCAGGCTTTTTAGTAGCTGTGGCTTTAATTGACCGTTACTGAAAAGTCGGTTCCATATTTTGCTTTTTTCGTGAACCGAGCTGGCGCTTTCACCTTCTGGAAAAGGATTCAATAACAATGGGTAAAGATGGGTTATTTGTTTTAAAACTTGTTTCCAGCTGATGAAGTTAGGATTAATTCCGGTAGTGCCGACAAGTAAGCGACTTAAATATCTTTTACTGGCCGGGCAAAGTAGGCGGGTGTCGATTCCAGTAGGGTGAATTATTAGCATTATAACCTCGACGTAGCATTGTCATTCATTGACTTAATGTTTTTATATATCGGACCCAGTCGCTTAAACTACGCCTATGTGGGTGGCGTTATTTTTATAGTAACTCCGCGCATAATAGCAAAAAGGTGGATAAAAAAACCTACATGAAAACTTTTTGGTTAAAAAATGAAGCAGATATTTTGCATCTAAAGAAAGATATCCTCATGGTACTTGAACAGGTGATTTGCATTTTCAAGTGCCTTTCGCCCTGCATGCGAAAACGTCGCCGCTTTATCTGCAAGCGGTATATAAGTTTAAAAGTCCAAGCTAATTTAAAAAAATACTTAGTGAATCGCTGGATAATTTTTACAAGTGATAAAGATGCTGATTTTTTTAAAACACAGATTTATTGGGATGGAACGTCTTTAATTTTTATTTAATTAATCGTCATTTAATATAAGCTTAATATAATATATTTATACTAAATATATACTTCTATTTATAAATAAATTAATAAAAATTTTATTAGCCGCTAAGGCATCAATTATTTGAGGATAATTCTATTTATGTTACCGATACGAACCCGCTTAAAGAAAAATATACGCTATTATTCGCTGAGAAAAAAACTCAGTAAGTTAAGAAAAATAGCGAATAAAGCTAAAACTTATCGAGCTGGCGATGAGTGGGTACCAAAAAATGACAACTTACTGAATATCATTACTTTATTTCCTAATAAAGTTTAATGCAGCTTGCTAACTAAGACAGCATCCTGAATGATTTCATGGCAGTACGCTTAAACTTTCCACACAAAAGCGGCTAATTTCATCGAGTATTTTTTTGCTGGCTTGGTTTGCAGCTAATGCGCCGCCGTAGGCATCGTCATGCGGCGCTATCTGGGTGATGAGAAAATCTTCGCTAGCTATTACGCGTCTTGTTCGGGCATTGATGAGTTGAGCGCGCATGGCGATACGGAATCGGCTCGGGATACCTATAAATTCTTGTTGAAAGCTAAGCAATTGTGTATTGAGAATCCAATCGTAATAAACCGTTGAAGGGGTATTTATAATCGCTTGAAAGCGATTAGTCTGTTGTAGTGCGTTGATTAACAAAGCTTGCAACATTTGTGCCGGAGGATCCGTCCAACGGTTTTGGGTAAAGTATTGAATTTGATAACAAGCGGGCACATAGATCATGCGTGCACTACGATAAACCGTATTAGGACGTACTTGATTCACTAAGATGGTGGGCATACCTCTTTTGTGTGGAGGACAATAATCCCAATCGGAGGCTTTTGCCGCCAGTGTAAAATAATGCATTGGTGGTGTTTTGACCGGCTCAAAAATAGAGCAGCTAGATAAGGACAATAGCACACCACTAAGCCAAAAAAATCTATAATTGACTAAACTGTTTCGGTAAATTTTAATCAGGTGTCGATAATCAAACACTTATTTTTCTCCAGGACCAGGTGGCGGTAGTTTCTGACCGCGTATTAAAATGCTCGGGTTTTGTCGTAAGTTATCAGAGAGTTCGAGTAAATTATCACTCATTAGGGTGAGATTATTTAATACTTGATTGGTTGATGGCAGTGTTTGTTGGATTAAGCTATCCATTAAAGAAGGTAAGGCGCGCGTTGTGCGCGCCGTATTAATTAAAATAGTGTCGAGCTGTTTACTTTGCGCGGCTAAGTGCTGACTTGTAATTGATAAATTACTGAGGATTTGCCGAAATAATAGCGGATTATCGCCGCCTAATACCCCGTTAATATCCTGGGTAATTTGATTCATGTTGGCATTTAAATCACGTAGGGCGATATCTAAACGTAAAAACAAAGAGGGTGTGCTTTTAATAATCGGATAGTGTTCGCCAGGCATAATGGCAATGGGATGCAAATCAGTATCACTGCCTTGTAAAGCCAGGTAAGTGATACCGGTTAAACCCTGGCTTGTTAGTGTGGCGCTGGTCCCTTGGGTTATTGGGGTATGTTCTTCTATTTGTAAAATCTTTGCTTAAGTAAATTTTTTTTACTGTGCCTACATTAACGCCATTGTATTTAACCGAAGAATTATTTCCCAGACCAGAGACTGATTCATGCATGATAACCAAATAATTTTTATAGTGCTTGGTTGAAAAGCCCGTCGATAACCAGGTAATAAAAATAATAAGGGCAATGGTTAAAACCAGAACAAAAGCGCCTACTAAAGTATAGTTAACGTTAGATTCCATGATGTTTCCCATAAAGTTGTTGCGTAGCACGACCCCTAGGCCCTTGGAAATAAGCCGCTATCGCCGCTTGTTTAGATTGGGCGAGTTTTGCCATCGGTGCAAATTCTAGAACACGTCCTTCACTTAAAAAAGCCACTTTATCGGTAATTTGCCATAGTGTGTCGAGATCGTGGGTTATCATGACAATGGTTAATCCTAAGATACTGCGCAAATTGAGCAGTAGTGCATCAAACTCTTCGGCGCCTTGTGGGTCGATACCGGCGGTGGGGTCATCGAGTAGCAGTAATTCCGGGTCCATCACTAAGGCCCGCGCTAAGGCGGCGCGTTTAAGCATGCCACCACTGAGCTCTGCAGGATATTTTAGGCTAGATTCTAAGGGAAGTCCTACCGCTAATAATTTAATTAACGCCAGTTCTTTGATCGTTGCTTTATCTAGCTGGGTATGTTCTTGCAAGGGAAAGGCAATATTTTCCAGTACGTTAAGTGAGGTAAAGAGTGCCGATTGTTGAAATAATACCCCCCAGCGACATTGTAATTTAAGCAATTCTGCTGAGGAAATTTTGCCTAAGTTTTTACCAAATACGTAAATAGTTCCCGAAGAGGGGGGGAGTAAAAATAAAATCTCACGAAACAAGGTTGATTTTCCAGAACCGCTGCCGCCGACGATAGCGATGATCTCACCTTGTTGCACTTGTAGATTGATCCCTTGATGGATCCATTGACCGGCGATCGACATTTTAACATCGACAATGTTAATAACAGGACAAGTTGCGTGCATAATAAGATTATAGTGGTTTAGATATTGAGTTGGCTAAATAAAATGGAAAAAAGTGCATCGGCGACAATAATAAAAAAGATGCCTTGCACTACACTGCGCGTTGTTTGTTTGCCCACGCTATCGGCACTTCCACTGACGCGCAGACCCTGAAAGCAAGCTGTGTTGGCAATGATCAGCGCAAACACCGGTGCTTTGCCTATGCCAATGAAAAGTGATGAAAGTGAAACGACCTTCGGAAAACGTTGCAAGAAATCTAGGTAACTGATGTTTAACATATTGTGTGTCATCGCCATTCCACCGAGTAAACCAAACACATCCGCCCAAACCGTGAGCAAGGGCAAGGCAATTAACAAGCCTAAGATACGCGGTAAAATTAACAATTGGCGCGGTAAAACGCCCATGGTGTTTAAGGCGTCGATTTCCTCTTTGATCTTCATCATGCCCAGCTGGGCGGTAAATGCAGAGCCACTGCGACCGGCTATCATAATAGCCGTTAGTAAAGGGGCAAATTCGCGCAGTATGGCAAGGCCCAATAAATCAATGATAAGTAGTGTCGCGCCTAAATTTTTTAATTGAAAACCCATTTGATAGGCCAATACAATACCAATCATAAAGGATAATAAGGCAATAATGCCTAAGGCATCTAAACCGGTGTTTTCAATGATATTAATAATGGCTCGGCCTCGCAGTTGACTGGGATGGCAGAGCGTATGCCAAGCGGTCATAAAGGTTTTTCCTACGAAGCGTAAAAATGATCGAGCTTCACTCAATTGTTCGAGGATTTTTTTACCCAGCCATGCTAAGCCGGTAAATTTTTTCGGCGTAGGCAGCGGTTTTATACGTTTGGCGGTCTCTTCAATCATGTTAAAGAGTGCACTGTGTGTGGCACTCAAACCGATAAGCTGAACCGTTCTTCCTTGTCTGGCGAGTTGTTTTTGCCACTGATAAAGTTGCCAGGCACCGCTGCTATCCATTTGCGTAATTGCATTAACCTCTAAGCTGATTTGAGATCCGCGTAGGCGATTTATTTTAGCAAAAGAAAGATCTAAGCTTTTTTTATCAATGCCATGCAAGGTCCAGGAACCTTGACAGTGAATTTGATGTTGTTGATCCCGCTGCGAGATTGAAATAGTAGCGCCTGTATCTGACATGATTCATAACCTATGACATAGAGCGATTATACCTTGCTACCAAGCCGCGTGATCGGTACCACGTGCGGTATGATATTAAGAAGCGAACGCACAAAAAAATATCCCTTCCTAGTGGAAGGGATATGTGAGTTTGCCCTTTACCTTTTATCGATTAAAAAGGTTTTGAAGTATGCCAATAAATAGTTGGGCCACGGTTTGGAATTAACTTATTGGTAGCTAACATATGATATTCGCTACATACATAGCGATATTGGCATGATGCAATATTTGTACAAGCACGTGGTGTGACGTTGAGTCTGGACAATAATTGGCGTATGCATGCCGAGTTATAGTAAGATCCAGAAACAAAACCAGCCTTTTTTATTAAGTGAGCATTAAACGCACAAGCACTTTGGCCTGGGTGGGCAATAGCCACATTGATGCTACTTAATAAACCCATGCAAATAGCTGAAGCCATTAGTAATAATTTTTTCATACTATCCCCTTAGGTTATATAGTGTAAAACCTTATAGCGCCCGCTATAGCGGTCTACTCCCTTTTAGAATAGCTTATGAATCACTAAGATTCAATTTTCTACCTTGGTATAGGCTGGCTATTTGGCACTCGACTTCATGGAATGGTTTCGGTATAAAGTGGGCTTATGAAGAGCTCTTTATTTAACAGATTGACCACAATAGTTGAACGTTACGAAGAATTAACCGCCTTATTGGGCGATATTGGCGTTATCAACGATCAAAATCATTTTCGCCAATTATCTAAAGAGTATGTTCAGTTAGGCGCTGTCGTACAATGTTTTCAGCAATATCGGACTAATCTCGATATCCTCAATCAAGCCGAGCAATGTTTACAAGATCCTGATTTAGCCGTGCGTCAATTAGCCGCAGAGGAAATTAACACCGCAAAACTTCAACAAAGTGCCTTAGAAAAAGAATTAGAACGTTTATTGTTACCACAAGATCCCAATGATCAACGTAATGTCTTCTTAGAAATTCGCGCCGCCGCCGGCGGTGATGAAGCGGCTATTTTTGCCGGTGATTTATACCGAATGTATTCGCGTTATGCCGAAAATCAAGGCTGGGTGGTTGAACTGATTCATCGCAATTCAAGTGAGCAAGGCGGTTATAAAGAAATTGTTGCGCGTATTTCCGGCACGGCGGTGTATGCGCATTTAAAATTTGAATCAGGCGCGCATCGTGTGCAACGGGTGCCGGAAACAGAAGCACAAGGTCGCGTGCATACCTCTACTTGCACTGTTGCGATATTGCCGGAAATAGAAGTAGTTGATGATGTCACGATTAATCCGGCCGATTTAAAAATAGATACCTTTCGCGCATCAGGGGCGGGAGGACAACATGTACAAAAAACCGACTCGGCGATCCGTATTACCCATTTACCCACCGGGCTGGTTGTCGAATGCCAAGATGAGCGTTCCCAACATAAAAATCGTGCTCGTGCTATGTCGCTATTGCAATCCAAATTGCTTGCTGCGGAAAAAGCCAAACAACAGCAGCAAGAGGCGCAAACCCGGCGTAATTTGGTCGGTAGTGGCGATCGCTCTGAACGTATCCGCACCTATAATTTCCCCCAGGGTCGATTGACTGATCATCGAATAAATCTAACCCTCTACCAATTATCTGATATTATGGAAGGCCATCTAGAACCGGTTATTCAATCGCTGATTCGTGAGTATCAAGCGGATGAATTAGCCGCTTTAGGCGATTAAAATCAAGGAGATATTCATGTTTCGATCATTGGCTATCGCATTGTTTATTCTTTTATTGCTTATTATCGGCGGGCATATCGCGCTTAGTTTATTTACCGGGGCGGCGGTTATTGGTTTGAGTGTATGGGGCTTTTTAGTCGCATCGGTGTTCTTTTTTGCATTGAGTATTTTATTATTATTTATTTTAACCTGGACCGGCGCTTTGGTGATTGGTGTGATTGCCGCTATCTGGACAGTCGTTGCCATTATTTTATTTCCGATTCTGCTGCCTATTTTATTACCCTTATTAATCATCCTATTTTTTGTCTCTTACATTAGACGTAAGCAAAATCCTAACTGATTTTTAAGCCAATTACTGAAAGCTTTATGTTGTTACGCGCGTGTTGGCGCCAGGCGGTGGCCGAATTAGCGCCGCACAGCCCTAGTGCTGATTTAGATGTTGAATTGTTGTTAGCGCATGTTTTAGAACTAACGCGAGCACAACTCTATAGTCAAAAACCCGATCGCGTGTTGCTGCCGGCACAGCAAAAGATGCTACAGGATTTGCTGCGCCGTCGTAAAGCCGGCGAACCGGTGGCCTACTTATTAGGCCGACAAGAGTTTTGGTCTATTTCCTTACAAGTAACGCCTGCAGTATTGATTCCACGACCTGAAACTGAATTATTAGTACAGCTATTACTAGAGACAATATCCCCTGAGCGACATAAAATAGCTGATTTAGGAACCGGTTCGGCCGCCATCTGTGTGGCATTAGCCATGGCAAGACCGCATTGGCAATTTGTCGCCAGCGATTACTCGCGTGAGGCTTTAAAGGTTGCCGAACGCAATGTGCGACATTACAAGCTAAAAAATATTGAGTTGCGTTGGGGTAATTGGTGCCAGGCGTTATTGGCCGGCGAAAAATTTGATGCCATCATCAGTAATCCACCGTATCTTGCCAGCGATGATGCGCATTTAAAATCAGAACCTGCTTTAGCTTATGAGCCGAAAAATGCTTTAATTGCAGGGAAAAACGGTTTAAATGATTTAGAAACTATTATCAAACAATCGCGCTCATACCTTCGTGACGGCGCTTATGTATTTTTAGAACATGGCTATCAACAAGCGGATTTGGTGCAGCAGTTTTTTTTAAAATATGGGTATCACGCAGTAAAAAAATATAAAGATTTGGCCGCTCAGCAACGAGTTAGTCGTGGAAAATGGCATTAATTGGAAATATGATCTATAAATCATTAATAAAAACAAGAGACGTGGTCCGGTTCTTAGAAATCATTGCCATGTCGAATTATTTTTGGTATAGATGTGTTTGGTTTATGTGTGTGTGCCAATTCCGGCAAATGTTAAATTCTCAAGAGGAGAACTTTTTATGCCAGTAAAAAGAAAACCTGCAGCTACCAAGCGTCGTAAAAAACGCACGACAGCTGCAAAGTCCACACCTACACGTAAAAAAGTAACAAAACGAAGAAAGAAAAAAGCGACTACCGGTATGAAAACCGTGCGTCGTAAACGAAAAGTAGGTACAAAGAAAAAAGCGGTGCGAAAACCTCGCCGAAAGACTGCGGCACGTAAAAGAAAGCCAGCAGCTCGCCGAAAGACGACAACACGTAGAAAGTCAGCTGTACGTAGAAAGCCTAAAAAAAAAGCGGTTAAAAGGGTAAAAAAAAAGCCTAGCAAAAGCAAAACTACCAAAAAGGCGTCGACGTCGTCCGCCGGCGCTACCAGTGGTAGTCGAAAGCGGCTTATAGTTAAAAAAAAATTGACCAGTTTAGCGAAGGCCCCAGTTACCCGGGCCCCCTCTAAAAAAAAACAACAGCAAGCAAAGTCTGATTCCCAGGCGCTACCTGCGGTAAAACAACAATCATCAGTAGAAATTAAAATGACAGAATACAAAAAACCTAACAAAGAAGCTAAAAAACAACGTTCTTTACCAGAAACAAGGCTAGAATCGACTTCGATTAATTCAGAAATCGATTTAAATATAGCGCCTTATAAGGAACGTCCTGGGGAAGACTATATGAGCTCGAGTCAACAGGCTCATTTTCGCCGATTATTATTACAGCGAAAACGCGTCTTGTTGGAAGATATGGGACGAACAGTACATCATCTGCAAGATGAGGGCAGCGCTTTGCCGGATATCAGCGATCGTGCAACCCAAGAAGAGGAATTTAATTTAGAACTGCGGGCACGTGATCGCGAACGTAAATTAATTAAGAAGATTGAGGATGCCTTACAGCAACTCGATGAAGGCCACTATGGCTTTTGTGATTCTTGTGGCGTTGAAATTGGTATTCGTCGCTTAGAAGCACGTCCTACAGCCAGTCTTTGTATTGATTGTAAAACCTTGGATGAGATTCGCGAAAAACAAATGGGCGGTTAATAGTACCCAAGGGGCGGCAATCATCCGCCCTTGCGGGGGTTTACTTCCATGCAAAACTCACTGACACAACTTTATAAATCCTCTTTGGTTTTATTAACGGATTTTTATCAGCTTACCATGGCTTATGGCTATTGGAAGGCCGGTATCCATGAAAATGAAGCGGTTTTTTACCACAGTTTTCGTAAAGCGCCTTTTCAGGGTCAATATGCCATTTGCGCCGGTTTAGCGCGACTTATTGAATATTTACTTTGTTTTCAGTTCACCGCAGAGGATATTGCTTATCTGGCCGAGTTAAAAGATAGCCAAGGTAAACGATTATTTAATGCCGATTTTTTAGCGTATCTACAACAACTTACGTTTAGCTGCGACCTGGATGCCATCGAAGAAGGCAGTGTGGTGTTTCCGCAACAGCCCTTAGTTCGGGTAAAAGGACCGTTAATACAATGTCAGTTACTCGAGAGTATCTTACTCAATATTATTAATTTTCAAACTTTAATTGCCACCAGTGCGGCGCGATTATCACAGGCAACACGCGGTGAACCAGTACTCGAATTTGGTTTGCGACGCGCGCAAGGTTTTGACGGTGCTTTGATGGCAAGTCGCGCTGCCTATATCGGTGGTTGTGCGGCCACCTCGAATGTATTAGCTGGCAAATTATTTGATATTCCGCTGCGTGGAACACAGGCGCACAGTTGGGTATTATGTTTTGCCAGCGAATTAGAAGCCTTTCGCTCTTATGCGCGCGCCTTTCCAGATCGCTGTATCTTTTTAGTGGATACCTATAACAGCCTAGAAGGGGTAAAAAATGCCATCAAGATCGCTGATGAATTAAAATCAGAAGGATTTAAATTAGCCGGAGTCCGTTTAGATTCGGGTGATTTGGCCTATTTGAGTCAACAAGCACGCGCCCTCTTAGATCAAGCCGGTTATCAGCAGGCGATGATTGTTGCCAGTAACGATCTAAACCCGTTAGTGATTAGCAGTTTAAAAGAGCAAGGCGCTAGCATTAACGTTTGGGCGGTCGGCACCCATTTGATTACCGCCTATGATCAACCGGCATTAGAAGGGGTTTACAAGTTAAGTGCGATTAAATCGCCACAAGGTGAATGGGAAAATAAACTAAAATTATCTGAACAAACGATTAAAATTTCAACGCCGGGAATCTTATCGGTGCGGCGATATTATACCGATCAGCTGGACGGATTAGCCATGGCCGATGTTATCTATGATGAGCGCCGTGGAATTTCAGATAACCAGGCGTTAATGATTATTGATCCGGCCGATCCGACCAAACGTCGCGTTATTCCAGCGCATACCCCGCACCGTGATTTACTGCAAGCGATTTTTCGTAAAGGCCAACTGGTGTATAAAATTCCGTCGTTAAAATCCAGTCAAGAAAAAGCCCGCACGCAATTACAACAATTTCATGAAAGTATTCGACGATTGTTAAACCCACATTTTTATCCGGTGGGATTAGAAAAAAATCTGTATGATTTAAAATTAGAACTGATTTTAAAAGCCAAAGCCGCTAGTAATACGAATAGTTAAATCAACTGTCAAATATCAATTTTCTACTGAATTCACGCCATTAACAGTGCGATTTTTTTAATCATCTATCGTTGGATAAAATGTATTTTTAAATTTAAAAATAATGTTTCGTCGCTGCTAGATAAAATAAAAAAAATACATTAAACTTTCGGTTAAGTTTGTCATAAAGTTTACAACCCATAATTAAAATAACAGGACACATTATCAATGAATGCATTTGATGAAGCGTTAAGACAATTTAAAAGAGACGGTTCTTTCATTTATAAAGGCGATTATAAAGGCGATTGCTTAAGTGCCGATCAGATTACAAGACTTAAAGATAGTTTCAAAGAATTTGATCCGAATAACGCGTATCAATTTCATTTTCATTTAAGTAATGTCAGGTTGGATCCTCAAGCAAACCAAGTCGCCCCCGTGTTGAGAAGGCAATCTACGCGTACAAGTCGTTCTAACAGTTCCAGTAGTTCTGAGGGCGCCAGTGGTTCTTCTAATGAGGTGAGTCATTATAGCGGTGCCAGCGGTTTTGATGATCCTGGTTTTTCTGAAAATCTTAATTTTTTTAAGATGACTGATGCAAAACAAGCAAGAACTGAACTTGCGTTGTTGCGAGTTCAGTTTGCAAATGAATTACGCAGTGTATTTCAATCGGGGCTTGCTTGGAGTTCAATTAAAATCGAACGCGTTTATTTTCAGCAAGGCTCGGAGGGAAAGTATTATTTGAGTGACGGCTTTTATGGACCCTTATTGTGCCATTTAAGGGAGCATAACTCATTAACAAGTCTTAGTTTAAACCCCTTTTTCTTAGACGAGGGAATAAAATCACTCGGTAAATTTTTAACTAAAAATATGCACTTGCAAAATTTATCGCTAGGCCTAACAGCCGGCGGACCCGCTGATTGGGAAGAACTAGGATCAAAACTAACTAAACATCCTGGATTAAAAAAAGCGAACTTTGAAAGCACTGTGCTGAACAATGCGAATTGTTCCGGTTTGCTCACATTAGCAGAGAATTACTATAAAACAGGTATTACTTTTCCTGAACTGCAGGTGCAGAATGGAAGATCTCTGGCTAGAGATCTGAACAAAGAGTATCAGGCTTTAACAGAGCGCTTAAGGGGTACACCTAAACAACGATTTATTGATGAACGCTTATCGGAAGCCAGTATATTAGATCTGGTGAGGAGCACCCTCATTAAGATTAAATTAGCGCAAAAGGCTACTTATAGATCTTCCTTACATGACTCTGCCGGACCTAAAGAAAAAATGGCTGAAGGAGCGCTTAGAGTAGTTGGTCGGTTGATTGACGCAACAGTGAATGAACCCCAAGCGGCGGATCGAAGATTAGAAAGAAGCCGAAACGAGGATTCTAAGCAAAATCAAATAGAAAGGGCGCTAATGCTCTTCGCTTATTTAATCGGTGTTCAAGATCCAGAGACGATTCGTCATTCGGAGGAAGCATACCAGGTGTTACCGAAAGTCTATCAGGATAACCGGGAACATCTCGACGATCATTTGTCGTTATTAAAGTTGAACCTAAACGATCCGCATCCGGATCCGGATAAAAACCAAAGTATCGCTTATTTTTTATTGGATAAAGTGTATAAAATCAAGAACGCACAAGCTTTACAGCTACTAATGAAGGCAGAAGTTAATATATATCGATCAACTTCGGGTGTGCAAGAGGCTTTTTTAGTCAAGGTGTCCAGAAGTAATGATCAGGATATGTTGCCATTGCAACAAGCACTGCTGAAGCAGATTACTAAAGATAAAAAGGCAATGGAGAAAATAGAAAAAGACTTAGTAAAGCAGTATCCTGAATTAATTGAGCTTTATCTAGAGTTGGACCAACACTTGGATCGCTATGCGGAAATTTTACGAGAAAGAGGCGATGATACTAAGACTATTAACAGGCTTATAGCGAAGCTGAAATCAGCGTTGGTTTTAGTATGGAAAGAGGATACGGCGGCGAACAGAGTGGTAGAATTTTCGGAAATTAAATGTCATTTCGAGGAAAGTGTACTGAGTATTATGCCTCGGAAAGATATAAGGCCAGGCAATAACGAATTTGAATCCGCAAGAAAGTGTTTTAAAGACATAATGGAAATTTCTAATAAAGCAAAAAAGGGCCGTTTTATGAGCTCTAATCTGCATGTAGATGTAGTGCGGATATCAGAAGAAATTATCAACCAGATAAGTGTAATACAAAATCAATTCACTAATCAGTATAAAGGGGAGGCTGAAGCGCTAACTGCAGAGCAAGAAAAGTTAAAAGAAAAGCTGAGTCAAACTGAATTAAGATGCGAAGAAAAAGTATCGGAAATAAAAAAGGAAATGCAAGCACAACAAGCCTATATGCAAGCGGAGCAAGACCGTATACAAGCGGAGCAAGACCGTATACAAGAAGAGCGAGCAGAGATGGAAAGGAGAGTGGAAGCGAGAATGCAAGAATTGGAAAGATTATTCAGGGCCCGTATGGAATTACCGCAAAATCAAGCGACTACCCCTGATGATGAAACAGCCGGAAGCAGTACTCAGTTTTTTGCGGGGCGTCGCTAAGCCTTTTAATCAGCTAGAGGCTGCGGAATGTTAAAAGAATTACTACTCAAAGAAGTCGGCCAACGGCTCGCTAAGCAACCCTTCCAAGGGTTTTCTTGGCGACAAAGGGCGAAATATATTCAGGTAAGTCCTGTTATTTCTGAAGCATATCCGCTCTGGAAAATAGAAAACCAAGTGCTGGAAAACGAGCTCAGTTTATTTGGGGTTAAACCGCAACAACTTGAACAACAAAT
>DALYCY010000003.1:66771-119125 GCA_031973495.1 Candidatus Aquirickettsiella sp. | reverse complement strand
GTAGCGGCCGCTCACGCATTTATTGACGATAAAAGCCATGCCGAGGGTGACTATCAGTAGGCTTAAATTACCTACGATCTTTTTACAGCCGCGATGTTGCGCTAACTCCGGTTGATAATCCTCAATACACATTAAGGCTAAGAATTGGTAATGGGACGCATCCAATTGCTTCTCTTCAAAATAAAAATGATTTAACTCCCTTAAATCGAAAATAAGCCCATTGGCTGCATCAGCGGCCACATGATGACCGCGATGATATAAATTGCTCGATTTCCTTGCCAGTCGGCTGAGTTGCCGATCGATATCGGCATACATTAAGATTTTCGGATCCATAACGGACCTAAAATCAGGCAATGGATAGGTATTTAATGCACTTGAATTTCGAAAAAGTTGCTGGGTCTTGACGAAGCATTGCACAAATTGAAGACTGTTGATCGATAACAATTGGAGCCTTTCTAAGGCGAGTACCGCCTCATCCAATACAATGGCATCCTTGTGGCAACGAAGAGGACTTATGGCTAAGCCCTTTATAGGGACATGGGTTTTTCTTTTCTCTTCGCGTAGCTTTTCTAAAAGTGCCGCTAAGGAGGCTAGGACAGCTTCTGTTTTATTGTTATTTTCAGTATTGACAGACATGGTTATTTTTCTCGTCTTGGTAGTGAATTTAGAACGTTTTTAGTAGATATATTTTTTACCTCCTGGATATACGATATCTTCTCCTTTCTGTAATAGAGGGGTAATGTTTTTAGGGAGATTAAATTTATTAAGCTGGATAGAGTTTTCTATACTTGAAGTGACAAAGTAGATTTTAGATTCTTTATTTTTACTATATTCACTTCGGATATTGGTTAATAGGTGATCCAATTTATTAAAAATAGGATCAATCTCTAAGTAAATGACATAATATTTAGAAAAATTAAATTCGACGAAGAATGAATCTAGATCTTCTATAGAAGAAACAGGGAATGCAAAACGCTTATAGACGATATCAGTGAATTTTTTCTTAAAGTCTTTACTGCGATAAAATATCAATGCTTTTTCTCGATTGTCCCAAGAATATTCTGATTCAAGTTGTTTTATCGTTTTGTTTTTTTCAGTATTGACAGGCATAGTTATTATTCCTCGAGTGATAGAACTGAAAAACTTTTTTAGAATGAGGCATTTCCTCGCTCGCTGAAGGCTTTAATTTTCTTCGAAATGTCTTTTGGCCTCCTTTTTATCTTGAAAACTTAACCATTGGTTACATTCTTCTAGGAGGGTGATTGCTTCATAAAGGAGACGTCTAAATTCATTGAGATAATCCATATCGACTACCTCAGTCTCCTCCTCTAAAAAATACTGCCATTTTTCTTGAATCCGTTTTAATTGAAAATAAAATTTCCTTTTGTAGTTGGGCGTTTTAAGGCATTGTTGAATAACCTCTTCTAAATAAGCGGGGGTACAAGGCTTCGGTAAAATTCTATCCGCTCCTATAGCCAGATATTCTTCGTGGTCCTTTTTATTCAGATGAGCGCTCCATACCAGCACAGTGGTATCCAAGTTGAGCGCGCTTTGGCGTACGGCATGAATCACATCCGCGCCATATCGATCCGGCAAGCGCAAATCAACAACGATCAACTCATAAATTCTCAGGTTTATCTGTCGGATGGCTGTCGTGGCATTCCCGGCGCATTCCACCTGATAACCCAGGTTGACTAAGAAACAATACATAACCCGTTCACAGGCCGCGTTATCCTCTACCAGCAATGCACGTCGGATGATGGGTAAACCCGCCTCTAATTGTTGCTTTTCCTGATCTTCCATTTGAGCTCCTTATTAATTACCTTTCAGAAGAAGATATTATGAGTAAATATTTTTTAATAAAAACCCCCAAAATTTTAGGTAATTTAATATTTAATTTATCTAAAATATTTGCATTAAAAAGTAAGTATTAATTTTTGGAGGGAATAATGTACAGGAACAAGAACTTGGCTGATTCCATGTAACTTTTTGGAACTATTTTTTTCTGAAAAAAAAGGAAATGAGCATTCAAAAATTGATTAATGATCATAGATATTCTTACCGTTTAATAATTATTAAAGAATTTTTTATACTTCATATTTAATCTCTATATTGAATGGTATAGATTCTAATTAAATATTGGCACCCGTATTGACTACGGGTATTAAAGACAAAGATTAGAAAAAAGTATTAAGATTATTTATAGGTTGGGTTTTAGTAAAATTCAGAAGAAAGATAGCTTGAATAATTTCAAGCTTTAAATTAATTTTATCCACACCTAAAAACTTTGTGAGGAAAGACAATATTCTGGATCCCTGTCTTTATTAAAAATTCTGCCAGCTCACCCTTACTTAAATTAATCCCTAAAAATTGGTAAATCTTTTGTTTTATTTCTTCAATATATGTCTCAACTGTACGGTAAGAAATTCCAAGCTGACGTGCGCATTGTTTGGCGGTGGCGCCAACCACCAGATAAGTAGCAACTTCAGCTTGCTTAGGCGTAAGATATAAATCATCTGATACATCTAAAAGATAAAATTTATCCATTTTTGTTTTTTTATAAAAAGATCTTCTAACATTAGATGGTATCTCAATATTTTTAAGTCGATTAGAGTTTATAATTTGTCGCTGTGGTAAAACTATTTTATTTGATTTTGCCTGTTTGATTAAATCAGAGCCCCGATCGTGAAAATATTGAATAAAACGTCTAAAGAGATCTACATTTCTAATATAGAAATTATTAATATGCATGTTGTCTTTAGTAGATGCAAAAATATACAGATAAGTGATTTCATCACGTCTGATAACAAAACTAACTCCATTATCTATATTAAACGACTCCTGTCCTTGACTATACGCTGGGTCATTCAAATCAAGCTCGGACCATAAAAAATAACCTTTAGGCAAAAGGTGTTCAACATCAACTACCCCTGCCGTCAAATAGAGCGCGTTTTTATAAAAATGATCAATCCATGGGGCATTATTGGTCAATAATTCACGTGAACCATCTTGGTAAATTTTGAGATAATTGAAATAGGTAATACCAATGTCTTTTAATGGCATACAAATGTCATTGACATCATTAGCAGACGTGAGTGCAAAATGATTTTTTAGCTCCATCCCTTTCATAAGGTCGTTGCTTTATGAATTCATTCTAGATTTGATTTCCTCTGCTAATCATCGCTACTTCTGGCGCTATATCGGCTTCTTCTGCATAAGAAGGCATATCACTTAAAACCGAATCGAGCAAAACTGCAGGATCAGCACAACACTTGATCAAAGACATATGTGATCTATTAACTAATCCCTCTTTAACTCCTCGTTCAAGTTGATCAATGGTAGGGTCGAAGTATCCATTAATATTTAAAATGCCTAATGGTTTTTTGATTGCTCCAATCTTGATGGCATTCCAAATTTCAAACATCTCTTCAAAAGTTCCTAAACCACCCGGCATGGCAATAAATCCATCCGATAAATTCGCCATTTTCGCTTTTCGTTCTTGTAAACTATTTGTTACATATAAGTGCGTTAAGCCATTATGAGTTATTTCTCCCTCCAGCACATTAGCCATTACACCGACTACACTGCCTCCATTTTCGAGAACCGCATCAGCTAATTTTCCCATTAACCCAACATTTGCACCGCCATATACAAGCTGAACCTTTCGCTCTGCAAAAGCCTTTCCTAAGGCCAAGGTTGCTTCTAAAAATTTAGGGTTTTGAGGAACAGTTGCTCCAAGAAATACACATACACATCTCATGATAGTTTCTCCTTCATTTTTTACACAGGAAATTATGGATGAAAAGACTAAAAAATAAAATATAGGAATTTATCTATAGGGTTTTTACTATAGCCTGCAAATAGGTATTAATGGGCCATAAATCCAGCAAGATGATTTAGTAATGGACAATAATTAATAATGATTCCTTTCAATTAATACTCATAAAAGATTATTTAGTTGAATGTTATTCGTCATCTGTAGATTTTTTTGCACTTTTATCAATCAAAGGATCTATCCCTAAATCTTCTTCAAGTAAATAAATCCATCCTTGTGTAATTGCTAAATTAACAATTTCAAGTTGTGATTTACATTGCAATTTCTGTTTTAACTGTTTTATGATGCATTCTATTCTTTTCTTAGAAACATGTAGCCGTACCGCTGTTTTTTCAGCCGGAAATCCATGTAAAATACATTTAAGAACTTGTACTTCTCGTTTTGTAATATATTTTTCTCCCCAAAAAGCACCTAAATAAAATCGTTCTTCATTTAAACTCATTTTTCCATTTTTTTTACGTATATCTATTGGCAAATCATCTATTATCAAATTAGATGAAATAATGGCAATAAGCTCGCCATTATCTTTACGTAGACCAGCTTTACTAACGAGAACCTGATGTAATCCGGTAACACCCCTTATCATTTCAAGACTGTGAAATTGTGATTTTCCATGCAAAATAATTTCTCTATCTGCATTTATAAAAGATTCGGCAGAATACCTCCAAATCATGTCATAATCACTTTTCCCCTTTATTTCTTTAGGTGCATTTAACCCTGCTTCTTCTGCAACGGCTTCACTACATCGAATATAGTTAGAATTTAAATCCTTAACGACATAAAGAGATTTTTGTTTAAAATGCTTATTTAAAACCTTAGCAATATCTTTATCTTTAGTATCATTTTTTTCCATATACATCCTTTAATCATTAGCCGGAAGATTTTTTATTTATGACTCAAAGGGTCTAAGTCCTTTTTTAAAGCGAGAAATTTTTTCGACATAATGCTGAGCAAAACATGCCATCTTTGCTATCTGTTTTTCAGATAATTGTGCCTTTATTTTCCCAGTACCCATGACCAGTGAACCATCTGGAATTATTTGATTTTCCAATACCAACGCATTCGCAGCAATCATACAATTATTACCAATCACTGCATTACTCAACACAACAGCGCCAATAGCAATAACCGAGTTATCACCCACAGCGCGCCCGTGTACCATGGCATTATGTGCAATAGTAACATTTTTTCCTATTTTCATAGGAATATCTGCATCGGTATGCAAAACAGCACCGTCTTGAATATTAGTGTTATCACCGATTTCAATGATCTCATTATCAGCACGAACAACCGCATTAGGAAGAATAATGACATTATTGTGAATAATCACCGCACCAATAACACTAGCGCTTTCGGCAATAAAATAATTATCCCCTAGTAGTTTTGGTACTTTGTTTTCAAAAGAATAAAGCATCTAAAGACCCTCCTTTCTAGTGTAAAAATAACAATAAAAATATTTTTTCGATGACAAATCCCTAGTTTCTGCTTTATACTGATGATTGTATCATTTCCAGGTATATTGGAATGATTAATTTTTAATTTGTTCATAATATTTAACCGCTGCTTCCGTGATATTGGTTGCATTTATTTTTCTTATACTATCGTCTCGGTACTCTCTTGCGGTATGAAATCCAATATTTAAAATATTTGCTGTTTCATCAATAGTTTTACCCTTTCCAGCTAAAAATAGACATTTTCTCTCTTGCTCACTAAGCGTATGAAACTCTTTGAAATGACGGTAACGAAGCAAATGAATAATTTCATTTAAGTGATGTTTTTTTAAGGATGGATTATAAAAAAAGGCTAAATAATCTTGGCCTAATTCCCACATAAAATTTTCTATTTTTTTGGATATTAACTTTCTAAGTATCATTATTTATCGCCTTTTAATAAAAAAGTAAGATAAATGTTGAGCTTAATTTAATTCAAATACAGCAGCCTTTTGGCCGATTGATAAAGTTTAAAATATATGTTAGGGCACTAACTGATACTTCCGGGCAATTGATACAGCTTCTGTTATATTTCTACAAAATAATTTTTGTAAAATAATATCTCGATGTGATTTTGCGGTAGAGATAGCAATATTTAAAAATTTAGCAATTTCTTTTAATTTATAACCTCTCGATGCAAGTTCAATAAATTCCTTTTCTCGGTTAGTTAAAGAAGTCGTTAATACAATAGAAGCCTTAATAAAAATATGAGAAAATAATTGGATAGTATGTTTTAGCACTTTTGGCGTTGGATTATTGTTCCCAACAAAGCTAAGGTAATAACGAGCCAATAATTCAGAAAGCTCTACTTCTTTATCATTAATTTTCTTTAAAAGTTCTTCAGCTTTTAGTGTTCGACTTTTAGACATGCCTTTAAATAATTCCAAAAATTAAAAAGCATGCCTTTTAAGTCAGTCAAAACCACCCCCAAAATTTTGGGGGCTATCAAATCGCCCCTTTTATATCCGAATATTTAATACCTAAAGTAACTGCGGCTGTTAAATTGGAGGCTTTAAGCTTTTTAATTGCGGAATCTCGATATCCTAGCGCTGTGTTATAACGTATTTTTAGGATTTCAGCTGTATCTTTGATAGTTTTTCCCTTACTGGCTAAAAATAAACATCTTTTTTCTTGTGAGGTTAATCGTCCATCCAATGTAACGACTCGCTTAACTTCCGTTTCACAAAGTATTGCCTTCATTTCCTTTATATGAATTTGATTAGGCCTTGGATTACCTAAGTAAATTAAGTAATCTTTAGCAAAGGCGTCAAAAAATTTATCTTCTTGGTCAGAGAGCTTGTTTAATAAAGCTTCTCGATATAAGCTGCGTTTAACCATTGTCAACTCCTGGTTAGGTGATGATGGCCAGACAGCGATGGAGTGTTTGCGCACTCTTATCGCTGTCCCCTTAACGGGGTCTGGCGGGTTTAATGAAATAATTTAAAAATAAAGGCTTCTGCTCCGGTAAGAATTAAAACCAAACCAATTCCCCATAGAACCAATGAATTCTTTACTTTATAGAGTCCTATTTCAAGGTCGTTTAACTTCCTAATCAGCCGAATTTCACTGTCTTTGTTGAATGGTGTTACGTTCATGTTTTTATTCCTACGATTATTGATTAAATAAATGCCTCGTCTTTCAACACGGCTTTAGCCATGAGCCCTCTCCTCACTAAGGAAATTAATCGTGCCATGGTAATTTTGTACGACGCGCTCAAATTGACGTGTTTCTAAGAAAATCCTTAACAAGGTTCTATTGAATTTGTTTAGGTGCCTTTGAATAAACTGGTAAAATTTTTCTTGATCATAGAGAGGTAGAAACTTTCTAGATTGCCTCCTCTCTTTTTCAAGTTCATCGATAATTCTATCAATTTGAATTTTTAATTGAGTTTTTAAGGTATCAACTTGGACATTAAGTTGGTTAGCTCGGTGAGCAAGCTCAGCCAAAGATTGCTGAACGGGTATAGAATGATTTAAGCTAATAGATGCGGTCATAACTAACTCCTACGTAGTTGGTTGTGTTAAATGTCTCCAAGGTCTGAATCACCTTGGAGAACGCTTTCAACCCTTATTTAAGGGTATCTTTATTGTTACTCAATTTTTTGCACTAGTCAATACTCTTTTAAAGGTTTAAGGTATACTTAATGGGTAATTAACAATTTTAGCAACCTTACATGAAAAAATTTAAACATTTAGATAGTAAAAATATTACTAAAACAAGTTTTGATCTTCCAAGCTCTTTAAAAACAGCTTTTAAATTAAAAGCTGTAGCAGATGGAACAGATATGAAAGAAGTTATTATTCGGTTAATACAAGCTTATGTTGATAAAAAGATTAAATTAGAGGAGATTTGATATGCGAAAGAAAAAAATTTCGAATGAAAAAAAACGTGGTGATATAAAAATAGTTTATGCTTCAAAATCTGAAGTAGAGATAGCTACCAAAAAATGCTTGAAAAAATATCCGGATGTGTTTAAAGAATTAGCAAAGCGTTAGTTCATATGCATAAAATAAAAACGCTAACAATTGAGGAAGTTATTAAAATACACGATGACATTCTTAATGACTCAGGTGGTCTAGCAGGGATTTCCCTTCACAAATCTTTAGAAGCCGCCTTAAATCGCGCTGAAAATTATTCATTTTATGAAGACGTTAATGACCTATTTGAAATAGCATCTATATATTGTATTGCTATAGCGCAAGGTCATTTGTTTAATGATGGAAATAAACGTACTGCTTTTTCTATAATGTACAATTTTTTGTCAATTAATGGCTATGAACTTGAAGCAAAATCAGAAGTTATAATAGATATTATGCTAAAAGTAGCTGAAAAAAAATTAGCTAAAAAAGAACTTTCAAAATGGATTAAGGAAAATGTTTTAGTTTTAAACATACTTACCTGAAAAAGAAGTCATGAATTTAGTTGAAAAGCACTAAACCTCCCACCTGTTCATAAATGGAAATGAGCTCATGCGCTACACTATATTACAGTTCATGGACGCCCTGCATTTAATATGTTGAATAAAGAATGTCGCCGTATCGCCCGCTGTTTAATCGATGAAAACCTATCTCCTGTCTCCTGAAAAAATAAAACGCATTACTGGCTGTTCCATAGAAGGCCTTTACCCTTCCATTAAATATTATTAACTCCTTTAACAAAATAATAGCCGAAATCCGTGCGGGACTTTTGCGGAACTGAATACTGCCTTTATATGCATTTACGTGATAATTGTAATGGCCACCACGGTTAAAAACATTGTTTTTTCAATAACTTATAATTTAATTAATTGTCTTTTAATCTATTGGTCGATGGTTCGATTCCATCACGGCCCACCAGTTAAATCAATCACTTAGTTCTCTTAGCTGTTAAGCGCCTTATTTTTAGTTCGTTCAGATTGCCTAATACCCTCTGTTGCAAGAATTTGAATAAGAATATCTTATTCAAAATATCGATTAATGATTACCGTTTTTGACATATTGTAATAAACTTCTTTTCATAAATCACAAACAAAGAACATAAAATGTCAACAGCGTCATTGAGAAGCTTAAAACCATCGAAGATTATGAGGAAGATGTTATGAATGCAGCGCAGCAATTAAAGCAGCAAGGTCGTCAAGAGGGCCTTCAGCAAGGCCTTCAAGAAGGCCGGTATGAAATAGCCAAAAACCTTTTAGCTGAAGGTTGGTCTTTGGATTTAGTCAAAAAAGTAACCCGGCTTCCTGACTTGGTCTTAGCTGAACTAGCGAGCAGCTAACTTGTAAAGTTAACTGCCGCTATTTATTTTAAACGCGAAATCGCTACGCTGTTGTTGACATCTGTATTCGAAACCGCCCCAACCGGTTTAACCGGTGTGTAAAACGATGCGCTGAGGAAATTTTTAATCTCTGCGGTCGACAAATGGCCGCATATTACTTGCAGAGCATCTTCATTTAAATCGGCACTCTTACCCTCTGAATTTATTAAGCTACTTATTTTACACCTACCGGCTAAACGTAAAAATTTATCTCTTTCTACTTGCAAGATTTCCAATCCTTCTGACTGAACATTTAAATGATCAGAAAATAGAGGAAAATTTTTGGCGAAATTTGGCGCATCCAATTTTTTCTTAAAGTCATCTAGCGCGCGCTTAGTCAAGGTTTTAATTAGCTCATCGACATCTTTGGTGTAAATATCATACATCGAAAAGCCACCCGAAACTTTTTCATCCTGCATAGCTTTGATTTCAGCACAACAAGTATCCCAAAATTTGCATAACAAAGGCACGCTATTGATATCATCAAGTTTCTCTGCACTGGGGTTTTCTAATAGAATAGTCCGTATAAGTAGTTCTGCACTTTTTGGTAGACTTAGCGCATAATGTAATGGAACATTACCTTCTTTGTCAGCTACATCAAACTTAGCTGAGTTTTCTAGCAACAATTCTACAAGCTCTAGTGCAAGCTCTGGATATGGTGGAATTTCTGGAATAGGTGATATCAGCGCATAATGTAAGGGTGTTTTGCCTTTTTTATCCGCGGCATTCACATCCGCCTGATTATCGATAAGCTGCTCTGCTATTTCAAGAAGACCCAATTTAACCGCATCATGTAGCGGTGTTTTGCCCTCCTTATCCACGGCATTCACATCCGCGGGGTGGTTTTTTATCAGCTGCTTTATCATCGTGTTATTCGCACATTTAACGGCATGATGCAGTGCTGTTTCACCTTTTTCATCCGCCCTCTTGACATCCACTTGATTTTCTATTGGCTTAGTGCGCTGTTGTAGCGTGATATTTTTTTTATCTTCCATTAGATGGTTCCTGGTTAAAATTATCCTCCTGTAGTATTGGAAAAAAAAATAAAAAAATCAATGTGCGTCTTATTACTCACAATACCTAAAACATCACCCCAAACGCGATGTGGCTGTTGCGCTAGAATCCGTCGCAGAGATAGTTTCTGCTGGTTTAATAGTGAATAAGTCAGCTTTCAAAAGGCTTTTAATATCTGTCATCGGTAAATATTTTAACACCTCGAGCAAAGTGTCTTCGTTTAAACTGACACTATTATCCTTGGAACTTATTTTACATTTTTTAGCTAAACCTAAAAGCATATCTCGCTCTTTTTTCATTAATTTCTCTAATTTATCTTTTTTATTTTTTAAAAGATCAGGAAAAAGATCAGAAAATAAAGGGAAATGCTTGATAAGATTTGGCGTATCTAATTGTTCCTTAAAACTATTAAGAGTACACTTAGCAACTATTTTGACTAATTCACTCATCTCTTTTTTATAAAATTCATACACTGAAAGTCGACATGCCAAAATAGGCTCTTTTTGCATCGCATTAATTTGAGCACAACAAGCATCCCAAAACTCAAATAAAGGAGGTTTACTGTTAATATCATCCGGTTTTTCCGCTTGCGGATTCTCTAATAAGATAATCCGTATCAATAATTTACTAATTTCTATCCGATTCAATCTAAGCGCAGCATGCAATGCAGTCGCGCCTTG
The DNA here is from genome assembly GCA_031973495.1 of Candidatus Aquirickettsiella sp. GTDB lineage: Bacteria > Pseudomonadota > Gammaproteobacteria > Diplorickettsiales > Diplorickettsiaceae > Aquirickettsiella. Next base: position 108,314 of record DALYCY010000003.1, on the reverse strand, counting down.
TTTATCTATTACATTAACATCTGCTCTAGCTTTTATAAGCAGCTCTGCAATTTGGGCATTCCGATGTATCGCCGCGTGATGTAGTGCGGTTTTGCCTTGTTCATCGACGATATTAAGCTTGATCTTGTTTTCTATCAGCCGGTTTACAACCGCTTCGTTCCTACAAATCACCGCATAATGTAATGCGGTTTTACCTTGTTTATCCACACTATTAACGTCGGCTTGGTTATCTATCAGCAATTTTGCAATCTCTGAGGAATTAAATCTATCGGTAAAAATCGACATAATAGCGCAATGTAACGCTGTCTTTCCTTCTTTATCCATTACATTAAGCTTAATTTTGTTTGCTAGCAGTAACTTTACAATGGCTTTATCTGCACACCCGACCGCATGATGTAGTAAGGTTTTACCCTGTTCATCGGTCAGATTAACATCCACTCCGGCCGCTAAAGCCTGAAGAATCTGCGGCTCATTTAATTTTTTTTCTTTGATCGAGTTTAATAATTTCTTAGTAAAAGCTTGTTGGAGCGCTTTTTTAGATGGTTTAGTGATTTGCTTGGCAATGATTTGCACGCCTTTTTTATCCCTCATGCGATTTTTCCTGCTTAGCATTCCTTTTCTCAAACCATTTTTCAGCAAAATGGTACACAGTCAATAATGATTTCGTTAAAATTTACCCTAAGCGTGGCGCTGTTGCGCTAGAATCAGTCACAGAAATAGTTTCTGTCGGTTTCATAGTGGGTAAAGCGGCACTCAGGAAGTTTTTAATATCGCTCATCGGTAAATAATCGAATACCTTGAGCAAAGTATCTTCGTTTAAATTGATACTATTATCCTTGGAACTTATTTTACATTTTTTGGCTAAACGTAAAAGATTATCGCGCTCTTTTTTCAAGCTTGTTAATTGCGCTAATTTATCCTTTAACTGATCGAAAAATAGCGAGAAATTTTGGACAAAATTTGGTGTATCTAATTTTTCCTTAAAAATATCAAGCGTCCACTTACTCAGTAGGGTAACTAAATCGCTCATCTCGGTTATATAAAATTCATACACTGAAAGTCGATATGCCGAAATAGATTCTTTTTGCATCGCATTAATTTGAGCACAACAAACATCCCAAAACTCGGATAAAGAAGGTTCATTGTTAAGATAATTAGGTTTTTCCGCTTGCGGATTCTCTAGCAAGATAATCCGTATCAACAATTTACTAATTTCCGGGTGGTTACCTCGCCTAAATAAAAACGTATCATGTAATACAGTGCGACCCTGTTTATCCGTTGCATTAACATCCGCTTTATTTTTTATAAGCAGTTCTGCAATTTTTGTATTCCGATGTATCGCTACATGATGCAGTGCGGTTTTACCTTGTTCATCGGCTATATTAAGCGTAACTTTATTTTCTATCAGCAATTTTACGACGGCTTCGTTCATGAAAATCACCGCATAATGTAATGCGGTTTTACCTTCGTTATCCACCCTATTAACATCCACTCTGTTTTCTATCAGTAAGGCTGCCACCTCTGTAGCCCTTAATTTATTATTAAGCGTCAACATAGCTGCATAATGCAAAGCGGTTTTACCCTTTGTATCAGCCACATTAATCCCAGCCTGGTTCGCTAGTAGTAGCTCTACTATGGCTTTACCCGCATACTTAAGCGCATGATGCAATGCGGTTCTACCACTTGCATCCACTGCATTGAGATCTGCTTTGTTTTCGACTAAGCATTCTACTATGGCTTCATTTTTAAGTGTAAACGCCAAATACAGTGGCGTCGTGCCAAATTTATCAGTGGTGTTAACCTCCGCGTTGTTTGCTATCAGCAGTTTTATGATACCTATATTGTTACTTATAATGGCATAATGCAGTGCAGTTCTAGCAAAATTATCTGCGACATTAAGATCAGCTTTGTTTTGGATTAAGCATTCTACTATGGCTTTGGCTCTATCCTTATATTTAACGGCATAATGCAGCACTGTTTTGCCATTTTTATCCACTCCATTAACATCCGCTCCAGCGGCTAAAAGCTCAAGTAACTTCTGTCGAGTGAGATTTTCTTCTCGACTCAAGTTCAGTAGCTGCTTAGTATTCGCCATTTTCTCTACTTCAGATAATGGAGTAATTTTCTTGGCAGCAATTTGTTGTTTTTTTTCATCTTCCATTTGATACTTCTTAACTAAAATTATCTTTTATTAGTATTATTAAAAAATATTAACAAATCAATACTTTTTTGTTGTAAATAAACACTAAAAAATTATTCGGGCACTACTAATCGTTTAGTTTTAGCCACCCAGAAAAAAATAAATCCTAACGTTAAAATACTTAAAAACCCTAAATAATTAGCATATCCTTGCCAACTTGCTGGCAGGATAGCAAATAGGCGCGGATTTCCGCTAATCGATAACGGAATAGCCACTAACACATCCATCAAAGCAGCACCTGCCACTAAACCACAACTGAGTAATACCGCATAGTGTTGGCGAAAATCTAGCGCTGTTTGACTATCTTGGGTAGATAAGCGCCGCCGTAAAAAAATTTTAACCGTAACCGCAAATAAACTGCCGATAAATAAAGGCGTAGAAGAACTCAAGGGCAAATAAATACCCATGCCAACCGCTAATAAAGAAATATTAATTCGGCCTAAGCTATTCAATAAAATTAAAATCGTCATCACCGCCGCACCAATACCCATCATATTCCAGGGTAGTTGGTGATTAAATACGCCTTGCATTAAACCGGCCATCATAGCCGCAGGCGGTGCCGATAAACTTAACTTAGGATCCATGCCACTATGGGGTAATACGCTGGTCAGTCCATAAACATTAAATAATAGTTGCATGACATAAGGGATTACGAAAGCGGCAACCACCACCCCAAGTATTAACATCAACTGTTGCTGCCAAGGTGACGCACCAATAAGATGACCTACTTTTAGATCTTGGATATTATCATTAGCAATGCAGGCGCTGCCGGCAACCACCGCACCGACCATAATCGAAATAGCGGCAGCATTGATCAATTGTGTGGCGAATAGTTCCCCACCTTTTAAGAAAAGCAATCCGCGCAGAATCAACGCCATTAACAATAAGGCGGCAATGATAATGGCAGAACCTGGACTTGCTGTAACACCGACTAAACCGGAAAAATAACCACAGATCGCGGCAAACACAAAACCTATCACCAACACATACAAAACAGCCGCTAGGATAAAAAATTGCGGGGCATTAAACAAACCTTGAAGTGGGAGCAAATAGGTAAATAAAAAGTAAACACCCACCGTAAGCAGCAGTAAAGCCGCTAATAAATAGCGTAACGGTAAGTCTTGTTCGCTGGCTAATACGCTGCTCTTTAGCGAAATAGGATGGATCAATCCTTGCAGCGATATACGTAAACTTTGATAGAAAGGTTGTAATAAATTAAGTAGCGTCCATAGTCCGGCGCTTAGCATGGCGCCTAAACCGATATAATGAATATCGTTTCCGTATATCGCTAAACCTCTTGCCAAATTAAAAGTGGTGGGTAATGCGGAAAAAAAACTCAAAAGCGGTAAAGAGATTCCCCAGGCTATAATAGCGCCTATCAATAAACTCAAGCCGACATTAAAACCAATCAAGTAGCCCACACCTATCAATGCCGGCGAAAAACCCAATCCGAAACCGATAATGTTAGACTGCCCTAGCACCCACCATTTTTCAACCGAGCTGGCCATTATTTTTAAACCCGACTGGGCAAACTCTAATAGTGCACCTAAACCTGTGCCGATGAGCATCTGGCCGACATGAAATATCTTTTTTTTGCCCAGTTGTAACACCTCGGCTATCGCTTTGGCTTCTGGAAAATAGAGTTGCGGTGTTTTTATGAGAATTTTACGCAATGGAATAGAAAATAAAATACCTAATAAACCACCTAATAAGGCAATGGCGACATTCTCTAAATAAGGAAAACGCTGCCAATAACCCATAATGACTAAAGCGGGCACGGTAAATACAATACCTCCGGCAACGGCTTCGCCGGCTGATGCGGCTGTTTGGATAAGATTGGTTTCAAAAATATTGCGACTTTTAAAAAGACGCAATATCGCCATCGCCAATATGGCCGCTGGAATCGATGCGGCAGGCAATATACCTACTTTTAATGCTAAATAAGTGCTAGATGCCGCTAGAATAACCGCTAAAAAAATAGATAATAAGATTACCCTTAGCGTAATAACAGCGGATTGTTCGGTATCCACAGTCTGCATAAGCTACTCAGTTTTTAAATAAAATCTTCTGCTATATAATTTTTTAAAACCGCTGGAATACGTATTTTTCCATCCGCTGTTTGGTAATTTTCCATAATGGCAACTAAAGTGCGGCCCACCGCTAAACCTGAGCCATTTATAGTATGAATCAACTCATTTTTATTGGTTTTAGGATTACGCCAACGCGCAGATAATCGACGTGCTTGAAAGGCTTCAAAATTACTACACGAAGAAATCTCTCGATAGGTATTTTGGCTCGCTAACCAAACCTCTAGATCATAGGTTTTAGCGGAACTAAAACCTAAATCACCACTACACAAGGATACAACGCGGTAAGGTAATGCTAACTTTTGTAGTATCGCCTCAGCATCTTGGGTTAATTGCTCCAAAGCTTGATAGGAATTTTCAGGTGTGACGAAGTGGATCAACTCTATTTTTTCAAATTGATGCTGACGTATCATGCCGCGGGTATCTTTACCGTAGGAACCGGCTTCACTGCGAAAACAAGGGGTGTGACTGACGTACTTTTTCGGCAAATCATCGGCTGTGAAAACAATATCTCGGGCAAGATTGGTCACCGATACTTCAGCAGTTGGAATCAAATAAAATCCCTGCTCGCCTTTTAATGCAAATAATTCCTCCACTAAATTAGGCAGCTGACCTGTCCCTAGCAAACTTTCACTATTGGCAATATAGGGGACATAGACTTCTTGATAAGCGTGCTCTTTGGTATGCACATCACACATAAATTGGATTAAGGCACGTTGTAATTTTGCTAACTTATCATACAACACCACAAATCGTGAGCCGGCAATCTTGCTAGCGCTGGCAAAATCCATTAAGCCATTTTCTTCACCTAGGCTAACATGGTCTTTAGGGATAAAATCAAAAACAGGAATATCACCCCAGGTACGTAACACCTGATTCTGTGTTTCATTATTACCGATAGGAACCGAGGCATGGGGAAGATTAGGGATAGTCAGATAAATAGCATCTAACTGTTTTTGTAAATCCTTGAGTTCGCGCTCACAAAGCTCACGTTGGGTTTTTAGACCGGCTACTTCTTCCATCAATGTGCTCACACTCTCACCTTTGGCTTTGGCACTACCTATCGATTTAGCGTGGCGATTACTGGCATTTTGCAAGGCTTCCGTTTCAATTTGCAGTGCTTTTCGACGTGCTTCCAAACGCGTTATCAAGCTAACATCCAGCTGATAAGAACGGGTTGCCAGTCGTTTGGCAATCTCTTGGATTTGAATATCGTTACGTAAATATTTGGGATCTAACATATAATGCCTAGGTTGCTCTTTTTTAAAACGGTTCGCTAAAAAGTAATTATGACGGCAAAAATCATCAATGGCAAAGCGATTGCTCAACAAATCCGTAATGATTTAAAACACCAGCTGGCGTATCGACGTAGTAAGGGGCTTAGTATCCCGGGTTTGGCGGTTATTTTAGTCGGCGAAGATGCCGCTTCGCAGATCTATGTACGCAATAAACGCGATGCCTGCCATGATATTGGTATGAACTCGATTGCCTACGATCTCCCTTTGTATAGTTCTGAACAGACATTGCTAACACTGATACAAAAACTCAATGTTGATACACAGGTTAATGGGATTTTAATCCAACTTCCTCTTCCCAAAACGATTAATACTGCAACCATTTTAGCGCATATTAATCCCAAAAAAGATGTGGATGGTTTTCATCCAATTAATTTAGGCCTATTAGCACAAGGTCGCCCTTACTTACGTCCTTGTACCCCTTATGGGGTGATGCGTTTACTCGAGTATGAAAAAATTTCTTTAAAAGGTCTCAATGCGGTCATTGTAGGGGCTTCTAATATTGTCGGTAAACCGATGGCGCTGGAGCTTCTAAATGCAGGATGCACTATCACCGTCTGTCATAGTGCAACACGTGATTTAAAACAAGCCGTTCAACAAGCGGATTTATTAGTCAGCGCTATCGGTAAAGCCGATATCATTCAGAGTCAATGGATAAAACCAAACGCTGTTGTCATCGATATTGGCATTACCCGCTCGCCAAGCGGAAAACTACACGGTGACATCGCCTTTGACAGTGCTAAATTAGTAGCCAGCTATATTACCCCAGTACCTGGAGGCGTTGGCCCCATGACGGTGGCGATGTTGCTAGAAAATACTTTATTTGCGGCCGAAAACTACCCGCATTGAACGACCTCAATGCCGATATTTTTCAGTTAAATAGCTAAAGATAGTCAGTATTGACATCGCTTCTCCGCCTTCAGGTCTACCCGGCCGGCTACCGACATTGTAGCCATTAAAATCAATATGCAGCCAAGTGGTATCAGCTTGTACAAAGTTACGTAAAAATAATGCCGCAGTAATCGCACCGGCAAAAGCCGAGGATCCACAATTGCTTAAATTAGCCAACTTACTCTCTAATAACTTTTGGTAAGGTTTATAGAGTGGTAAACGCCACATCGGATCTTGTTCTATTTGGCTATGTCGAAGAAGATCATTGGCTAAGGTTTCCTGATCAGTAAAAAAAGCGCTTATCTCTGTTCCTACTGCTGATCTTGCCGAACCGGTCAGCGTGGCAAAATCAATCAATAACTCTGGTTTTTCACTATCGGCTTCGCTTAATGCATCGGCTAAAATAAGACGCCCTTCTGCATCGGTATTGCCAATTTCGACGCTTAGGCCCTGTCGTGTTTGAATAATATCGCCCGGTTTATAGGCATTTCCTGCAATAAGATTTTCAACTGCCGGAATCAATAAACGTAAACACAGTGGTAATTTAAGCGACATAATCATCTCGGCTAAACCGATTGCATTCGCAGCCCCACCCATATCCTTCTTCATCGCGAGCATATTCGCCGCTGATTTTAAATCTAATCCGCCTGAATCAAAACAAACACCTTTCCCAACCAAGGTCAGCTTTGGCGCTTTAGGGTCTCCCCATCTTAAGTCGACTAAACGTGGCGAGCGACAACTGGCTTTTCCCACCGTATAAATAGCCGGATAATTAGCTTTCAGCAACGCATCACCGACAATTTGGGTAACCGTGGCATTAAATTTTTCGCCGAGCTGGAATACATTTTCGACTAATTCGGCAGGACCCATATCATTGGTCGGCGTATTAATCAAATTGCGCACGCGATAAATTGCATTCACTTTCGCCATTAAGAACGTTGTCTTTTTTTCTGCGGTTAAGACGAGTTGTGCTAAAGGTCTTGTCGATGCCTTATAAGGTGTAAATTCATAAGCACCTAAACCCCAGGCGAAAGCAAATCGGTCTTGTAATTCCTCATCGCCCATACCTTCAATATGATAATGTCCTTCGGGCAATACACTGGCCAGTAAACCAAATGACCAAAAATCTAAGTCATCATTACGTAGCAGCAAAACCTGCTGTAGTTGCCCATCTTTCCCAGGCAGTAAAACATAATTTCCTGGCTTTACGATAAAATTAGTCGCTTGCAACCATTGTTGGGTGATTGGACTCTGTTGCGTTAACCAGGCCTGCCATTGCTCTTTCAAAATAGAAATAATAGGAATGGATCGAGTAGATTGATGAATAAAACAATTAAGCACTCAACACCTCCCGCGCTGAAACATACGGTTTATCAAACACACTAGCCACCGCTTGGTGGGTTATGTGTCCTTGCGAGATATTGAGTCCATTGCGCAAATGTACGTCTTCGGCAAGCGCTCTATAAACCCCTTTATTGGCCAACGCTACGATATAAGGTAGTGTGGCTTGTGTTAAAGCAAACGTAGAAGTACGAGGGACAGCGCCTGGCATGTTACTCACGCAATAATGGACCACCTCATCGACTACATAAGTCGGATCGGTATGGGTGGTGGGACGACTGCTGGCAAAACAACCTCCTTGGTCGATAGCGACATCGACAACCACCGAACCCGAACGCATTTTTTTAAGTAAATCACGCGTCAGAATTTTCGGCGCTTCAGCACCGGGAACTAACACAGCCCCTACTAAGATATCTGCAAGTGGGATGTATTTTTCCAGCGCATCTTGTGTCGAAAAAACAGTATTCAACTGACCGCCAAATTGTCGGTCTAACTCCTTTAGCCGCACAATGGATTTATCCAGCACCGTCACTTGTGCTTCTAATCCTAGCGCCATACGAATTGCATTGCTACCTACAACCCCGCCTCCTACAACCAACACACTAGCCGAAGCAACACCCGGAACGCCAGATAATAAAATACCTCGTCCACCTTGGGCTTTCTCTAAGCAATGCGCGCCCGCTTGTATCGCCATACGACCGGCCACTTCACTCATCGGGGCTAACAAGGGCAAACCGCCGCGTGCATCAGTCACCGTTTCATAAGCAATAGCGGTACAATGGGAAGCTAATAAAAGTTCGGTCTGTTGCTTATCGGCGGCTAAATGTAAAAAAGTAAATAAGGTTTTTCCAGCACGCAAATAACCGCATTCTTCGACTTGAGGTTCCTTCACTTTGAGGATTAAATCGCCTTGATCAAACACCTCTTTCGCCGTACCGAGTATCGTTGCGCCTGCCGCTTGATAATCGCTATCTGAAATATCAATACCACTGCCTGCCTTGGTTTCAATAAATACTCGATGGCCATACTTTGTCAATTCACGGACAATGGAAGGAACAATAGCAACTCGATATTCATTGTTCTTGATTTCTTTAGGGATCCCAATATGCATATTAACTCCAAATAAATGAGGGCTGTTCTGTTAAGATTTTTTAGCTTCTTTACCAAGCGCTCTTTTTCAAGCTCAGCTATTGACCGACTAAATTTAAGCCCAACAAAGACACTACACGGAGCGCTAAAAAAAATATACCTATATTTATAGGTATCTTTATTATAATGGGACTTCAAACAAGTCGCTAGAACTAGTAACTGGCGACTTTATGCGGTCTTTACGTCTTCGGAAACATTGCGCTTAAAGCAAAATGATAATTTACATTATCTTTGGTTTTTTTTATAATGCGCCGGCTTATTTTTCTGTATTTTTCTGAAAAAAAATAAGAAATCGTATTTAAAACAATACAAGTTAAAAAGGAGTATGTTGTGTACAAAAGAACTACTTTACATAGTGCTAATTTAGATCAAATATCAGGACAAGCCGATGCTTACGAAAACCTGGACATGGAAACATTAATTGATAGATTTGATCTTTGCGGTATCACACTCACTCGTGCCGAAGAACTAAATTCTGTTAACCACTATAGTTTATCGAATAAAAACCGCAATGAATTACCGGAAAGTCACCCTGTCAGCCTATATCAAATACCAAGACAATTCGATGATGGCGAAGACATGAAAAAATTAATGGCTGGATTAAATGCGCTCGGTACTACACTCATTCGTGAAGTGACGAAACCCGAAGAGCCGAAATGGCAAGTCAAAGAACCGCTAAGAGATCCCCCGAATTCCAGTAGGCATCAAACAAGGCGACAAAAACAGTCCAACCTTGATAGAGATCGCTGCGAGAATTGTAGAAAAAGGAAACACCCCACACTTTTTAGTAACAAGCCAGAACCCCTTGACGGTGAAAGAACGGAAAAAATAACGGCTTTTTCTTCTTCTTATATGCCTTATTAAATGGTTGTTAACGAGCGTAGCACTAAGGCCTCGCAGCTCACTTGGCAGAGGCCTTATCTAGAAAGGAAATCAAGTTAAGACTTAGACGCTATAAATTCGGCTGAGACCATTTTATTTATCGTTAATGTTACTTAACATTAAATGATATAAATGTTTTTTTTCTTCGGCGCTTAAACCCGATTGTTTTCCTTGTTGCAAGAGTTTATCGATTTGCCCTTGTGCGGCAGCTTTTTTTAAATGCTTCAGTATATCGTGAAATTCTGCTTGGGCACCGGAGGCAGGAATCGCTAAGGGGTAATTGATTAATTGTTTGATAATTTTACTGTAAACCTCATCGTCGCGCCAATATTCTAGCAACATAGCACTACTTAACTCAGGATTTTGTTTGAGCAAAAAAAATAATTTAAGCAATAATTCACTACCGGGCAATTCTAATCGACTCAGGGTATTACATTGCTTTTCAGAAAGTGATTTAACAATTTGTGGGAATTGCGCTAACAAGGCGATGGCTAAACGCATTGGCGAATAGCGCGCTGAAATACGTGGCTTTTTTAATTTTTTTTGCATCACTCTAACCGAATTATTTTTATCATTGAGCGTAACTTGTCTTAATGTCGCAACATCCATATTGACTAAAGCGGCCAGCTGTTCAAATAATTTATGCTGCATAATGCCTACCGCTACTTTCTCAATCAAGGGAATCGCTAATTTAGCTAATCGTGCCTTACCTTCTAACTGACTTAAATCAACTTGGGCTAATAAATGGGCAAATAGAAACTCGCCTAACGATTGCGCCTTTTGTAAATAAGTGAGAAAGCCATCTCGACCTTGTTTTTGAATAAAAGAATCGGGATCTTCGCCATCCGGTAATAATAAAAAGCGTAATAAATAACCATCTTCTAATAAATCTAAACTCTGTTCGAGAACACGCCAGGCGGCTTTTTTGCCGGCCACATCGCCATCAAAACAAAAAATTATTTCTTCGGTACTGCTCATCAAACGAACAATTTGATCGCGACTCGTGGCGGTGCCTAAGGTCGCAACCGCATAGGGAAGCCCTGCTTGAAACAGCGCTAAAACATCCATATAACCTTCAACAACTATAATACGATCGGGCTGACGGTTTACTTGGCAGGTTTCATACAGACCATACAGTTCTTTGCCTTTATGAAAAAGTGTTGTTTCAGGTGAATTCAAATATTTGGGTTCTTGTTGTGCTAATACCCGTCCGCCAAACCCTATCACGCGCCCTCTTCTATCGCGAATCGGAAAAAGTATTCGGTCGCGAAAACGATCATAAAACCCTTGGCCATCGGCCTTTTCAACCAATAAACCAGCTGCTAATAAATTCTCTGTTGATTTGAATTTTTTCAGTAAGCTATCCCAAGCAGCGGGTGCGTAACCTAAATGAAATCGTTTGGCAATGTCGCTGGAAATACCACGCTGTTTAAGATAATCCATCGCGATGGCATCGTCGTGTAATTTTTTTTCATAAAACTGTGTTACTTCTTCTAGCAGATTATAAAGACTGGATGAAACCTGATAAAATTCTTGCTGCTGTGCATTTTGTGGCACGGCAATGCCATATTGTTCGGCAAGTTGGTTGACCGCTTCTAGAAAATTTAGCTTTTCATACTCCATTAAAAAACTCAGTGCATTACCACCTACCGCACAACCAAAGCAATAATAAAACTGCTTCTCTGCTGTCACCGTAAAGGAAGGGGTTTTTTCAGTATGAAAAGGACAACAAGCAACGTAATTTTTTCCTTTTTTTCGCAAAGGAACCCGCGCATCAATCACCTGAACAATATCAGAGCGCGCTAAGAGCTCATTAATAAATTCTTGTGAAATAGGTGCTATGGACATAGGTTCCTGATTCTAAGCCGGGCATGCTTAGCGCTTATATTGAAAATAGGATAATAAAACAAAACCACTTTGCTTTAAAGTAACATTTCCCATAAAGAATATGGGTAAAAAGAGGGGATAACGCCTTACGTCAAACGTTTTTTAAGTTTAGCACTCAGCAGCGCCATATCAGCACGGCCTTGTGATTGCTCTTTCGCTTTTGCCATGACCTTTCCGATGTCCTTAACCGAGGTGGCACCTAGCTTTGTGATAACCTCCGCTAACAAACGATCGATATCCGCTTCACTTAATGGCTCAGGTAAGTAGGTTTGGATAATCCCTTCCTCTAAGCGTTCTTGCGCAACTAAATCATCACGCTTAGCCTGGCTATATTGCGCAATAGAATCACGACGCTGTTTGAGCATTTTGTTCAATATCTGGGAAATACGCGCATCATCAACTTCGATACGTTCGTCAACCTCAACCTGCTTAATCGCTGCCAAAATAAGCCGCACAACACCTAAACGTTGCTTATCCTGCGCACGAAGCGCGGCCTTCATATCTTCTTGAATACGCTGTTTGAGAACAACCGTCATGATTAATGCTTACGCTTCATTTTAGCCATGAAAACCGGGTTATCACGCATCAATCGCTTGCGACAACGCTTCACGGCGGCTGCAAATCGACGCTTACGTGCTTCGGTTGGCTTCTCGTAAGATTCGCGACGACGTACTTCAGCGAATATACCTGATTTTTCACAGGCGCGCTTATAACGGCGTATAGCCGACTCGAGTGTTTCGCTGGTTTTAAGTATTACGCCGGGCATGTAGTGCACTTCCTTAATTAAAGTTAAAATAGGTACCAATTCTAACCAGCAATCCACTAAAATGCAAAGTTTCTATTCAAAACAACCCTATTTAGAACCCAAGGCCATACATTGCGTCTTAGGCATCGAAACCTCTTGTGATGAAACCGGTATCGCACTCTATAGCGCTGAAAAAGGTCTATTAGCACACGCTTTATATAGCCAAATTGAACTACATAATCAGTATGGTGGTGTAGTTCCCGAACTAGCCTCACGTGACCATATCGTTAAAATAACCCCTCTAGTGCAAAAAACCTTATCGGCGGCGAAATTCACACTTGCTGATATTGATGGAATCGCCTATTGCGCCGGCCCTGGTTTGGCCGGTGCCCTACTAGTAGGAGCCGCTTTTGGACGTAGTTTAGGTTGGGCGCTGGGCGTCCCTACACTAGGCGTGCATCATATGGAGGCACATTTATTGGCGCCTATGCTGGAAGAAAATCCGCCTGAATTTCCTTTTATTGCCTTACTAGTCTCAGGTGGTCATACCCTACTCGCCCAAGTAGCGGGCATCGGTGACTATAAAATTCTAGGTAACAGTCTAGATGACGCCGCTGGCGAGGCCTTTGATAAGACCGCTAAACTGTTAGGTTTAAATTACCCGGGTGGCCCTGCTATCACAAAATTAGCTGAAAAGGGCCGCGCCAAACAATACCGTTTTCCGCGCCCTATGCTAAATAAACCCAACTGCGATTTTAGCTTTAGCGGTTTAAAAACATTTGTAAGTAATACCTTAAAAACCTGTGATAAATCGGAACAAAGTAAAGCTGATATTGCCTACGAGTTTCAGGCAGCTGTCGTTGATACCTTAGTCGGTAAGACGCAACGCGCACTCCAGCAAACTGGCTTAAAGCGCTTGGTCATAGCTGGTGGGGTAGCCGCGAATACCTGGCTCAGAAAAGAGCTGGCTATCATGGCGCTCAAACAAAATATTCGTCTTTATTATCCACGTCCCAGCTTTTGTACAGACAATGGTGCCATGATTGCTTATTTAGGTTACCGACGTTTAAATTTAGGTCAAAGTGATACACTCGGTATAAAAACTGTAGCGCGCTACTCTTTAGATAAACTCGATTAATCGAGCAACGCTTAGCTTCTATACCGAGTGAAACCTACCAAAAAATAGTTAAAGAAGCATTTTGTTATTTATTCGCCAAATTCCTGTTAAAGAGAAGCACGAAAAGATTCAGAACACAATGGCTCATCCGTATTGTCCGTCCCTTGTTGCTCGTTAGGAGAAACCCTGTCTACCTGGCTGCTCGGGGCGGATACAGAATATAAAGAAGGAGAGCGACTATGACCTGTATTGCTAAAACTACCCGATCTTGAACGGGGTGACGATCCTGCTTGCCCAGTAAATATTTTTTTTTCAGCGCCACTCTCTGGCTTAGCCTTTTCAATGATGGGATCATTTAAGCCGCTACTACCTGATCCGGCTACTTTTTTAGGATCACTCTGTTCATATTGTGCTGCTTGTTCATTAGGATCAAACGACTCATCATACGTCGTATTGACGCTCGTTTCTTGTGTCATATTGAGATCAGATTCCAATTCGTCGGTAGTCGCCCATGCACTAGCATCTACCATCGCCTCTGCATGGGATGCGCTTCCTATTTCATCCATCACTTGGGTTGATTGATTTTGTACCCCATAGCTTGTATATCTGCCGATACTAAAAAAAGAAAATCGGGGTTTTGGATACGGGGGGAAAAATACCAAAGAAGAAGCCATTAATTGTTCTAAGTCTTCTCTTTCACCATTAAGATGAGCACAAAATAAAAGTATTCTCCTTAACCTACTCTTACTAGAGGCATCAGGATTAAATAGTAAACCTGATTCTCTTAATCTTTCAAAAAGATAGCTCATATCCATGTTGTCAGGAAACTCCTGATTTTTATCTATCGATAAAACCTTATTCACCGGATCTTTATAATTTCGGTTCCATGCCCCGGATAAAATTCTCATAAGCATTCCAAAAAATCCTTCACCTTTAGAATAATCTTTTAACAGCGCTATAGAGGTTTTTATCGGATTCTCATCATAAAACCGAATCCATGATTGAAAACTTTTATCATCCAAATCGAAACGACGCGCCGGTATGCTTTCAACTGATGCAATCCACCTATCCAAACCTTCTTTTTCTACCTCGCTTAAACCACCTTTTTGTAATTTAAAGCTTAGCAAATAAAGAATTTCTTGGTTAAGAAAAGAGAGCTCGATATGGCTCTCTTCAAATGAATGAATAATTTTATTAATAGCAACATATTGATTATTTGCTGTATTCTCTCCCTGTAGTTTTCGCTGTATTAAAACCTCGTCTAAATCAGTTTCTTCTTCCTCTTTTGGGAATAGCGCGCGACGAATCAATTTAATAATAGTTAATTTTAATAAAATTTTTTCCAGTTCCACTTCTTTTATGACTTTTTCACTTCGTTTACTTAAAATCTCATCATCGATACTGTGAAAAAGCTCTGTTATTTTATCCAGTACCGTTAATTTAGTCTCGCTAGCAATGGCTTTGGCACCCGGAAAACGTCTTTCATCTAAATAAAAGTTAGCATCTTTTATTTCTCCGCGGATAGTAATAAGACAATCTGGATTAATTTCATGCGCCCACTTGGCTGATTTATTCGGCACGATAACTTTGGTCGCATTCAAATCTAAACCGAGTTGCTTTAGCACGAAAAGCGACACGGCTATATTGTCAGAATGCGCTGTAAACGAGGGGTTATGAACGGAAATATATTTTACGATTTCTTCTAGCTTGGCATAAGTAACATCGATGCCTTCTATAGTCACTTTTTTATCCAGCTGCATACATCCGACTGCCTTTAGCAAGGTTCCATAGGTCTGGATGAGTTGCTTTTTATCCCTCTCTTCTCCAGAAGTGAAGAAAATTTTATTATCATAAGTAATCGCAAATTCAACGAAGTTAGTTCCATCCGCAAATTTATAATAAGGTGCCGCCGCTGTTTTATCTGCTACTTCTAAATTTACATTTAAGCTTGGCGTGTGTATCTGCGATTCTTCAGCTTTTTCGCGCGTATAAATCAATCGGTTGAACTGTCTAAGCGCATGCTGTTCTGATAAAAGTTTAATGATATTTTGTTTATTTCCCATTGCCTGGGAATCTACAGTAGCCGATGCAGAGATCGGCATTAGAGGTGTAGTTGGATTCGTCGCTTCTAACGCTGGGATTTCCTTCGATGGATTTAACCAAGCTTCTAACTCTGCTCTTATAGGATCTTCAAACAGCGGCTCATCAATCCTTTTAACCTTAATACGCATAGGAATAAACTCCATTTTATTAGTAAAAATAAATGTAAAGGAAAGTATTTTTATTAAAAAACTCTTTCCTTGAAAATAAAAAGCTTCAGTGCTTTTAAACATAACACAAAAATTAACGCGTAAAAAGCTTCTACTAAAAACTATTAATTTTTTAATTTTTTTTCATTGATTTCAGATATTTAATTTAGGCTCTTTACCTAAAAATAGACGTCGAATATTTAAAGTATGGCGCGCTATTAATAAAATAGTCATTAAAAAAAGTGGGACGCAAATCGATAGCGGATATTCATAAAACACATAAAGAAATGTCAGTGCAGAGGCAGTCATAGAGGCCACGGAGATATAACGGAATAAAAATAATATCACGCCCCAACTTAATAAACCTATCAAGCCAATCGGCCATGCTAAAGCGAATAATCCACCTAATGCCGTAGCGACGCCTTTGCCACCACGGAAACTGAAAAAAATAGGTAGTAAATGGCCGATAAAAGCAAAAAAAGCAATCCATGCCAAAAAGATAAAGGGTAAACCAAAAAGTTTAGCCAGCATAACCGGGATCCAGCCTTTGAGCATATCCGCTAGCAACACGATAGCGGCTAATCGCTTACCGCCTATTCTGAGTACATTACTAGCGCCTGGATTACCGGAGCCTTGTGTACGCGGATCGGGTAAACCGGCTAAGTGACAGACAATAATCGCACTGGATAAAGAACCGAGCAAATAAGCAAATAACATAAAAACAAATGGTAATAACATGATTTTTTTCCTAGCTATATTTCAAATAGACTACTGTCTATTTGAATAAAATGGGTCAAATGGTCAGTATACTGCTAATTTACATTAAATATTCGCATCTTTAATAGGGCGCGGTATAATACAGATTGTAAAGTAATATAATTATTAAAGGGCCCTACATGACGCCTAAAGCAGATAATTTAATCTGGATTGATCTCGAAATGACAGGACTTGACACAAGTCAAGACAAAATCATTGAAATTGCCACCATTATCACTAATTCACAATTGGAGATTATAGAAGAAGGCCCTGTGTTCTCTATTTTTCAATCAGAGCAAATACTCAGCGGTATGGATGATTGGAATCAACGTCAGCATAAAGGATCGGGCTTGCTCGATAGGGTAAGACTGAGCAAAACAACTGTAGAAGAAGCGGAAAAACAAACCTTAGAATTTATCATGATGCATGTTCCTCCCAATAAGTCGCCTATGTGTGGTAACAGCATTTGTCAAGATCGACGCTTTTTAGCCCGCTGTATGCCTGTATTGGAAAAATACTTTCACTATCGAAATCTAGATGTAAGCACATTGAAAGAACTCGCTTATCGTTGGTATCCTTCCATTTTAGAAGGCTTTAAAAAAAAGTCGAAACATTTGGCCTTAGAGGATGTTCGAGACTCTATCACTGAACTACGTTATTATCGCGAACATCTTTTTAAACTTTAAATTTCAATCACAATCTGCGCGTAATCCGTTGAGATGTCCCTATTTTCAGCGGCGAGCGGAAACTATGTCAATAATTTTTGAGACTCATCATGCCTTATTACACAACTAATGAACTAAGAAGCGGTATGAAGGTCATACTAGATAATGACCCCTATACTATTTTAGAAAATGATTATGTAAAGCCGGGGAAAGGCCAAGCTTTTAACCGAATTAAATTACGCAATCTAAAAAATAATCGCGTTATCGAACGCACCTTAAAATCTGGCGATAGCTTAGAGGCGGCGGATGTGTTTGATATCGAGGTTCAATATCTTTATAGCGACGGTCAGATTTGGCATTTTATGGCCACGGATACCTTTGAGCAATATGCCGCTGATGCAAACGCTGTCAGCGAAGCCAAAGTATGGTTGAAAGCACAAGATAATTGTACGCTGACCTTATTTAATGGTTTTCCCTTGAGTGTCGCACCAGCTAATTTTGTTGTTTTAAAGGTAGTGGAAACGGATCCGGGTGTGCGCGGCGATACCTCTGGCGGTGGCGGAAAACCGGCTACCTTAGAGACGGGCGCTATCGTGCGAGTACCCCTTTTTATTCAAATAGGTGAATTCATTAAAGTCGATACGCGTACCGGTGATTATCTTTCTCGCATAAAAGCGTAAAGATTCTATATATATTCACAGTAATTAGATTTTTGGCAAGTGCCGCGAAGGATTGTAAATTGAGCGGTAACACAGACAAAAATTCAAGTGCAAAGTGTATAAAAAAAGATGGATGATTGATGAACCATCCATCTCACTGCGCTCCTGCCCCAATCAATTGTTAAAATTTAGCCTTTTTCGTCCTAGCGCTAACAATTGCAACTATTACCGTTTATCTTTGTGACCCGGCCATTGTGGTTTATTGGGATTACCTTGTGGGTTATGTCCCGGATTGTGTCCTGGGTTATGTCCCGGATTTTTAGGTTCTTGTGGGTTATGACCTGGCCATTGTGGCTTGTTGCCTTGGCTTTGAAAAGGGTGTTTTTGCTGTTTCTTATCGTGAGAAAATTTACCTTTGTTCATAGATGCGCTCCTAATTAAAACATATTAAATACGTCTCTCCCTTTAAGCCTAGCAAAGACCGCAGCAATTACCATTAAATAGCATTTAATTGGTCAAAATATAGACTAGTTAGCGCTATCGATGAAGGATGCATAAAATGCTAGAAAAATACATTTATGCGGACTTAAAATGAAAGTCTAATGAAAAATGCAGTGGGTCTGAGCCCTTGCAGTAAGCTTATTCACAATCGGGTAGTTGTCGGAAAGAATTTAGTCATTCTTTGTTTAGGTCGACTAAGCGACGTGGCGCAATGCGACCATCGTCCAAAATTTCGCCAATACCGACAAATCGTCCACTCTCTTGCAGCACTAAACGAATCAAACCCTGCTGAGGAAGATTAGGCAATAAGATAGCTTGTCCCCGGTAAAGATAATAAGTCGCTGCCTGTGAAATTTTTAAAATTGGCCATTCTTGTAACAAACTATCTAAGCCCAGTAAGTGTTGATCACGTTCCGCTTGGGTCAGTTCTTGTAATTGCGCTAAGCTCACCATTTGTTCAGCCAAATAATTAGCCACCCCTAAGCGACGTAGTTCTTGTACGTAAGCACCACAACCTAAAGCTTCACCGATATCCTCTATTAAGGTACGAACATAAGTACCTTTACTACACTTGATTTCTAAATTAAGTGTATCTTCACCCACCTTATCGAGTAGTTGTAAACGGTGTATCTGTACCGTTCGCGGACTACGTTCTATCACTATGCCTTGACGGGCCAATTTATACAAAGGCTTACCCTTATGTTTTAACGCTGAAAACATCGGTGGGATCTGTGAAATAGTTCCGGAAAAAGACGCTAAAATAGCGGCTAAGTTTTCCAATGCATCCGCATTGATTGGTCGCGATTCGATAATCTCCCCTTCGGCATCACCTGTATTGGTTTTTATCCCTAAGCGTGCGCTCACCCAGTAGGTTTTATCGGCATTTAATAAAAACTGGGAAAATTTAGTCGCTTCACCGAAGCATAAAGGTAATAGACCGGTTGCCAGAGGATCTAAACTTCCGGTATGACCGACTTTATGGGCGGCAAATAATTGCTTGGTGATTTGCAATGCTTGATTAGAGGTGATCCCCTTCGGTTTATCAAGCAATAAAATGCCACTTATCTGACGTTTTTTCGGGGTTAAGAGGTGCATAAGTTATTATTTTGAAATAATTTTTTTGATACTAGATACTTTTACGAGTGGGTATCGCCTAAACGTTTTGCTTTGTCGTTTTCGATAGCTTTATCAATCAAATCATGTAAACGATGACTTTCTTGTATTAAATCATCGTAAAAAAAACGTAAGTTAGGCACTATACGCAGTTGTAGGCGCTGTGCTAAAGCATAGCGTAAACGTGCCGCCGCTTTTTGTAATAATTTAACCCGTATCTCCTTACTAAGCGGTTTATCATCGGATTCTTCGACATCAATTTGGGTAAATAATATATCCGCAAACGACAAATCGCGTGAAACCTTAACGGCGGTAATAGTAATAAATTTCAAGCGGCTATCGGTTATTTCTTTTTTCAGAATAACACTTAATTCTTTTTGTATCAGCTCGGCAATACGCGCGATGCGACTAAATTCTTTTGGCATTAAATAGTTCTTGCAACGGTAATACGTTCATAGACCTCTATCATATCGCCAACTCGAATATCGGTAAAATTTTTAATTCCGATACCACATTCCATCCCATGGCGTACTTCGGCAGCATCATCCTTAAAACGACGTAGTGAATGTAACTCGCCTTCGTGAATAACCACATTATCGCGTAATAGGCGAATCGGTGCGTTACGCCGAACCAGCCCTTCTGTCACCATACAACCTGCAATAACACCCAGCTTAGCGGAACGGAAAACCTCTCGGATGGCGGCTAAACCTAAAATATTTTCTTTTACTTCTGGCGCTAATAATCCATTCATCAAGTTTTTAACTTGATCAATAAGATCATAAATAACGCTATAATAATTCATGATTAAACCTTCTTTTTCTACCGTTCGCTTCGCCGTCGCATCGGCTCTAACATTAAATCCGAGGATCAAAGCGCTAGAGGCCAAGGCAAGATTAGCATCTGATTCGGTAATAGCACCGACACCAACATAGACTAGCTTTATCTTTACTTCTGAGGTAGATAGCTTGTTTAAGGCATCTTGCAAGGCTTCAGCCGATCCTTGCATATCCGTTTTTAAAATGATATTGAGTGTTTTAATTTGATTTTCGTCTAACTGACCAAAGATATCGTCTGTCTTAACCATGCGTTGCTGCGCTAATTTAGCTTCGCGTAATTTTCCTTCACGAAATAATGCCATCTCACGCGCCTTACGTTCATCGGCAACCACAACCGCTTCATCACCGGCCACTGGTGCGCTGGATAAACCGAGCACTTCAACGGGCATAGAGGGTCCGGCCGCTTCGACTAATTTACCTCGCTCATCGAGTAAAGCTCTGACACGACCATAAGCGGTACCGGCTAACAGCAGATCACCTTTATGTATCTTTCCACGTTGTACTAACAAGGTAATAACCGGACCTTTTCCTCGATCTAAACGTGATTCAATGACGATACCTTGACCGGGCCCTTCTTGTGGCGCTTTGAGCTCTAGAATCTCGGCTTGAACTAAAAGAGAATCTAATAAGTCATCAATACCCGCGCCGGTTTTTGCCGAGACGGGGATTAGCATCGTATCACCACCCCATTCTTCCGGGTTAAGACCTTGCTTCGATAATTCATTCTTAATTCTATCGAGATCAGCCTCAGGTTTATCAATTTTATTAACGGCAACCACAATAGGAACATTCGCCGCTTTAGCATGTTGAATGGCTTCTATTGTCTGCGGCATAACGCCGTCATCTGCAGCAACAACTAAAACTACAATATCGGTAACCCGGGTACCTCGAGCACGCATAGCGGTGAAGGCAGAATGGCCGGGGGTATCTAAAAAGGTAATCACCCCTTTAGGTATTTCAACATGATACGCACCAATATGCTGGGTAATGCCACCCGCTTCGCCCTGAGTAACTTTAGTGCGACGGATATAATCCAAAAGAGAGGTTTTTCCATGGTCGACGTGACCCATAATCGTTACCACAGGAGGACGTGCCAGCAATTCACCCATTTGTTGTTGCGTGGTACTGGCCAAGCCCTCTTCGAGAGCATTGGCACTCACAGGCTTGGCCACATGTCCCATTTCTTCGACAACCAGTATTGCCGTATCTTGATCGATCGCCTGATTAATCGTGGCGATCACGCCCAATTTCATCAAGGTTTTAATCACTTCAGCGGCTTTCACGGACATTTTCTGCGCTAAATCGCCAACAGTAACTGTCTCTGGAATACCGACTTCATGTACGGCCGCTATCGTGGGTTTTTCAAACTGCTGTTGCAAAAATTGATCCGGACGTTTTTGTTTACTTGTTTTGCGACGAAAACGAAACTGTTCATCTGACTCGTCTTCAAATTGATAAATAGTTTTATGCCGATATTTGGCCATTTCTTTTTCTTTTAAGTTACGACTTTTATGTTTTTTCTCACGATCTAGTTTTTCAGTATGCGTCGTCGGCAAAGCGATAATCACTTTTTCGCTAGTTGGCTTAGACTTTTTTTCTAAATCAGGAGCGGGTGTTTTCGCGACATCGCTAGCAAGCGGCTCTTTTTCCGTGCTCTCACTCGATGGCAGGTTCACAGGCGTTTCATTGGATGTGGCGCTGGTTTCTATGCTGGCTTTATCTTCGAGCGAAGATTCAGGTAAACTTAACTTCTCAACAGCATTTTTCTCGACTTGAGCGGCTAATTCCTCGGCGGCTTTTTCTTTAGCTTCTTTGGCACGATTAGTTTCTTCATCAATCAAGCCTTCGTTACTTTTAACATAGGTTCTTTTTTTACGTACTTGAACTTTAATGGTCTTTGCCTTACCTGACGTATCTTTCACCTTAAGTAGACTGGTACTCTTACGAGTACGCGTCAAGGTAATAAGTTTCTTAGACTTATTATCGCTTGACAATTCTTTGTCGGATTCTGAGGAAACCGTGTTTGTCGCCTTATCTTTGATACTTTCTGTCATACTACACTTCTCCTGCCAATATTTGACAGCTTTGAAAACCTATTCAACCGGGTTTCTTAAAATATGCATTTTGGCCGCTTTACTTCATATCAGCTCTCTATAAAATCAATTGTGACACTTACTCTTGAATCCTTAACTTTAGCGTAAATGCATAAGTAAAGAGTAGTGCAAATTCCCTACATCTATTCGTCTTTTTTCTCTTCTGCAAACCAAGGTGCGCGCGCTGCCATAATAAGTTCACCGGCTTTTTTACGATCCAGTTCAATAATCCCTAAATCTAATAGCTCATCTACAGATAACTCAGCCAACGCCTCACGCGAAGAAACGCCTTTTTTAGCTAAAACGGTAGCCACCTCTTCAGTAAGACCTTCTAACGAAAGCAGGTCTTGATGTGGTTCTAAAAATTTTTCTTGTTCAGAACTTGGTGCTGCTTTTTTCACCAGCGCCGCTCGTGTTGCCAATACCTCTTTGGCACGATTTTGTAAACTTTCAACTAGATCTGAATCAAAGTCCTCAATATCTAACAGCTCTTGTTCTGAGACATACGCTATTTCTTCTAAACTGGTAAATCCTTCTCGTGCTAAGATTTGCGCCAGCTCTTCATCAATAGCGAGCTGCTCCATAAACAAATTTTGCAAACCTTCTGATTCGGTATCTACTTTTTTTGCCGCCTCTTCTACCGTAATAACATTGATGATCCATCCTGTTAATTCACCGGCTAAACGTACATTTTGACCATTACGACCTATCGCTTGCGATAATTGATCTTCTTGTACGGCAACATCCATCACTTTGGTATCTTCATCAACGACAATAGATGCCACTTCGGCCGGCGCCATGGCATTAATAACTAATTGCACTGGATTATCATCCCAAAGCACGATATCAATACGTTCGCCAGCTAATTCACTTGAGACAGCTTGTACACGCGCACCGCGCATTCCGACACAAGCACCAATGGGATCAATGCGACCATCATTTGTTTTAACAGCAATTTTAGCGCGTGAACCCGGATCGCGCGCAGCACTCTTGATTTCAATCAGCTCTTCACCAATTTCGGGGACTTCTATCTTGAATAACTCGATTAACATCTCAGGACGCGTACGACTCATCAGTAGCTGAGGACCCCGCACTTGTGGATTAACCGCATACAAATAACCGCGCAAACGATCCTCTGAACGAACCTCTTCACGTGGAATCATTTCTTCACGCGGAACAAAGGCTTCTACACTGGCACCCAAATCAACGATTAAGCCTTCTCGGGTAATACGCTTTACGATACCTGATAATAATTCCCCAATACGACTCGTATAAGCTTGGGCTATCTTAGCGCGTTCTGCTTCTCTTACTTTTTGAATAATAACCTGTTTGGCGGTTTGTGCCGCAATACGACCAAATTCTACCGAAGGCATATGCTCTTCTATGACGTCTCCGATTTGGCGGTTAGGATCACGCTTTTTAGCCTCACTTAATGGAATTTGCTTCAACGGTTCAAAAGCTGGCACTGAACCATCTTCTGGTTGATAATCTTTACTCTCATCGGCAACGACTGTCCAATAGCGAAAGGTATCATAGTCACCCGTGCGGCGATCAATGGCCACCCGAACGTCGATATCTTTACCTGCTTTTTTCTTAGTCGCCATCGCTAAAGCCGCTTCTATGGCTTTAAATATCAGCTCTTTATCAACATCTTTTTCGTTAGATACCGTCTCTGCCACTAATAAAATTTCTTTTTTCATAGCCTGCCTCCGGTTATTTGTTCATTTTAGGCAATACATTCGCACGCAAAATATTGTCCCACGTTAACACTAGCTCTTTTCCATCCTGCTCCAACACGATTCCCTCTGCCCCTACCGATCGTAATAGTCCTTTAAATTTGCGTTGCTTATCTACCGGCGTGTTGGTAGAAACACGCACATGCTGCCCAATAAAACGCTGAAACTGCTTCTCTGTAATAAGGGGTCTATCTAGACCTGGAGAAGAAACCTCTAAGTTATAATGGCCTACTAAAGGATTCTCTACATCAAATAATGCGCTAATTTGACGACTTACCCGTTCACAGTCGGTAAGTGTAATACCTTGCGCACTATCGATATAGATACGCAATACATTGTGTTGGCCCTGCGTTAGGTAAAGACAAGCCCATAACTCATAACCTAAGGCCTCAACAGTCGGTAATATCAGGGCTTCTATTGCTGAATTATTTCTCATCATCTACTACAAAAGGACTTTGGATTATAAAATTACCACCTATCTCCAAATAAAAAGCCCCTAAGTGGGGCCCTATTCATGCAATAAAATTGGTAGCGGGGGTAGGATTTGAACCTACGGCCTTCGGGTTATGAGCCCGACGAGCTACCAGACTGCTCCACCCCGCGATAGCGGCAGAGAGTATACTCCATCCGATACAGTAATTACAATGGGATAATAACGCTTAAAGTAAATTCCTTATTATTTAAAAAATATGCTAGATTCCCGGCAAAAATCGCTTAAATTAACTGGAATAAGCGCGCTAACTTGGCTATTTAAAAAGGTCTCCAAATAGATGTCATCGAACTTGATGCGCTATTAGGGGGTTGATTATTATCAGCCTGTCTTTCTTGCCGCTGTTCTAAAGTAGCCAAATTAGCCACTGGATGAAAGGGGTTTGCCTTACATTGTGAGGACAGAGATAATGAAGAAAAAGGTTTTTGCTTGGTCTTTGAACGCTTAGACGGCTCAAAAAGTTGGTATATTTTTTTTCCCCAATAGGATTCAGGGATTTCTTGTCGTAAGGTTTCCAGTGATTGATCTTCTAAGTAGCGTAGGTTCAAGCTAGGCGATAACTGTCTTAATACTTTATCGATACGAAAACTACTGTCTCCGCCTAGGCTCGCTATTACATAATGTTTAGGCGCTTTTTCTAAAAGTAATTTTAACTCCTCTAAGGTGTAGTTATAGCGCCTAAAAAATTCATTATCGGGTTTATTAATCGTTACGATTTCGTGATAAAGAGGACCGAGTTGCTGTCTTAATTCATCCGGGGACTTCTTTAAACTATTCAGGCTATCTTTTAAAGCATCAATGGTAAAATCCTTGACATAATTACTTCGTATGAAAAAATTAAGGAAACATTGCTTACTAAAAAAACCAAGGCTTATTGCGGCAAAATAGAGACTATGGCCATACAAGAAATGATGGATGGTTGAGAGTTTATATTCTTTTTGTTTAAAATTTTTATTCCGTTGAATTTTTTTATTAAATTTATCACCTAAATGAATTTTTAATTCTTTTTCTGACATTTGCAAAAATTTACCCAAACTGACATTTTCTAAACCATGATCAGCTTGGGCGAAATCTATTTGTAGTTTTTTCTTATCCGGATAAGCATATTTTTCCACAAAATCTTTTATCAATTTATCCATCGGGTAAGGATGTAATTCATGATAAAAACTTCTCCAAGTCATTTGATAAATAGATCTTCGTGTATCTTTTAATTTATCGGATATGGTATTTTTATTGGCGCTGTTAGGAAAGTTTTGTCCTGGATTTAAGGCTTGTTGTCTCCTAGGCATCGATAACTCCTGTCTGATAATGTAGATTCAATTTTTAGTCGCTAGTATCTCCACGATGCTTAGTATATAAACTCTCTAAGCTTATTCCACAGCTATCTAACAAGGTGATTAAATTCTTTCCTTGCGGGGTTTTATGCCGCTGCCAATATATGTCAAGATAGCTTTTTAACAAATAGCGATAATCAGGCAGGCTGAGAATTTTTAACATCGCTTCTGCTTGTTTTAAATCTTGCAGGTGTTGAGTCGATTTTTGGAATAAAATAGCCGCTAGCAAACTTGCTTTAGTCGCTTTACGCGCTTTACTAGCATAATAAAAGCCGTGTATACAGGCTTCTAAGGCACGTTCTTTATCCCAGGTTTGCCAATCTTGATAAACTTGCAAGGCTTGCTGTTGATATTTTTCATCCTGATAAAACAAATCATCATTAGCGCTTAACTGCAATAAAAATAACATAGCGGGAATACTGGCTTCTATATTAGCCCAGGAACAATTACCGATTATTTGTCCTTTTACAGGTAAGCTTGCAAGCGGAACTAAACCTAATAAGCGCTGTATGGTTTTGGTCAGAAATTCAGCAGATTGACGCGCATAGATTAATTGCTTACATAAATCATTATTCCAAGCGTAGGGATGCTGCATTTGATAAATAACAATACTCCCTTCACGGCGACTATTTTCACCTCGATCACAGCGAATCAGCCAATCCTTATATTTAACCAAAGCAATAGCATGCCCTTGGTAAGCTATGGGCAATAATAATAACTCTTGATCGAGCAAGACATCGATACTGTGGGTATATTGTTTGATATTAATTGTGTAACGCTGATACTTAAGTAATGCTTGCGCGTTAGCGAATGCCGCGATCAATTTTTGCAGCGCTTCAAAATGGGGGCGTAAATGGCGCGAGGAAAAATTATTCTGATAGCGCTGCAAAGAATTAAGTACCACATCCAAAGTAAACTCTAAAAAAAATCCTTCATAATCAATTTCAATAAAACGACCCGCTGCATTTACAATATCAACTTGACCGGCTAATTCATAACGGTGTCCTAGCAATTTTACCTGAATAAAATCTTGTGCAACATTAAGTTTCGCACCGTATCGATAAAGTAATTTTTTTAATTCTATTTGTTGTCTGAGTAAAGGATAAACCAAAACAGCTTGACCTGCGGTGGTATAAGCATTGGCATCTGCTTTATTGGCTAGTAATAATTCACATAAAGGCAGATTGTGATTATCAACTGCCCAATGTAATGCAGTACGACCCGTCGTATCGGCTTGGTTAATATCGGCGCCATATTCTAGTAACAGCGCAACCACATCGGTTTTATTGGCAATCGAAGCTTCTGTTAGGGGAGAAAATCCATATTCATCAATCTCTTCTATATCAGCGCCTAACTGAATAAAGCGCTCTACACCTTGCAGGGTTCCAAATAAAATCTCGTTAGCAAAAGTAGGCTTCACGAATGATTACCTAGCTAGGGTGACACTTTTTCTTCTATTTAGATCCATTTGTTGTTGCAATTGTTTAGCCAAGCGCAATTCAGGGAAATTTTCTCTGGCTTTGGGATTATCGCTAGGGATGGCACTCATCTTCGGATCATCGCCACTAAATTGTTGACTCTGTGCTAATAAGGGGTGCGGTTGTGGGGATTCGGCCAAACCACAACGCGATGCTTTTTTTCCGAGCAGCTTATTGGGATCCTCCGAGATAGGACAAATTCCAAATTTTCTCTGCCCGTCGGCACGTTGCCGAAGATCTTGGATTAGCAGCGCGCGTAAATAAGCACATAGCTGTTCAACGCTCAGCACCATACTCCCGCTTCCATCCTCGCCCGCCTCACCTGAGGCATCGTCTGATACAAGTAAATCGGGTTCAACATGGAAGAACGAATCTGGCTTTAAATGAGCCAATACCGGATCTTCTTTATCTACTAAAAGAATATCTTTTTTAATCGATGTTTTAACCATATTGTTATAAATCTAAAAGGCTCTGCCTCATTTTAACCTAAATTGGTCAAACTTAGCGAGACGGCCCCTATAGGCGCTCTATCATTAACTCAGCAATCTGCACCGCATTCAACGCCGCCCCTTTGCGTATATTATCAGCCACTATCCACATATCCAAGCCTAAGGGATGAGAAATATCCTCACGCAATCGACCTACCATGACCTTATCGTGTTCTTCATGCAAAATCGGTGTCGGATAGGCATTTTTCTTAGCTTGGTCAATAACCATGACCCCAGGGGCTTTTTTTAATAATTGTTTTGCAACAGAAAGGCTAATTTTATCTTTAGTCTCTATATGCACAGCTTCCGAATGGCTATGTAACACCGGGACTCGTACCGCGGTAGGATTCACCTGAATCTCTTTATCGGCAAAAATCTTTTGCGTCTCCCAGACCATTTTCATTTCTTCACGGGTATATCCATTTTCCTGAAAATCATCGATATGGGGAATCACATTAAATGCAATTTGCTGCGTAAAAGCCTTAGGTTTCTTTATTGGCAGGCCATTGAGCAATTGACCTGTTTGCTGAATAAGCTCATTAAAAGCCGCTTTTCCGGCCCCGGATACCGATTGAAAGGTCACTACATTAATACGCCTTATGCCCACGGCGTCATAAATTGGCTTCAAGGCAACCAGCATTTGTATGGTTGAGCAATTAGGGTTGGCGATAATATGGCGTTTTTTATAGCCGGCTAGTGCTTCGGGATTTACCTCCGGTATCACCAAAGGCACGTCCTCATCGTAGCGAAATTGAGCGGTATTATCAATCACTATGCAAGCGCTTTTAGTGGCGATAGGGACATATTGAGCCGAAATAGCCGCACCAGCGGTAAAGAAAACGATATCGGCCAGCTTGAAATCAAAATCTAGCAGATCTGAGACGATGAAGGATTGTTTGTTAAAATCCATCGTCTCGCCAGCCGAACGCTCACTGGCCAGCAGGTAAAGATTATTAACCGGGAAACGTCGTTTCTCTAAAATGCTTAGCACCGCCTGGCCGACGAAACCTGTGGCACCGACTATTGCGACATTAAATTTCTTGCTCATAACAGCTTAATTGCTCTTGGGTTAATAAAAATATTTCGGCATCGCCACGCTCAAATTCTAGCCAGATAAAAGGGATTTGCGGATAACGCTGAATTAAAGCCTCTTTACTATTACCCACTTCTACCATCAAAATACCGTTATTTTTCAAGTATTTTAGCGCTTGTTTGAGCAGCCGAATAATAAAGTCTAAACCATCCCTACCAGCGGCAAGCGCCGCCATTGGCTCGTGCCGATATTCGGCGGGTAAATTAGCCAAGTCTTCTTCATCAACATAAGGCGGATTGCTGATAATAATATCGTAAAGCCGGCTGCTTAGATTTTCAAAAAGATCAGATTGAATTAAGTTGACTTGCCCTTGTAGCTGATGTGTCGCAACGTTAATGGCCGCCACCGCTAATGCCTCTTTAGAATTATCAACCGCATCAATACGCGCTTCGGGGAAGGCATAGGCACAGGCAATGGCAATACAGCCGCTGCCGGTACCAAGATCTAATATCGTATTGATATGATCTGCCTGACTAATCCAAGGGCTAAATTGCTGTTCAATCAGTTCGGCCATGGGTGAACGTGGTATTAATACCCGCCTATCGACAAAAAATGACAAGCCAGCAAAGTACGCCTGCTTGACTAAATAAGCGCTAGGAATACGTTCATTAACACGCTGTCGAATCCTATCGAGAAGCAAGCTACGCTCGGTGAGGGTTAAACGTGCCGCTAAGAAGGCCGGATTTAAAGTAGGCCCTAATTTCAAGCTAGCTAAGGTCAAATAAATTATTTCATCCCAAGCATTATCCGTGCCATGACCGTAAAAAAGATCCGCTCTGTTAAACTGCGTAAAACCCCAACGTAACAAGTCACGTAAAGTAAGCAACTCTAGCTGTGCGGCATTAAGCGCGCCTTCGGATATAAGATAAGAGTGTTTAGCCACGGCGCTTTAAATTAAGTTTAATAAGTAACCTTTATTTAAACATAGCGCTACTAGAGAAACAATCAACAATGTTCAGACTTTAGGCGTACTATTAACAATCGAGATGTCGCTTCGATAAAGCAAATTCAGTAAACTTATTGTAACTTTTCAGGCGCGAGCTAAGGCAGAATTATTATGCGAAAAAAACTATCCCATTTACCTATTATTGACGAACATTTAGGTGAAATATTCAGCAAAAATTCTAAGCAATTATTACGCGAGCTACTCGAAGTATTTATAGAGGAAACGCCAAAAATACAACTGAAAATTAACCATGCTTATCAAAAACGCGAACAACAAAAGCTCTGCGATTTATTGCATAAGCTATACGGCTCTTGTGTATATTGCGGCCTGCTAAGACTTAAGGAAAGTTTAATCGCACTTGATTACGCAGTAAAAAATAACAGCTATTCTGATGATTTGTTAAACACATTCAATCAGGAAATTCACGCGGCTTTAAATAAAGCTAAAGAAATAATTACACCCTAAAACTTAAATCTGACAGGAACAAATTTTAGGGCACAATAAAATAATGCGATGGAGTGATGCCCGTTTTAAGCAAATTTAAGGTTAAGCACTATTGTCTGAACGCTCAACAAGCTCAACCATTGCCATAGGCGCACAGTCTCCGGCACGAAAACCGCACTTCATAATACGTAAGTATCCACCAGATCTTTCTTTAAAACGGGGACCGAGCGTATTAAAAAGAGCAGCTACTGCCTCTTTGTTACGTAAACGATTAAATGCAAGACGTCTGTGTGCAACACCGTCTATTTTGGCCAAAGTAATCAATGGCTCTGCAACACGGCGCAGTTCTTTCGCTTTGGCCAAGGTGGTACATATGATTTCTTTGGTAACCAAAGAAGCCACCATATTACGAAACATCGCAATTCGATGACTTGATGTTCGACCTAATCGTCGACCGGAATTAAGATGACGCATAACACATAACCCTTTAAATTAATCTTTATTAATATCTTCTGTTTTTTCTACTTTTTCCGATTCTTCGCTATTACCTTCCAAAGATTTTCTCAGCGAAGTAAGCTGCTGGATAGGCACATCCATTCCCAAGGATAAGCCTCGCTTTTGTAAGGCGGTTTTAATTTCCCATAAAGAAACTTTACCTAAGTTAGGTGTTGATAAAAGCTCAGATTCTGTTTTCGTGACTAAATCTGCAATGCGATAAATATGTTCCGCCTTCAAACAATTGGCAGCACGCACTGTTAATTCTAATTCATCAACAGGTAACAACAACATCGGATTAATATCAACTAAATCCTCAACGACTTCGTCTTCTGTTTCATGTTGCAATTCAACAAAGGTGTATAGTTGTTCTTGTATAATCGTAGCGGCTCGACGTATCGCTTCTTCAGGTTCGATAGTACCGTTGGTTTCTAAATCAATCACTAATTTGTCAAGGTCAGTGCGTTGTTCTACCCGTGCATTTTCAACCGCATAAGTAGCGCGTAAAATGGGATTGAAACGTGCATCTAATTGTAAACTACCGACTTCACTCACATATTGTTCATCCGTCTTACGTAGCGAAGCAGGTTGATAACCACGCCCTCTGACGACTTTAAGTGTCATTTTAAATTCTTTAGGTTTGGTCAAATGAGCAATCACATAATCAGGATTTTTGACTTCGACATCATGAGGTAAGCTAATATCACCAGCACAAATAGGCCCTACGGTATTTTTTACTAATTCCAGCGTTGCTTCTTCTTTATCATGCAAGATAAATGCAATACCTTTTAAGTTAAGCAAAATATCGATAATATCCTCTTGCACCCCTTCTAAACTACTGTACTCATGGAGCACCCCTTCAATCTTTGCTTCCACAACCGCACAACCTGGCATAGAGGATAGCAATATACGACGTAGCGCATTTCCCAAGGTATGACCAAATCCAGCTTCAAAAGGCTGCAATGTGATCATGGCCCTATTTTTCGAAATAGTTTGAACTTCGATAGTTTGTGGAGTTAGAAACTTTTTAACATTCGTCGACATGGGCTACCTTCTTACTTAGAGTAATACTCAACGACTAGATTCTCATTAAATTCTAAAGGCAATTCGCTACGCTCTGGAATTAACTTTACAAGTCCTTGTAATTTACTGGAATCCACATCTATCCAGCTAGGCTGAGGTTTTTGCTTCGCCAGTTCTAGCGCCGCCTGAATACGAGTTTGCGCCTTACTTTTTTCTTTAATTTCAATAATATCGCCTACCTTAACTTGATAAGAAGGGATATTTACAATGTGTCCATTTACCTTGATTGAACGGTGTGAAACTAACTGTCTTGCCTCGGCACGTGTCGCAGAAAATCCCATACGATAAATAACGTTATCCAAGCGGCATTCCAATAATTTTAATAAATTCTCACCGGTAATACCTTTGCGCTTAGCTGCTTTGGCGTAATAGAGGCGAAACTGTCTTTCAAGCACGCCGTAAGTACGTCGAATTAATTGCTTTTGACGAAATAAAACACCAAATTCAGATAGTCTGCCGCGTTT
Source organism: Candidatus Aquirickettsiella sp. (assembly GCA_031973495.1). Classification (GTDB taxonomy): domain Bacteria; phylum Pseudomonadota; class Gammaproteobacteria; order Diplorickettsiales; family Diplorickettsiaceae; genus Aquirickettsiella. Next base: position 75,797 of record DALYCY010000003.1, on the reverse strand, counting down.
AACGCCGTGCATACCAGGAGGGGTAGCTAACTTACATTTGCTGTCGAGTGCACGTATGCCGCTTTTTAGCTGTAAATCAGTTCCAAGTCGGCGCGCTAATTTACAAGTAGGACCTCGGTATCTAGCCATTAAATCTATTACTCCCCATGATTAATTTTTTCTATACGCGACGACGCTTAGGAGGTCGACAGCCATTATGCGGCACACCCGTCACATTGAGAATCTGGGTGACCTCTATATCTTTGTTTTTTAGTGCCATAATGGCCTGTTCGGACCCTTGACCAGGTCCTTTTATTCTCACTTCAACACGACCTAAATTATGTTTATATTTAGTCTGATATTTATCACACGCCTTTTCGATTGCTTTTTCGAAAGCGACCCGTGCGGCAAAAGCAGTACCTTTTTTGGTACCTTTAAAGTCACAAGCCCCAGCCGAGGAGATGCCTAAGGTATCGCCTCCTTTACGAATACAAATAATCGTATTATTAAAGGAGGTGCTCAGATGAACTATCGCATCAGGGATAATCTCTTTACGCTTACGATGTGCCCCTGCTAAGGCTTTATCGGCCATAGTCAATGGTTGAGAAGCATGTGAACTATAATCTGTCATATTAGTAAATACCCACCCTTATACGTTTATATTAATAGCGCGCCTCTTAATCTTTACGAATCATCTTACGAGGGCCCTTACGTGTACGTGCATTAGTACGAGTACGTTGGCCACGTACCGGCAAACCACGCCGATGTCTAATTCCTCTATAGCAGCCTAAATCCATTAAACGCTTGATACTAATGGAGACTTCTCGGCGTAAATCACCTTCTACTTTATAGCTAAGTATCTGCTGACGTATGGCATCAAGCTGTGCATCTAAAAGATCCTTTACTTTAGTCTCAGGTAGAATATCCAAATTTTGGCATATTTTCCGAGCACGCGAACGGCCAACACCATAGATAGCGGTCAAGCCTATAACGACATGTTTATTTATTGGTATATTAACACCGGCTATTCTAGCCATTTTTCACTCCAAAACCTTAAATTTAAGATATCTCAGAAGGCGCAGTAGGGTAGCTCACTCCTGACTAAAAATCAATAACACTCATCTGAAAATCTACTAATTTACCTAAGATTTAGCAAGACAGTAGACAATAAATTGCATCTGCCTCACTCGCCTAGGGATCAGTATAAAATCTTACGTCAAATTAACCCTGACGTTGCTTGTGACGTGCCTCAGCTGAGCAAATCACTCTCAACTTACCTTTGCGCTTAATAAGCTTACAATTTCGGCATATTTTTTTAATCGACGCTCTCACTTTCATAACAACCTCTATATTTTAAGTACTACTTTATACGAGTTAAGCTCTGCCTTTTATCCTAGCTTTTAACCACACGCTAGAACATCAGCTTAAGATAAAAATCAAAGCCTGGCCGTTGATACCGTCAAAGTAATTAATAAGCATTACCTGGCCCACCTGACAAACCTTTCAAATTGGCCTTTTTAAGTAAAGATTCATACTGATGCGACATCAATAAGGACTGCACCTGGACCATAAAGTCCATGATGACGACAACGATAATTAACAAGGATGTGCCCCCAAAGTAAAAAGGGACGTGCCAAGTAAATATCATAAACTCAGGTAATAAAGCAACTAATACCAGATAAATACAGCCTATTAAGGTGAGTCTGGTCATGGTGGCATCTATGTAGCGAGCACTCTGCTCGCCTGGCCTAATACCTGGAATAAACGCACCTGATTTCTTTAAATTATCCGCTGTTTCTCTAGGATTAAAAACAAGCGCGGTATAGAAAAAAGAGAAGAATACTATAGCTGCCGCAAATAGCAAGATATAAAGTGGCTGCCCAGGCGATAAGAAAAAGCTAAGCTGGCTAAGCCAAGCCATACCTTTTACATTGGCAAACCAGTTAGCAAAAGTAGCTGGTAACATCATGATACTAGAAGCAAATATAGGCGGAATAACCCCTGCCATATTGATCTTTAGTGGTAAATGGCTAGTTTGCGCACTATAAATTTTTCTACCTTGTTGCCGTTGTGGATAATTGACCGTAATACGCCGTTGACCACGTTCCATAAACACCACAAACGCTGTGACTAACACCACAAGTGCTAAAATACATAATAGGGTTAAAAATTGAATTTGCCCTTGTCTAAATTGCTCTAATGATTTGGCAATAGCAACCGGTAGGCCTGAGACTATGCCAGAAAAAATAATTAATGAGATTCCATTACCTATTCCATGCTCGGTAATTTGCTCGCCTAACCACATTAAAAATAAGGTTCCTGTTACCAGCGTTAATGCGGCAACAAAATAAAAAAACAATCCCGGATCCAAAACAACGTGATTGGCGACTAACCATTTAGCCATACCCACCGCTTGAACTAAAGCTAACAACGCTGTGCCGTAACGGGTATATTGATTGAGCTTACGGCGACCGGCCTCGCCTTCTTTTTTAAGTTCTTCTAGCGCAGGGGTCACGGCAGTAAGTAACTGCACGATGATAGATACTGAAATATAAGGTAGCAAACCTAGAGCAAAAACAGTAAAGCGCGAGAGTGCGCCACCTGAAAACATATTAAAAAGACCTAATATGCTATTGCTTTGGTGGCTAAATAAATCAGCTAAGCGACGCGGATCTAAACCCGGCACAGGGATATGCGCCCCAATACGGTAGATAAGCAACGCCAATAACACAAATAATAAGCGCTGCTTAAGTTCACTAAAACCGCTACTTTGCGTACGTCCTTTCAGCGAAGACGCAGCACGGCTGATTTTATCCATTCTAGTTAAGCCTCAACGCGGCCACCGGCAGCTTTAATTAAAGCCTCGGCTCCTTTGCTTAACTTTAATCCTTTGACAGCGACAGCCTTTCCTAGCTTCCCAGTGGCTATCAATTTAACTTCTTTGGTTAAAGAAGGAACTAGACGACTATCCTTTAAAACCTGTAGGTCAATGATATCGGCATTAACTTTATTTAAAGCGTCAATACGTAATACTTGCAGTGATAGTGAAGATTTAAGTGTAGTAAAACCAAACTTAGGTAAACGACGTTGTAAAGGTGTTTGCCCACCTTCAAAACCTAATTTATGAAATCCGCCGGCTCGAGCGCGTTGGCCTTTATGACCACGCCCACAAGTTTTTCCTAAACCAGAGCCTATGCCTCTTCCGACACGCTTTTTCGGTGGTTTCGAATCCGGAGCGGGCTTTAATGTATTAAGGTACATCGTTAAATTTCCTCTACTTTTAATAAGTAAGCGACTTGATCGACCATTCCACGCATTGGCGGATTATCCTTCACTTCAACGACCTGATTTAAACGCTTTAACCCTAAAGAGAGTACAGTTGCCGTATGCTGCGGTAAACGACCTGAAATACTGCGTAGCAGGGTTAATCTCAATTTTTTCTCTGACATATCACGCTACCTAATTATTGGTAAATTTCTTTAATTGATTTTCCACGCTTATCGGCAATCATTTCCGGTGTTGACATACCGGATAAGGCCTTTAAGGTCGCACGAACCACATTAATTCGATTCGAAGAACCGATAATTTTAGCAATCACATTTTTAATGCCGACTACTTCAAAAATAGCGCGCATAGGACCACCGGCAATAATACCGGTACCTTCTACAGCAGGTAATATAATCACTTTAGTTGCGCCGTGACGACCTTGCAAAGGGTGAAAAACAGTGTGATTATTTAACTCTATGTAGAGCATATCACGACGTGCCTTTTCTAAGGCCTTTTGCATCGCTACAGAAACTTCTCTTGCCGGACGTTTACTAAATCCGATTCGACCTTTCCCATCGCCTACAACAACACCGGCTGCAAAGCTAAAGATACGGCCACCTTTAACGACTTTAGCGTGACGATTAACTGCAATTAATTTTTCTTGCAAACCATCACTTTTTGTTGATTGATCAAAACTCATCGATGAATAACCTTTTAATTAAAAGGGCAAGCCGGCTTCCCGGGCTGCCTCTGCCAATGCCTTAATACAACCATGATACTTAAAGCCCGAACGATCAAAAGCAACTTGATTGATTCCAGCTGCTAATGCTCTTTTTGCGATAAAATCACCTATCACTGTCGCTGATTTCATATTATTTGCAAAACTACCCAGCGTTTTAATTTCTTTATCCAATGTAGAAGCGCTTGCTAATACCTTATCACCCTTCTCTGCGGAAACGATAATTTGTGCATAAATGTGCTTAGAGGTACGTCCCACACAAAGACGAGGCACACCAAGCTGCTTTATTTTAGCGCGTGTTTTTGTTGCCCTACGCTTTCGCTTTAACTTCTTGTCTAACATGGCTACCTCTCAATTACTATTTTTTCTTAGTTTCTTTTAATTTGATGCGTTCATCAGCATAGCGCACCCCTTTGCCTTTATAAGGTTCTGGCGGGCGATATCGACGTATCTCTGCTGCCACTTGTCCCACTAATTGTCGATCAGCGCCTTGAATCACAATTTCTGTTGGAGTCGTTGTCTGTATGTTAATCCCTTCGGGAATATCGTAAACAACCGGGTGAGAGTAACCTAAGGTTAAGTGTATTTTTTGGCCTTGTACATTGGCACGATAACCAACTCCAACCAATTGCAGCACCTTTTTAAATCCTTGCACAACACCGACAACCGCATTAGCTAGATTAGCACGGGTAGTGCCGGCTAAAGCATCTGCTTCGGTGCTATCATCAGCTGGGCTAACTTGCAATGCCTTATCGCGCACTTCAACATTGACCAGCTTAGCTAGCTTAAAATTTAATATCCCTTTAGTTCCTTTGATAACTAAGGTTTCACCATCCAGCGTGATCTGTGCATCGCCGAAACTTATTGGATTTTTTGCAACTCTTGACATACTAACCTTTTATTACGTTTATTCAACGATGGCAATAACTTCGCCGCCTTGACCTAAGGCACGAGCAGCCCTATCAGTCATTAAGCCTTTTGAAGTAGAAATAATAGCGACCCCTAAACCAGCAACTACCTTAGGCAAATCAGTCGCTGAACGATAGATTCTCAACCCGGGTCGACTAACCCGTTTTAATGAAGCAATAACCGGTTTATCGAGATAGTATTTTAAAAATAACGTCAGTGAAGATTTAAAACCCATTTCTTCACATTGAAAATCAGTGATATAACCTTCTTCTTTTAATAATTTAGCAATAGCTAATTTTATTTTTGATGAAGGCATAGACACCGTAGGTTTTTCGATAGCTTGCGCATTTTTTATTCGACATAGCATATCTGCGATCGGATCTTGCATACTCATATTTTTTTACCTTACCAACTCGATTTAACTAATCCAGGTAATTCACCCTTCATAGCATAAAGTCGAAGCATATTTCGAGACAAGCCAAAGTGACGATAAACCCCGCGTGGACGACCCGTTAAACGACAACGATTTCGTAACCGAACCGGCGAAGAATCACGTGGAAGTAATTGTATTTTTTGTTGCGCTAACCATTTATCTTCATCTGAAGAGGTAACGCTATATATAATTTCTTTTAGCTCAGCACGCCTTAACGCATATTTTTTTACGATTAATTCGCGCTTTTTCTGGCGCATAATTACACTTTTCTTTGCCATAATTATTAATTCTCTTTAAACGGAAAATCAAATGCTGCTAATAAAGCCCGTCCTTCTTTATCAGTTTTTGCTGTGGTGGTAATCGTAATATCCATCCCGCGGATAGCATCTATGGTATCGTACTTAATTTCGGGAAACACAATTTGTTCACGTATGCCCAAACTGTAATTACCACGTCCATCGAATGAACGCGGGCTAAATCCACGAAAGTCACGAATTCTAGGTATTGCCACACTCACTAAACGATCTAAAAATTCGTACATACGATTTTTACGTAATGTCACTTTACAACCAATAGGCCATTCTTCACGAATCTTAAAACCGGCATTCGATTTTTTGGCCTTGGTTATAATGGGCTTTTGTGCCGCAATTAACATCATATCGGCCGCCGCTGAATCAATAATTTTTTTATTAGCGGCCGCTTCCCCTACACCCATATTGAGTGTAATTTTGGTAATACGCGGGATTTCCATCGCACTTTTATAAGCAAATTCTTGCTTTAATTGCGCTGTAACCGTCTTCAAATAATGTTCTTTTAACCTTGCCATCAAATCTCACCTAATTATTAGATATCAACCAACTCACCACTGGATTTAAAAATACGAACTGGCTTTCCATCCGCTAAAATCTTAATTCCTACTTTTTCGCCTTTTTTTGTGACCGGATTGTATAAAGCAATATTCGTTAAATTAATAGCTGCTTCTTGCGTTACGATGCCTCCGGTAACGTTTTTTTGTGGATTTGGTTTAACATGTTTTTTAACCAAGTTAATCCCTTCCACTCGCGCTTTATTTTTAGCCACTAAAAGCTGCAATACCTTGCCTTGTTTGCCTTTATCTTTACCGGTTAAGGCTATGACCGTATCACCTTTTTTAATTTTACGCATGTCAATAACCTACCTTATAATACTTCAGATGCTAATGAGATAATTTTCATAAAGCGCTCGGTACGTAGCTCCCTTGGAACTGGGCCAAAAACACGTGTACCTAAGGGTTGTAACTGCGGTGTTAACAAAATAACTGCATTGCTATCAAAACGTAACACGCTACCATCTTGCCTACGGACGCCTTTTTTAGTGCGCACTACCACGGCGTGACAAACCTCTCCTTTTTTCACTTTGCCACGTGGAACCGCATCTTTAACACTGATTCTAACCACATCACCTACACCGGCATAACGGCGCTTTGATCCACCTAATACTTTTATACACATAACGCGACGTGCACCGCTGTTATCTGCTACTTCAAGTTCTGTTTGCATTTGTATCATAGTACTACCCCTATCCTAATTTTTTCTCAGCAACCGGTTGCTGAGTTAAGGTTTTAAGCATTACTTTTACCAAAGTCCAGGCCTTGCGCTTTGATATAGGCCGTCCTTCTTGAATAAGCACGGTATCCCCTTCATGACATTGATTTTCAGGATCATGCGCCAATATTTTACTACTGCGCTTCAGATACTTCCCGTATTTGGGATGTTTTACTTTGCGTTCTATCGCAACATTAATGGTCTTATCCATTTTATTGCTGATTACTCGTCCAACTAAGGTACGATTGACTTTGCTAACTTGGCTCATACTTTCTGGCCTATTTTTTCGTTTAAAATGGTTAATGATCTAGCTAAAGTACGTCTAACCACTTTTAGTCTATGTGTCGTGGTTAATTGACGTGTTGCATGTTGTAACTTTAAATTAAATTGTTCGCGTCCCATTTGCGCTATCTCATCCTTAAGTGATTCTATCGATAACTCGCGTAATTGTTTTGTTTTCATTAAAGTACCGTCCGCGTAACAAAGTTAGTAGTCATGGGCAATTTCGCAGCCGCTAATTTTAAAGCAACTTTAGCGGTATCTACCGAAATCCCTTCCATTTCAAATAAAACACGTCCTGGTTGAATAACGGCTACCCAATACTCAACACTTCCCTTTCCTTTCCCTTGACGTACTTCTAAAGGTTTTTTAGTAATCGGTTTATCAGGAAATATTCTGATCCAAACTTTACCACCGCGCTTAATATGACGCGTTAAAGCACGACGTGCTGCTTCAATTTGTCGGGAGGTAATAAAGCCTGCGGCTGTTGCTTTCAAGCCATATTGGCCAAAACTTACCTCAGTACCCCGTGTGGCAATACCGCGATTTCGCCCTTTAAACTGCTTACGATATTTTGTTCGCTTGGGTTGCAACATAATCTATTCCCAATTTTTATCTATTCTTTAATAAAATTTTAACGCGTAGTCTCTTCAACAAATTCTTTACTCACATGCGCTGGCTTCGCATTGGATTGACGCCTGCGACTATAATGCTTTTGATTTCGATCATCAAGGTATTGTGTCTTAGCTTCGCTCGTTTCTAAATTAGAAATTTGTGAACGATCAAAAACTTCACCTTTATAAATCCATACTTTGACACCTAACTTTCCATAAGTGGTTTGCGCTTCGGCTAAACTATAATCAATATCGGCACGAAAAGTATGTAAGGGTACACTTCCTTCTTGATAGCGCTCACTTCTAGCAATTTCGGCACCACCTAAGCGACCGGAAACATTAATCTTAATCCCCAGTGCACCTAGACGTAATGCTGTTTGAACCGCCCGCTTCATAGCGCGACGAAACATAACACGACGCTCTAGCTGTTGTGCAATATTTTCTGCAACTAACTTCGCATCCAATTCAGGTTTTTTAACCTCAACCACCGAAAGGCGAACCGGCACTTGCATAAGTTTTTCTAATTTTTCCCTTAAGCGATCAATGTATTCGCCTTTTTTTCCAATCACCACGCCCGGCCGTGCCACAAAAATGGTGATTTTAGCATTCCGAGCAAATCTTTCGATATGTATCGATGAAACACCGGCTTGTAATAAGGCCTTGCTGATCATCGCACGTGCATTCAAATCACTATAAAGATTATCCGCATATTCACGGGATTTTTTTGCATACCATCTTGCTGTCGATGTTCGGGTAATACCTAAACGAATTCCAACAGGATTTACCTTATGGCCCATAATTAGTTTTTCTCCCCATTAACATCTGAAACCTTCACCGTAATATGGCAGGTAGGTTTTAATATACGATTACTTCGCCCTTTAGCTCTAGCATGCATACGTTTTAAAGTAGGGCCTTGATCAACAAAAATAGTCGTCACTTGCAGCAAATCAACATCAGCACCTGCATTGTGTTCGGCATTAGCCACCGCAGATTCTAAAACCTTTTTTATCACCTTAGCATTTTTTTTAACACTATAGGTTAATACCTGCAATGCCTTTTCCACACTTAGCCCGCGTACTTGATCCGCTACTAAACGACACTTTTGTGGTGACAATCTCGCATATTTTAAATGTGCAGCAACTTCCACGTTCTATACCCCTTTAACTCTATAACTATTTTTTTTCATCGGCGCCTTTGGCCTTTTTATCCGCGGCTCTATGACT
>DALYCY010000003.1:57947-66742 GCA_031973495.1 Candidatus Aquirickettsiella sp. | reverse complement strand
GAAAAGTTCGCGTTATAGAAAACTCCCCTAATTTATGCCCTATCATATTTTCAGTAATATAAATAGGCACAAAATCGCGGCCATTATGAACGGCTATGGTCAAACCTATCATATCCGGTAAAACCATAGAGCTACGCGACCATGTTTTAATGGGCCGTTTAACACTAGCCGCTTGCGTTGCGTTAACCTTCTTCATTAAATGTCCATGAATAAATGGACCTTTTTTTACTGAGCGTGGCACTAGTATCACCTCATTAATTTAAATTAAATTATTTCTTTTTACGTCGTTGTACAATCATTTTTCCGTTACGTTTGTTTCGACGGGTTTTATAACCCTTGGTCGGAACACCCCAAGGGCTGACAGGATGACGTCCGCCTGAAGTCTTACCTTCACCACCACCATGAGGGTGATCAACCGGATTCATCGCAACACCCCGAACGGTAGGTCGAATACCACGCCAACGCGATGCACCCGCTTTGCCTAAAGAGCGCAAATTATGGTCATTATTACTGACCACACCGATACTTGCTTTACATTCAACAGGAACTTTTCGCAGCTCCCCCGAACGCAGCCGTATAGTAGCATAATCTCCTTCGCGTGCAATGAGCTGTACATAAGCACCGGCACTACGCGCCAATTGTGCGCCTTTACCAGGTTTTAGCTCTATCGCGTGCAATACCGTACCCACTGGGATATTGCGCAATGGCAATGCATTGCCCGGCCGAATCATCGCTTCTGGGCCAGCTGAAACCGGCATACCTACTTTAAGATCATTCGGCGCCAAAATATAGCGCCGTTCTCCATCTGGATAGAGTATCAAGGCAATATGCGCGGTACGATTCGGATCGTACTCTATTCGCTCGGCACGGCCAATGATACCTTCTTTATCACGTTTAAAATCAATTAAACGATATAATTGCTTATGGCCACCACCTTGGTGACGGGTGGTAATTCTGCCTCGATTATTACGCCCACCTTTTTTAGGCTTTGGCGCTAATAAATTACTATGTGGCTTACCTTTATGTAGACCTGCTGTTGAGATCTGGACAACAAAGCGACGACCTGGCGAGGTAGGATTGGCTTTTTTACTAGGCATAATACTTATTTCTCTCTATTTTGTTCCGGTAAAATCAATGTCGTGACCTTCTTTCAAACTGACATAAGCCTTTTTCCAACCCTTTAACTGACCTTCAGCTTGCTTGAAGCGACGACGCTTAGCTTTTACATTCAAAAGCTGAACCGCATCCACTTTGACATTAAACAAAGATTCTACCGCTTGTTTAATCTCCGGCTTACTGGCGTCTTTCAATACTTTAAACACAAATTGCCGATGTTTATCCGCTAAGCGAGTAGACTTTTCAGAGATATGTGGCTTTTCTATCAGCTTAAATCGGCGCTGTTGTTGTTTGGTTAGGACAATATTCATTAGGCTAAGAGCTCCTCAATTTGTTTTAAAGCGGGCGCTGTGACTAATATTTTTTCATGATTAATTAAATTAACTGGATTAATCGCTTCTACATCGGTTAATTCAACGCGATGAATATTTCGCGCCGCTAAATAAATAGTATGATTAACCTCTTCAAGAATAATAAGCAGCTTTTGAGTTATATTGAGTGCTCGTAGCTTTGCGATCAAATCACGGGTTTTAGCCTGTTCAAGGTCAAACGACTCTACAACCAGAAATCGTTCTTGACGTAATAATTCGGAACATATCGATCGCATAGCAGCACGATACATTTTCTTGTTTACTTTTTGTGAAAAATCTTGCGTGCTAGCCGCAAAAGTAACCCCACCACTACGCCAAAGCGGACTACGAATAGTACCGGCTCGTGCGCGTCCCATTCCTTTTTGCTTCCAGGGTTTTTTCCCGCCACCACTCACCGCGGATCGATTTTTTTGTGCGCGTGTTCCTTGTCGTCCACCGGCCAAATAAGCCGTAACGACCTGATGAACTAACGGCTCATTAAAACGACAAGCGAACACCGCTTCTGATAATTGAAGTTCTTGATTTGAGCCATCTTTTGTTACTAAAGCCACTTGCATAAAGCCATTCCAAAAATTTATAATTCAAACCCATCTCTGTAGTTGAGATTAAGCTTTGTTGCGTTTATTTTTCTTTCGTACTGCCGGTCTTACAATAACCTGACCTCCTGGCGCCCCCGGAACAGCTCCTTTAATAAGCAGTAAGTTTCGCTCAGGTTCAAGTTTTACAACCTCTAAGGATTGAATAGTGCAACGATGGTTGCCTAATTGTCCACACATTTTCTTACCTTTAAAAACACGACCCGGCGATTGACGTTGACCAATAGATCCGGGCGCACGATGCGAAAGCGAATTACCATGCGTTGCATCTTGCGTAGAAAAGTGATATCGCTTAATAACACCGGCAAAACCTTTACCTTTATTGGTACCGGTTATATCAACCCACTCACCCAGTTTAAACAAATTATCAATACTAATTTCTTTTCCTAACGCCAGATCTTTAATAAATTCGCGATCTCCTTCATCAAGCCGAAACTCCCAAAGTCCTTTACCGGGCTCAACATTTGCTTTAGCAAAATGACCTGCTTCGCCTTTTGTTAAGCGTGAAGCCGCTTTTTTATCAGTAGTTACTTGAATAGATTCATACCCATCGCGTTGTTTGGTTTTTATTTGAACCACCCGATTAGGTAATATTTCAATGAGTGTAACAGGAATAGCGGAACCATTTTCAGCATATATCTGTGTCATACCACATTTTCGACCTATTAAACCCATAGTCATAACTAAATACCTTCACTCTCGTTAGCACTTTAAGGAATTACTTATCTTTCTTGTCACTCTTTTCTTTTTTATCGATACCCATTGTTCTGAGCTCAATATTCACTTCAGAGGGCAAATCGTCAAGCCGTTTGAGGGCATCGGCTGTTTTATCCGTTGAAGCGTAAACATCAATCAATCGCTTATGTGTGCGTATCTCGTACTGATCTCGCGCATCTTTGTCAACATGCGGCGAGGTCAAAATAGTCAGTTTCTTAATCCTAGTCGGTAAAGGAATAGGACAAATAATAGCGCCGGTACGCTTTAATGAACTGACAATTTTTTCAGTCGCCTTATCGATTAAACGATGATCGAATGCGTGAAGCAAAATACGAAAATCTTGGCTTTTTAAAGACATAATAAATTCCTACTGACCTATTAGGCCTTTTTACCTTTTTTAAGGAGATTAGATACAACACCGGAACCTACTGTTTTACCGCCTTCACGAATGGCAAAACGCAAACCTTTTTCCATCGCAACACCGTATTCATTCATCAGTGTTACAGTAATTTTAACGTTATCCCCTGGCATCACCATTTCAGAACCTTCGGGTAACTTAATCGTTCCGGTCACATCGGTGGTCCTAAAATAAAACTGCGGTTTATAATTATTCATAAATGCGGTATGACGACCACCTTCTTCTTTGGTCAATACATAAATCTCGGCTTCAAATTCAACATAAGCTTCTACCGTACCTGGTTTAGCCAACACTTGGCCTCGCTCTACATCTTCTCGCTTTAATCCACGAATCAAAGCACCGATGTTATCGCCTGCTTCACCTTGGTCGAGTAACTTACGGAACATTTCCACACCGGTCACTGAGGTATCTTGTACCGCTTTTAAACCTACTACTTGTACAGGCTCACCTACTTTAATAATTCCTCGTTCAACACGACCGGTAACAACCGTTCCTCGTCCGGAAATAGTAAACACATCTTCAATTGGCATTAAAAAAGGTTTATCAGTTTCACGTACTGGTTCTGGATAATAGTCGTCCATCGCTTTTACCAGCGCGAATACGCCACCGCCTTCACAATCACCTTCTAAGGCTTTTTTAGCGGAGCCACGGATAATCGGAACATCATCACCGGGAAATTCGTATTTTGAGAGTAACTCTCTAATTTCCATTTCGACTAAGTCTAATAATTCAGCATCATCGACCATGTCACATTTATTCATGAACACCACGATATTTGGAACCCCAACTTGTCGAGCTAACAAAATATGTTCGCGTGTTTGTGGCATAGGACCATCAGCCGCACTGACTACAAGTATCGCTCCATCCATTTGTGCAGCACCGGTTATCATGTTTTTCACATAATCGGCGTGACCAGGACAGTCTACGTGGGCATAGTGACGTTTATCACTTTCATATTCCACATGTGAGGTAGAAATAGTAATACCGCGCGCCTTTTCTTCAGGTGCTTTATCGATTTTATCAAAAGCAATCGCTTCTCCACCAAATTTCTCAGCCATACATTTGGTAATGGCCGCCGTTAATGTCGTCTTGCCATGATCAACGTGGCCTATAGTTCCCACATTTAAGTGGGGCTTATTTCGTACAAACTTTCCAACGGCCATAATTTTTACCTCAATAACTATTAATTACTCTCTTTTTTACGAATCACACCATCTGCAACATTAGCAGGAGCTTCGTTATATTTACCAAACTCCATCGTATAGGTAGCCCGCCCTTGGGTTGCTGAACGTAAATCAGTGGCATAACCAAACATTTCAGAAAGCGGAACCTCAGCGCGTATCATTTTCCCACCACCGGCTGGTAAATCTTCCATTCCCTGCAAAATACCGCGACGACGATTCAGATCGCCCATCACATCACCCATATACTCTTCAGGGGTGACTACTTCAACGCGCATAATGGGTTCTAATAAAACAGGAGATGCTTTTCGTGCACCTTCTTTAAATGCCATCGAACCGGCAATTTTGAACGCCATTTCACTAGAGTCCACATCATGGTAAGAACCATCAAAAAGCACTACCTTGACATCGACAACAGGATAACCTGCTATCACACCATTTTCTAACTGTTCTTTAATTCCTTTATCCACAGCCGGAATATATTCTCTCGGAATAACCCCACCTACAATCGCATTTTCAAACTCATAACCTTTACCGGCCTCTAACGGTTCTAGTTTTATCCAAACATGACCATATTGACCGCGACCACCGCTTTGGCGAACAAACTTGCCTTCTTGCTCAACTGCTTTACGGATAGTTTCTCGGTAAGCTACTTGCGGCTTACCGACATTCGCTGCCACATTGAATTCTCGCTTCATGCGGTCGACAATAATCTCTAAATGGAGCTCGCCCATCCCGGATATAATGGTTTGGCCTGATTCTTCATCTACACGCACGCGAAAAGAGGGGTCTTCTTGCGCGAGCTTACTCAAGGCAATCGACATCTTTTCTTGATCGGCTTTGGTTTTGGGCTCCACTGCAACGGAAATAACCGGCTCAGGGAATTCCATACGCTCTAAAGTAATAATCTTGTCCGGATCCGAAAGCGTATCCCCGGTTGTGCTATATTTTAACCCAACCGCAGCGGCAATATCACCGGCTCTAACTTCTTTTATTTCTTCTCGTGTATTGGCATGCATTTGCACGATACGCCCAATACGCTCTTTTTTACTTTTAACCGGGTTATAAACACTATCGCCACTTTTAACCACACCGGAGTAGACACGAAAATAAACCAGTGAGCCTACAAAAGGGTCAGTGGCTATCTTAAAAGCTAAAGCTGCAAAAGGCGCATCATCAACAGGCGGTCTTTCGGCAACGGTTTGATTGGCGTCATCGAGCACACCCTTAATAGCCATTACATCATTAGGCGCGGGCAAATATTCAATAACCGCATCTAACATGGCTTGAACACCTTTATTTTTAAAGGCGGAACCACAAAGCACAGGGACAATTTTATTGCCTAAGGTCAGTAAGCGAATCGCCTCTTTAACCTCGGCAATGGTAAATTTATCCCCATTAAGATAACGTTCGGTCATCTTATCGGAGGCCTCTGCGACAGCCTCCATCAATTTTTCATGCCATTTTTGACATTCGGCCAACAAAGCAGGCGGGATATCACGATACTCAAAGCGCATGCCTTGGGTACTTTCATCCCAGTAAATGGCTTTCATTTGCACTAAGTCAACAACGCCTTCAAAATTCTCTTCGGCTCCTATCGGGATATGGATAGGAATAGGTCGCCCGCCTAAACGTTTTTCAATTTGTTCAACAACACGTAAATAGTTAGCCCCGGCTCTATCCATTTTATTCACAAAGGCGAGGCGAGGAACCTGATATTTATTCGCCTGACGCCAAACTGTTTCAGATTGCGGCTCAACACCACTGACGGCACAAAAAACAACGCAGGCGCCGTCCAATACACGCAAAGAACGTTCTACTTCAATAGTAAAGTCAACGTGACCTGGGGTATCAATGATATTAATACGATGCTGCGGAAACTGATGACCCATACCATCCCAGAAACAGGTTGTCGCCGCTGAGGTAATGGTAATACCGCGTTCTTGTTCCTGCGCCATCCAGTCCATAACAGCGGTACCTTCGTGCACTTCGCCTAGCTTATGCGATACGCCGGTATAAAACAAAATACGCTCTGTTGTTGTAGTTTTTCCCGCATCAATATGAGCAATAATACCTATATTTCGATAGCGTTCTATGGGCGTTTGTCGATCCACACTCAGTACCTTTTTAAAATTTTAAAATCAACCAAACCGAAAATGTGCAAAAGCCTGGTTTGCTTTCGCCATACGGTGCGTATCTTCGCGTTTCTTAACCGCTATCCCTTTATTATCATAGGCATCTAAAATTTCAGCCGACAATCGTTGCGCCATGGTTTTCTCACTACGTTGACCGGCTGCGATCTTAAGCCAACGCATCGCAAGTGCTGTACGACGCGAAGGACGCACCTCAACAGGTATCTGGTAAGTTGAACCCCCTACACGCCTTGCCCTTACTTCAACATTAGGCCGAATATTATCTAATGCTTGATCAAAGACATCGAGCAGCATATCGGCATCAAAACCCTGCTTATTAGCACTCTCTTCGTCCTTATCAGCTGCCTTTTTAGATTTATCTCTAAGACGCGCATCTAAGCGTTCTAAAGCGCCATAAACGATTTTTTCAGCAACTGCTTTTTTTCCATTTTTCATAATAGAGTTAATAAACTTGCTCAGTAACTCACTTTTAAACTTAGGGTCTGGAAGAATAACCCTTTTGGCAGCAACTCGTCTTCTTGGCATATAAATTCTCAGCTATTTAATTTATTTATCTTTCGGTCGCTTGGCGCCATATTTAGAACGCCCTTGCTTTCGGTTTGATACCCCGGAGGTATCTAAGGCACCACGTACTACGTGATAACGAACACCGGGTAAATCTTTGACCCGCCCACCACGCATCAAAATAACCGAGTGCTCTTGTAGATTATGGCCCTCACCGCCTATGTAGGTGGTCACTTCCATTCCGTTGGTTAAACGGACCCGTGCCACTTTCCGTAAGGCTGAGTTTGGCTTCTTAGGGGTAACAGTATAAACCCGTGTACAGACACCGCGCTTTTGCGGACATCCCCCTAAAGCAGGCACCATCGACTTAGCACGTCTTTGTACACGTGGATTTCGCACTAACTGGTTAATTGTGGCCATGTAATCTCTTTACTCAAAAATGTGGCTTAAAATAGCAAAGATCCACGCTACTTTTTAACGTAAATCGGTTTTATTCGCACTTACAAAAAATATTTTTAAACTCTTAACGGTAAGCTCAAAAAACGCTTTCTTCATCGAACGAAGAGGTGCGAGATTGTAAAGAGACCGCTGTAAGATGTCAAGTATCGACCTTGCTTTCTGTTGTTATTTTTCAATACCATTCGCTTAACTTTTCTGTTCTTTAACACCAAGTGGTGAAAAAAATAGATGCTGTTAAACGGAAAGCGTCGAATGGGAATTTGAATTTAGCTTAAGGCGGACTTTAACTATTTTAACTGTAAACCTCGAGCACGCGTTTTCCCTCCACTTTACGCGTTGCTAATACCGGATCAGTATCATCAATAAAGTGAGGGGGCTTTACTTAGTTCACGCACTGGGGCCGCGGCCGCTCACAGCTATTTTCTTTTGCCATTGTTGAGGTTCTTTCTTCGCTCTTTGAAAAAATGCGCGTAACACCAGCTACCCTGTTATTACGCTTAGGGTAAAATTGCTCCATTGTAGCGGCCGTAGTGTCCCTAGGCTCGGTTTCTATCGCACTACGCACCGACTCCTCTGGCATCTGCCGGGCATTGCTTAGATTGGTTTTTTTATCATTGCCTATAATGCTCACTTCATCCGCCACTTGCGTGACGTTTTTTATTTCATCTATCAACAGCATCGGCTTATCAAAAGCTGCCTTGGTCTCGTCCACATGCTTTTCTTGTCGGCGCGATTGTCGACCATTTTCCGCCTTCAACCGGTCGAGCCATTTTTGATTTAGGACAGGCAGCTGCTTAGCACTTAGCACTTCCTGCTGTTTTGATTTTTGCAAAAAAAGTGGCTCTAATAACCTACCTTGGCCGGTAAATTTTATATCACTATACTTAATGCTTGTCTCTAATTGATAAGCGGTATCTTTACTCTTATCTTCGCGAAGCGCCAATGAAATAACTGTATGGGTTTCGCAAAAAAACGTATCTTTCTTTGCTTTTATCTCATCCCAGTCATCCTTTAGAGAGGAATCAACCTTTATAGTTTCATAAGCGCATATCGTCTCGATTTGCAGCGCATTTTCTGCATAGGCATAATAAATTTTTACCTCGGTTGGGCTACCTAGAGCAGCTGCTGGCTTCTTCCCTTTGTCACCATCCGCTAGTATGCACCCGAATTGGTTAACTACTAAGAAAGGGCTTGCATAGGGAAAACCTCCTTGATGGAAAGCGTAACCAATCAAAGCGCGGTAATATTTTTTTAAGCCTTCATCTTGTTCTTTAGCAAAA
>DALYCY010000003.1:50049-57937 GCA_031973495.1 Candidatus Aquirickettsiella sp. | reverse complement strand
CATCAGGGAATACTCCATCAGAAAATTGTTGCTTGTCTTTTCGAATCTCCCTAATACTTTCTTTATTAAGGTAATAATCACCTCGATTCCAATCCGCCAGTGTAGCGCTAGCACCAAGGTCAACCTCAACTACTTTATTTGTGATTTCGTTCAGTTCCTCTTCTAAAAGCTGCTTAAAAATAGCAGATAGCCTTTGCTGATTCTGGTTTTCTAAAAGTTGCTTACTGAAAGTATTCTGCGCTTGCTTAGTCAGCTTAAGCTTAGGCTTATTTAAGCGGGCCAATTGGGTTTCTTGCTTGATTTTTTCATTATTTACCCGCATATCACCGGCTAAAAATAAATTCGCTCCCAGTAAACCTTGCGCACCTGGTGCGCTTTCTGCTGCAAATTTTTGTTGATGGCCCGACTCGTAACACTGCGTTAATAAGCTTAAATAAAGTGCTCGATCCGCTTTGCTATCACCATGACGTGGATGCCTTCCACGCTGCAGATAGAATGCTGCTGCAGCATCATAAGCAGCGGATGCACCGCCAGTGCGGTCTTTACCGCTCTTACAAGCAACCCAAAGTGTCCCACCGATGCAATGCAAAATAGTGGCCTCAGCGGAGCTGATTAATTGCTGATGATGCCGCCCCCATCGAATACCTAGTATCGATAATAAAGCCCGCACAGCACCTAGTAATCGTGTGAAGATCCCTGGCGTGGCGGGAATCGATAATAAAGTCTGCAGCGCATCCAGTAATCGAATGCTATTTTTGCCTAATAGTGCTCTTGCCTCCTTCTTATTTAGCAGCTCTCCTATCATTTCAATTAAATTCTCTTTACTATGAGTCGATATGCTACTCGCTCCTTCACACCCATTAAGCGCTTCTATTAATTTTATTAATCTTGAATTAAAAAATTCAAGCCGCTTGGACTCTTCCATATACTTTAAAATGTTAGGTGTCCGCCCAGATTTATCGATACTAATTTCGCGCGACGACAATAAATAACGCTGCTGTCTTAGTGGTTCTAAATAACGTGCCACAGCAGCCAATAATCGGTTGGTATTCAGTGCATTGCGCTTAGTTTGAGGCGAATGAACACCCAAATGGCGTAATATATTAAACGGATGATTGGTTGATAATAACGTTATTTTAATCAATGCAGACGCTTCATCTGGCGAATCGCCATTTGCCAGGGTCTTCGGCTTAAATTTATATTCAAAAAGACCATTTGGCTGGGTTTTCAGATCAAATTTAGCTAAAAAATCACGGTAATAAAGCGTTTTAGTGACGTCATCGTGGGTCAAAAATGCTTTAACCTGGCTGGCATCCTTTACTGTCATGGCTTTATTAGGATTTGCGATAGCACGTTGAAAAAGCTCGACAGCTTGCTCCTTCAGCTCATATATTTGCGTATCGTTATCACTGGCATCAGTAAAAAGGGCGCTTTTAATATTAGCGGCTAGCCCGGGTGATAGAATAGATTGGCTTAAAATCACCGCTTCGCCCCAATTTTCAGGCTGAGCACGCTCCAATTGCTGACTTAAGCTTAATCTTATCTGAGAGGCGACATTTAAGCAGCTTAAACGAAATGCCTCATCCTTTACCTCTACACCCTTTTTCTTCAATAAATCAACCGGTAGCTGGGTTGCATGGCGAAAATAAGCTAAACGTTCCACGCCATTAATCTCACATCGATGCGCGGATAGATTCGCCAGACCGGGAACACAACGCAGTGAAGAAGGAATAGATTGCTTAACTAAGCTATCCTTATTTTTTTCAATAAACACCTGCTGCCAGGAAGGAAGTAACTTAAACCACGCTCTGCTAGAGAGGTCAGAGAACTCTTCTAACAAAAGCTTATCATCTGTAAAAGGGGCTTCATACTGCGCTATATTAAGCAGTTGAGCATTTTCTCGGGGATCTAGAGTAAACTCGCTAACAAAGGCTTGGCGCCCTTTTTGCCATACTGCGCAACGCTCTGCCGCAGATAGGAATAGAAAATAATCGCTCAAGGTCATCTGTTGGGATAATATGTAGCTATAGGATTGCAGCAAGTCACGCAAATGTTTTTCTTTCGCTTGAAAAGTAGCGCTATCATCTAGATCGCGTAAGTAGGCTTGATAAAAATTCTCTACTTGGTGGCAGAATTGTTTTTTCGGAGCATCTATTAGCTCGCTTAGAACGCTTGAATCCTTAGAATATAAGCGCCATTCGCGTTCCGTTAAGTAATCTATCAACAACAACATCCCATCTTTATAGGACTTGCCACGGCGCTGAAAACAGCTATTTACTTCTTTGCTCCTATCTAATTCACCCATAAAAAGTCTCTATTTCCCCATTTGCTGGAAAGATTGCTTATTATCATTTATCTAATTTATTTATTAAAACATATAATTATTAACAAAAAATGAATATGCATTCTATTTTGGCACTTATCAATTGATAAAAAGCTAAATGAAGCAAGAGCTAGGGATAGACTGCCCGGGTCAAAACGAGTAAAAAATTATGGAGATAGTATCAGCCAAGACATAAAATCGTTGGCAACAGATAGGGAATGCGCCCTTTGACGCATTCCCTAATAATAAGGCTTAAAACGCTGTATGGGAATAAAAACGGAGAAAAGCTATGCTTTCTTCTCGTCTTTAGACTCCGATAAAGCTTGACTCAGCGCTTCTTCTACATCACTTGCCGTCATTTGCGGTGTGGCCGCTGCGGTTAATTTTTGTTGCTTTGCCAATACCTGAGCCGCTCGCTGACGACGCGCTTCCGCATGGTAAGCAAAACCGGTACCGGCTGGAATTAAACGCCCTACAATGACGTTTTCTTTCAAGCCTTTGAGCTCATCGCGCTTTCCAGTCACCGCCGCTTCGGTTAATACCCGTGTCGTTTCTTGGAAAGAAGCGGCGGATATAAACGAATCGGTGGCCAAAGATGCCTTGGTAATACCAAGTAGTACCGCTTCAAAGCGCGCAGGCAATTTATTCTCAGCCACTAATTTTCTATTTTCCTCCTTGAGACGGGATTCTTCGAGTTGCTCGCCTTTTAGGAATCGGCTTTCACCGACATCGAGAATATTCACTTTACGTAACATCTGACGCACGATCACTTCGATATGCTTATCGTTGATCTTAACCCCTTGCAGACGATAAACCTCTTGCACCTCACTGACAATATAGTTAGTCAGTGCATTAATGCCCAACAAGCGCAGGATATCATGTGGGTTTAAAGGGCCATCGGCTACGATCTCACCGCGTTCTACGTGTTCACCTTCGAAGACAGTCACATGGCGCCATTTAGGGATTAACGCTTCAAAAGCTTCGCCGTTATTGCCTGTAATCACTAAACGCCGCTTACCCTTGGTTTCTTTACCAAAACTGATGATACCGGAGATTTCAGCTAAGATAGCTGGCTCTTTAGGTTTACGCGCTTCAAAAAGATCAGCGACGCGCGGTAAGCCGCCGGTAATATCGCGGGTTTTTGAGGTCTCTTGTGGAATACGCGCTACAATATCACCCACTCCCACGGCAGCACCATCTTCCAAACTCAAAATAGCATTGATAGGTAGAAAATAATGCGCTGGCAAACGGGTACCGGGTAAAAATAAATCATTCCCTTCTTTATCAGTCAATCGGACCATCGGTCGTAATTCCTTACCACCCGAGCCACGCTGCTTGGAGTCCATGACGACAATACTGGTTAAACCGGTCAGTTCATCGGTTTGTCGATTCATGGTGATACCATCGATTAAATCGATAAACTTAACGTAGCCGGCTACTTCGGTTACCACCGGATGGGTATGCGGATCCCATTGTGCAATAAGCTGACCTGGGGCAACTTCCGTCCCATCCGATACCTTAATACTGGCTCCGTAAGGGAGCTTATAGCGTTCGCGCTCGCGACCTTGTGGGTCTAATAGGGTTAACTCGCCAGAACGAGATACAGTCACATAATGGCCATCGCTGTGTTTAACCAGCTTGATATTATGTAATTTAATACGACCTTTCGATTTCACCTGAATGTGATTTGCCAAGGCCACCTGCGAAGCCGCCCCCCCAATGTGGAAGGTACGCATGGTAAGCTGGGTTCCTGGCTCACCAATCGACTGAGCAGCGATAACGCCCACAGACTCACCGATGCCCACCAAATGACCGCGCGCCAAGTCACGGCCATAACAAGCGGCACAGATACCGTATCGGGCTTCACAGGTAATAGGCGAGCGTACATTCACTTGATCGACGGCACGTTCTTCTAAAATATTGACCCATTCCTCATCTAATAAAGTGCCTTTATTCACCACGATGTCATCACTGCCGGGCAGACTGACGTCTTCGGCCAAGACGCGTCCTAGCACGCGCTCACGTAAGGGCACCATGATCTCTCCCCCTTCAACATGGGGGGTAATGGCAATCCCTAAGGTCGCGCCACAATCGTCTTCGGTGACTACCATATCTTGCGCAACATCAACCAAACGACGTGTCAGGTAACCCGAATTCGCTGTCTTTAACGCGGTATCAGCCAGACCTTTACGCGCACCGTGGGTCGAAATAAAGTATTGTAATACGTCTAGACCCTCTCTGAAGTTAGCGGTAATCGGTGTTTCAATAATGGTTCCATCCGGCTTTGTCATCAAACCACGCATTCCGGCCAGCTGACGCATCTGCGCCGGTGAACCCCGTGCGCCGGAATCAGCCATCATATAAACAGGGTTAAATGATTCTTGTGATACCGTTTTACCGTCAGCATCGGTTACTTCCTCGGTCGCTAATTTTTCCATCATCGCTTTAGCGACTTGATCATTGGTACGCGACCAAATATCCACGACCTTGTTATAACGTTCACCTTGGGTCACCAGACCTGAGGCATATTGCGATTCGATCTCTTTGACTTCTGTTTCAGCGGCGGAAATAATCGCGGCTTTATTTTCAGGAATAATTAAATCTTCAATACCCACTGAAATTCCTGCACGGGTTGCATAACCAAAGCCGGTATACATTAATTTATCGGCAAATATAACCGTCGCTTTCAGACCTAAACGTCGATAGCATTCATTAATAAGGCTCAAGATGGCTTTTTTATTGAGTGTTTTATTGATTAAAGCAAACGGTAAGCCATCGGGCAGAGTTTCACGTAATAAGGCCCTCCCGACGGTGGTATCGATTAAACGCGTCGATTCTTTTCGCTCGCCGGCTTTATCAAATAAAACCTCTGATATTCTAACCTTAATCTTGGCGTGTAAATCAGCATAGCCTGCATCATAAAGTTGGCGAACATCATTAACATCAGAACAAATTAAACCTTCACCTTTGGCATTGATTTTGTCACGTGTTAAATAATAGAGCCCTAAAACCACATCCTGGGTAGGCAGAATAATTGGCTCACCATTGGCGGGCGATAGAATATTGTTAGTCGACATCATTAAAGTACGTGCTTCTAGCTGTGCTTCTATGGTCAACGGCACATGCACTGCCATTTGGTCACCGTCAAAGTCGGCGTTATAGGCGGTACACACTAAAGGATGCAACTGAATCGCCTTACCTTCGATTAAAATAGGTTCAAAGGCTTGTATCCCCAAACGATGCAGTGTCGGCGCACGATTTAATAGCACCGGATGTTCGCGAATGACATCTTCTAGGATATCCCAAACCTCAGGCGACTCATTTTCGACCATTTTCTTCGCCGCTTTTATAGTAGAGGCCAAACCGCGGAATTGTAATTTACTTAAAATAAAAGGTTTGAATAACTCTAAAGCCATTTTCTTCGGCAAACCACATTGATGTAGTTTTAGTGTAGGACTGACTACGATCACCGAACGACCAGAATAATCAACCCGTTTACCGAGTAAGTTTTGTCTAAATCGACCTTGCTTACCTTTTATCATATCGGCTAAGGATTTCAGAGGCCGTTTGTTACTGCCTGTAATAGCGCGGCCACGTCGACCATTATCCAATAAAGCATCGCAGGACTCTTGCAGCATGCGCTTTTCGTTACGCACAATAATATCGGGCGCATTGAGGTCTAATAAACGCTTTAAACGATTATTACGATTAATAACGCGACGATACAGATCGTTGAGATCGGAAGTGGCAAAACGACCGCCGTCTAACGGCACTAAAGGACGCAGATCAGGTGGTAAGATAGGTAATACCGTTAACACCATCCACTCTGGCTTATTACCCGATTGTTCGAATCCTTCTAAAAGCTTTAAGCGCTTGGAATATTTTTTTAATTTGGTTTCAGAACTTGTATTAGGGATCTCTTCGCGTAAGGTATTAATTTCTTCTTTCAAATTCAAGGTAATCAATAATTGTTGTATCGCTTCGGCACCCATGCGCGCATCAAACTCATCACCGTGTTCCTCGATGGCTTCTAAATATTGCTCATCGGTTAACAGTTGACCCCGCTCCAACGTAGTCATTCCCGGTTCAATCACAACAAACGCTTCAAAATAAAGAACCCGTTCAATATCACGTAAGGTCATATCCAATAATAACCCAATCCGTGAGGGCAAGGATTTTAAGAACCAAATATGTGCCACCGGGCTTGCGAGCTCAACGTGGCCCATACGTTCTCGACGTACTTTAGTTAAGGCAACTTCTACGCCGCATTTCTCACAGATGACACCGCGGTGTTTAAGACGTTTGTATTTACCACATAAACATTCATAATCTTTAATAGGACCAAAGATCTTGGCGCAGAATAAACCATCTCGTTCCGGCTTGAAGGTACGATAATTGATAGTCTCTGGTTTTTTCACTTCGCCATAAGACCAGGTACGAATCATTTCCGGTGAAGCCAGAGAGATACGGATATTATCAAATTCATCCAGGTAATCTTCTTGCTTCAAGATGCCGAGTAAATCTGACATTAAGGGTCTATCGGCTAAGCTGGTCTTACTTTCACTATTATTTGCATTGGATTGTATGGCCTCTGCCATCGTCGCCAAACTCTCTTGGCCTGACGAGGTCGGTTTAGCTTGATCCGAAGATAATAACGTTGCTTTAGCCGTCGCCGCATTTTCTAGCTCTGGCTTTACAGCAAGGTCTGCTTTTGGTTTAGATGTAGCCAAGGTTATATTCCCCATTTCAAATTAATCTTTGGTTTCTAATTCTGCATTGATTGCCAAGGAACGTATTTCCTTGACGAGTACATTAAATGATTCTGGCATCCCCGCTTCCATTTGATGATCGCCATCGACAATGTTTTTATACATCTTAGTTCGGCCTGCCACGTCATCCGATTTGACCGTCAACATCTCTTGTAACGTATAGGCCGCTCCATATGCCTCTAAAGCCCACACCTCCATTTCACCAAAACGCTGACCACCAAATTGCGCCTTACCGCCCAAGGGCTGTTGGGTTACTAAACTATACGAGCCTGTAGAACGTGCATGCATTTTGTCGTCCACTAAATGATTGAGCTTTAGCATGTACATATAACCGACGGTCACAGGTCGTTCAAAACGATTACCAGTTCTACCATCATACAGTGTAGTTTGGCCTGTTTCGGGCAAATCGGCTAAACGTAACATACGTTTAATTTCTGCTTCGGTAACACCGTCAAAAACCGGGGTTGCCATCGGCACGCCGTTACGTAAATTACTAGCCAACTCTATCACTGACTCGTCAGATAACTTGTCTAAATCTACTTTTTGCGCTGTCTCTTTGGTATCGTTGTAAATAGATCCTAAGAAATCTTTAATCTCTTTAATCTTTCTTTGCTCATCTAGCATGCGAGCAATCTTTAAACCTAAACCTTTGGCCGCCCAACCCAAATGCGTTTCTAATACCTGCCCAACGTTCATACGAGAAGGCACGCCCAAGGGATTAAGAACGATATCAACCGGCGTGCCATCTTCCATATAAGGCATATCTTCTTCTGGTAAGATAGTTGAAATAACTCCC
>DALYCY010000003.1:20227-50039 GCA_031973495.1 Candidatus Aquirickettsiella sp. | reverse complement strand
AGGAATAATGGTAGAGATCACCCCTTTGTTACCATGTCGTCCTGCCATCTTGTCACCGGGTTGAATACAACGTTTAATCGCCAAGTAAACTTTAACGATTTTAAGAATTCCGGGTGCTAAATCATCCCCTTGGGTTAATTTTTTACGTTTGTTTTCAAATTTTTCGTCTAAGGCTAAACGTGCCGCTTCAAGTTGTTTAGCAACCGCTTCTAATTGTTGATTAGCCGCTTCCTCGCGTAAACTCACCGAAAACCATTGATCCTTGGCTAAACCTTGTAGATATTCGAGGCTGATTTTACTCCCTGACTTTAGTTTATTCGGTCCACTGCTTGCCGTAGCTCCAACTAGTAAGGTTTCTAAACGCTGGTAACAATCGTTTTCCAGAATTCTAAATTCATCATATAGGTCCTTTTTAATTTTATCTAAGGCCATTTCTTCAATACTTAAAGCACGTTTATCTTTCTCTAAACCATCCCGTGTAAATACTTGGACATCAATGACAGTTCCTCGCATTCCTGAAGGAACACGTAGCGAACTATCTTTCACGTCAGAGGCTTTTTCACCAAAGATAGCGCGCAATAATTTTTCTTCGGGTGTTAATTGAGTTTCACCTTTAGGCGTGACTTTGCCAACCAGGATATCACTGGCTTCAACCCAAGCACCTAAATGAACAATACCGGATTCATCCAATTTAGAGAGTGCACCTTCGCCTACATTCGGAATATCGGAGGTAATTTCTTCGGTGCCTAACTTGGTATCCCGCGCAATACAGGTTAATTCTTCAATGTGAATCGTGGTGAAACGATCTTCAGAAACAACACGCTCTGAGATCAAAATAGAATCTTCAAAGTTATAACCATTCCATGGCATAAAAGCGACGAGTAGATTACGCCCCAAGGCTAATTCCCCTAAATCAGTAGAAGGACCATCAGCCATCACGTCACCCTTTTTAATCTTATCGCCTTTTTTCACTAAGGGACGTTGATTAATACAGGTATTCTGATTAGAACGGGTATATTTGGTCAGGTTATAAATATCGACACCAGCGGTACCGGCGGTCGCCTCTTTATCATCAACACGTACGACAATTCGACCGGCATCCACAGAGTCAATAAAACCACTACGCTTAGCAACGACCACAACCCCTGAGTCAACGGCAACCTTGCGTTCCATGCCGGTTCCCACTAAAGGTTTTTCAGTACGTAAGGTAGGGACCGCTTGACGCTGCATATTCGAACCCATCAAAGCACGATTGGCATCGTCATGTTCTAAGAAGGGAATCAGTGAAGCGGCCACTGAAACCACCTGCGCCGGCGAAATATCCATATAATTCACTTTATCGGCTGTCGTGAGCATAGACTCATTACGGTGCCGACAAGGAATTAAATCGTCGATCAATTTTCCATGTCCATCAAGACGCGTATTTGCCTGCGCAATGACATATTTACCTTCTTCAATCGCTGATAGATATTGAATCTCTTTGGTCACTTTACCGTTTTCAACCTTCCGATAAGGTGTTTCAAGAAATCCATAATGATTGGTTCTGGCATACACCGCTAAAGAATTAATCAAACCAATATTAGGACCTTCGGGTGTTTCAATAGGACATACACGACCATAATGGGTAGGATGCACATCGCGAACCTCAAAGCCGGCACGTTCGCGCGTCAAACCACCAGGCCCTAAGGCAGAAACGCGTCGTTTGTGGGTAATTTCTGACAGCGGATTGACTTGATCCATAAACTGCGATAGCTGACTGGAACCAAAAAATTCTTTTACCGCCGCTGAAATAGGTTTTGCATTAATGAGATCCTGTGGCATTAAGTTTTCCGATTCGGCCACACTTAAACGATCCCTGACGGCTCTCTCTACACGCACTAAACCGATGCGGAATTGATTTTCAGCCATCTCACCGACACTACGCACGCGACGATTCCCTAAATGATCAATATCATCTACTTCACCTTTTCCATTACGTATTTCAATCAATGCCCTTAACACAGCGACAATATCTTCTTTGCTTAAGGTACCCGCTCCGGTAATTTCTTCACGGCCCAAACGACGGTTAAACTTCATCCGCCCTACCGCTGATAAGTCATAGCGATCCAATACAAAAAATAAATTCTTAAATAAGGCCTCAGCTGCTTCTTTGGTAGGTGGCTCACCTGGGCGCATCATGCGATAAATTTCAACTAAGGCTTCTTGCTGACTGTGGCTAGGATCAATACGCAACGTGGTTGAAATATAAGCCCCTGAATCCAAATCGTTGGTATAGAGAGTTTCAATGGCAGCTATTTTCGTTTCAAGCAATTTTTTAACGATATCAGCGCTTAATTCTGTATTGGCTTCAAAAAGAATCTCGCCTGTTTCTGCATCAATAACCGGTTTAGCCAGCGTTTTACCAATCAGATAATCCAGCGGAAATTCTAATTTTTTAATCTTAGCTTTCTCTATTTCACGGATTTGTCTTACTGCAATGCGACGACCTTGTTCGACAATAACACGACCTGCAGCATCCTTAATATCAAAGCTGGCTATTTCACCGCGTAAGCGTTCTGGGACTAAATCTAAAACAACAGTTTCACCCTTTAAATGAAACACATTATTGCTAAAAAATAACGCTAAGATTTCTTCTGAGGTAAAACCTAAGGCACGTAAAAGTATCGTAGCGGCCAACTTACGGCGTCTATCGATACGGACAAATAAATTATCTTTCGGATCAAATTCAAAATCTAACCACGAACCGCGGTAAGGAATAATTCGAGCCGCATAGAGCAACTTACCTGAAGAATGGGTCTTACCTTTATCATGTTCAAAAAAAACACCAGGAGAACGATGTAACTGTGAGACAACGACACGATCAGTTCCGTTAATCACAAAACTACCCGTATCAGTCATGAGCGGAAGTTCGCCCATATAAACTTCTTGTTCTTTAATATATTTTAATTTAGTGGCTCCAGGTGCGGCTTCTTTATCATAAATAATTAAGCGCATTTTAACCCTTAGAGGTGCACCGTAGGTTAAACCACGTGCCTGACATTCTTTCACATCAAAAGGAGGCTGTCCTATTCGATAATTAATATATTCTAAGGT
This sequence comes from Candidatus Aquirickettsiella sp., assembly GCA_031973495.1. GTDB lineage: Bacteria > Pseudomonadota > Gammaproteobacteria > Diplorickettsiales > Diplorickettsiaceae > Aquirickettsiella. The sequence continues at coordinate 46,946 of DALYCY010000003.1, read as the reverse complement.
CGCCTCACCGCCGGAATAAGACGAAATAGGAAATATAGATTTAAAAGCGGCATTGAGCCCCACATCTTCAAGCTTATCCGGTGAAGTATCGGCTTGTAAAAATCGATGATAAGACTCAATTTGAGTCGCTAATAGATAAGGCGCCTCCATGATCGTCGCTTGCTTACCAAAGTTTTTACGAATACGCTTTTTTTCAGTAAATGAATAAGAAGCACTTGCTTGCTCAGTTGCTGGGGATGTCCGAATTACCATCTAAAACTCACCTAGTTAGAGAACAGAATAAATAAAGAAAAACCGTGCCCATTATTTACTGGGCTTGTGTTAACTACTGGCTGTTAGTAGCGCTTATATGCCACCTTTTAAAAAAGGTGACGCCCCGCTATTTTTCCAAATTCCTTTTTGAACCTAAGTCCAGTGTTAGCAACATCATCTTCAACCTGAACCTTATAAATCCGTGCTTAATGCACGTAAAATTTTTCAGTTAGGATCAATTTTGCTAACATAAAGAATGCCCAAGTCTATAAACTTGAGCATTCTTAATTGAAATCACGCAACAATTTGGCTTTTGGGATAGGCCTTGCTGCATAAGCTATACTTCTTGCGAAAATAAGCCTAGCAACAATGTACCTGACAGCAAAAATTCTCTTTGTTAACGCAAACTCAGCTTAATAAAAAATACCCGACTATTTAATTTCGCCGGTAGCACCTGCTTCTTTCAGCTTAGCCACCAATGCTTCAGCATCTGCTTTAGGCAAACCTTCTTTAATGGCTTTAGGCGCTGACTCAACCAAGTCTTTTGCTTCTTTCAAACCGAGACCTGTTGCTTCACGAACGACTTTAATAACGTTAATTTTATTAGCGCCAATTTCTTTTAATAACACATCAAACTCGGTTTTTTCTTCTACAGCAGCAACAGCACCAGGCGCTGCAGCGACAGCAACAGTTGCAGCGGCGGCAGAAACACCAAATTTTTCTTCCATATTTTTAATCAGATCAACAATTTCCATAACGCTCATGTTTGAAATTGCATTTAATACATCTTCTTTAGAATTAACAGCCGTAGTCATAATTACTCCAAAAATAAAAAACTTTGATTAACAACCTACTCGATTACTCAGCCCCTACTGCTTGTCGTTGTTCACGATAAGCGGCAAAAGTACGCACTAATTTAGCCTGTGGTTCGGCCAGTGTACGAACTAATTTAGTAATCGGCGCTTTCATAGCTGCCATTAAAGTGGCAATCGCTTCGTCACGGGTTGGTAGATTAGCCAGTTTATCGAGATCATTCACCTCGAGTAATTGACCATCAAAGGCCAAAGCCTTGACGATTAATTTCTCATTTTGCTTGATAAATGCCCGAATAAGCCGCGCTGCTGCACCAGGTTCTTGTTGGGAAAAGGCTAATAGTAATGGACCTACCAGCGTATCTTGTAAACACGCAAAGTCTGTCCCTGCTAAAGCACGTCGCGCCAGCGTATTACGTACAACACGCAAATACACCCCTGAATGACGTGCTTGTAAGCGTAATCGACTCATTTCACCCACGCTTAAACCGCGGTATTCAGCCGTTACAGCCGATAACGCATTTCTTGCAACCTCTCCAACTTCCGCAACAATCGCCTGCTTGTCTTCAAGTCTCAATGTCACGTTGGTTTTCTCCTCATTTATATTTCAGCCATTACCTAATAATAAGTAACAGCTAACCCGTTTATTGGTGGCCATTAAAGGTTCACCGTCTGCGTAGGCTTACAATTTAAGCGCTATAAAACCTAAGACTTCGGCTAAATAATATTTAGCTTGTCTAACGACAGCGCGCCTACGGTCTCCGACAGTTAGAGGGAAAACCCTTTAACTGCGAATTCATGCCCACTATTTTAATCGAGTGGGGGGTAGCTCTTCTATCCTAAATACGATAAATAGTCAAGAATCCATTGCGACTATAAGTCCTATAATTTAGGTCGCTTCGACTAGCGAGGCCATATTAATTAACAGCCCCGGACCCATGGTGCTGGATAAACTCAATTTCTTTAAATAAACACCTTTAGCCGTAGCAGGCTTGGCTTTTCTAATCGCCCCGACTAACACGTATAAATTTTGTAGCAGCTGCTGGGGTTCGAAGCTCAGTTTTCCAATGGTACAGTGTATGATGCCACCTTTATCAGCGCGATAACGTACTTGACCCGACTTGGCATTACGAACGGCGGTCGATACATCGAGCGTTACCGTGCCTATTTTAGGGTTAGGCATCAAACCTCTAGGCCCTAAGATTTGACTGAGTTGACCTACTAAGCGCATCGCATCGGGTGTGGCAATAAGCACATCAAAATCTAACTTACCGGCTTTAATACTTTCGGCCAAATCCTCAAAACCAACAATGTCGGCACCCGCTGCTTTGGCAGCTTCAACATTTGCCGCCTGGGCAAATACGGCAACACGAGGCGTTTTACCGGTCCCGTTTGGCAACACAATGACACCGCGAACGGTTTGATCCGATTTACGTGGATCAATCCCTAAGTTGATACTTACATCAACACTTTGATTGAATTTAACAGGATACTCTTTGAGGTGTGTAATAGCTTCTAAAACAGTATATGTCTTCCCTTGCGGAAGCTTTTCTTTGATTAAGCGCATACGCTTAGTGAGTTTAGTCATTTTATTTTACCCCCTCAACTTCAATACCCATGTTACGCGCCGTACCGGCAATGGTACGCATAGCCGCGTCTAAATCGCCGGCGGTTAAATCAGGCATTTTGACCGTTGCAATCTCTGCTAATTGCTTTTGGGTAATCTTACCCACTTTGTTTTTATTGGGGATACTGCTTCCTTTGCTCACGCCTGCGGCTTTAAGGACCAGATAGGAAGCCGGAGGGGTTTTGATAATAAAAGTAAAACTACGGTCACTATACACCGTAATAACAACCGGCATCGGCATGCCTTTTTCTACATTTTGTGTACGCGCATTAAAGGCCTTGCAAAATTCCATAATATTCACCCCTTGTTGACCCAATGCAGGGCCAATAGGTGGGGCAGGATTAGCCTCTCCGGCTTTTACCTGTAATTTCACATAGGCTTGTATTTTCTTGGCCATTTTTACCTCCGGGTCTAACGCTTAAATTTAAGCTTCCCATTGACGATTTATTTTCATTCCCATTTCTTAGTTTAAAAGGGGCCTTGCACTATACGTCAAGCTTTCTTAACTTGACCAAACTCCAATTCAACTGGCGTAGAGCGACCAAAAATAATCACCGAAACGCGCATGCGATTCTTTTCGTAGTTAACCTCTTCAACCTCACCGTTAAAGTCTGCAAAAGGTCCGTCCACAACTCGCACCACTTCGCCTACTTCAAATAAGACCTTAGGCCGCGGTTTATCTACCCCTTCTTGCATCCTTTGTAAAATTTTATCGACTTCTTTAACACTAAGCGGTACCGGCTTATCACTCGTACCACCAATGAATTTAATAACCCCAGGGGTTTTTTGCACCAGATACCAGCTGTCTTCGTCCATATCCATTTCGACTAAAACATAACCCGGATAAAATTTTCGTGCAGTCTTGCGCTTACGACCTTGTCGTATTTCGATAACTTCTTCAGTAGGGACAATAATTTGACCGAATTTTTCAGTAAGACCCTGCTGTTTAATACGTTCATGCAACGCATCTAAAACCTTTCGCTCATAACCAGAACGGGCTTGTACTACATACCATTGCATATGGCCTTGTATCGCTTTTGCTTCAACGACAGATGATTTTTCAGTCTTTACTACAGGATCTTGCGATGGCTTAACACCAACATCGGGATGAAGTTCTGATTTTTTTTCTACCATACGTTAACTATCCCCTTCATTTACCCGGTTAAAAAAGCAACTGCCCATAATAGGAGTGTATCGATACCCCACAAGAATAAACTGGCTACTACCACCATCGCCATGACTATCAACGTAGTGCGTATTGTTTCTTCTCGCGTAGGCCATACTACCTTTCGCAGCTCAGCACGCGAAGCCTGGGCAAATGATCCAAAACGCCGCCCTTGTGTAGTATAAAAAAACACTAACAGCATCGCCAGCGCAGCGATTATCCAACCTATCAAGCGAATCGCAATCGCCTGATGAGAAAAATAATTATTTGTCAAAACAGCTAATGTAAGGATAGCCGCTATCATTAGCCAAAGCGTAATATCTTTTTTAGTCGCCTTACTTTCAAGCCGTGCGTTCTTCATTTCACCTATTTCTATATTTTGCAAAACTGCATCGCAGTTGATTTCGATGCTGTACACGCTATATGCGCGTTACTTATTGGCAGGCCAGGAGGGAATCGAACCCCCAACCTGCGGTTTTGGAGACCGCCGCTCTGCCAATTGAGCTACTGGCCTAAATTACTCTCGCATCATCCTGGTCTTTTAGTTGATTCCGCTGTTGAATGGCCTCTTCGAATGCCGATGTACTTCGTGTGTACACTCCGCGTCCAAAGCCAATCTGGCTGGAAATCAACCAAAATACTCGGTTCTATAGTTGTTCTACAGATTTTCTTGGTTTCAAAAAACATCATAACTTCTGGAGCCCACAACCGGGATCGAACCGGTGACCTCTTCCTTACCAAGGAAGTGCTCTACCACTGAGCCATGTGGGCTTTACCCGCATTGAAAAGATTCGTTTTATCTTTTTCTTATTGCCTAGGCTAGGGTTTAATATTTGGTGCTATTATCCGCTCTGCATCTCTTTACTGGAGCGGGTGATGGGAATCGAACCCACATAGCCAGCTTGGAAGGCTGGAATTCTAACCGTTGAACTACACCCGCAATACGTATAACCGCTTTATCACTAAAATATTGGTGGAGGGGGAAGGATTCGAACCTTCGAAGGCTGAGCCGGCAGATTTACAGTCTGCTCCCTTTGGCCGCTCGGGAACCCCTCCTCAAAATTGAGGGGCTATTTTGCGAAAGTCAAGGCTGGATGTCAACCACTATTCTCACTACAATAGATAAATATTTTTTTATATTTTTTATTTGCATTTTTAAATGAACATTTATTCCGCTGCCGTTACGCTTTTTTTAGTCATGGATCCTGTCGGAAATATCCCTATTTTCCTATCATTACTCCGGCCTGTCGATCCGAAGCGTCGTACCAAAATCATTTTACGTGAAAGCTTGATTGCATTTGCTATTCTTACGCTTTTTTTATTTTGTGGAAAAGCGATACTCCGTAGCTTAAATATTAGTGAAGAGGCTTTAGGCATTGCCGGTGGTATTATTTTATTCCTGATTGCTATTAAAATGTTATTTCCTATCAAACAAAATAAGGCCACTGAACAGGCGCTCGGCGAACCCTTTATTGTGCCGATGGCCATTCCTTTACTAGCTGGCCCCTCTTCTATTGCGACAGTTATCTTATTCGCTAGCCAAGCACCTCATCGTATGGGTCAATGGTTTATCGCCTTAGCCGTTGCTTCATTACTGGCCACACTATTGCTTTTAGTCGCCGTCCCTTTGCAAAGATTACTCGGGGTGAAAATAATTGCTGCGCTAGAGCGCTTAATGGGCATGATATTAACCACTATCGCTGTGCAAATGTTTTTAACCGGTCTAAGAACCTACCTTAGCGGCGCTATCTAGCCATAGCTTTTTTAAATTTGTTAAGACATCTATCAAACTGAGTGGCTGAGGTTCATTTAAACCTCAGCCACTACGGAACAACCTTGTTCTTAACTTGCGATCAATTAATCGAATCGGACCCTCGACACAAGCTGAATCATTTAACAATTAGCATTATAGCGAAAAACGAATTCAATAACTTGATATATCCTAAAAGCCGACTAACAATAGATCTATGCAACCTCTTGCTCCCCTCATTAAAGATTTAGCCGTCATATTAGGCGTAGCCAGCTTAGTCACGCTGTTATTTCAAAAGATAAGACAACCTGTTGTATTAGGTTATCTATTATCCGGCATCATTGTAGGTCCACATATTCCACCTTACGATCTAGTGACTGATGTCCCCAGCCTGCATACCTTATCGGAATTAGGGGTTATCTTTTTGATGTTTTGTTTAGGCTTAGACTTTAGCTTTCATAAACTCAAACGGGTAGGGACACCGGCCATCATTAGCGGTTTATTTGAAGTGTTGGCTGTTTTGCTCATTGGAATAGTGCTTGGAAAAATTCTAGGTTGGCCTATTTATGATTGCATTTTTTTAGGCGCCGCACTTTCTATTTCATCCACCACTATTATCATCAAAGCCATGGAGGAGCTCGGTTTAAAAAACAAACATTTTGCCGAACTCGTGTTTGGGATCCTTATTGTAGAAGATCTATTAGCGATTTTATTACTCGCCGGTCTCTCCATTGTGGTCGGGACGCATGCTGTGCTTTCGGCTACGCTGGCAGATTCGGCAATTAAACTTTTTATCGTTGTCGGCAGTTGGTTTTTAATCGGTTATTTTTTAATCCCGACGCTAATTCGAAAATTGGTTGATGTGGCTAACCAAGAAACCTTGACCATCGTATCGGTTGCACTTTGTTTATTGCTGGTTTGTATTGCCGCTTATTTTGGCTATTCCACCGCATTAGGCGCTTTCATCATGGGCTCTATATTAGCTGAGACTGACTTAATTCAATTTATTGAGCAATATATGCGGCCTATCCGTGATATTTTTGCGGCTGTTTTTTTTATTTCGGTGGGCATGTTGATAGATCCAAACATTATTATTCATAATATATGGGTAGTCTTATTAATTGCCATCATCACGATCGTAGCAAAAATTCTTTCTACCACAACAGGCGCCTTAACCGCGGGACAAAGCCTAACTACCGCCGTGCGTTCCGGCTTTAGCATGGCACAAATTGGTGAGTTTTCATTTATTATTGCAGGATTAGGGCTAACATTGCAGGTAACTCGACCGGCACTATTTCCCATTATTATCGCAGTATCGGCCATCACTACCTTTACCACACCGTATCTTATTATGTCGTCTGCCGGACTTAGTAAACGACTCGAAAAAAATCTACCCGCCCACCTTAAAACACTACTAAACCATTATACGATACTCATACACCGCTATTTAAGATTGAAAAAAAAGCGCGCTGTTTACAGCCAATATATCACTCGACTATTAGTCAATAGCGTCATGGTTGCCATTATTTTTAGCTTGAGTGAAAAATGGATATTTCCTGCCATTAGCGGGTGGATAACCTCCATTTATTGGGTTAATACCTTGAGTTGTCTTATTGCCTTGTTATTAGCGTCTCCTTTCATTTGGGGTATGATATTTGCCTATAGAGCCTTTCCCCATCGACATTATGCAGCGGTTAAACCTATCATCGCGCTGGGGTGGATTTTTACCTTAACCGTGATCTTCACTTTAGCGATTACTTATTTTCATACTTGGTCAATTATTTTACTTCTAATCTTGATAGCTTTTACACTTTTTAGTCTGCTACACAAACCTTTACAAAAATTTTATCCTTGGTTAGAAAAAAGATTTCTAGCCAATATTAAAACACCTAGTTTACAAGAAGTGTCTAAAGACGAATTAGCCACCTGGGGAATCAATTTACGCGGCACTGATATCCGTAATAATTATTATTTTATTAATAAAACATTGCAAGAATTAGATCTGGCACAACAATTTGGAATTCATATTGTAGCGCTTTACCGTGGCCCTAAAATCATACTGACACCGGAAAATCATGAGAAGATAAGACTTTACGATAAATTATTTATTTTAGGCAGTGACGAACAAATTGATTCATTCAGTCAATTATTACAGATCAATACTTACCAAGAAGAGCTTGAATTATATAATCACCTTGAATTAAAAACTTTTTTACTCGATAAAGCGCATCCTTTTGTAGGATTGAGCATTGAAGAGGCAATGAAAAAAAATCAAATAGCAGGCATCGTATTAGGGATAGAGCGCCATGGGGTAAGAAAAATCAATCCGAGTAAAAAAACTATTTTGCATAAAGAGGATCTACTCATCTTATTGGTCTACAAAACGACTGTTTGAACGTCTAACATCGGTTATCGCTAAGCAATCACCTGACGAAATATCCCCTAGCACAGTACAAAAAGCCTGCAATATGCTAGCATAACATCGGTTTAAATTTCTGTTACAAGGATTTTTGATAACCTAAATGCTAACGATTACCCAATTCAGGCCTATTTTTATCTTATTCGGCTTCAGGCTTAGTTGTTTAAAGTGGCGCTAATCTATAAATTACCCAAAAGAGGAAGAATATTATTATTAAGCAGTTTTTTCATCGGCTTTTCCCCAAAAAAATAGTTTACCCAAAAGCCAACATCATCCCTAGAGCTGGGCATACTATTTCGCGCAAGGACATTAGTCAAAATGCGCTCAAAGTGCTCTACCGACTCGAACAACATCACTATAGCGCTTATTTAGTAGGTGGCAGCTTACGTGACATTTTACTCGAAAAAAAACCCAAAGACTTTGATATTGCCACCAATGCAAGCCCTGAGAACATTAAAAAACTCTTTCGCAATTGTTTACTCATCGGCAGACGTTTTCGTCTCGCACATATTCGCTTTGGCCGCGAGATTATTGAAGTCAGTACCTTTCGTGCTCAAAGCAAAAAAAAATCGTTTAAACATCGAAAAATTGCTGCGCATGGCATGTTATTACGCGATAATGTTTACGGCACTATTGAAGAAGATGTTTGGCGGCGTGATTTTACCATGAATGCCTTATACTACAATATCGCTGACTTTTCCTTAGTCGACTATTGCGGTGGAATGGCGGATATTCGGCATAAAATAGTACGAATTATTGGCGAACCTACATTGCGTTACCAGGAAGATCCGGTTCGCCTATTACGCGCCATTCGATTTGCCGGAAAATTAGGCTTTAGCTTAGACCCTGCCACAGCAGCACCTATCCCTGCGCTCGCTCCTTTACTGCGTCACGTACCCCCTGCGCGTTTATTTGAAGAGGTCTTGAAACTATTTCACCACGGCCAGGCATTAAAAACCTATCAACTATTACACCAGTATGGTTTGTTGAGTGAATTATTTCCGCAAACCTACGATGCGTTATCGCAAGATTCAACACATAAATTTCTAGAATTGGCTTGTCAAAATACCGATAAACGTATTCAAGAAGGCAAAACCGTTTCAGCTGCTTTTTTATTTGCTGTTTTCCTCTGGCCTAGCGTGCAACATAAAGCCGAACAATTAATATCGCAACGTACACCGATATTTATTGCCTATCAACACGCTGTTAGCGATACGCTAAGCCATCAGCAAAAACATATTACCATTCCACGTCGTTATAGTGCTGCTATACGAGAAATATGGGATCTACAACACCGATTAATACAACGTCGTTCTTTCATGTTGAATCGTTTAATGCGTCATCCGCGCTTTCGTGCTGCCTATGATTTTTTATTATTACGCGCTGAAATAAATGAAATATTACCTGAGATTGGCACTTGGTGGACCCGCTTTCTAGAAGCGGACGATGAAACAAGAAAACAATTAAGCGCCGCTGTTGCTAATCTACCAAAGGGAACTAAACGTGCAAAAAAACGAGGGAAAACGGCATGAGTGCATTGATTAAATCACCTATTTGGCAGGATTTAACCCAACATGCTCTAACTTTAAAAAAGCAGCCCCTAGCAGAACTGTTTATTCATGATCCAAAGCGTTGCCCAAAATTTTCATTATCCGAACAAACACTTTATCTAGATTACTCTAAAAATCCCGTTACCCAGAAAACACTGCAATTATTAGCTCAATTGGCTGATAGCGTTGCTTTAAAACAACAGATACAGCGACTATTTTCCGGTGCCCTGGTCAATAGTACGCAACAACTTCCAGCCTTGCACACTGCATTACGCGATCCGCGAAAAACCGGTTTAATCGTCAATGGTCAAGATGTACTACCGAAGGTTCATGCGGCACTGGATAAAATGCAACATCTCGTTGAGCAAATACATCATAACCACTGGCGCGGTTTTAGCGGAAAAAGGATAACGGATATTGTCAATCTTGGCATTGGCGGATCGGACTTAGGGCCTTTGATGGCCGTACAGGCTTTAAAAGCCTATCATCAAAGCGGCTTGCGTTTTCACTTTATTTCAAATCTTGATAGTAAGGCACTACGGGCTTTACTTGAGAAAATTAATTTTGCAACCAGCCTATTTATTATCACTTCAAAATCCTTTAGCACACTGGAAACCTTACTCAACGCCAGCAGTATTTTAAAACTATTTCAAGCAAAATACCCGCAACAAGCGGCTATCAAAGCACATTTTTTAGCTGTTACTTGTCAAGCCGAAAAAGCTATCGAATTCGGAGTTGATGCTGAGAATATCTTCCCACTTTGGGATTGGGTGGGTGGACGTTATTCATTATGGTCGTCGGTAGGTTTGCCGATTGCACTTGCTGTCGGCATGTCGCAGTTTCGTGAACTACTCCATGGCGCGCATGTGATGGATCAACACTTTTTTAATCAAGCTTATTTATTCAATATGCCTGTTTTATTAGCCCTATTAGGCATTTGGCAGGTCGATTTTTTCGCTTCCAGCGCGCATGCCATATTACCTTATGACAGCGCTTTAAAATATTTTCCGGCTTATTTACAACAATTAGAGATGGAAAGTAATGGCAAATCGATGCGCATCGACAATGAACCGGTAGATTATGCCACCTGCCCGCTTATTTTAGGAGAATTGGGCTTAAATGCACAACATGCCTTTTACCAATTTTTCCATCAAGGGACGGGTCGTTTTTCAGCAGATTTTATCCTGACTTTACGCAATTCGGATCATTTAGCACATCATCACCCCCACGTGATAGCGAGCGCTTTAAGTCAGAGTAAGGCCTTTATGGAAGGTTATAAGAGTCCTTTCAGCTATAAAAATCTAGCTGGAAACCATGCCAATAATTTAGTGGTGCTTGATGAACTAACGCCTTTTAGCTTAGGCATGCTGATTGCACTTTATGAACATAAAGTATTTGTGCAAAGTGTTATTTGGCAGATTAATCCTTTTGATCAATGGGGTGTTGAATACGGCAAGCGATTAAATAAGGCGATATATCAAAAATTAAACGGCTCTTGCGATAAAAAAACTGCTAAAAACCTAGATTCGTCGACACAAGCACTCATTAAACGCTATCAAGCCGTTAATAAAAATCCTTAATATTTTCTCACGACTATAGCTATTTAGTGAGTTTATAGGGTACGCGAATGCCTGAATATAAGTCGCTATCGCCTCTCGAACAACTGCTACACGTGATCGTTTTTCCTGTTTATATATCTCGACTAATTCACTAAGTTGTTTGTCGGCTATATCGACTAAAGCTCTCATTAAATACCTCTCTAGAATAAGATATCTATACGGTATATCATCCAAAGGGTTATCACGCGTCGACTGAAGCCTTATTAGGCAGACTTGGATGAGCACTGATATACTCTAGCAGATACCCTCATCAAACAGGTTTTAAGGATGAATAATCACTCCAAGCCATTTTCATCGGCTAAAGTCGAAGTTAAAAAGCGTCGTCGTCAAAAAGTAGCCTGGCCTGCCTATGAGCTCGCCTTTTTGGACCATGATTTTTTACTGCATAAATCGTTGCGTTCAGTCCGTTTACAACTGGAACTATTAAAACCGGAACTTTCACAACAAAAATTAAAGATTGAATCGACTATCGTCGTCTTTGGCAGTGCCCGAATCCTCGATCTAGAAAATAGCCGACAGCAGCTCAAAGCAATACAACAGAAATTAAAAAAAAATCCGCACAATGCGGCGCATAAAAGAGCGGAAAAAATTGCTAAAAATCAGCTAGAAAAAGCAAAATATTACCAAGAATCACAACGCTTTAGTCAAATTGTCTCTGAACGTTGCCAAAAAAATCGGCGCCGACATTTTGTCATCGTCACAGGCGGTGGCCCTGGCATCATGGAAGCGGCAAACCGTGGCGCGCAAGATGTGAAAGCGAAAAGTATCGGTCTAAATATTGTATTACCTCACGAACAAAGCCCAAATCCCTATATTTCACCTGAACTGTGCTTTCAATTCCATTATTTTGCTATTCGTAAAATGCATTTTCTCATCCGCGCCAGAGCCCTGGTTTGTTTCCCCGGGGGCTACGGAACCTTAGATGAACTATTCGAAGCCTTAACCTTATTACAAACTAAAAAGATCAAACCCATCCCATTGCTGTTATTTGGCAAAAAATATTGGTCGAAGTTGATCAATTTTCCATTTTTAGTCAGTGAAGGCATGGTCGATGCCAAGGATTTGAAATTATTTCATTATGTGGAATCCGCTGAACAGGCCTGGAAAATTATTGCTAACTTTTATAAATTGCCACTCGGCCAATTAACAACTAGTTGTTAATTGGCGCATTCTTTCAATAATGCAATTAATTGCATGGACAAACAACTTGTAAAGCACAGCACATAAAGTCTTTTTTATTTCGCCTTACTCCGTGTAGGTGATGATAAAGTACAGTCATCGAACAAGCTCCGAAATAACCTGCCACATCAATTCATTACCCCCTCCTTTTCTTGTCGCCAGTGTGCTTAAATGAACGCAGCTTAAGAAAATCTTAAGTGTTTCTTAAGCTTGTTGGCGTACAATTGGATGCTTAGAGAACTATTTAAAATAATAACTTATATATTAAAAGAATAAGGATGCTGACTCTACCTGAAAAAAATCCTAACTACTCGAATCCCGTGATGGGTAGCTCTGATTTTGTGCTCGAAAGCCTAAAATCGGATGGGGAAGCATTTATAGATGAATTGGCAAATAAGCAAGGGATCACAAAAGAAAAATTAATAGCCGCGCAAACAAAATTAGCTGAGGCTGCTAAAGCACTTACACCCTATGCAGCAGACGGAACAAGCTTAGCGGATCATAATAAAATTATAAAAAATAAATCGGTTATTCACCAAAAAGAGGATAGTATTTTAGAAAAAAAATATGTTACTCTTCTAACTGGGTTAAAAACACCATCTGAAAAAAATAATAACTATTACACTGCCGTTCTGCCATCAAGAATAAGCAGCGCCTGTTAAGGGAGGAGAATATATGAAGGAAAGTAGCAGCGACTCAGATTTACGGCGAGCAAGAGCAAGCTTAACGGATTCGGATATATCGGATATAGAGGAATTAAATCGCGACCTGGCATCGTCGTTTGATAGCCATGTCTCAGGTGAGGAGAATGGTGGCGAGTCCGTTTTACAGCAAGGGACATCGGGTTTAACCGATTCGGGCACAGATATACCTAATCGCAATCTGGACTTCACGCCCACTGTCTTTAAATTTGACCAATATGATGGGGCCAACGATAACGCGCCGAAATTTCCTCCTTTTAGTTTTAGCCCTCCTAACTCTCCAACAATTATGGCTCCAGAAGGACTGTGGTATTCTTTGGCGCCGAGAACAGAAGATGATATTAAATTTCTTGAAAATTTTAAAACCTCGTTAAGACAATATATACTCCCTATAAATAGCGCTTTAATTAAAAACAAACTTAGTTCCACTAAGATTAAATCAAGAAATATTCAGAAGATAATAAACTTAACGCGCGAGTTAAAATACGATGCCCTAATCAATGATTTTGTAAGCCAATTATTTACTGTTGAATATGCACATGAAATAATGAACGCCTATGCGGTACTCTTTCCCGAGGAGATACCCCAAGCTTTCCAAGCCAGTGCTGGAAAATTAGCACATCTATTTATTGAAGATTATGGTTATTTTAAAAAAAATCAGCGCGGGGGGACTCGTTTCAAAAAAGTTTCTGTGCTATTAGATAAAATAATACAAGAAGGTAATCGATTTTCAAACCAGTTGACCAATAATTATTTGGAAAAAATACCCTTTTACGCTGAAGTCTTATTTAAGGACTATGCATTAGAGCAAGCCGAAGAATATTTTAAAGCACCATTGCCTGCTAGTTTTTCAAACAAGTTCCCAGGCAAAATAAAGCCTTACTTATATAAATTAAGTGAGGATACTTTAGCGAGCGCATTTTATGCGATATACCCAGGCCATTCCTATACCCAACCAGTACAATTTGATTTACAGTTATCTAACGCTGATCAAACTATCCTTAAGGCGCATAGTAAAGAAATTTTAGATGCGCTTTGTATTGAGCATTTTTTAGCTGATGAACAGCGTGCAATTACTCCTGAATATATTATCAATGAATTAAAAACTAAACTTATTGGTGCTTTGTTAACGGCTAATAATGAAACGGAAACAATAGACAACACAGCGGATCAAGTAATCGAAGAAGTTTTAAACGAAGCTAACATTAAAAGGATCTTAGAAACCGTGGCCAATGATAACGATCCTCGCTATGCAAGAAAAAACTTACTAGAGCGAATGGAAAGTCAATTGAAAGTACAGATAAATGAAAAAATTGACAACATGATGCGCGACAATTTTGTTATAAAAAACTCCGATGATCCTAATACTCTACTTAGCAAGATCTTTGCCAACGATCCACTTTCTGATACAGAATTACAAGCCTTGCTGCAAGCGCGTCCATCACTACAATATGCCAATAATAAAGAAGACTTTTCCTTGGCACTGTCAGCTATTTATCCTAGCGCTGATTACCCCGCGGCTATCTATCTTGATGATTGCACTGTCCCGAATGAACTTTTTATCAGAGCGCGTCGATTATTACGTCACCAGGCTTTGGATGCAATTAAGCATCAATATCCTGAAGCGCTTGGGGATGTGGATGCAGAAGATATAGACACTTTAGCGGCAATGCCGTGGTTGGCAGCAAAATGTCGATTGATCAGTGGTAAGTCAATTACGCTAGAATTAGGTACCACTGAACAAGAAAGTTTTAATCGGCAATCTCATCGATTATTTCATCTTTCTGAATTAAACCTAGCAGCGGTTACGCATAAATCTATTACTCAATTAAAAAAAGAATTAGAAAAATTAGCAACGCTCAAGCTAAAATTAGTCACCCAAGCACAGCAACACTTAGTAGAGATTGAGAGCACACTTTTAGACTATCCTAAGTTAATCGATCTAGAAGACTTTGAAGCAGATCTTAATGCGGCATTAACTGGCTTATCCTTTAGCGATGAAAACCACACTGTATTTCAAGTTGATACCGGTCAAGCCCAGGTTTTGTTACAAGGCATTGATCGACATATAGCACATCTCGATAATGACTGGGGATTATTTAAATTTAATGCTCCTCAAACGCGTACTGCAACAGGAGTAAATGCTTTATCACAAGGGCTTCATCAACGGGTAGCACCTTATAAAAATAAGTGGAATTTACTTCTTTTAAATCCGCTCATAGAAAAAATTTATACGGATATCAAGCCCACTCTTACATTAACTCCTAATTTATCCGAATCGAAAGCTAAAAATCTGATAGTCACCGCCATTAATCTTTTGCGTAGTTGCCATCAGCTGAAAGAGAAGCTTGCAGAAAGGGCGGAATGGAGCAAGCGTGTTACGCATCGTTATGCCCTGCTTGAAAAAAATAAAATCTGTAGAGACGAAATAGCACATAGAATAAATATTCTCGAAGAGATGAAAACCGAAAAAGGGGCTTTACTTACTAATAACAACCCTATAGCCATCTCTACTCCAGGCCCTGTTTATCTGCCATCCCATTGCCATGACCTAAATAATCCAGCACCAACACAGGATCTACAAATAGAAGGTAAAAAGTTTAATCGACGTGATGCACTTGATATAGGGCAGACGATCACTTATCGACAACATTTAGAGGGTGAAAAGCAGCCTCAAGAATGGTCGATCACGCGTCGTGGTGAACATAGCTTGGGTTATCATACGAAAAAAACTTGGTATCGCAAACCTTCGGAAGCCATGCAAAAAGAGGTTACCTTTACCCAAATGATTGATGCGGTAAATAGTTTTAAAGACAATAAAGAAATCACTTTTACTTTTGGCCCCACTTGCTCTCAAGCAGCCGAAATAAAATATCGTCTTTTTATCAGCGCTTACAGCCAATTACAGCAAGAATCCGGCGAGAGCCCGCGTCTACGCTGTCGTCCTAATGTTAAGTTGAAAATGCCCACAGAGGCTGCGGTTACAGCGGCAAAAGAGGAAATCAAACATAAATTAGCACTTTATGCCCATGAACGTGTCGCTATCCATAAAGATTTATCTACTTGTAGCAGAAACCGAGGTTAAAAATCTATGTCTAACTCAAAAGTGAGTTTTAAACTTGAATATATTCAAGAACGTGAGGAAGGTCTTAACGATATTCAAGCGGATTTACTAGAGCATTTCCCTTACGTAATTGATGATAAGTCACGCTTAGAAAAATTTAGCACTGCACTCAAACAGGAACTTTCAGAAAACGGCCAAGCTATGTATGGCAACGGTTTAAATCAAGTGCTAATAAACCAGACCATCTCAGAAGACTTTAAAGAAGAATATGAGACCATACTGACAAAGAGCATCGAAAGACTAAAGGGAAGTATCGATACCCCGGAGATTATTGAAAATGCTCAAAGCAGTTTGCAGGAAAAATTAAAGTCGAAAAAAAATAGACTCGTTGAAAAGCTAATTAACTTGTTAAGCCAAAATGGGCAAGGCTTTAGCGCAGCCGATAAGCGGTGTTTAGAAACCCGCTTATCGGCCTATTTAGGCGAAATTAGCCAACAACTGACTGCTAGCTTGGCAAGGATTAAACCAGAGAGTATCCAAGCCAGATTACAATTACAATTAGAACCTGCTAATTCTGCTTCATCAAAAAATAACCCACCGGTCTTCGAGGTGAAGGGAAAGAGGGAAGCACTTAATCAAATTAACATCGCGTCGCAAGCGCCATCGTTACCACCGGCTTATAAAGTTAATATTGCCGATCTCTCGAAGCGAATAAAACACAGCTTAGCTCATTTAAAGCCAGGTGAAAAAATAAATATCGTGATCGACATTCCTATCGACAGAGCGGATATTGAAAAAAGGATCGCGGAGCAGGGTTTACAATATAGAATCCCCTTAGTGGCGTTATTGCTACTTATTTTTCTTCAATTAAAAATGAATTATCAAGATGATCAAACGAGGGTATTGAAAGCGGTTAAAAAGCTAATCGCTGATGGTATTGCCATTGATCCAAAGGATATAAAACTTAAAATAAGCAGCATCGATAATAACGGAAAGACACAAATTCATACCGAAGAATTATCACCTTATTTTATTCAGCAGTTAGAGCAAATCAGAAAGAAATTTGCGGAACAATTAGAAGAACAACAACGCGCTAGCAAAAAATCGCCTTCGTTAAGACCCTCTGAATCGGGCTATAATTCTGAAGAAGATGACGAAGATGCCGCGGATAACTCCTCTTCCCCTCGATCGCCGCGCAACTTATAAAAAAAGTGCCTATCCGTTGGACTTAACACGGCCACTAGCAAGCCTAAACAAACCTTTTAATAGAGAGAGAGCGTTTGCTTCGGCTTGTTAAGCTAGCGTGAAGGACTTTAGGTTATTTGGTAAGATTTATTTTTTACGCGAGTAAGTGTAAACGCGCTCTCTCAAGTGATCTAATCGGGACAAACGATCCTGTAATAATTGAGTTTTATCATCTGCTTGGAAATTGCTTACCTTTATTTGATGTTTCTGACATTCAATCCAAGCCATACGTTTTGCCACAGCTAAACCATCAAACTGCAGCTGTTTAGCGCCACGCTGAATTAATAAATGCAGCATTGCTTTAACCGTATTTAATAGTCGGCCCGTTGTATAACTGGCGTAATATTCGCCTGCGGAGGTTTTTAAATAGCTGCCGTAATCATGAACTAGATAACCGTTTTCAATTTGAATAAGCTTCGCTGCGCTGCGTGTTGTTAGCAGGTTTGAGCCTGTTTTGCTGTTGTTACTTCCCTGAGTTTCTGACATAGAAACCTCGAAATAACCCCATAGGAGCAATAAATATAAATACGCTTGCTGAGCAGTACTAGGTGTATCAATCAGCTGGTTAAGTTGTGCAAATAAATGTTCTAGATTTAAATCAAATTCAAAATCACTGGTCATTTATCGCGCCTCTTAAAGCTAGATTGTAGGTTATGGCGCCCCGCCGCCACCTGGGGTGGTGGTGCCACCTGGCCCGTTATTGGAACTTGCTTTAGTTTGCTTGAGTTCTCTTAAACGACGCCCTAGCTGCATACCACCCGTAGCGCTTTCTGTCATCCCTTGACCGGTAGGCATCTGCTGAGCAATTTGCCCCACATCACGGTCGTGTTGGCTACGAATACCTTGTAACATGGATTCTTCGTGACCACTTTCTTGTGGGCCACCAATCCAACGTAATACCTTATTCGGCACTTCGTAAATCATGGCAAAACTACGATTAACAATGGCTAATACAGCGGCAGTATAAATAACCATCATCGCGGTTTGATAGACGATAGCAAAGATATCCCCATTGTATTCGGTTAGAAACTGTACGGCAATGGCAAAACCACGATTAAAAATGGAAAGTGCAACAAATGACAAAATAATTCCAAATATAAAACCAAATATCATCAGTACGGGTCTTAAGAAGACACTGGCTAACAACATAATAGCTTGTTCCGCTTTACCCATAAAGTCATGCCCTTCAGGATGGGTGATACCCAGCGCCACTAAAGGTGCGGCTAAAATAGCCTCTAGAACCACGGCAAACCAAGTGATAGCGCCGAAAGTAAACAGGAAAAAAGGAATCAAAGGCACATAATAGGAAAGCACCGCCCCTAAGACAAAATTAATACCCATCCATACCGTCAGCATAGGCGCTATCAGCATCAGCAGGTTGGTAATCGCTAACATGGTATTGATAGCGCCGGCAATCGTCCAAAAGCCCGAGGCAAAACCAGCGGCAATACCGGCGACGCCTAAAGTGGTAATAATCCCTAAAATAGATATCCAAACCTGCTCTACCATGGATACGAGGCCATTACCCACAGAAACCAGAGCAAAAATAGGATCTATATTTTTTTTATTAATATTATCCGATAAGGTCTTTTCAAAATCTTGCACACGAGGAAATATCGTATTTAACACCGCAGAAACTACCTTGCCTAGGCCATTCACATTGGCTGGGTTGCGTGGTAAAGATGGATCGCCTCCAGTGCCTGGATTATTATTGTTAGCCGCATTGGCTTTTTCGGTCGTCATATAGTTATCAATAACGCCATTTGTAGCCGGAAGATTATCCTTTAGATTGGCAATGACATTTTGATCGTTAATTTGATTGAATCCCGCTCCGGCATAATTGGGATTAAATTCTGGAAAAATTTTATCGCTGATGGCAAGATTTCCAGTATTACTTCTTATACTTTGATTTAAGCGCGCCATATCATAATAGTAGCTTCCTGCTAATATCCAGCCAGAATCTTTAGCTTGGCTAATAAATTGTTTGTATTTTTTACTAGCCTCATCGGCTAAAGAACGTAAGGCTGGTTTTACAATGGTAAAATAATCATCCGCTGTTCCGATCAAGGCATTAGGCTGAAAAACTGGATCTTTGAGTTCTAATTTAACCCGTAGTGCCGTCGAGTCAGCATCAGGAGGGGCCAGCTTATTGGCAATACTCTGCGCTAAGGATCCTAACCCTAAGGCCATTTGCCTAGCAGCAATACTGGCACTATCATTCGCTGTTAATTGAGCCGGATTGTACACTTGATCGTTATCACTGGTTTTACCGATAAAATTCCAAGAGAGATTTCCGCAGATCCCTTGTAAACTAGCAAAGGTACCGCTTAGCTTTCCAGGGAAGCTAATAAATCCGCCGCTGTCTTTACTATAATCCAGCGGAAAACCTGTATTTTGTCCATTAGCTCCTTTCCCTGTGACCGTAAGTGAGTCCATAAAGTTAGGCACCTGTACACCCGTTCCTTTATACTGGTGCACTAAGGAATTATGCACCGTCAACATGCAGACTTCTGACTTAAGAATACTGCCTGCTTTACTGATTAAAAATGTATTGTTGGCACCCGTACCTGGCTTTGGCGCCAATGACTGGATAGGTTCGACAATAGTGCCATTTCGATTGAGATAATTTAAAGCCACATTCCAAACCTGATCGGCGGCTCCCACCCCTTGTACTACCACCCACATCACGATAATTTGCACAAAGGAATAGCCGGTTGCTTTAGGTAACAGTAAACCAATCCCGGTCACTGTTCTCAATGGCACCCAAATAGATGACCATTTCTTTCCTAAAAATTCACCTTCATGCGAGGTATTCAATATCGATATAAATAAAACATAACTTAATAATATCGAGGCCATCGCCAGTACAGTTGCATTAAAGGCACCAAACATAGTGCCGATAATTTCACTACCTGTTCCATGCAAAACCCCATCAACAACGCCAAAAATAGTCGCCAAATAGGAGATAGATAAATCACTGCCAGGAGGAGTTAAACTATCTGCAAATAACAAAGACGGAAACAAAAAGAGGAAACTACTCAATAGGAACTTTTTCATTATTATTTCTTTCCAACAGTAAAATAGCTACTTAACCAATCGCGAAAACTACACCCTAAGCGGCGCTGCTTAATTTGAAAAAGCCAAAAATGATAGCGAAATACTTGCGTTAAAATAATAAACGCTATCGCTAAACTGGGGAAAAAACCTCGTAAGGCATGTTCCAGCAAGAGATATAAGCTATAGCCGATAGTCACGAAAAAAAGAAATACCCATATCCACATTAAACGGGTAAACTCTCGACGCCGTTGGATTAAATCCGATTCTTTAAGATTAAGACGCTGCAAAGCCACCGCAAAAGATTCTTGGGTATGGGCTTGCTCAGGGATGAAGTACTTTTTAAGCAAGGCCACCATCGAGCGGTTGCTTTTGACCAGTTGTCGGTAACCTATCCATTTTGGCACATCAATAGAAGGTTTTATTATTTTCTTTATGCCCGTAAAAAAGCTCACGTATCACCTTGGTAGTTTTTTAACCACCTATGATATATTGGCCTAATCAAACATGCAAATTTATCTAGTGAACTAGGCCGATTTTCAGTAAAAACCCATTTTTTGCTATCTTCGATTAAGTAATTTCGCCTATTTACCCCCCCCCCTTACCCCCCTACCCTTAAGTAATTTTAAGCCAGATTCGCCCTGAAGCTGGATTTTAAGTTTGATTTAGAGTCCATTAAGTTGGATAATCCTAGGTTCTATAGCAGCTTTATGTCGATTAAATAAAATAACATATACCGCATTTATGCCAAATCTAAGCCAAAAAGGTTCACATCTCTATTGGAAAAACTACCCAGATCCCTTAATTTATAGGGTACTTTGCTTCATGGAGAGTGTTGAAACCTGGACTAAAGACGGGGATCCGGCACTTGAAGCGCGCCTCCTAGAGCTTGAAAAAGAACTAGACGATATTGATAAGATCGACCTGGAGAAGCTAGGCCAGCAATCCTTATTTATTCGTCTTGGCAATCATTTAGGCATGTCTCGCACCTTACGTCTGTTACAAGCCTTAGATACCTTACATCCGGGCTCTGCCGCTAAGCTATTAATGCATGCCGAAGAAATCAGTAATGGCCCAAAGGATGAAGCCGGCCTATTTCTGCGTCGAAATATTGCCTTTGAACGTCTACGCCTACTGGCCAGAGTGTTTTCGACGGATCGTCTGAATTTGGTTTTAAAAGCCCTAGAGGGCGAATAATTATGCTAAAAACATCCTTACTTAAACGATTGTTGTTTTTTTTCAGTCTTAGCCTTATAAATCTACTACCGGCAACGCCGGTTATGGCAAAAAGCGACCCGCTGCAGTTATACCGTGATGAAATCGCGCAAGCTGAAAGCAATGCCTCGCAAGCTGTGCTCAACCAACTAAAATCAGGCTCTGAGGATAATGCCGATATGCGGCCATCGGCTAATTCTCAGCCAGCAACAACTCCAGCGCTTCCGCGCTCAGATAGCGATAAGGCCTTTGTAGCGCCACCTAGCGATGCGCTAAATAATAATACCGCCACTCCGCCGTCAGCTCACACCAACCCATGGCTTAAACCAAACCCTTGGGCTGACGTCAAGAAAAATCCTTGGGCTAATGTACCTATTCCAGGCCCATCATCGCCACCAACAGCTGCAACGAATTCGACTATTCCGAGTCCGCCGAATATCTTTGCTCGGCCCCAACAACCCAACTATAAAACGCCATCTCATGTTCAACCTTAAAAAATTTTTAACCTATTAAACGCGCTTTGAGGATTTTGTTATGTCTTACCAAACATTTAGAAAAAAAATAAAACCGTATTTTCTCAGTATTAGCGTAGCTGCAAGCAGTTTATGCGGGCTACCTAGTTATGCCGATATCGGTCCAATTCCTACACCGAATTTGACCGAACTCAGTGTAAAAAATTTAATTGCAGGCTATGGAAGCTCGGCCATTGCAAAGAATCAAATGAACATGGCGCCCATTGGCGATGATTTAACGATTCCTATCAACAATGCACAAGCTACTTATTTACTATCGCCCGGAGCAGCTTTACTCGGCCCGCTGACGCAACAATTATTAACCCAATTTGCTAATCTCAACGATAACAGCAACAATATCATCGCATTTACTTGGGATCCGAACCAAAAATCTAATCCTGCAATAGAAAAAAATCCCTTAAAATCGATTGATATCAATAGTTTGTTACAACCTATTAGCTATAACGAAACAGAGGCTATACAAGCGAATAATGTTATTAATGCCTTAGGGGGTTCCTTAGCGCCGCTTAATACCATTAATTTTAATCAACTGCTAGCCAATTTAAGTGGCGATAAAAATACCAACCTGAAAGCGAAGCTTCATGAAAAACAAGTGCAAGAATATCTTGCGCTATTACGCACTTATTTGGCCACGCAAACGGTAGCGCTCAGCAATCTTTATCAACTCTATACCGAACGTCAAGCCATTGACCCCGATAAAGCCGATCCGGCTTTACGTTCCGCATTGCGTGCTGTAGCCAGTCAAACACCCGGCCCATTAAGTCGGCTTAAATTAGAAAACTTCATGGCAACACGTCGAATTCTTGACAAGAATTGGTATAAAAATGATCTAATTAATGAAAATCCGGCCACCTTACAGCGTCAACAAATCGAGCTGTTAGCGGAGAACTTGGCTGAAAGCTATCAAACACGGATGACATTGGAACGTTTACTCGCTACTATGTCGGTCTTGGTATTAGAGCTCAACGGACAAGCGCGTACTCAACTGGAACATCAAGTACAAATTATCAATAATCCCAATTAAACATTCGGGGAATTTCCGCTTATAAACTACATGGACCTTAAAAATATCACATGCTCTTTATTAGAACAGATTAATTCCCCTTCGCAGTTGCGTGAACTCGATGCCGCGCAACTGCCTCAATTAGCTACTGAGCTCAGGGCTTTTCTTATTCAAACACTGGATCAATGTGGGGGCCACTTTGCGGCTAATTTAGGCACTGTAGAATTAGCTATTGCACTGCACTACGTGTTTAACACCCCAGAAGACCATTTGATTTGGGACGTAGGTCATCAAGCTTATGCGCACAAAATGCTAACGGGTCGACGCGAACAACTTGCTAGTATTCGTAAAATACACGGTTTGGCTCCCTTTCCAACGCGTCAAGAAAGTTCATTCGATAGTTTTGGCGTCGGCCATTCGAGTACTTCAATTAGTGCGGCATTAGGGTTTAGCATCGCCGCAAAACGAAATAAAACCAATCAAAAAGCTATTGCGGTTATCGGCGATGGAGCTATGACAGCGGGCATGGCTTTTGAAGCCTTAAATCATGCTGGTGATATTCATGCCGATCTTTTGGTAGTGCTCAATGATAATGATATGTCGATTTCAAATAATGTCGGTGCCTTATCGAATTATTTCGCCCGCCTACTATCGAGCAAGCTTTATTCGAGTGTCCGAGAAGGCAGCAAAAGAATTTTAGAATCTATTCCAAGTGTACGCGAGCTGGCGAAAAGAACCGAAGAACATGTTAAGGGAATGTTAGTCCCGGGTACTTTATTTGAAGAATTGGGTTTTAATTACATAGGGCCTATCGATGGCCACGATCTCCCATTATTACTTACGACCTTAGGTAATTTACGTCACTTATCAGGCCCGCAACTTATTCATGTGATCACCACCAAAGGAAAAGGATACCGTGCTGCGGAACTAAACCCTATCGCTTATCATGCGGTAAACCCACATTTTTTAGCGCCTTTGCTACCACCTATTGCAAGAACTGCAACTAAATCGACTGCCTTAAGTTATGCGAATATTTTTGGCCAATGGGTTTGTGATATGGCGGCAATCGATGAACGCTTGATTGCCATTACGCCGGCGATGCGTGAAGGCTCTGATCTGGTTGAGTTTTCGAAACGTTATCCTGATCGCTATTTTGATGTCGGGATAGCGGAACAGCACGCGGTAACTTTTGCCGCAGGTCTGGCCTGTGCCGGCCAAAAACCCGTTGTCGCTATCTATTCTACCTTTTTACAACGTGCTTATGATCAATTGATACACGATGTAGCACTGCAAAATCTACCGGTCTTATTTGCCTTAGATAGAGCGGGAATAGTCGGTGGCGATGGCGCGACCCATCATGGTTGTTTTGATCTCTCCTATCTGCGCTGTATTCCTAATCTCACTATCATGACACCTAGTCATGAAAATGAATTACGACAAATGCTCTATACCGGCTTTCAACTATCTACCCCTTGCGCTATACGCTATCCTCGTGGCACAGGCCCGGGTGTTTTAGTAGAAAAAGCGATGTCGTTAATCCCTTTGGGCAAAGCTGAAATTTGTCGAAGCGGAAAATCGATCGCCTTATTAGCCTTTGGAAGCCTGTTATATTCAGCACTTGCTGTGGCTGAATCACTTGATGCAACTGTCGTTAATATGCGCTTTGTAAAGCCTTTAGATGAAAAATTATTATCGCAACTGGCCAAAACACACCAATTATTAGTCACGCTCGAGGAAAACGTTAAGCTAGGCGGCGCAGGCTCGGCAGTAAGTGAATATTTACATCAACAAGGGATTCGATGTGATGTATTCATTCTAGGCTTTGCGGATAATTTTATTGAACATGGTGATTCTGGCAGCTTGCTTTCGCAGGCAGGTTTAGATACAGCCGCTATCTTAGCGGCTGTAGAACAGCGACTAGCGCTATCGCTTACTTTTTAGTAAAGTGAGTACATTTTCTAGGCTTGTGTCCACCACACTTGTTTTTGTACAAAAAGCACCACAGAGACTTTTTTATATTTATGATTTCTAAGCTTTTAAGTAAATTTATTCCTAGTCGCAATCAACGACTGCTAAAACAACTTGAGAAAACCAGCGTTGCGATTAATGCCTTAGAATCGAATATGCAAGCCTTATCTGATGAGGAGCTGAAAGCGAAAACCAGTGAGTTTAAAGCGCGCTTGCAAGATGGCTGTTCTTTAGATGAATTATTAATTGAGGCGTTTGCTGTTGTTCGTGAAGCCAGTTGCCGTGTGTTAGGTTTACGTCATTTTGATGTGCAATTAATTGGCGGCATGGTGTTGCACAGCGGAAAAATTGCTGAAATGCGCACCGGGGAAGGTAAAACCTTAGTAGCTACCTTGCCAGCTTATCTCAATGCGTTAAGTGGTTTAGGCGTGCATATCGTTACCGTCAATGATTATTTGGCCAAACGCGATGCGGAATGGATGCGACCACTGTATACCTTTTTAGGCTTAAGTACCGGGGTTATTGTTTCAGACCTTCCGCTTCCTGAACGACAGGGAGCCTATGCAGCCGATATTACCTATGGAACCAATAACGAATTTGGCTTTGATTATTTACGCGACAACATGGCTTTTTCACTCGCAGAAAAATCGCAACGAATTTTAAACTTTGCCATAGTTGACGAGGTGGACTCTATTTTAATTGATGAGGCGCGTACACCGTTAATTATTTCCGGTGCCAGCGAAGAAAGCTCTGAGCTTTATAGCAAAATTAATCAAATTATCCCGGCGCTTGTTTTAAGAGAAAAAGAACTAGGTCCTGGTGATTTTTATCTAGATGAGAAAGCGAAACAAGCTCACTTAACCGAGGAAGGACATCAAAAATTAGAAGAGCTATTAGTCAAACAAGACTTATTAAAACCGGGTGAAAATTTATATCATCTTAGTAATATTGGTCTTATGCATCATGTTTATGCGGCATTACGTGCACACTATTTATTCCAACGTGATATTGATTACATTGTACAAAATAAGCAAGTGGTCATTGTAGATGAGCATACCGGTCGTTTAATGTCGGGTCGACGCTGGTCAGATGGTTTACATCAAGCCGTTGAAGCCAAAGAAAACGCTAACATTCAAAATGAAAATCAAACTTTAGCATCTATCACCTTCCAAAATTATTTTCGCCTGTACCATAAACTGGCCGGCATGACGGGAACCGCTGATACCGAGGCCTATGAATTTCAGCAAATTTATAATTTGGAAGTGGTGGTCATTCCCACCCATTTACCGGTCTCTCGTCAAGATTTAGCTGATCAAATCTACTTGACCAAGGATGAAAAATTCAAGGCCATTATCGATGATATCAAAGCCTGTCGAGCACGAAAGCAGCCCGTATTAGTAGGTACCGCATCGATAGAAACATCGGAATATCTTGCCCAGCTTTTAAGCAAAGAAAAAATTCCTCATCAAGTACTTAATGCCAAATTTCACGAGAAAGAGGCGCAAATTATTGCTGAAGCAGGTCGCCCTGGAACGGTAACCATTGCCACTAATATGGCGGGTC
>DALYCY010000003.1:14558-20217 GCA_031973495.1 Candidatus Aquirickettsiella sp. | reverse complement strand
AGGGGGTAATTTAAAAGCGGAGCTTGCCGCGCTAGCTAGCAATAGTTCGGCTGAAGAAGTGGCGCAACATAAATTAAGTTGGCAAAAAAAGCATGATGAAGTCATTGCCGCCGGTGGTCTGCATATTATAGGAAGTGAGCGACATGAATCGCGCCGTATCGATAATCAATTACGTGGTCGTTCTGGGCGACAAGGCGATCCGGGTTCTTCGCGTTTTTATTTATCCTTGCAAGATAATTTAATGCGCATCTTTGCATCGGATCGGGTCGCAACTATCATGCAAAAGATCGGCATGCATCCAGGAGAAGCCATTGAACACCGCTGGATAACACGTGCCATTGAAAATGCACAACGTAAAGTAGAAAGTCGCAATTTTGATGTGCGAAAGCAATTGTTAGAATTTGATAATGTCGCCAATGAACAACGTAAGGTTATTTATGAGCAACGTAATGAATTGCTGGCGACAGAAGATATTTCACCGCTGATTAAAAATCTATGGGCGGATGTTATCTACACCGCTATTGAGCAACATATTCCATCACAAAGCTTAGAGGAACAATGGGATATCCCTGGCTTAAAAAATCAACTTAAACAGGATTTTTGTTTAAATCTCCCGGTTGAAACTTGGTTAGAGGATCCAAACTGTCTTGAAGAGGATCTGCGCCAAAATATATTAAAGGCGGCACAAATAGCTTATGCCGAAAAAGAAAAATTAGTCGACTCACCGACATTGCGTCAGATTGAAAAAACATTGATGTTACAAACACTCGATACCTTATGGAAGGATCATCTTGCTGCGATGGATCATTTACGCCAAGGAATCCACCTGCGTGGTTATGCACAAAAGAATCCTAAACAAGAATACAAACGCGAATCCTTTATGTTATTTGCTGAACTTTTGGATCAGTTGAAATATCAAGTGGTTAGTTTACTCAGTTGTCTACAAATACAAACACCTGAAGATGCTGAGCGCTTGGAAAAACAACGTCGAGAAGAAATGCCGCAATTACTTGATTTTCAACATCAAGATTTATTAACACCTGAGATGGAAACCTCAAGCACTACCCTAGAAGCAGCACGCACTGCGCCACGTAATTCCGTTAAAATAGGGCGAAATGACCCTTGCCCTTGTGGCGCTAATAAAAAATATAAGCATTGTCATGGCCAAATAAATTAACTATCACCTGCAAATTAAACCATTATGTCATCTATCATTATAAAAACACCGCTAGAAATAGAGAAAATGCGCACTGCTGGCCGCTTAGCAGCAGAGGTCTTAGAAATGATCGTACCCCATGTTAAAGCCGGTGTTACCACCGATGAACTGGATAAAATCGCTCATGACTACATTGTCAATGAACAAAAGGCCATCCCGGCGCCTTTAAATTATCGTGGTTTTCCGAAATCAATTTGCACTTCTATCAATCATCAAGTCTGTCACGGTATTCCAAGTAGCCGGATATTAAAGGATGGTGATTTATTAAATATCGACGTTACTGTCATTAAAGAAAACTACCATGGTGATACCAGTAAAATGTTTTTTGTCGGCAAGCCTTCTATCTTGGCGCAACGTTTATCGCAAGTCACACAAGCGTGTTTATATCGTGCTATTCAATTAGTAAAACCTGGTGTTTATCTGGGTGATATAGGCGCTTGCATTCAAAAATATGCTGAATCTGAAGGTTTTTCTGTGGTGCGTGAGTATTGCGGTCATGGCATCGGTCGACTCTTTCACGAAGACCTGCAAATCCTGCACTATGGTCAAGCCGGAACCGGTATACAATTAGTGCCGGGGATGACATTCACTATTGAGCCTATGATCAATGCCGGTAAGCGCTTTATTAAACTGATGCCCGATCAATGGACAGTGGTGACGAAAGATCATAGTTTATCGGCGCAATGGGAACATACCCTCCTCGTCACTGACACCGCTTATGAAGTCCTCACCAAGCGCGACGAAGAACAAGCCTTTATCTGACATCTAACATAGCGGCATTTTTAACAGTTAGCTCACCATATATCTCCTAGCCTATCGGCGCCCAGTTTTTTTCAGCAACCAGACCTAGCTTGATTTCAATGGATTAAGTCTCTATAGTAATTTTTTCAGTATTTTACAGACAAAAATTTCGCGAATAAATAATTGACCTTGTAGAGTAAGGGTTTATTGCCTCTCAGACACGCATAACTACATCCCTGTAGCGCTCTTAGTGAACATCCTGTTTAACTTAAGGCCTTCGATGTAATAAATCCTTATTCTAATATTGCAAAAATTTTATCGCAAAATATCGAATAGAAAGAACCTAAAAATAAGAAAAAATATGTTAAAGCGTTTAGTTTGCTCTGTTTTTCTGTTTGTCTTGATCCTGGCAGGTGCTCTCTTTTATGCAAAAAAAACTCCGCCTGGTACGCGCACTCCACCTGTGGTGGTTGAAGCCACTAAAACGACATTAACCCCCTGGCAAGATAGTATCCAAGCTGTTGGGAGCTTATCAGCCAATCAAGGAATTGTGCTAAAAGCGGAAACGAGTGGGCGCATCAGCGCTATTTATTTTCACTCCGGTGACAAGGTTAAAGCAGGGGATCCACTGCTTCAACTCAATCCTGCTATTTTAAAAGCGCAATTAGATGCTGCCGTCGCACAAACTCAACTTAGTCATGCCGATTATCAACGCGGTGTAACACTTTATAACAAAAAGGTATTGGCTAAAGCCGATTTGGATAAATTAGCCGCCAGCTATCAGGCCAATTTGGCCAAACAAGCCGAAATGCAAGCGGTATTTGATCAAACACTGATACGTGCACCATTTAGCGGTCGTCTTGGCTTACGCTTAGTCAACCAAGGCGATTTTATTGATCCAAGTAAAGCTATTGTCAATTTAGAGGCGATCGATCCGTTAAGGGTAGACTTTAACATACCCGGAACACAAGCTGGCCAAGTTGCGATAGGAAGTCAGGTCTTAATACATTCCGACGCTTATCCAGATAAAGTTTTTGTGGCGAAGGTTTATGCCCTAGATTCACACATCGATAGCGCTACACGAAGCTTCGCGATACGTGCCAGCCTCGATAATAGCCAAGGGCAATTACTGCCTGGTGCTTTTGTCGATGTGTCTATTCAAATTGGTCAAGCACAAACCTTAGCCATCGTGCCTGAAACCGCCGTAAATGTGGACCAAAATGGAAGTTTCGTTTATCGAATAATAGATCATAAAGCGATTAAAACACCGGTCACCATCCGTTTTCATCAAGATGGAAAAATCGGTTTAAGCACGGGGCTTCATGCAGGCGATACTATTATCAGTGTCGGTGGTTTTAAAGTACACCCTAACGCTAGCGTTAGGGCTGGACAATAAGTGTAATGCAATTTACTGAATTTTTTATCCGTAAACCGGTATTTAGTTGGGTGCTTAGCCTTTTTATCTTGCTAGTCGGTATTAAATCATTTCTCTTATTACCTACCCGCTTATACCCTTCGATATCGCCTTCTGTTATTAACGTACAGACCCGTTATCCAGGCGCTCCTGCACAACTAATAGAAGGTTTTGTCACTACCCCCTTAGAAGATACCTTAGGGGGAATAGAAGGCGTGGAGGTGATACGGTCTTCCAGCCGACAAGCAAACAGTCAAATTACACTACAATTTAAACTGGGTTATGATTTAAGCAAGGCAATAAGCAATATCAGTAATGCGGTTGCTTCGGTACGTAAACAACTGCCTAAAGCGGTGTCAGATCCTATCATTAGCACCAAAGATCCTGACGCAAGTCCTAGCCTTTTCATGGCATTTACCAGTAACACACTGAGTCTTGCTGCCATTACAGATTATCTCAATCGTGTTATTCAACCGCAATTACAAACCTTACCCGGTGTTAGTCAAGCCGAAATATTAGGTGGTAATAACTATGCAATACGAATCTGGCTCGATCCATTAAAAATGGCGGCCCATCAAGTCACAGCCAATGATATTCTCAATGCCCTACAACAAAATAATATCCAAGCGGCACCTGGATCATTACGCACTCCTTGGCAGACCATTAACATTAGTGCGAATACCGACAGACAAACGGCGGCACAATTAAATAATTTAGTAATTCGCCCGCAAAATAATTATTTAGTCCGCCTATCGGATGTAGGACAAGCGGTACTTGGTGTGCAATCGGATGAAGTAAGCGCCAGTGTTAACGGCAACCAACAATCGGTGATTGTCGGTATAGTTCCATTGAGTACGGCTAATCCATTAGATGTCTCAAAGGCTGTGCTAGCACGGCTACCTCAACTTAAAGCCGCTATACCCGCCAACATGAAAGTACAGTTAATATGGGATGCTTCACAATTTATCGCTGCCTCGTTAAGTGATGTAAGGCATACTATTTTTACAGCTTGTTTGTTCGTATTGGCTATTATCTTTTTATTCCTAGGCAGTTTTCGTGCCGCTTTAATCCCTTTAGTCACTATCCCTTTATCCTTAATCGGCGTCTCTGCGGCTATGCTGGCATTAGCTTATACATTAAATGTATTAACGCTGTTAGCCTGGGTATTAGCAGTAGGTTTAGTCGTTGACGATGCCATTGTTGTTTTAGAAAATATCCATCGACATATCGCGCTTGGAAAAACGCCTGAAAATGCCGCTATTTTAGGCACTCGAGAAACTGGCTTTGCCATTATTGCCATGACATTAACCTTAGCGGCCGTATATGCACCGATTGGTTTTATTCAGGATATGACTGGTTTATTATTTCGCGAGTTTGCCTTTACATTGGCCGCTGCAGTTATTATCTCAGGCTTTATTGCCTTAACCCTCTCGCCAATGATGTGTGCAAAGTTGTTAAAACACCAAACACATCCATCACGCTTTAGCTTAAAAATAGATCAATTATTTAACGCCACCCTCGGTATTTATAAAAAATATCTAACCCTGGCCATACAACATCGTAAAACTATTTTAGCGGCAGGTTTACTTATTTATCTGGCTTGTTTTGGTTTATTTAAAACCTTAGCCAGTGAATTAGCGCCGCAAGAAGATCAAGGTCTTATCATAACTGCCGCCAACGGTCCTACTTCTGCTAATTTAGCCTACATGGAAAAATATATGGCCAAAATGGAAGGAATCTATAAAACCACTCCGGAAGTGGTCACCTCTATTAGTTTAATCGGTGTACCTCTACTCAATAACGCGCTCTCTTTCTTAATATTGCAGCCATGGAATGAACGCCACAAATCAAGTGCAGATATCGTTCAATCTTTGTTTAAACGCTATTGGGGAATTACCGGTCTACAAGCATTTCCATTTAATCCTCACGCATTACCCGGTGCTGCAGGTCATGCTCCACTCCTATTTATACTCAAAAGTGCGGAAAGCTACGATAACTTAAATAAATTCGCCGAAAAATTACAACAGCTTGTCGCACAAACTAATCCAAACATCTTAAGTTTACAATCTGATCTAAAAATGGATTCAAAGCAAATCCGTGTTGATATTAATAGGGATAAAGCCAACTCATTGGGCATTTCAATGAGTGACATTGCTAATAGTTTGAATATTCTCATAGGAGCACCGCAAAGCAGTCTTGTTAATTGGGACGGTCGTAGTTATCCGGTTATCCTGCAATTATATCACCGCTATATGAGTACCGAGCAATCACTGAAACTTATCAATATT
>DALYCY010000003.1:13181-14548 GCA_031973495.1 Candidatus Aquirickettsiella sp. | reverse complement strand
ATTCGCAGTCAAAACCAAAAATTGCTTCCTTTAGGCAATATAGTCAGTCTACATCCTGCTTATGGCGCATTAAATCTTAATCATTTCCAACAATTACCCGCCGTGACCTTAAGTGCCAATCTAGCACCGGGTTATACCATTGGCGAAGCAGTTCATTATCTGGAAAAATTAACTCAAAAAATTCTTCCCGATACCGTACAAATTGATTTTGCTGGTGAAACACGCCAATTTATACAAGCAGGAAATAGTATGCAACAAATCTTTTTGTTGGCATTAATGTTTATTTTTTTAGTGCTTGCTGCTCAATTTGAAAGCTTCCGTGCCGCTTTGGTTATTCTTATTACTGTTCCACTCTCTTTAACCGGCGCACTATTAGCCCTACATTTATCAGGTGGCAGTTTAAATATATATACACAAATTGGCTTAATTACTTTAATTGGATTAATTACTAAGCATGGTATTTTAATCGTCGAATTTGCCAAACAATTACAAAAAAATACGCTCGTTTCTGCACAAGAAGCTATCATCGAAGCCGCTGCTTTACGTTTACGCCCTATCTTTATGACCACCGCTGCCATGTTACTTGCGGCACTCCCGCTAGCATTGGCCAGCGGGGCAGGCGCACATGCGCGCAATCAATTGGGTTGGGTTATTTTCGGTGGTATGTCAATCGGGACTTTATTTACCTTATTTATTTTGCCGGTAGTCTATACTTTGATTTATTATCCTAAAGTTAAGCACTGATAACACTTAAGGCTCAAAGACTTAAACCAGGGACCTATCATTCATCCGTCTTAACAAGATAGAAAGAAATTATTATTTTTACATCTACTTCATTTGGATTGTTAATTCATGACGACATTGAAAACGACTATCGAACAGACCTATAAAAAGATAAATACTATTTATCCTGAAACGATAGATGACTCGAGTAAAACGGCTATTTTAGCGGCAATAGAACTCCTCGATAAAGGGGAACTTCGTGTTGCGGAAAAACAAGGCAACAACTGGATCGTCTATGAGTGGCTAAAACAAGCTATTCTGTTATCTTTCCGAATTCGCCGTAATCAATTATTTGATGCCGGCTATACCCATTACTTTGATAAAATCCCACTAAAGTTTGCGGCTTTTGATCAACAGCAATTTCAACAGGATGCCCTACGCGTTGTGCCGAATGCTTGTGTCCGTCAAGGCGCTTATATCGCCAAGAACACCATTCTTATGCCTTGTTTTGTCAACATCGGTGCTTATATTGATGAAGGCAGTATGATCGATACCTGGGCAACGGTGGGTTCTTGTGCGCAAATTGGTAAAAATGTACATTTATCCGGTGGCGTAGGTATTGGCGGTGTATTAGAAACTTTACA
>DALYCY010000003.1:0-13171 GCA_031973495.1 Candidatus Aquirickettsiella sp. | reverse complement strand
CTATTATTGAAGACAATTGCTTTATTGGTGCGCGTTCTGAAGTGGTTGAAGGGGTTGTTGTCGAAGAAAATAGCATCATTAGCATGGGTGTTTTTATTGGAAAAAACACCCCTATTTACAACCGACAAACGGATGAGATTAGTTACGGTCGTGTTCCTCAAGGTTCCGTCGTCTTAGCCGGTAGCCTGCCTTCTAAAATCGGACATTGCCATCTTAATTGTGCCGTTATTGTCAAACAAATTGACAAGAGTATTCGAGCCAAAGTAGCGATTAATGAATTACTAAGGGATCTATGATTTAATAAAAACTTATCTTAATAACTATTCTCCAGCAATTCTTATTTACTTTAAGCCTCTTATTTTCGTAAGGATTCTAAAATGTGTAAGAAAACGATTGTTAGCACCGTTTTATGGAGTTTCTTATTAGCCACGCCTACTAGCATGGCCATGAGCTCAACTACGCATATAGCTTGTGTTAAAACCAATAAACAGGAAATTGCGGCATTATTTGACCGTTGGAATCAATCACTTAAAACAGGCAATGCTGTTAAAGTTAACGCCAACTATACCGATAATGCCGTATTACTTGCAACGATATCCAACGCGCCCAGAGTAACTAGTGCTGAACGCTTGGCTTATTTTAAAGACTTTTTAACAAAGCACCCAATCGGTAAGATTGACTCTCGCACCATCAGCATTGGCTGCAACAAAGCAATTGATACTGGTTTATATACCTTTACGTTGAAAAATGGCAAGAAACTACACGCCCGCTATACATTTACTTATCTATGGAATGGTCATCAATGGTTAATTTCATCACACCATTCGTCAATTTTACCTGAAAGTACTGCCAAATAGAGCGGCTAAGAAAATAAGTTATTCGTATTAAACTCGAAGCGGCATGGCTTGCACCACTTGCAGAATCATAATAAAAATAAATTGTTGTGGTGCCGAAGGCCGGACTCGAACCGGCACAGCTTGCGCCACCGCCCCCTCAAGACGGCGTGTCTACCAATTTCACCACTTCGGCTAAAAAATAAACAATTTATTGAGGAATATCAGCAGATGTAGGATACGATTTATTATCTAAGGCTGAATTTCCGGTTGTTTGAGGTGAAGCTAAAGCTTTGTCGCTCACTTGATTAACGGGAAGTGACGATTGTTGGGCTAAGTTAGCTAATCTTTGTATCGGGTCCTGTTTATTAAGATGACCCGCTAAATAACCCAGACTAAGACTGGTAATGAAAAATAATAAGGCCAGCAAGCCGGTTAATTTGAGCAAAAAAGAACCCGAGCCTTGACTACCAAAGACTGTCTGTGAAGCAGCGCTGCCAAAAGTGGCTCCCAGTTCAGCACCCTTACCTTGCTGTAATAAAACTAAGATAATTAATGCGATTGAGATAATAACGTGCAATAAAACTAAAAATTGCTGTAACATAATCTTAAATGTGGAATTATATAAGCATTATTAAAAATAATTCTAAACTATGCAACCTGCTATTGAAGCAAGTATTCGATAAATATCTAGAAACTCTACTGCATCCAAAGACGCCCCACCAATCAATCCGCCATCAATATCCGGCATTTCAAATAAGGGCTTAGCATTGTCCGCTTTAACGCTGCCACCATACAGGATAGGTAATTTTTGTGCAAGATCAGCATCCAGTAATTTAACTTGTTGACGTAAAAATTGATGAACTTCCTGCGCTTGCTCGGGTTGTGCTGACAGACCTGTGCCAATAGCCCAAACAGGTTCATACGCCATAATAGCTTTTTTTAAAACATCGCTACCTAAATCGAAGATTCTTTCTAGCTGCACTTGCAAGATAGATTGCGTTTGCTCGGCTTGACGCTGAGCTAGCGTCTCTCCCACACAAAGAATCGGGGTAAGCCCTAATTTGGCCGCTAATTTAAACTTTTTGGCAATTTCTTGGTCGGTTTCGCCATATAAAGTACGTCGTTCAGAGTGCCCTAACAAAACATAACGGCAACCAAACTCAAGTAACATCGTAGGCGATATCTCTCCTGTATAAGGCCCTTGCTTCTCCGCAGCCATATTTTGCGCCGCCCATTGCAGCTTAGTGTTTGGTAATAAGGCTTGGGTTTGCTCTAAAAAGATATACGGTGGGCATACAACTAACTTTACTTTGGATATAAGCTTTTGATCATAAGCTTTAAAAGCATTTAGCAATTTAGCAACAGAATTTTTGCTACCATGCATCTTCCAATTGCCTATAACATATTTATCGCGCACTGTTTACATCCCCTCAGCTACTAATCGTTGAATAACGATAATTTAATTGAACACGGCCAAAATTATTCATTAGAGCGTAGGTTTCATCTTGGCTTGCATCAAGCTCACTACTTTTACTGGTACAGCCGGATAAATTAACACAAGGTTTAAATAAATTGCAGCAAGTTTGTACCCACTGAAATAATTTGACGACTTTATTGCCCGATAAAAATTGATCTTCTAAGCGTTCTTTTAAGCGATTTAAATATAACAAATCATCCGATTTTAAGCGGCTAAATTGGACTAAATAGTCAAAAAATCCTGTCATAAGCTTTTGTCTTGTTGCTTTAGAAAGACGCGTATCCTTCAGCAATAAATTGGGTAGATGCTCTAACATGGATTCTATTATTGTAATAGTGAGATTTGCAAATATTTTTTTCAGCCAACGATTAAAAATAGGATTCAAGGAATTTATTGATGCTTGGTTGAAATCGCTTAACTTCGATTGCCTGAATAAAATATGGCGCAATATAAGCACATAGCCGATTCCATTTCGCTCTAAGAGTATTTGCATTAAGCTTTCACTACGCACTTTATCTAACAAGCCGTTAATCAAGCGCGTAAAATTATCTATTTTAGCTCGATTAAATACGCCCTCTGTAAAAACTAATTGTAACCAAACACATAAAGTACACCATATAAAACTAAATCCTTGCTGCTGAACTTGAAAAATCTGGCTCTCGATAGCCATTGGGATAGTTTTTTGAATTAATTTTTCAGTAATATGGGTTAAATAAACCCGCTGTAGGGGGTGCAGCGCTTCGTTAGCTATTAAATACATTGCTTTTTGGATTATGGGATAGCCTTTTTTATCCGTATTTAAACAGAGCCTAGTGAGCGTTTCGGCGCTGGATTTTTCTAAAAAAAACTCGATACATTCGGCTAAGCTAAGAATTTTTATTCTTTTATCACTCGATTCCAGAAAATCACTTAAATTAAACTGCATCAGCTCATATAATACATAATAAATCCAGGCGGCCTTATTGTTTTTATTTTCCAGGAGGATTTGGTCCACGCTAACACTGATATTAACTTGTGCTATCAATAGATATAACAAGCGTTGTAAACGTAGACTTTGTAGGCTGTCTAAGTGTTTATTTTTCACAAAAATAAACATAAACATAGGAATTACTGAGTAACCTAAGGTATTTTTGGTTAAAAGAAAATCCTGAATCCATCTCGGACTTACTTGGTTAAAATACAATTCGACAAGTTCAGGTTCAGGAATACAAATGCAGTAACTTTTTTTATGCAGTAAGTCGATCAATACTTTTCTTGCTCCTTTTTGACGGGCCAAATGATTGGACTGCATGACAATTTCCTTATTATTTATTGAGTATGAAAATAGACTTAAAATAGATCGCTACAACTTGTGCCGGTTAGAAAAATAATTTTATTTATTATGATTATACTTGTGCCAATGTAGCTTGGTACGTAAGGTTTCAAAGTAATTATAATCGAGAGGATGAATCAAACGTAGTGCTTTGGTATTTTTTTGAATACGAATATTAGCCCCGATAGGCACCGAAATTCGCGCTTGGCCATCGCAACTCAACCATGGGGCAGCGGTACTATGGGCATCAATATGAATCACAATATGACTCTTCGCCGATACGACAATAGGTCTTGCGCTTAAGGTATGTGGGAACATCGGCACTAACACGATAGCATCTAGCTGTGGATACAAGATGGGCCCGCCACCTGATAACGCATAAGCAGTTGATCCTGTCGGTGTTGCCACAATCAAGCCATCGGCTTGTTGCGCACACACAAACTGATCATCAATGGTAATCGAAAATTCGATCATACGTGCCACATTTCCAGGCATCAGCACCACTTCATTTAAAGCAATTCCTGCTTCTAATTTATCCTGTTGCAAAGCAATTGTGGTATTTAAAAGGAAACGTTGTTCTTCTTTATAATCACCATTTAATACTTCACCTATTTTTTTTTCCAAATCTTGCGGATGAATATCGGTAAGAAAGCCAAGGCGACCGCGGTTGACGCCTAACACCGGGGTATTATGCTCTACGGCACTGTGTGCGGCATTAATAAGGCTCCCATCTCCGCCTACAACAATCAGTAAATCGACCTGCTGCGCTAATTGATCGCGCGTGCAGCAAGTAAATTGCTGCGTCTTTAAGGATCGTGCCGTTTCTTCCTCGACGAATACTTCGAGCCCGCGCACCTGTAAGTAATCAAGTACGGCTGTTAATGTATCACTAACAGCTTGCATTCCTTGTCTACCGATTAAACCGATAGTAGTAAATTTTTTGCTCATAGAATTTCATTCACATACTGTGATAGTTCACGGTATCCTGATAGAAACGATGCGTGTAGTCAACTGAAATACGCTGTAAATTTGTATCGATTAAGCTTATGATGCGTTATAGACAAGTCCAAAAAGCTTAAGTCCCTTGAATATCGCCTAACTAGGCTCCATAATTTACGGGTTATGCCGATCTGATTATAGAGTAGATATCTCTTTCTTTAAAAAAATGGGGGCCAGTTTCGAAATGAGTAAAAAAGATACATCTAAAAAAACCACTTGGGAAAAATTAAATACTGCCGCAAATCAAGAACCCTCTAAATCTGCCACCGCAGAAAAACCGGCGGACACCGATAAATTAACCCATCTAACCTATGAAGCTTTAGAAACACAATTGCTTGAGACGGAAGCTCAATTCAATCTCCAGAAAGAGCAATTGCTCAAATACAAAGAACAAGAGAAATACCATTTAGCTGAAATCGAAAACATACGTCGCCGCACCAAACTAGATATAGAAAATGCTTATAAATTTTCGCTGGAAAAATTTATCAAAGAATTACTTCCGGTAAAAGATAGCCTAGAAGCAGCGCTCGATACCCCGCCTGCAAGCGATAGCAATCCTGCTTTAACCGGCATACAATTAACACTTAAACAGCTACAAAGTATCCTCGAAAAAAATGGGGTAAAATCCATAGAGCCTTCTGGCAAGCATTTTGACCCCCACTTTCATGAGGCCATGTTGGCCGAAGAAAGCGATGAGCTGGCCCCCAATACGATCATTAAGGTCTTGCAAAAAGGGTTATTTACTTCACGAGAGACTGATGCGTCCAGCGTTGGTTGTCGTCACGAAAGCCAAAGAAAAAACTTCATAGGCATACATCTTGAAAATTAGGCGCCTCAACCCAATTTTAGTAAGAGTTGTTAATTTCGATCAATAAACCGTTTCCAACCGATTTTTACAAACTAAGACTTAAAAAAATTAACTACTTAACGCGGAGAAATTTATGGCAAGTGCAAAGATAATAGGCATCGATCTAGGGACCACAAACTCTTGTGTTGCCATCATGGAAGGAGGCAAGCCTAAAGTAATCGAAAATAAAGAAGGTCGACGGACTACCCCTTCTGTGGTGAGTTATGACAGTAATGAGATTAAGGTCGGTGAAGTGGCGAAACGCCAATCTGTCACTAAGCCTAAGGAAACCTTATATGCGGTAAAGCGCTTGATAGGTCGCCGTTTTAAAGATGAAGCGGTACAAAAAGATATCAAGATGGTCCCCTATAAAATAATTCCCGCCGATAATGGGGATGCTTGGCTGGAAGTGGGCAGCAAAAAACTGTCACCCCAAGAGGTTTCTGCGCAAATTTTAATGAAATTAAAAAGGGATGCCGAAGCCTATTTGGGCCATGAGGTAAAAGAAGCGGTTATTACCGTCCCTGCCTATTTCAATGACTCGCAGCGCCAAGCGACTAAAGACGCTGGCCGTATTGCCGGTCTTGAGGTTAAACGTATCATTAATGAACCTACTGCCGCCGCTCTGGCCTACGGTTTAGACAAAAAGCGTGGGGACTCTACGGTCGCTGTTTACGATTTGGGCGGTGGGACCTTTGATATTTCCATCATTGAAATCGCTGAAATCGACGGGGAGCATCAATTTGAGGTGCTAGCCACCAATGGTGATACCTTCCTAGGTGGTGAAGATTTTGATTTACGCATTATCAATTATCTCGCCGATGAATTTAAAAAAGATCAAGGCATTGATCTGCATAAGGATCCTTTGGCATTACAACGTCTCAAAGAAGCCGCTGAAAAAGCTAAGATTGAGCTTTCTTCGGCCCAGGAAACGGATATAAATCTACCCTATATTACCGCCGATAGTAGCGGACCAAAACATCTACAGATTAAACTCACTCGCGCCAAACTCGAGTCATTAGTAGAAGATTTAATTGAACGTACCATTGGACCATGCAAGATGGCGGTAAAGGATTCCAAAATCCCTCTCGACAAAATTACCCAAGTTATTTTGGTCGGTGGGCAGACGCGTATGCCGAAAGTACAAGAAGTTGTTAAAGCTTACTTTGGCAAAGATGCGCGCCATGATGTTAATCCTGATGAAGCCGTGGCTATCGGGGCAGCAATTCAAGGGGGTGTACTAGCCGGCGATGTCAAGGATGTATTATTGCTTGATGTAACCCCCCTCTCATTAGGGATAGAAACCTTAGGTGGCGTTATGACCAAATTGATTGGAAAAAATACCACCATTCCCACCAAAGCCAGCCAAGTTTTCTCTACAGCAGATGATAATCAAAGCGCAGTAACTATCCATGTACTGCAAGGTGAACGCGAAATTGCTTCGGCGAATAAGTCATTGGGTCGTTTTGATTTAACTGATATTCCACCAGCATCCCGAGGCACGCCTCAAATTGAAGTAACCTTTGACATTGATGCTAACGGTATCCTTAATGTATCAGCCAAAAATAAGGCGACCGGAAAGGAACAAAAGATAGTTATCAAAGCAGGTAGCGGTTTGTCTGAAGCGGAAATTCAACAAATGGTCAAGGATGCCGAGGTGCATGCTGACGATGATCGTAAATTTCATGAGCTAATCCAAGTCCGCAATCAAGCTGATAATTTAATTCATGGCATTAGCAAAGCCATCAAAGATGCGGGTGAAAAAATAAATTCGGATGAAAAAGAGCAATTAGAAAAGTCTATCGAAGCACTGAAAGAGGCACTAAAAGGAACTGATAAAGCGGACATTGAAGCCAAACTTAAAGAGCTTACTGAACTATCTGGAAAGATGGCTGATCGTCTCTATGCACAACCTGACACTGCCAATGCAAGTGATACAGCAACAGATTCTACCCAGGAAAATACTAAAGGGAAGGAAGATATCGTTGACGCTGTATTTGAGGAAGTGAAAGACAAAGACAAACAAGACAAGGATAAAGACAAGGACAAAGAATAATTAAAACTTGCTCTCTTTAATGCCTAGTTACTGACCCTTATTGGGTCAGTAACTAGGCTAAAAGAATACACATTCCACTAAGCTCTCAAAATCCCTTGTTGTGTACTTTACCTGCTCAAGGGATTTTTTATCTCTGGTTCTTTATTTATGGCAAAAAAACTTGATTACTATGAAGTATTAGGCGTATCGCGAAATGCAAATGATAGCGAATTAAAAAAAGCGTATCGCAAATTAGCGATGAAATATCATCCTGATCGTAATAAATCAGATAAAGCCGCTGAAGAAAAATTTAAAGAGGCCAAAGAGGCCTATGAAGTTTTATCGGATTCCCGTAAACGATCCACCTATGATCAATTTGGCCATGCTGGGCTCGATGCCGCCGCTGGGATGGGGGGTGCTGGTGGTCAGGAATCACACGGTTTTAATTTTAATGATGTTTTTGGTGACATTGGCGATGTCTTTGGTAATATTTTTGGAAATCGCGGTGGCGCTCAACAAGGTCAACGAGCGCAACGAGGTGCCGATTTACGCTATACCTTAGAACTTGATTTAGAAGCGGCGATCCATGGAACAACCATCGAAATTCGTATTCCACGGCTGGTTAACTGTAAAAGCTGTAACGGTTCCGGTGCCCGCAAAGGAAGCAAGCCTACACTCTGCAAAACCTGTGAAGGTCAAGGTCAAGTTCGAATACAGCAAGGTTTCTTTACCATTCAACAAACCTGTCCAGATTGCCATGGTGAAGGCCGCATCATTAGCAACCCTTGTCCAGATTGTCGTGGCCAAGGTCAAATCCAAGAAACAAAAACTTTATCTGTTAAGATTCCAGCGGGTATAGATGAAGGAAATCGAATTCGTTTAGCCGGTGAAGGTGAAGCAGGACATCATGGCGCTCCTTCCGGTGATTTATACGTTCAAGTTCATCTTAAACCGCATCCTTTATTTAAACGTGAAGCTAATCACTTATATTGTGATGTTCCTATTAATTTAACACTTGCTCTATTAGGCGGCGACATACAGATTCCGACCTTAACTGGCATAGTAAACTTGCATATTCCAGCTGAAACGCAAAGTGGTAAAGTATTACGTTTGCGTGGAAAAGGTGTTCCAGGACGCCCCGGTGTAACGGGTGATTTATTATGTCGTGTTGTTGTTGAAACCCCGGTTAATCTGGACAAGACACAAAAAGAATTAATATCTACACTTGAAAAAGCATTACAAACAGGAAATCACTACCCTAAAGCAAAACTATGGTTTGAAAGTGTTAGGAAATTTTTTAGTAAACAAAATTAACAAACTCGAAAAATTTAATTAAAAAAGGTATGATAAAGCCTATCGATGATTCAGTGTGGATACTGAAGAAGATAGAATAAGCAAGCTAGAGAGAAATCATGAATAAAGTACCCATGACCAACAGCGGCGCCGAGCACTTAAAGGAAGAGCTACATCAATTAAAAACATTGAAACGACCACAAGTAATAGCCGCCATTGCAGAAGCACGTGCGCACGGTGATCTCAAAGAAAATGCTGAATACCATGCGGCTAAAGAGATGCAAGGCTTTATCGAAGGCCGTATTAGTGAAATCGAAAATAAATTAGCCAGTGCGCAAATCATTGATGTTAAAAAAATTGCCAACCATGGCAAAGTTATCTTCGGTGCTACCTTACATCTTATCAATACCAAAACTAACGAGACACTAAAGTATCAAATTGTTGGTGAAGATGAAGCCGACATTAAACACAGCAAAATATCTCTTGCTTCACCTATTGCAAGGGCATTGATAGGCAAAGAAGAAGGTGATGTAGTGAATATACAAACACCAGCCGGTTTAGTTAATTTAGAGATTGATAAAGTAGAATATATTTAATTTTTTTTAAAAATTTTATTCACTAAACTGCTACCGCAGCTTTAATAGGTGGGTGGTATTGGTAGTCGCTTAATACAAAATCATCAAAGCCATAATCAAAAATAGAGGCCGGTTTATTTAGAATATTTAATTGCGGTAAAGCATGCGGGCTTCGAGTCAATTGTAATTGTACCTGCTCAATATGATTACGGTAGATATGGCAATCGCCTCCGGTCCAAACAAAATCACCTACTTGTAAATCACATTGTTGTGCCAGCATATGAGTTAATAGGGCATAAGAGGCGATATTAAATGGCACACCTAAAAATGCATCGGCACTACGTTGATAGAGCTGACAAGAAAGACGTGAATTGGCGACATAAAATTGAAATAACAAATGGCACGGAGGTAATGCCATAGCCGCCAAATCTCCTACATTCCAAGCGCTGACAATTAAACGACGCGAATCCGGATTGGTTTTTATTTGTTCGATGAGTTGACTGATTTGATCGATGACTTGCTGATCTGCTGTTTGCCAAGAACGCCATTGTTTTCCATAGATAGGTCCTAGGTCACCGGCTTCATCAGCCCATTCATCCCAAATGGTCACTTGGTGTTCATTTAAGTAATGGATATTGGTATCACCACGTAAAAACCAAAGTAACTCATAGATGATACTTTTTAAGTGTAATTTTTTAGTGGTAACCAGCGGAAAGCCTAGTGCCAGATCAAAACGCATTTGATAGGCAAAACTACTTAAAGTCCCGGTACCTGTCCTATCTGTTTTCGTAACACCTTGTTCAAGAATATGTTTTAAAAAATCCAAATAAGCGCGCATAAGGGATATACGGTTAAAAATCAGAGTCTAGCTTATGTTGAGTTAAAATTGAAGCCTACACTATTCTGCGATACTATCGTACTACTTTCGACCGTTAAAAAAATATTTTTTATGCAAATTAATCTCTTTGGGGCAGGTTATGTAGGTTTAGTTACAGCGGCCTGTTTAGCTGAGCATGGCAATCAAGTGCTTTGTATTGATGTTGATCAAGAAAAAATTAAGCGCTTAAAACAGGGTGAATGCCCCATTCATGAACCGGATCTCCCGGCGCTATTGCAAAAAAATTTAGCCGCCGGTCGTCTGAATTTTAGTACTGATCCGCAACAAGGGGTTGAACACGCTTTCTATCAGTTCATTACGGTAGGCACGCCTCAGGACAAAGACGGTTCAGCCGACCTAAGCTATGCCTTGGATGTAGCTCGATATATTGGCAAAACGCTGACAGAACCCAAACTCATCATTAATAAGTCTACTGTACCTGTAGGAACCGCTGATAAAGTTAAGTCGGTTATCCAACAGCAGTTAAAACAACGAAATTTGTCTATTCCGTTTAATGTCGCGGCAAATCCTGAGTTTTTGCGCGAAGGTGCAGCAGTTAGTGATTTTATGCGTTCGGACAGGATTATTATTGGCACTGACAATACTGAAACAGAATCACATCTACGTAAGCTTTATAGACCTTTCAACCGTAATAATGATCGTTTAATTGCCATGGATATTCGTTCTGCAGAGCTTACAAAATATGCGGCCAATGCTTTTTTAGCCACTAAAATTAGCTTTATGAATGAGATGAGTCAGTTAGCAGAACGCTTAAATGCAGATATTGAACAAATCCGGATCGGTGTGGGCTCGGATCCACGTATCGGATATCATTTCATTAACCCTGGATGTGGTTACGGTGGATCCTGTTTTCCTAAAGATGTGCTTGCTTTAGAAGCTACTGCTAAAACAGTGCA
The DNA here is from genome assembly GCA_031973495.1 of Candidatus Aquirickettsiella sp. Taxonomy (GTDB): domain Bacteria; phylum Pseudomonadota; class Gammaproteobacteria; order Diplorickettsiales; family Diplorickettsiaceae; genus Aquirickettsiella. The sequence goes on along the minus strand of DALYCY010000003.1, from coordinate 2,003 downwards.
TTACACTCCACAGCTGCTCAATGCCGTACATAAGGTTAACGATGCACAAAAAAAACTTTTATTTACTAAAATTCGCCATTATTTTAATGGCCATCTACAAGGAAAGATCATCGCTTTATGGGGCTTATCTTTTAAACCCCATACGGATGATATGCGTGAAGCACCCAGTCAAGTATTGATTGAATCGGCTTTAGCAGCCAATATGAAAATTCAAGCTTATGATCCTGTCGCTATGCCTGAAGCAAATCGTATTTATCAAAATAGAACCGGCTTTAGTTGCCACGAGAATCCTGAGGCTACTTTAATCAATGCCGATATGTTAGTCATAGTCACTGAATGGAATATATTTTTTAATCCTGACTTTCATCTTATCAAACAACGTTTAAAAGAGCCTGTTATCTTTGATGGAAGAAATCTCTATGATCCTCACTATTTAAAACAGTTAGGGTTTAAATACTATGCAATCGGTCGAGGAGAGACCTTCAATCCATGAAAAAAATTAGTAAAGCTATTTTCCCCGTGGCAGGTTTAGGAACACGGTTTTTACCCGCAACAAAAGCCAGCCCTAAAGAAATGTTACCTATTGTGGATAAACCTTTAATCCAATATGCGGTAGAAGAAGCGATTGCCGCAGGAATTACAGAACTCATTTTTGTAACCAGTAGTAGTAAACGCGCTATAGAGGACCATTTTGATTCGAATTATGAATTAGAGGCCAAATTAGCTGAAGCCGGTAAAGAGAATTTATTACGCATCGTTAAAAATATATTGCCGAAAGGGGTTAGTTGCGTTTACCTACGTCAACCCGATACCTTAGGTTTAGGCCATGCAGTTTTATGTGCACAGCCTCTTATCAATGACGAAGCTTTTGCTGTTTTACTCGCCGATGATTTAATTGACGCAACTATCCCCTGTTTAAAACAAATGCTAGCTATCTATCAAGAAAAACAGAATACGATTATTGCCGTTCAAGCCACTTCCCCAGAAGAAAGCGAACAATACGGGATCATCGGCTATAAGACGAAAGAAGGAAGATTGAGTCAAATCAATAATATTATAGAAAAACCTAACCGCCAAGAAGCGCCATCCAATCTAGCGGTGGTAGGCCGCTATATTCTTAATTCCACTATATTTCCCTATCTCTCGAGTACCTCGGTGGGGAAAGGTGGAGAAATTCAACTCACCGATGCCATTGCACGGCAACTAAAAGATGAAATAATGCATGCTTGGGAATTTGAAGGGGTACGCTATGATTGTGGGAGCAAATTGGGTTATCTAAAAGCGACAATTGCCTTCGCTTTAAAACACCCTGAAACCAAAAGCCCATTTACCAATTATTTAAAAAGCTTTAGTAACGAACTTTGATATAAAACCGGTTATATAAGTTTAATCACTTTAATTTCTATTTTGTATTGATGAAATCTTCGTATAAATCGAGCATAAAAAAACGGTGATAGCAGCCTTTGAAATACCATCACCGTTTTGAGCTATTATGCTTTCACACGCTATGAAAGCATGATCTTTAGCTTTTCACCTGGCTTGAGAAAATCACCACTAAGCTGATTCCAAGCCTGTATTTGTTTAACCGAAACATGATAATGCTTCGCGATACCCTCTAAGGTATCACCGCTTTTTACAAGATGCGTTTGCGGTGAGCTTTCGTTAGCTTGATGACTCACTAACTGGATAGCACTCGCTTTTTTTACTTGTGATGCCGAACCTTGCTTTGTACTAAGCGCAACACTCCTTGCATTTACCATCTTATAACCTGTCGATGAACTCGCCATTGCTAATTGCTGTTTATACAAAGCAACCCTATCGATAGGCAAAGCCAATTGACCTTGCTTAATCACCGCTGAGCTATTTTTCACCCCCGGATTAAGTTCTTTGAGCTCCGTTACACTCATACCGGCTAATTTAGCCACTTTGCTTAAACTCATGCTTTTCGAGTCAACTAATTCTAGATAAGGTTTAGCACTAACCGGAGGTAAACTAACCCCATA
>DALYCY010000002.1:82365-127318 GCA_031973495.1 Candidatus Aquirickettsiella sp. | reverse complement strand
AGGACACCGCCAGGCTACTTTTTTAAAACCCGCTATACGCGGGTTTTTCTTTTTTGCTTTGGGTAAAATAAAGTTTTAAATATCTTTAATTTGTTTTTTTTGTATGCCTAATACAACATCTTATCCTTATACCTTAAAAGATTTTTCTTACCCACTTCCTGTTGAATTAATTGCCCATTATCCGCCTCCGCAGCGAACGGATAGTCGTATGCTGTGTTTGGATAAATCTAGCGGTGAAATTACACATAAAAAATTTAAAGATATTTTAAATTTTATAAGTCCAGGTGATTTGTTAGTGTTAAATAATACCCAAGTTATTCCTGCTCGCTTGTTTGCAAAGAAAACAACAGGTGGGAAGGTTGAGATTTTAGTTGAGCGAATTTTAGATAAAAAACGTGTTTTAGCCCATTTGAAATCAAGTAAGTCATTAAAGATCGGCACTAAACTCATATTAGAAAATGGAATTAGTCTTGAGATTTTGGCCAGAGATGAAAATTTATTTGAATTATATTTTTTAGTTGAACCGCCTTCTATTTTAGAGTTGCTGAATAATATTGGCCATATTCCTTTGCCGCCCTATTTACAACGTCCCGATGAACTTTTTGATTGGGAGCGCTATCAAACGGTTTTTGCTTCTTCCCCGGGCGCTGTTGCAGCGCCTACGGCCGGTTTACATTTTGACGAAGCCTTGTTGAATGCCTTGAAATCTAAAGGAGTCAATATTGCATTTATCACTTTGCACGTCGGTGCGGGCACTTTTCAGCCAATGCGGGTGGAAAAATTTGCGGACCACCTTATGCACCGTGAGTATGTCACCGTGACCGGCGCTATTTGTGAACAAATTAAAAAAACCAAGCAAGACAATAAACGCGTTATTGCCGTCGGAACAACGGTGGTTAGGGCACTAGAGACGGCGGCACTCAATGGTGAAATAGAAGCATTTGCCGGAGATACCCGCCTTTTTATTTACCCAGGATTTCATTTTCGTTGTATCGATGCTTTAATGACTAATTTCCACTTACCTGAATCGACCTTACTGATGTTAGTTTCTGCTTTTGCTGGTTTTAAACAAGTCATGGCCGCTTATCAAGCGGCGATTACTTTTAAATATCGCTTTTTTAGCTACGGAGATGCGATGTGGATAAGTTAATGGATAAAATACTTTTCAGATATTGTATTATCCGAATCGGATATTTAATTATAAATTAAGTCTATTTTTAACCAAACTTGCTTTCTTGGTGTCTTCTTATGTACCGGATTGGTGGTGCAAAATTTGCGAAGCGAGAAGGAACCAGGTAAATTGCATGACTTCATTATCATTGATTTTATTATGAGGATAGATGTATGAGTTTCTTTATAACTGATGTATTGGCGCAATCTGCCGCTACTTCTGTAGCACCTCAATCCAGTGGATATTCGCAAATCTTAATTCTATTAGGTTTTGTGGTAATTTTTTATCTATTATTGTGGCGTCCGCAAGCAAAGCGCGCTAAAGAACATCGTCAGCTTATGGCCGGTTTAGCGATAGGTGACGAGGTGACGACGACCGGTGGCATCGTCGGTAAAATTACTCGGCTTAAAGATGATTTAGTGAGTTTAAAGATAGCCGAAAACGTTGAGATTAATTTACAAAAAGCCGCTGTTGCCAGTGTATTGCCTAAAGGAACATTAAAGTCTTAATTTATTAATTATGCTCAATAAATATCCTCTCTGGAAGAATGTATTATTGCTGGTGTTAATCCTGTTGGGATTTGTTTATGCCGCGCCTAATCTTTTTCCTGAGCAACCCGCCGTACAAATTTCGCCTACTACCGCTATGGCGGATGTCGACATCGATACTTTACAGACTAAAGTTAACAGTGTGATCAAATCTGTACCGATTCATCCCATAAGCGAAGAGCTTGCTAAGCAAACTATTTTACTGCGATTTAATAATACCGATACGCAGCTTAGAGCGAAGGATATTTTATCAGCGGCTTTAGGCGATGATTATACGGCGGCGGTTAATCTACTCTCATCAACACCGCATTGGATGCAAGCGATAGGCGCATTGCCTATGAAGCTGGGACTCGATCTTCGCGGCGGCGTGCATTTTGCCTTAGAAGTGGATATTGATAACCTGATTGTGCAGCGTATGCAGGGTTTGAGCAAAAGTATTGCTGAAAATTTACGACAGGCCACTATTCGTTATGCCGAATTAATCCCAAAAGAAAAGCAGCTTGATATCTTGTTCAGGGATACGATGAGTTTAGATAAAGCTAAGGCGCTGTTACAGCGTCAATTTCCAGCTTTTGAATTTACAAGTTCGATAAGCGCTAATCGTAATCAGCTGACTGCACAGTGGAGCAGCCAAGGACTTAATAGCTTACGACAATTGGCGATTGAACAGACTATTAATACCTTGCGTAACCGCATTAATGAGCTGGGTGTTGCAGAACCTATCGTTCAACAGCAGGGTAATAATCGAATTTTAGTCGATTTGCCTGGCGTCCAAGATATCGCCCGCGCACAGCAAATTTTAGGCGGAACCGCTACCATTGAATTTCGTTTAGTTGATATAACCCACGATCCTCATGCGGCGCAACTGGGGAAGTTGCCACCCGGTTCGCAATTGTATCAATATCAAAATCAGCCGGTACTACTAAATAAGCAGGTTATTTTGGCCGGTAGTTCGATTACCGATGCGGCAACTAGTTTTGATGAATCAGGTCGTTCCGCCGTTAGTATTAGTCTGGGCGGAGGAGGCGAAGCTTATTTTCATCAGATTACTGGAGAAAACATTGGCAAACCTTTAGCCATTGTTTATGTAGAGACGAAGAGTCGTGCCAAATTAGTCAATGGAAAGATTACTCATATTCCACATAAAGTAGAGCGTATTATTAGTATCGCGAATATTCAAACCGCATTACCACCTAATTTTCAAGTAACTGGTTTAAGCAATACCCAAGAAGCCTTAAATTTGTCACTCTTACTCCGCGCAGGTGCTTTACCGGCACCTATCTATGTTGTTGAGCAACGAACTATAGGTCCGCAATTAGGAGCAGAGAATATTCATAAAGGAATTATTTCTATTGTGGTCGGTTTTGTTTTAGCTGTAGTTTTTATGGCTATTTATTACGGAATATTTGGTGTGATTGCCGATATTGCTTTGGCACTCAATTTAGTGCTATTAATTGCATTATTGTCTTTATTGGGTATGACCTTGACTTTGCCAGGGATGGCCGGGATAGTTTTAACTGTCGGTATGGCAGTGGATGCTAATGTATTAATATTTGAGCGTATTCGTGAAGAATTACGTAATGGGGTTTCACCTCAGGCAAGTATCCATGCCGGTTATGATCGGGCCTTAATTACTATCATTGATGCAAATGTGACGACGTTAATTGTCGCCTTGATATTATTTGGTGTAGGTACTGGCTCAATTAAAGGATTTGCAGTGACTTTAACCATCGGCTTATTAACGTCGATGTTAACGGGCATTATGGTAACACGCGCCTTGATCAATGCGTGCTATGGAGGACGTCCTCTGAAACGCTTGCCAATTGGCATTTAGCCTTAAGAGAGTAAAAAGTTGTGGAATTTTTTAAAAGACAAACCCAGATTAATTTTTTAGGTTTACGGCGTTGGGCAGTAGGATTATCTTTGTTATTAATGCTAATTTCTGCGATTTCTTTGCTGAGCAAAGGTTTAAATTGGGGCTTAGATTTTACCGGCGGCAGCCAATTACAGGTTTCATTTGATCATCCTGCCGATATTCCGGTACTCCGCCAACAATTAGCGGCAGCGGGGTTTAACGACATACTCGTGCAAAGTTATGGAACCTCACAGGATGTATTAATTAGTTTGGCACCCCATCAGACTACGCAGCATGATTTAAGCGCACAAATTATCAATGCTTTGCCGGGTGCTCAATTAAAGCAAATAGAGTTTATAGGACCACAGGTAGGGCACGAATTAGCGACTCAAGGCGCACTGGCTGTTTTTATCGCTTTATTAGGGATCATGATTTACATTGCACTTCGTTTTGAATATCGATTTGCAATAGGCGCTGCTGTTGCCTTGATTCATGATCCTATCATCATACTCGGGATCTTTTCCTTATTTCATATTGAATTCAATCTCACCGCATTAGCGGCCATATTGGCAGTGATTGGCTACTCATTAAATGACTCGATTGTTATCTTCGACCGAATTCGCGAAAATTTCCGTAAGCTGCGTAAAGGTAGTGCAGTTGAAGTGGTGAATCTCTCTATAAACCAAACCTTATCACGCACTATTATGACCTCGGCAACGACATTATTGGTTGTACTTTCGCTGTGTATTTTTGGCGGAACAATGATCCATAGTTTTGCGCTAGCACTGGTAATCGGGATTGTCGTCGGGACTTATTCCTCTATTTATGTAGCAGGGACTTTAGCTGTTGCACTTGGCCTTGATCGACGCAATTTTTTACCACCGCTAAAAGTAGTAGACGATAGACCTTAAGTTTAAATAAGGCGCGGCTTGTTAACTATTAGCTTGGTGTGCTAATTGCTTTGAGTACTAAAGGGCAGAGCTTAGGGTTAGCGACAATAATATGTCGTGTCTTAAAGTAGTTTTCACCACCTTTTAAATCACACGCTATTCCACCGGCTTCTTGAACGAGTAAAGCGCCGGCGGCCATATCCCATGGTGCGAGTTCAAGCTCTAAAGCGGCATCTAGGCGTCCTGCGGCTACATAAGCTAAATCAAGCGCTGCTGATCCGGTTCGACGTATACCACTGGCTTGAGACATCATGGTTCGTAGCGCATCTTTATTGATAGAGGCGGTTAAGGTATCAAATCCTCGGCTAGGAATGGAAATGCCTATTAAGGATTCTGGGATGCTAGCGCGATTACTGACGCGCAAGCGACGCGTGAAGCGTTGCGTGTTATCTAGATAAGCACCTTGACCGCGGGTGGCGGTAAAGGTTTCTTGGCGTAACGGATCGTAGATCAAGGCATGCTCAATGCGATCCTTTTCTTTATTTTTAATGGCAATAGAAACCGCAAAATGCGGGAAATCATGGATATAATTACTGGTTCCATCTAAGGGGTCAATAATCCAGATATAATCTTCACCGTTAATAGGTTCGCTTTCTTCCGCGAGTATGCCATGGTGGGGGTAAGCGGCTTTGATGGTATCAATAATAATACTTTCAGCTTTTAGATCAATTTCGGTGACTATCCCGCGGTTATCTTGTTTTTCCTGCATGCGCAGACGATCTAGGCGTTTTAAACCATCTAAAATGGTTTTTCCTGCCATACGGGCAGCACGATCAGCGATATTTAAAAAAGGGTGCATGGATATTGATATTATAGAATGTGAAATCTAATACTATATTTTTAAAAGTGTAGGAATGATACCATAGCTTATGCCGCTAAAATATCTTTGATGTGGCAAAATTTGTTAAAATAACTCGAAAATACTTAAGTTAAGTTCATGTTGTCGCCATCGTTCGTTATTTTTATCCACTAATCAAGATTAATTGCTTTTTTAAGCAAAGCTTAAAGTAGGGGCAGTTAATGATATTAAGCGTTTAAATTTATCAATATTCAAGTATTGGCCCATCAAGTGGTGTTTCTTGTCACAATAATGATTTAAGGGTAAAGCAATGTCTTTTGCTGAATTTTTTTTACGTAGCCGTATTGTTTTAGTGAATACGACCGATCCTGGTAATATTGGTGCCGCAGCGCGCGCCATGAAGACGATGGGTTTGAAAAATCTCTATTTGGTCGCCCCGAAGGCTTTTCCGCATCTGAGCGCATCGGTACGAGCGAGTAATGCCATTGATATTTTAGCGGAAGCTAAAGTGGTGGATAATTTAATTGACGCGTTACAAGATTGCAGTTTGGTATTTGGTACCAGTACGCGAGTACGGGAACTCAATTGGGTTACTTTAACAGCTCGCGCTGCCGCTGAAAAAATAATGGTGAGCCCTATTCAGGAAGTCGCCTTGGTATTTGGACGTGAGCGCTGCGGGTTAAGCAACGAGGAATTGCAACATTGTCATTTTCAAATCATTATTCCGGCTAATCCCGATTATAGCTCCTTGAATTTGGCCGCCGCTGTGCAGATTGTTTGTTATGAATTACGCATGGCTTTTTTAGCGCAACAAAAAATGATTACCGAAAAATCTTTAATATTGGCAGATGTAAAACAGCAAGAATATTTTTACCAACATTTATACGCGATATTAAACAAAATTGAATTTCTAAAACCAATCCGCAGTCAACAGGTCATGGATAGATTACGGCGACTATTTAGCCGTGCAGAATTAGATGTAAGCGAAGTGAATATTTTACGCGGCATTCTAACTGCCATTGACAAAAAGCTAGCCTCTAAGCCTTAAAATTAGCCTAATTTTTCCACCATGAATAATCCATTTAACTGCCGTGTTGTCAAATCGAGTAAACACACTTTCGCCCGAGTCACTGAAATGACCACGTCGCATGGTAGCGTGTTAACACCTGCTTTTATGCCAGTGGGTACGCGAGCCTTTGTTAATCATATGACACCTAAAGACCTATTAGAGGCAGGTGCACAAATTATTTTAGGTGGTAATACCTATCATATGTTAGTTAATCCAGGCATGGAGGTTATCCGCGCAAGTGGCGGGATGCATCGTTTAATGGCTTGGGATAAACCGATGCTCACAGACAGTGGCGGGTTTCAAGTATTTAGCTTATCTAAAAATGCTAAAATTTGTCGAATTGATGCACAAGGGGCGCATTTTAAACATCCTTTAAACGGACAAGTGATTCATTTAACACCTAAAAGCTCGATAGATGCGCAAAAAATTATCGGCGCGGATATCATCATGGCATTTGATGAATGTACACCAGAAAATGGCGGAAGAGAGGCTGCCATAGCGGCGATGGAGCGTACCCATCGTTGGTTACAAGCTTCCAAGGAAACCTATGAATCCGCTTCCGGTTCTGCCTATGGTTATAAACAAGCTTTGTTTGGCATTATTCAAGGAGGGAGCTTTCGTGATCTTCGTGAGTTAAGCGCCCAGTTTATTGTAGCAGCTAACCTTGATGGCATTGCCATAGGAGGTGAGGTGATTGGTTTTGATATGAAAAAAACCGCTGAAGTCATCGACTGGGTGCGACCTTTGTTACCGGATAATAAAGTGCGCTATACCATGGGGGTAGGGCTTAATCCACAAGATCTTATTGATGTAGCAGCGAAAGGCATTGATTTATTTGACTGCGTCGCGCCTACTCGAAATGCAAGACACGGTGCACTCTATCATGGACATGTGGTTAAAAAAGGCGATTACTTACACTTTTTAAGTGATCAAAGTAATGCCAGACTTTTGATTAAAAAAGCGATTTATGCACAGGATGAAAACCCTATTCTAGCCGGGTGTTTATGTTACACATGTCGATACTTTAGCCGTGCCTATTTGCATTTTTTGTTTAAACAAGGATCGTCTCTTTATAGTCAGCTGGCATGCATACATAATGTTCACGTCATGCAACATGTTTGTGAACAGATTCGAACATTAGTTTTAGATGAATAAATAGTAAAGATTTTGTTGTAATAGATGGCCAGCTGTATTTTTTTACGATTGTCTACGAAACAGCATTGTTATAAAGGCAATGATGGCTAATATGATAAATATAAAAAAGATGAGTTTAGCAACACCTGCGGCTACCGCGAAAACACCGGTAAATCCAATGATGGCGGCTATGATAGCAATAGCTAGAAAGATAAATGCCCACGCTAACATAATATTTCTCCTTTGTTTAAACTTAACTTAAGCTTTAAGGTTAGTTGATGAATCCCGTCGTCGCAAGTTAACACAGGTAGTAGCGAGTTATTTAATAAAATAACTTTAATTTTTGCTTGGTTTTACTAAAAGGCGTATAAAATAGCTTAAAGTGGGTTTTGGCGACTCGATTTTATCTTAAGCTGTAGTCAATAAGGTGCCAGGTAGCGTTTTCTTGAGTAGCATAACTATGAGCTAGGAGAAAAAATCAACGATATGGCCGATTATTTGCTGTTTTGCGCTTATAGTTGCTTTATGGAGGTGTTTATAAATGACCCTAAAAGATAGAAAACGTAGTGTAGGCGTGGAATATCGCCTGCGTATTTTTCCGCCAATAATGTCGCTAAGGTAACTATGCCAAATAAAAATATTATTGTGATTCCCGCTCGCTATAATTCGAGTCGTTTCCCGGCAAAGCCATTAAGCGTGATTAAAGGTCATAGCTTACTCTACCGCGTCTGGTCTATTGCTAAAGCGATAAAGGGGATTGATGAGGTTTATATTGCAACTGATCACCCGGATATACAGAGCCATGCCTTAGGTTTCGGTGCTAAATCGTTGATGACAGGGCTATGCCAGAATGGCACAGAACGTATTTTTACCGCTATTTCCGATTTAAAAATCAAACCTAAGCTCATTCTTAATTTGCAAGGCGATGCGGTTTTAACACCGCCATGGGTTATTCAAGCTTTAGTGGATGTGATGCAAACTGAGCCTCATGTAGAGGTAGCAACACCGGCGGTGCTCATTAATTGTGAGCAATATTCAATCATGCAAACGGCCAAGTTAAAAGGAGAGGTGGGAGGGACCATGGTTGTGTGCGATAAAGATTTTAAGGCCTTATATTTTTCGAAACGTATGATTCCCTATTTAAGAGAGCCCGTTATTGAGGCGCCAGCACTTTATCGACATATTGGTTTATATGCTTACCGCTATACCGCACTAGAGCACTATATCTCATTGCCTGCTTCACCCTTAGAGAAATTGGAAGGGCTTGAGCAATTGCGATTACTTGAAAATGGAACTGCAATTAAAGTGGTGCTTGTCGATTATAAAGGGCATACCCATGCATCGATTGATAGCCCTAATGATGTGAAACGGGTGGAACAAATTATAGAAAAAGAAGGCGAGTTGGTTTCGCTAAACAGGTAAATTAAGCATATGCAACTAATCCTCTCTCGACATGGTAATACTTTTTCGCCGCAAGATGCCGTTGTATGGGTAGGTGCTAAACAAGATTTACCCTTGGTTGATTCAGGCGTACTACAAGCAAAATGCTTAGGCTTAGCCTTACAAAAGGCCGATATCCCACTAAAAGCGGTCTATTGTGGCCCTTTAAAAAGAGCCCGGGATTATGCCACTATCGTATTGAAAGCATTGAGTTCTCCTTTAAAACCGATTGTGGATTGGCGTTTAAACGAAATTGATTATGGCACTTGGTCAGGTCTTAGTAATGTACAAATCCAACAGATGGGTCAGGGTAGCGCATTATCGGCTTGGGAAAATTCCAGTGTTTGGCCAGAAAACTCCGGTTGGTCAGGGTCGGCAGCGCAGATTATTTCGGAAGTTAAAGCCTTAGCCGAGGATTTAATCGAGCAGTATGAAGCAACAGATACTATTTTGCTGATTAGTAGTAATGGTCGTTTACGTTATTTTCTTAAACTAATATCGCAAGCCTTTGAACAACGGGTTGATAATAAAGCGCTCAAAGTTCTTACCGGAAATGTTTGTTTTTTTCTTTATGAGAATAAAAAATGGCAAATAAAATTTTGGAATAAAAGCCCAGATTATTTGCTAAAACCAGCTTAGCATTAAACGCTGAGACCACTTATAGTTATTCAACCAAAAAATTAAAGTAGCTGTTTTTATAAGGTTCATCGTTTAAGGTAAAGTGCCACCACTCTGTTTCTATTGGTCTAAAACCGAATCTTAGCATCAATGTTCGTAATAACATACGGTTTTTAAATTGTTCGGGCCTAATATCACGATTGGCAGGATGTGATAGCGGATCCATGAAATCATAAGGTGTGCCCATATCGAGCGTTTGCTGGCTATCGAGATCGACGATGGTTAAATCGACAGTACTTCCTCGTGTATGACCCGATCGATACGCAATGTAGTTAAGTTTAAAAAGATCCTGTTTATCAATATGCGGGTAATATAAATTTTTCATCCGCTGATCCTCTGGATTTTGGCTCCATTGGATAAAATCATCGACAGCCATTTGCGGTCTATAACAGTCAAATACTAATAGACCTAAATTTTTTTTATTTAATACCGTTTGTACTTTTAATAAAGCATGAGCGGCTGCGATACTTAAAATACAGACCGGTTTTTTATATCCTTGAATAGGGCGACCGACAAAATTATTGTCGGTAAAATAACGCATGTCTTGTTCAAGCGAAGGAATCAGCGCTTTTACATAAAAAAAGTTAGCTGGTTTTTCTTCTGCATGTATAGCCATAACGACAAAAACCAGCCAATAAAAAATAATTAAATAGCTTATAAGCGATATTTTATGCATAAATTAAGCGAATTATAATAAAAAAATACTTCACCAATTAGAATTTTTTTATTATTTTGCCAGGCGATATTTTTTTAATGCGAATACTATTTACATGCCACTACGTTTCCAATAGCGTAATTTTTTACACTGGTTAAGGAAATCTCGGCAAGCGCTAGTATTTTTTAACTCAAACATTCCCTTATCTTGCTTGATATTAAACTCGGCAAAAATACTCGATAGTTCCGTCGTATAGGCTATGAATTTATAGCTATAAAAGCTTTCGCGAAGAAAGTTTTTTAAGAGTAATTGATCTAAATTCGCTATATCTTTACGTGTTGAAATAATGGCAATGGCATCATAAGAAGCCGACACAGCCGTTTGTAAACTTTTTTGTGATTTTATTGCCTCGGAACTATTTTTAGACTTAAATCCTAAAATTTTCGGTGTAATAATATCTAATATGGCCCCTTCTTGTTTAACAAGTTTTTTTAGCGACTTCACTAAGGAAAAATCACCATTTTCTGTAAGAATAATGGCCAATTTTCTTCCCTCAAAGGTATTTGGACTATTCAGTAATATACTCAGTGAAGATAAAGGTTTTATATTTTTTTTCTTAGGACGAAATGTCGGTGCGGGTTTGGGCATGGCTCCAAACCCTAATATATCACTTACTGCTTTGGCGAGAGTCGTATCGATATTGATAAGATGTGAAATAACACGCGTTTGAATTGATTTTGTATTAAGATGACTGAGTTCAAGCGCTATCGCATTTTGGATGTGTTTTTGTTCAATGGCTGTTTGGCTGATATAAAATAAACTGGCTTGATTATAATAATCGGCAAAGCTTTCAGGTCGTAGACGTAATTTTGTTCCTTTTTCTGCTTCCATAAAGGATTTAAATCCTTTCGTTGAAGATTCCCGAGCACCACCTTCTTTGCCCCACGAATTAGGCTCATAGTTAGCGCGTCCTGAAGGATTATAAAAGGCCATATGACCATCTTGTTGAAAATTATGAAAGGGACACCTTGGTGCATTGATAGGAAGATGGGTAAAGTTTGGACTGCCTAAACGCTTTACTTGGGTATCTAAATAAGAAAAGTTTCGACCTTGCAGTAAAGGATCATTGCTAAAATCAATCCCCGGAACGATATTTTGCGTGCAAAAAGCAACTTGCTCTGTTTCGGCAAAAAAATTATCCACGCAACGATTTAAAACCAAACGGCCTACTTTTTTAATTGGAATCAATTCTTCAGGTATTAATTTAGTCGCATCTAATACGTCGAAGTCAAATTTTTTGGCGGTGGCCTCATCAAATAATTGTAGCCCTAGCTCCCATTCAGGAAATTGACCTGATTTAATAGCATCCCATAAGTCACGTCGATGAAAATCCGGATCAGCGCCATTTAATTTGACCGCTTCATCCCAGGTAATAGATTGCAAGCCTAATTTAGGCTGCCAATGAAATTTAACAAAGGTAGATTCCTGTTTGGCATTAATGAAACGAAAGGTGTGCACTCCAAAGCCTTGCATGAAACGAAAGGAGCGAGGAATGCCTCTGTCTGACATAACCCACATCAACATATGCATCGTTTCTGGATTAAGCGATATAAAATCCCAAAAGTTATCATGTGCTGTTTGTGCTTGTGGGAAGCCACTATCGGGTTCTTCTTTGACCGCATGGATCAGATCAGGAAATTTTATCGCATCTTGAATAAAAAAAACCGGGATATTATTGCCTACAATATCCCAATTTCCAGCTTTTGTATAAAATTTAACCGCAAAGCCTCGTACATCGCGCGCCAAATCAGCAGAACCTTTACTTCCCGCCACGGTAGAAAAACGTACAAACACAGGAGTTTTTTCTTTTGCGCGCTGAAATAAGTCAGCCTGTGTATATTTGGCCAGTGATCGGTAATTTTCAAAAAAACCATGTGCGGCATAGCCTCTGGCATGAACGACACGCTCTGGGATTCTTTCATGATCAAAATGAAAAATTTTATCACGTAACGGAAAATCCTCAAGTAAGGTAGGCCCTTGTGGGGCTACGCGTAACGAGTTTTGATCATCTGAAATAGGGGTGCCCTGAGCGGTTGTTAAAATGGGTATTCCTGCAGAAGCTTGTTGATGTGTTTCAGCTATTTTCGGCTTTTTTTTGTGGACTAATTTTTTACGAGTATCTTTTCGGCTTTTCTTTCGCATAATAGGCTTCCTTGCGATAAATATAAGTGGGGATGTATCCGATTCTTATGATTTATTGATGTCGTTTAGTATAGTAGAGCCTTGGATTTATTGCATGTTAGCCTTTTAAAAAAGTAGTTGCATGGGTAACGGGTTTAAACCCAGTACAAATTGTATTGAATCGATTCAATACAAAATTGCTAATCCTGCTTAATTTGGCTCCTCCAATTAAAACGTAGTACTAACCACAATCGATTTGTAGAAATAGCCGAAATTTATTTTGATGCGGAACTAACCATTACTCTGTAGTGAGGTGAGAATTACTCCTCAAAAACGTCTACTAAGTTTCTTGCCTCTAACGCTCGTTTTTCCCACCCAAGTAACATAGCAGGTTCAGTTTGCTCCATTTTTTTACGATATTTTATAGGAATCCTTTTAAATTTATATTCTAAAAGCTTCGACAGAAAGGTGTATTCTCCCTGTTGGATCCCTTGTTGTCTCCCGAACCGTTCAAAACTGGTAATATAAGCCATACTGCATTCCTCTTCAAATTGCTGAATTTCTCGATTATAACGTATTTCTAAAGACTCCGGCAGCGTGAGCGCCCAGTCTTCTATAAAGGTGAGTAAGGCAATCACCATCTCACGACTGAAATCGCGCTCATATCAATTTTTTCATAGAGATGCGGATAAAAAACTCGATTAATTGACGAAAGTAGGTATCTGAAATAGCTTTTCAGTCAGAATCGTTTTCACTAGCGGGCACATTTAGCGCGGATTCTGCTTCAACGTCAGTTTCAACTAAAGACATTGGACATCCTTATTATTATTTTTCCATCCATAGAAGATAATATTTTATCTACGTTTAGATTGTAAAGTTTAGTTAATGATTTTTAAAGTATGTTTTTTGATTTGTATAAAATCGTCTGGTAATCTTTCAAACATACGCGTGGTCATTTCCAAACTGTCACTTAAAATACATAAGCAGTTAGATGAAATTAGCCAAACAGTTAATTCAACGATTAGTTCATCCGCATAAGCTATTTTTTTATTAAAAATAACTAGCGAGTCGCTATACTACTACCATGCGTTTCAACTTCCTTCAACCGACGATGTAAGCTGGATAACCCCATCCCTAAATGGTTACTGACTTGACTACACGTTAATCTTTTTTCTTGAACTAATTTTATCACATTTAGTTTAAATTTTTTATTGTATTTTTTCGACATGATGCACCTTTTACTGAGTAACTTAAGTTTATTTCGCTGCTCAATATACGAAAAACTATAGCAATATCAAAAAGAGGTTACTATGAAAAAAAGCAGTGAGTTATAAGCTATGTTAAAAGAAATATTAGGCTGGAATAAGGCACCTCTTAGCTGTTTTGTAAAAATGTTGTTGACCTTATTTGCGGTACGTACGATGAATCTACGAGAACTAGCAACTATCTGTTTTTCAAGCTTATATTTCTCAATTAAATACAACTTTTTATAGTACTTCTTTTCACCACTTTACATGATTTTTTATTTTTGTCCTCTACAGAAAGGATTAGCCATTTATTTTATTCCGTTAAGCCTATCTTAAGATTAAAAACTTATATTTGTTTTGAATAGGCGCGAAATTCCTGCTCTATAAAATTCTAATATTGGCAATAACAAGAAGGATGAAAAATGAAAAAACTATTTTTACTCGGACTGGGTTTCTTGGTAAGTCTTTATGCTTATACTTCTGCTGCTAAGCAGGCGATAACTCAAACTACCCTCCCTTCTGTGCACAGAGTGTTTATATTCGGTGATAGTTTATCGGACATTGGGAATTTACAAGCCGCTACGCGCGCTCTTTTCCCCAATCCTAAGACCTATTTTATGGGTAGATTTTCTAATGGATATACCTGGAGTGATGATCTGGCCGCAGATTATGGCACGACAGTCAAAGATAATAACTTTATCGTAAATTATGCGGTAGGAGGGGCTACGGCATTTCCTTACGTGAAGAAAGTTTCTGTTTTTCATGTAGTTTATCGTCTGGTAGGCAGTCTTGACCGTCAGCTTAATCAATTTTCTAAAGCGTATGATAAATTTAAACCGACCGATTTAATTATCCTATGGATAGGGGCGAATGATTTATTATGGGCAGGGGACATGTATTTTTGCGGAAAACTGACAAAAGCATGTATTAAGGGACGGGTTCAGGTGGCCGATCAGGGCACAATAATACGATGGGCAGTCGATGCGGTTAAAAAGCAAGTCCAAAAGATGGAAGAAAAATATGGGGCTCAACATATTATTATTTTAGGCTTGCCTGACTTTTCTATTGTTCCTCGTTATATCTTCGATCAATCTTCGCAGGCGGCATTAAAAAGTGCCAATGTAAAATTGTATAATGATAAGCTAAAAACTTTCATTACGAAAAATCAAACCACAGGTCCAGCTCATGACATTGCTTATTATGATGTAGATAAACTTTTAAAAGAATTGATTCACAATAAAGCTGAGTTAGATCGATATAAAATTACCGATGTGAGGCATTCCTGCTTACATCATAACGAAGAACCCGCTCAGAAAAATTGGGAAGATATGGCGGAAAATATGGTGCTTGACCCGGAGGATCCTTTATCTATGTGTGCCGCTATCCCTATGTTGAGAGACGCCTTACCAGATCAAGTTAGTAGTCGCAGCCGCTCAGCAAAATATTATCAAGAGAAATACTGTGGAAACAGTTATTTATTTTGGGATACAGCGCATCCTACTAAGAAAGGACACTTTGTAATTGCTCAGCATCTCTTAAATTATTTGCTCAGACGTTTTGATGTGAGTCGTGTCACTACAGATACCGGTCTTTGCTGCGGCATTTAGGTAAAAGTGACAGTTCTCGCAAATCATTCGCACGTGAACTTGCGAGATGTTTAAAAGTGATATACGTGTTTGATTATTCCGGTGGCCGAAGGTGGAATCGAACCAGCCACTAAATTAACTAGTTTAATACATACTTACAGGTAACGATTAGAGAACTATAGCAAGATCAGGTGCAAAATTGGTACAAGCTTCATAATGGACTTAAAGCGAAATTGCTAAATTTGTCTAAATTAGCTACAATCTGGCTCCTTCCTTGCGAAGGGCCCATAGCTCAGTTGGTTAGAGCAGCGGACTCATAATCCGTTGGTCCTAGGTTCAAGTCCTAGTGGGCCCACCAGTATAATCAAATCAATAACAACAAGGAAAAGGATGAAAAAGTTTAATCACTGCAAAACATTACCTGGTTTTAAATTGAGTGGCTAGCCACTATGGCTTAGGTCAATTATCGGATAAGAAAAATTCAAGTTAAGAAAAATAAATGCGTTTTAAACCTAAGCATTTCGCTCATTATTCATCTGATTTATGCACGCTTAAAATAAATAATTCCTGAATTGCTTTTTTACTGGCTATAGGCTCAGCAATCGTAGAGAATTAGCGCTTCATCACTAATAAGAAGGATTAAACCATGTTCAAGGTCGAATTTGAGAATCGACTGCCAGTACAACTGTCTTCTGAATCGTCCTGGATTAAGCAAGATCACGAAAAACACTTTGAAGGAGTGATGGCTAAAAGTCGTCAGGCACTAAGAGCAATGCCTGTGGCTTCATTCAAGTGGGAAGGTTTGTTTGTTAGCCTATACCTGAAAGTTTTAGATAAAATATCTGACAAAATACATGAAGAATTTTACTTGTTAAAAAGTTTTGATTTACTTATTACGATGGTTGTATATATCAATGAAATGGATATAAAGCAATGGGATGTATTACTAGCTGAACTAGATAAAAAACACTGGACCGATGAAGAAAAGAGTAAACTGGCCGATAAAAAAGAATTAAAGAAAAGTTTGGCGAATCCAAAATTTGTGGCTAAATATCTTAATTTATTATTATATAAAGCCGATTCTATATTTCGATTAATCAGTCTCGTTAATGCACCTTTAGTTGATCCTTTGTTAAATTATTTGTATGGCGCTGATGAATCTTTTCATATTTATTATCGTAATAATGAAGAGTTTTATGCAAAATATGCTTTTTTAAACAGTTTAGCTTTTACAGATAGATTTATTTTATGGCCTATTTTTTTGGCGATAGTAAAAAATTTTAGCGACGGGATTAACTTTAATACATTATATTTTGACGAATCAACGCATCAACAAATCAATTGCTGTATTGAAAAATTTTTAAATAATCAATATCTTATTGAAATTGATATCGATATGCCAATTAAGAGAAATATAGACTTCTTATTAAAATATCAAACTAGCTTAAGAGATTTAGTCATTACTTGTTTAGGCAACGATAAAAATAAGACAAGCGAGAAGCTTGATATTATTTTAGCCATTAGAGCATTACATAGCGATCAAAACAAAGAGATTCTAAGCTTTGTTTTTTATGCAGCAGTCAAAGCGTTGATTTTGACCGGTAACCAGGGCGATTTAAATAAGCTTTTTTCCGCCTTTATAGAAAGTGGGATTGCCGCTGAGATTCTAGTTGGTGATAAATTATATAATAATATCCTTCAGGAAAGTAATCGTTTAGATGAAGAAAACGAGGATGAAGAATATGAAGGTTGTAATCTAATGGGGTTAGCCCTGGAAAATATAAATCCTGTTGGTTTGTTAAAGCAAGTAAATTTATCCGCTGAAAATCAGGTCGAGCTATTAGATTGGATATGGCAGCATTTTTTTTCACAATTAAATGAGCAAGAAAGATTTGATTTATTGGCGCCTAATTTATTAGCGTATAATCTATTGCCTAGTATGGTCTTAGAGAGAAATAATGTCGCCTTGCTCAACTGGTATCAAGTTAAGCTTGAGACGTTAAAAAGCTATTTTGAGCCCGACTTAGATTACCAAGATGTTTTTATAGATAAGATGCATAAAGCGTGGATGCTAAGCAGGGATTATGGTGCTGGTACCTATGCAAGTATCTCTCACTATGAGGAAAGTAGGTTTGCTTTTAATATACCAGAAGAAAATACAGCGGCTGATCTTTTCTATTGGTTCAAAAATAACTTCGAACACAAAAAATCATTTAAATTACGAGAATTACTTTTTGATTTATCGATAAGAAGCCGAGAGAAAGATAGTTTTGATAATGCTTTTGATAACTTAGTATCGTTTTCTGATACTGAAGAAGTTACCAAAAGTTATGCATTTTCTAGATTAATGGCTGTTGCAGTGATAAAAAATGATAAGGAAATATTAGATCTATTTTGGAATAAAATACTCAATATTCAAGATGAAAAATTACAAGATACCCTTAAAAAAATAGCCTTAGTCGATAGTACTTGGGCGTTTCAAGAGACGATAAAAGAAGGGAATATGGAGTTGATGGATTGGATTTTATCCAAAGTGTCTAGCTTAACGGAAGAAGAAAAGTTGTTTCATTTCACTTGTAAATGGAATTTATTATATGGATTAGATTCTTTTCGCTTTGAAAAAACCAGAGAACAGCACTCAGAGCCAGTAGGTCCGGAATTTAACGCTATTTTTTCTGGAAAAATTGAGTTATTAAATAAAATATACGCTGAAACGGCCAGCTTGATCGCGAAATTAGATAAGTGTGATCAAACAAGTGAGCGCTATCAGGTTATTAGTACGCCCATGCTGAAAAAACCAAATTCAAAGCTAAATTTGGATCCGGAGCGAGATCAAGATTTGGATTCGAAGCTAAGAATAGCCACGATGCTTGCTAGATTAAAACAAGATTATCTTGAAAAAAACAATTTAGCTCATTTAGCCTATATTCCGATTTTATATAACAATAAAGAATATATCCATCAAATCAATCAAAGTAAATTTTTTACCCAAGCAGAGAAAGAAAGATTTATTGCAAGCGCTTTTAAGGCGGCTGTTAAATGCAACAATAGCGAGATGCTAACGGTGGTTTGGGAACAGATTGAAAAAAATCGACCTTCTATCAGCGATCAAGTGTTATTTTTAGCTACAGCAGAAGAACCCATATTTTATTTTTCAAAATTATTTACCAGTTTACTAAGGTTTTGTAATACAATATCCGCTCGCAGCGGGCTTATTGAAAAATTTGAAAATTTAGCCATAAATTTTCCTATTCCAGAACTTATACCCAATCTAAAAATTAGTATATTAGCAGCTAAAACGTTTCATGAAGAAGCTAAGGAAAAACATAAAAGGATATGCACATGGCTCAATCAACATCCGAAGCACGATAAGTTTATCTTAGCCGCCAATTTTGATTCAGATGCTGATATTGTGACAGAGCCAGAGGTTAAAAGGCAATGTAGCAAGAGAGCAAGTCGGGGTTTCTTATGAAAAATCGAGTAAATTACCGCCTTTGGGTAAAATTTATTGCCATATGAAAATCTTATAAAGCTATCTTTATAAGCTAAAAAGCTACCAATAACAAATCATCAAGAGGATAAATTATGTTTAAAAATAAAAATAAAAATAAAAAGAAAGATAAATTAACTACTAAATATGATAGGCACATACATGAATTGCTTGATAATAGAATTATTACTGAGGAAGATGAAAGAAATTTAACGAGGGAGCAGCGGTTAAATTTTAAATTTGAAGGCCTATGCCAACTGATTAATAAAAGGGCGCTTAGCTTCGAAGAAGTACGGGATTTGAACGGTGAGCAGTGTGATATTCTTAAGGATAACGATAATAGGAAACTCTATGCGTTACTTTGTGCAGAAATTATTACATTGGAACGATTCTTTGAATTGAATGAAATTCAGCAATCGAATTGCGATGTGGCACTAAATCTTAGCACTAGTAGTATAATCCAATTAATTCTTGATAAAAAAATTACCCTTGATCAAGCCTTGGTATTGACCCATGAGCAACGCGGTTTCTTAAGTAACCCTCGTACGGTAGAAGCGGTAATAAATGGCAATTTAAGTATCGAGGATTGTTTTAGGGCGGCAGGTATCAATGACGACCAAAGTAAGTATACGCCCAGTTTTTATCAATCAGTTTCTGGAGTAGTAGATAACACGCTACTAAGTCCAGGGATGGAATCTTTATCACTGACTACCGATGAGTCTGGAGCGGCTAGCTATAGTGGTGGCATAGCAAGTGGTTTTTGGCAACAACCTGACCCTAATTTTAGTGACAATGATGAATTTTTACCTTATGACGATAAACGCTGGGGTTTTCCGAATAGGCATCAATAAAACAAATTTGTCGCATAAGGGTTTATTGCCTCGAAGAGCTTAAGTCGAACGGCATGTTCACTTATTACCAATAAGCTCTTATGCCGCTTACAAAAATTTTAGTAGCAAATGTCTCTATTAAAAAAATAGATGCTTTATAAAAGAAGATCATAGATTGCTATTGATATCTGTCGCTGAATTCAAAATGCGTCGATTATTTTTCGTTACCCAATGTTTTTTTTAATTGATTATTTTTAATTTAAATCATTTAATTTATTTGAATTGAAAAATTAGCCGTGTTAATTTATTAGTGCGTCCCTTAGAAAATGGGGTAATATTTTATACGGGAAACATTATGGATCGCTTTACCTGAGCAAGAAGCGGCGGGCGCTAGTGCGTTATTAACTATATTGATAATAAAGACCTATCCTCTTTAAGTGTCGAGTAACGGCTGAAAAAATTAATAAACAATAATAAATAATAAAAAGGATAAATTATGTGGGATCTTAACGATGGATTTTTTTCCAAAGAAGACGAAGCGATCATCCGTACTAGAAGAGAGAATGAAAGATGGGCGTGTGATGAATGGAATCAAACCTTAAATCGAGAGCTGCTTCAGTCGGAGAAGATAAAAGAATTTATTGCTAAGGGGTTGGTTAGCATTCAGCAAGTAGAAGGATTGCGCGAAGAGCAACGATTAAATCTTTCTTCGGCGGGTATCGTTAAGTTGATTGATCATGGAATTATTAGCTTTAGCAAAGCATCAAAATTGAAACTAGAGCCTTCTGAACTAGATTTTTTGAGTAAGGAGGGGATATGTGAGTTAATTATTAATCCGCTTATTAGCTTGACGCTTAAACAAGCGTTGGCTTTAACTGAGGATCAACGCCACGCTTTAAATGATCCTAATACAGTACAGCGGATAATAAATGGTGAATTAAATATTCAACAATTTATAGGCGCTGTTGTTCCTTATCACTGCGGCGAAATTAACCCGATTCAAAGTACGCATATAGCCAGTGTCCATCGCACAGTTTCTGAATCAGCAGGAAAATTAAACCAACGATATGCTGATAAAATTTGTAACGAATCGCGTTTAGAAGAAATTATCCCAAAATCAGGGTTAGGGAATATTATTCGGAAACTGGGTATCGTCTCAACGAATTTAAACAAGACGCTTTGCCAAGTAAAAAAATTTGTGAATGCCTTGCCCGACAACGACTCTAGAAAAAAAGTCGCTAAACGTTGTATAAAAAGAATTATTGACTCGGAAGACAGCTTTATAGATCCTTCCTCAAAGCTTAGCACGAGAGAATTATTAGCATTAAGCTTTGCCGCTATTCGAGATAATAAGTATCATCAGGGCGAAATTAAGGATGCGGAAAATCAATTTATAGAAGGCTTAGTTGAAATTCAACGCGGTTATAATTTATCGGATATAGAGAAAGATAAACCTATCTGTGCCTCAGGTGCTTTTAATAAATTAATTGAAAGCCTGCAAGGTATTCATCCCGATTGCGAGATTCACTATATAACAAAAGAAATCGCTTCATCAAAATTACCTGTTATTGTACGTGAAAATTTAGATAAATATTTGTCAAAATTAATTGATTCGGCAGAGATAGAAGCGGATCTGAATAGTCTTAAAAGCTTGATTCAACAAATGCAACAAAATCAAGATTTTAAACCTTTTTTGGCAAAGATTAAAAAAAATATTATTACCAGTCTTTTGCATGAATTTTCGAGTCTTTATCCTTTGGGGAGACATGATCCTGAACTTATTAAATTAGTAGATTCCAGTGAGTGTGCGGATGTATCTAAAGTATTAGAAAGCAATTTAGTCAAGCTAGAAAAAAAGCGGCAATGCTTCGTTAGATCCGAAATCGGTGCTATTCTGCGGCGCCGGTGCGAAGTCGCCACCGATACCTTGCCGGCTGTAGAGATGGAGTCTTTATCACTTACTGCTGACGAATCTGGAGTGGCTTGCTACAGTGCTGATGTGACGGCAAGTAGTTTTTGGCAGCCTAGCTTTACTTCTAGCGAAGATAGTGGCTCATTTGAAACAAGTAATTTATGTAGCGAAAGCTCGGGAGCACGTAGTAAAAGTGCAAGAAGAAAATAATAAGTATTCGTTGCAAGCGTTTTGCGAATAAATAAAACAAACTTGTCGCATAAGGTTTATTGCGTCAAATATTTTAAATAGGGCAGGATGTTCACTCATAACTAATAAACATTTAACCACTATTGCAAAAATTTTACCGAAAAAATACCTACCTATTAAAGAATAGATGTTTTATAAAAGAAGATCATTGATCGCTATGATCCCCATCGCTGAATGTAAAATAGGCTGATTATTTTTAATTTAAATCATTTAATTTATTTGAATTGAAGAATTAGCCATGTTAATTTATTAATACGTCCCTTAAAAAAAGGAGTAATTTTTATGCGGGAAACATTATGGATCGCTTTGCCTGAGCAAGAAGCGGCGGGTATCAAGCGTGTTATTGACTATATTGCTAATAAAAACTTAGCCGCTTTAAGTGTCGAGCAACTCCTCAATAAATTAATCAATAATGAGGCGGATGAGTGGCGGCAGGCAATTGCACAATATAATAATATTCCTTCTGTAGGTAATATCAAAGTAGCCGAAATGCACATCAGAACATTAGCGCTAAACAATCAATTTTTCGGGCATCAGGCCGTGTTAGTAAACAAGGTATTTTCGCCTAATGAACTGCTGGGTTTAATTGTTTTATGCTATTCAAATCCTTTATTAATAGGTCCTAAACTATGTCGAGCTCTGAACGAAAATGATAGCGAGGGTGTTGCCAAGGAAATATTAGAAAATTCCGCTTTCGTAACAATCGCGGGAAGGGTAGTGCCTCGAGAGAGTAATTTACGCTTGTTAAATTACGCACTTTATACCAATAACACCGCGGTGCAATTGCCGATGGGCGTTTTAAGCAGAATAAGAGCAGGGGCTATAGAAAAAGATATTAGCTTAGTAGAGTTAGGTCGATTAGCGGATACAAATCCTAGCAGTTTGGCAGCGATGAGCCCTTTGGTGGCGACCCCTTTAGCGGTGAATGCTACGGATGCGGCTATTCGTTTTCAACGATTGCAGCAAGGTGAGCTAGAGTCTTCGGGATCTCTTGGCATGCTTGCACCTTTTGAAGAAACGCCATTTAGTTTTAATACTGCTAACAACTTGCGTATTAGTGAACTTTTAACCGCCACTTTATTTTTATTACATATTCCGGTTGTCAGTCCAATGATACGTAACATGGGCCGAGATATAGCCAAAGGCTTGTCGCGTGTTAACCATTATACGGGAAGTTTCTTTAGTAGAAATCTAGACAAGATTAATGCGAATACCGAAGAGCAAGTAGCGCTTTTATCACACGGCGAAGCAAAACCTTAATTTTAAAAGATAAGCGATGAGCGATGCGCTTAGGAGCAATTCATTATTCCTAAGCGCATCGTGAGCGTTATTCTTGATCAAGAAAGCTACGTAAAGGTTCTGAACGTGTTGGGTGACGTAGCTTACGTAGGGCTTTGGCTTCAATTTGGCGAATACGTTCTCGCGTAACGTCGAATTGCTTGCCGACTTCTTCTAAGGTGTGATCGGTATTCATATCGATACCAAAACGCATACGCAATACTTTGGCTTCCCGCGGCGTAAGTGACGCTAACACGCGCTGCGCGGTTTCTCGCAGACCTTCGATGGTGGCCGCATCGATTGGCGATAAAGCGGTCGCATCTTCTATAAAATCACCTAAGTGGGAGTCGCCGTCGTCATCACCAATCGGTGTTTCCATCGAAATAGGTTCTTTAGCAATTTTAAGGATCTTGCGGATTTTATCTTCAGGTAAGCCCATTTTTTTACTCAGATCTTCCGGTGAAGGTTCTTTGCCGGTGGCTTGTAATATTTGACGCGAAATACGATTGAGCTTATTAATCGTTTCTATCATATGTACCGGAATACGGATAGTTCGCGCTTGATCGGCAATCGAACGGGTAATCGCTTGTCGTATCCACCAAGTGGCGTAGGTTGAGAATTTATAACCTCGACGGTATTCAAACTTATCCACCGCTTTCATCAAGCCAATATTGCCTTCTTGAATTAAATCCAGAAATTGTAAACCACGATTGGTATATTTTTTAGCGATTGAAATCACAAGACGCAAATTTGCTTCAACCATTTCTTTTTTTGCGCGCCGTGCTTTGGCTTCTCCCGCCGACATTTGGCGATTAATGGCTTTGATATCACCAATACTCATGTCGATGGTTTTTTCTAATTCACGTAATTTATTTTGTGCCGCCGTGATGGGAATGTGTAAAGACTTTAGTGCTTGCGAATAACTTTTTTTGGCATTAACGTGTTTTTTTAGGAAATTTTCATTGGTTTCATTTTTCGGAAAGGAACTAATAAAAAGTTGACGTGGCATCTTAGCTTCATTAATACATAAACGCATGATAACGCGCTCTTGAATGCGGATTTCTTCTAAAAGAGCACGCATTTTTCGAGTTAGTTTATCCAGCTGGCGCGGGATGAGTTTAAATTTAGTAAACGCATCGGCTAATAATGCCGCTTGCTTCAAGGTTTTTTTATCGAAGCGACCGTGTTTTTTCTGTGCCGCTAAAAAAGCTTCGTAAAATGCTTTTAATTGCGCAAAACGTGCATGCGCAAGTTCTGGATCAGGCCCGCTGTCCAGTTCATCAAAGCCATCTTCTTCATCACCAGTAGCGCTTTTTGATTTGGCCTCATCACTCTCGTCATCGTTTTCTTTATCGTCCACGCTTTTATTGGCACTAGGACTAAATTCTTTCTCTTCACCGTGCGTTTCAGCGGGAATATTTTTTCCAGGGGGTAATTCTAGCGGAATAGATAGTTCTTCTAAATCTAAAAATCCGCTGATAATATCGTTTAAACGAATTTCTTGTCGTTCATAACGCGTGTAATCACCGAGGATATCAGAAACATTTTCTGGATATTGTGTCAATGCGGTTAGAATAGCCTGTAGGCCTTCTTCAATACGTTTAGCGAGTTTGATTTCCCCTTCACGGGTCAGTAATTCAACGGTACCCATTTCGCGCATATACATACGCACAGGATCGGTAGTACGGCCTAGTTCAGCGGCTATATTGCCTAAAATGTTGGTGTTTTCCGAACTCGATTCCTCTTCTGAGGAAGCGCTGGTGATACTAGATGCCAGCAAGGTCTCCATATCAGGCGGAACTTCATAAACAGGGATGCCGATATCATTGAGCATCAAGATAATCTCATCAAGCTGTAGTTGCTCTTGCTCAGCTTCAGAGATAATATCTTCCAACAAATGGTCGTTTATTTCAGCATAAGTGACAAACCCTTGCTTTTTACCATGTGCTATAAGTTCGCGTAAGCGGGATTGTTGTTGTTCGAAATCCATAACTGCGCTTGACCTCTCGGGATAAGTTAAGAATTTTATTATATACCTAATAAGATAAACCTATAAACCTTTAACTTAGAAAAGGCAAGCTTTTAAGACAAAAAAATATGTTAATACTTGGTTTAGGTACAAACTTAGGCGATGGTTTAAGTAACCTACGTTCGGCACTGCGATTATTGCAAAAATCATCGACAATGACACCCTTACAAATTTCGCCCATTTATACCTCAGCGGCGCTTTTACCCGCCTATGCTCCTATGGCTTGGAATAGACCCTATTTAAATATCGCGGTTGCTTGTGATACTAAGTTGTCTCCTTTTGACGCATTAAGCCAGATTAAACAGATTGAAAAGCAATTAGGTCGAGAAGAAAACCAGCGTTGGGCACCTCGTGTGATCGATGTGGATATTCTGGCTTGGGATGATTTAATCATTGATCAAGCCGATCTAAAAATACCGCATGCCGAATTACTGACTAGACCTTTTGCCTTATGGCCTTTGCTAGATGTATGGCCCAATTGGACGCATCCTGGCGTCGAGTTATCAAGCTTGCTGCATAGCTGGGGATCCCGTTTTACAGGGGAGCAAGCCGCTTTAGGAACCCAGCAAATCGCGCAACGTTTAAACGGTAGTGCTTTAGTGGGCATATTAAATATAACAGCTGATTCTTTTTCAGATGGCGGTCAATTTATTAGCATCCCTAATGCCACTGCTCAAGCTGAAAAATTAGTACGGGAAGGCGCTGAAGTGCTGGACATCGGTGCAGAATCTACCCGTCCAGGTGCTAGTGCGGTTTTTCCAGTCGATGAATGGCGCCAATTAGCGCCTGTTTTAACAGCCATCAAAGAGCGCTGGAAGCAATGGCCATTTAAACCAAAGTTGAGTGTAGACACTCGTCATCCTTGGGTAGCGGCAAGGGCACTTGAGCATGGGATAGATTGGATTAACGATGTCAGTGGATTTGCAGATGAAAAAATGCGTCGATTAGCCGCCGAGTATGCAGTGAAATGTGTGCTGATGCACAATCTCGGCATCCCAGTACAAAAAAACCGCGTGTTGGCGACGCATCTACCTATTTGTGAACAAATTTTGACCTGGGCCGAACTAAGATTTAATCAGTTACTGGATGCTGGCGTTGCGCCGGAACAACTTATTTTTGATATTGGCATAGGTTTCGGCAAGACAGCACAACAATCTCAATTTTTATTGCAAAATATGAAACGCTTTCGTCCTTTAAATTGTCCTTTATTGGTCGGACACTCACGAAAATCTTTTTTAGATTTAATGACCGATAAACCTTTCGCCGAACGAGATTTTGAAACGGCGATGATATCCTATCAATTGGCACTACAAGGTGTTGAATATTTGCGTGTCCACAATGTAGGCTTAAATAGACAGGCCGTGGCGATGGCGACTGAAATTATTTCATCCGATGCCAGGGTGATGGCCTAGTGTTTAAACTACGTGGGGTGTTGTTTATAAAAAGCACTTGTTTCCCATCCAATTAATGCACTTCCCAAGTCAGATCCAGTTCTCGTACCGCTTTGACATCGTCTAAACGACCTAGGTTTAAATGATGGGGCGCATTCTGTAAAATAGCTGGATTTTGTTTGGCTTCTAGAAGAATTTGACTCATAGCAGCGATGAAACTATCTAATTCTTGCTTCGATTCGGTTTCGGTCGGCTCAATTAATAAGCATTCGGGAACGAGTAAAGGAAAATAAGTGGTAGGCGCATGAAAACCAAAATCAAGTAAACGTTTCCCGACATCCATTGCAGAGATACTAAATTGTTGGGACAAATCTTTTAAGGTTAAAATAAATTCGTGGCTGGCGCGGCGCTGTGGAAAAGCCGGTGTGTATCCTATCGCACGTAATCGGTGGAATAAATAATTGGCATTGAGCGTGGCAAACTCGGAAACACGTTTTAAACCATCACGACCTAATAAACGTGCATAAATATAAGCGCGTAAAAGAATTCCTGTATTGCCTCTAAACGCCGATAAACGACCTATACTTTGTGGTCTATCCTGTAACGTTAAGCTGCGATAATGATTATTTGCGTAAGCGACGATAGGAATCGGTAGGAATGGAAGCAGGCGCCTTCCCACCGCAACAGGTCCTGCTCCAGGGCCGCCGCCACCGTGCGGGGTTGCAAAGGTTTTATGTAAATTGAGATGCATGACATCAAAACCCATATCCCCAGGTCTTACTTTCGCTAAAATCGCGTTCAGATTAGCGCCATCGTAGTAAAGTAAGCCTCCGGCTTGATGAATAATTTGCGCAATTTGTTCGATTTGCCGCTCGAATATTCCTAAGGTAGAAGGATTGGTTAACATGATGCCCGCTGTCTGAGGGCCCACCGCTGCATGCAAGGCGACTAAGTCTACATCGCCGTCACTATTGGTTGGAATTTCACGCACTTTGTAACCACACATGACTGCCGAAGCCGGGTTCGTTCCATGTGCGGCATCTGGAATCAAAAATTCGGTTCTTGCCTTATCACCACGGGATGCGTGGTAGGCCTTAATCATTGCAACACCGGCAAATTCACCTTGAGCGCCCGCCATCGGGGTTAAAGAAACACCCGCCATACCAGTGACTTCTTTTAAAATTTCTTGGAGCTCATAGAGACACGCTAAGGTTCCTTGACTGTTTTGTTCAGTTAACAAAGGATGTTGATTAAGAAAGTTGGCTAAGGAGGCTAAGCGATGAATACCACGTGGATTATATTTCATCGTACAGGAGCCCAATGGATAAAAATGGGTATCAATCGAGAAATTTTTTTGTGATAAGCGGGTAAAATGACGCACTACTTGTAACTCTGAAACTTGCGGTAACAAAGGCTCAGTTTTCCGTAATAAATTTTCCGGAATAGATAATTTATTTTTTGGCTTTGAATGGGTTGGAATCTGCGCTTTGGCAATACGACCTGTTTGACTCAGTTCAAAAATAAGCATAAAAAATTTTTTACGAGATTGTGTTAAGTAGTTTAGATAATTGTTGTTGATAAAGGTTTAAATCTTGTTGGGTTTTAGTTTCAGTGACACAGATTAATAAAGCATTGCCTAATTCAGGATACAGTGTCGATAGATCAAATCCGCCGTGTATGCCTACTTGGCTTAAATCTTGTAACAAACGATTAACTGGTTTTGGCAAACGAATAACAAATTCATGAAAAAAGGGCGCGTTAAAGATTAATTCTACCCCTGGTAGCCGGGTTAATTGCTCAGCGAGTTGCTGTGCATTCTGGTGAGAAACGCGCGCGATACTTTGTAAACCCACAGGTCCTAAGAGGCTCATGTAAATCGTAGCAGCCGTGACGAGCAAACCTTGATTAGTGCAGATATTGGAGGTGGCTTTTGCACGACGAATGTGTTGTTCTCGCGCTTGTAAAGTCAATGTAAATCCAGGTTTTCCAGTTTTATCAACCGTGCGGCCGACAATTCTTCCGGGCATTTGTCGGACCCACTCTTTTTTGCAACACATAAAACCAAAATAAGGCCCACCACCGGCAAGAGGGATGCCCAAGGCTTGTCCTTCACCGCAGACGATGTCGGCGGCTTTTTCTCCCCAAGCACCGGGTTCTTTTAGTAAACCCAAACTGATAGGGTTCGTGACCGCAATCACCAGTGCCTGTTGTGCGTGCGCCCAATTAGTCAGCTCATCAACGGCTTCAAGTGATCCAAAAAAATTAGGTTGCGGTATCACTAAAGCACAAATATCTTGCTGCGCCCATCTTTCAAGCGTTGATAACAAGATGCGGCCTTGTTGTGGGCAATAATCGATGTCGATAAGTTGGATGTTTTGTTGCGTTACGATAGTTTGCAAGGTCTGTCGATAATACGGATGCAGGGTGCGAGGGATTAAAATTCGCGCCGATTTACTGCGCTTGTTGGCTCTTACCGCCATTAAAATAGCTTCTGCTAGGGCAGAGGCGCCATCGTAGAGTGAAGCATTGGAATAATCCATTCCCGTCAGACTGGCCATCATGGTTTGATATTCATAAATGAGCTGTAAGGTGCCTTGGCTCGCTTCCGCTTGATAGGGGGTGTAAGCGGTCATAAATTCGCCGCGACTGGTAATATCCCAAACCGCCGCTGGAATGTGATGCTCATAAGCACCTGCGCCAATAAAGCAAAGCCCCTTTTTATTCTCGCTGGCACGTTCCTCGATGATTTTCGTTACTTCCATCTCGGTAAGGCCAAAAGGAATAGAAGCTAATTGTGCAATCTTTAAATGCGCGGGTATTTCATCAAATAAATCATCGATGCTATGCGCCTCCAGAGTGGCTAACATCTCTTGTATTTCAACCTCAGTATGCGGAATAAATGGCATGTTAGTGCATCTCGATAGCAATATGTTGTTGGTATAACGCAAAACTTAATAAATTTTCTAATTCGCTGGGGTCGGAAAATTTGATCCGAAATAACCATCCTTTATCATAAGGATCCAAATTAATGAGATCAGGTGATTCGCTAAGTGCCGCATTGGTTTCAATAATTTCACCTGAAAGCGGCGAATAAACATCAGCGGCCGCTTTTACCGATTCGAGTACACAGACTTCTTCGCGTTGTATGACTATTTTTTGTAGTGCCGGTAATTCTACAAAGACGATATCGCCCAATAGCGCTTGAGCATGTGCTGTAATACCGACACAAGCAATATGCTCTGCTTCCAGACGAACCCATTCATGGGTAGAGGTATATTTAAATAGTGAGGGGGTATTTTTCATGATGATAACTCTTTTAACGGATTTAATTTTTAGCGTATGAAGGTTTTTTTTCCTTGACGTACAAAAGGAGGTTTAATGATTTGGCTAGAATAGGCGCGATCCCCCATAATGACATCACAATAATTTTCCTGATGCGTGTAAGGTATTCTAGCAAAAGCAATTGAACAACCTAAAGTCGGTGAATAACTGCCACTGGTAATTTGACCCTCGCCTTGTGCAGTTACAATCTTTTGCGCCTTACGTAGGAAACGTCCTTTTTCTTCCAGTACCAATCCGACTAGTTTTCGTGCTGGATTTTTTTGCTGAATAGCTAGGGCTTGGCGACCTATAAAATCTCGATCAGCGGGCTCCCAACCAATAGTCCAGGCTAGATTAGATTCCAATGGCGTGGTAGTCAGATCCATATCAGCGCCATGCAGATTAAGGCCCGCTTCTAGGCGTAGTGTATCTCGTGCCCCTAAACCACAGGGCAAGTTTCCAAGTGCCATTAAATCTTGCCAAAACGTTTCAGCGGCTTCATTCGGTAACATGACCTCAAGGCCTTCTTCGCCGGTATAACCTGTTTTGGCAATACACCAGCCATTTTGTTCAATGCAATGGAATGGTTTTAAATCCTTAATAAGTAATTGCTGTGATTCGTTAAAAGCTGGTGTTGCTTTGGTTAAAGCTTGTGGGCCTTGGATGGCAATGATGGCCAGATCAGTGCGCTCAACGATAGAGATAGGTGCGAAATTTTTAGCGTGGGTATTTATCCAGTGTAGATCAGATAGTCGATTTCCAGCATTGAGTACGATGCGATAACGTTTCTCGCAAAGCTGATAAACAATCAAGTCATCTAAAATGCCGGCGCTATCATTTAACATACAGGTGTAAAAGGCTTTACCCGGCGTTAAGCGCTGTGGATTATTCGCTAATAAATAACTGAGATAAGCGAGCGCGTTTTCTCCGGATATATCGACAGCAAGCATATGTGATACATCAAATAAACCACTACTTTGTCGAACTACATGATGCTCTTGTATTTGTGAGCCGTAATGCAGAGGCATCTGCCAGCCGGAAAAATTGACGAATAAC
Organism: Candidatus Aquirickettsiella sp.; assembly: GCA_031973495.1. Lineage (GTDB taxonomy): Bacteria > Pseudomonadota > Gammaproteobacteria > Diplorickettsiales > Diplorickettsiaceae > Aquirickettsiella. The sequence continues at coordinate 96,449 of DALYCY010000002.1, read as the reverse complement.
GCTGCTTTTTTTTTATGTTGCTCATAAAGGATCGTTTTTTTTTCCATCAGCTTGCCCTGCTTTGAAATTTTTCAGTAAAGCATTATAACTTGGTGTTAAGCAAATTACTAAATGCTTTGTTGCTTTATACTTTATAAGATAAAAATAGGCTGTTTTAGAGCCTAATTGGATGCACTAGGAAAAAAATTTACTGAATATGGGCAAGAATGCCATCTAGTTCTTCTAAGCTATTATAATGAATAACAAGTTGGCCTTTACCGTTTAAATTTTGTTTAAAAAATACTTTAGCCCCTAATTGATCAGATAATTTACGCTCTAAGCGTTGCACATCGGTATCGATTTTAAGTGGTGGTAGCGATTCTTGAGTGGCGAACCCGCCATTTTGTACTAGACGTTCGGTTTCTCGAACAGAAAGTTTATTCTTTATAATTTTTTCTGCCGCTAGAATTTGCAAGTGAGCTGGAAGGCTTAATAGGGCTCTGGCATGACCCATTTCCAGTTGGTTTTGCTGTAGTAAAAGCTTGAGTTGCGGCGCTAGGCTCAATAGACGGAGTAAATTAGTAATGGTGGTGCGAGAACGGCCTAAGGTCTTGGCGACTTCTTGATGGGTTAGCTTAAATTCATTAATGAGTCGTTGTATCCCTTCGGCTTCTTCAACTGGGTTCAGATCTTGGCGTTGAATATTTTCGATCAAGGAAATGGCAAGTGCTGTTTCATCTGAAATAACCTTGATTAAGGCGGGAACTTCTTTCAAACTAGCCAGCTGCGCAGCGCGCCAGCGGCGTTCACCGGCAATAATCTCATAACGATTTTTTTCAATAAGACGTACCACTATAGGATTAATAATGCCTTGGGTACGAATAGAATTGGCCAAATCTTCTAAGGCTGCTTGGGCAAACTCTCTTCTGGGCTGATAACGACCGGCTTGTAGCAGCTCAATAGGTAAGCTGCGTAATTCCTCTTTAGAAGCATTGACTGTTTGTACTAAATCGTCAAAGGGTTGGCCACTTAATAACATGTCGAGGTTTCGACCTAAACGCGATTTTTTCATCATAATACCTGTTCAATAGACGGAGATTTCTCATGTTGGGAACGTTTTTTTAAAAAAGTAGTGGAAGGTATGTCCGAAGGCGCATTGACTGAAGGTATCGGGCATCCATCACGACTTAGTATTTCCTTGGCTAAATTTAAATAAGCTTGACTACCATTTGAATTGGGATCATATAACAAAGCCGGCTGCCCATGGCTAGGTGCTTCAGCAAGCCGAATATTGCGCGGAATCAGTGTAGAGTATATTTTATCTTTGAAATGCATTAATAATTGTTCGGAAACCTGCTTCGCCAGGCTATTACGACCATCAAACAAGGTGCGTAATATGCCGTGAATCTGTAAATGCGGATTGACGGTAGCGCGTAAGCTTTGTAAGGTATTGATGAGATTGCTTAAGCCCTCTAAGGCAAAATATTCGCACTGAACAGGAATAATGACCGAGTTAGCGGCCACTAAGGCATTCACGGTGAGTATATTTAATGAAGGTGGGCAGTCTAGCAATATATAGTCATATAAATCAGATAACACAGCGAGTTTCTTTTTGAGTGTATATTCGCGTTGCTCTTTTTGTAATAATTGCACTTCGGCTTGCGTGAGATCGGTGGTTCCTGGAATCAGGCTATAGCCTGCTGGGGTTAGCAGTAAACTTTCCTGTATAGGGACTTCATCTAAGAGTACCTGCGCAATATTAGCAGAGGGCTCTTTTTGGAAAAAACTGCCTGTGGTGGCATTGGCTTGCGGATCGAGATCGATTAAAAGTGTTTTTTGTCCAAGCAAGGCCATGGATGCGGCCAAGTTTATACAACTAGTGGTTTTTCCTACCCCACCTTTTTGGTTAACGATAGCGATAATTTTGCCCATATAGCCCCATAATCTGTCTTGACAAGGTTGATATAGTATAACGGTTCGCTACTAACTTGCTAATTTACCTAACACCAATACGAGATAAGACCTTAACGCATCAGTGAGTGATCGAAGCGTTTAGCGGCTTGGGCTCAATAGCGCTGATGCGAACTATTTTTGTTTTTAGAAAAAGGGTACATCAATGGCTAAATTTTTTCGAGGTTTAGGGCTTTTAACAGTGCTATTGTTAGCTAAGATAAGTTTTGCTGCCCCGATTATTCACATTATAGCGGCTGAGAATTTTTATGGTTCTGTTGCCAAGGAAATCGGTGGCGCCTATGTCGATGTTACGAGTATCCTTAATCAACCGGATCAAGATCCGCATTTATTTAATCTAACACCGGGCATTGCAAAACGTTTAGAGCGAGCAGATCTCGTTCTTTACAATGGTTTAGGCTACGATCCTTGGGTACAGAATTTATTGAACGTTGGCCCATCCACCAGGACACTACTTTGTGTGGCCAACTTAACGCATAAAGTAGCGGGTGATAATCCGCATATTTGGTATGATCCGGCGACTATGCCGATTGTCGCTAGGACGGTACGCGATTTTTTAATAAAAAAGGATCCTAGTCATCAAAAGGAATATCAAGTTCGCTACCAAGACTTTCTTCAGCGCCAACAACACTTCATGCAACAAATAGCTGATATTAAAACCCACTACAATAATACCGATGTGATTGCAACCGAGCCGGTATTTGGGTATATGGCTAAGGCTTTAGGTTTTCGTATGCATGGAATCGCTTTTCAAACCAGTATGATGAATGGTGTGGATCCGGGTCCTAAACAAGTTCAGGCGTTTCAACGTCAATTACAACATCGTCGGGTCAGGATTTTATTTTACAATCAACAAGTGAGTAATCCATTGGTATTGTACTTATTGCAACAAGCTAAACAATTTGCTATTCCGGTGGTGGGCGTGATGGAAACACAAGCTCGCCATAAAACTTATCATGAATGGATGCAGGATCAATTAAAACAAGTGGAGCAGGTTTTAGATGAACGCCATCGAGTGTAAACAATTAAGTCTGGCTTATGGGCAGCGCGGTATTTTTCAAGATTTTAGTGCAAGTATCGCTCCGGGCGAGTTTATCGCGATTTTAGGGGCGAATGGGGCCGGTAAAAGTACCTTGTTACGTGCCATATTAGGATTAATTGTGCCGAGTAAAGGTCAAATAGCATTATTTGGCCAAGCGGTGCATAAAGGCGCCGCTTTTATCGGTTATATGCCGCAAATGCGACAAAATGTCGGAAATAATAGCTTGAGTGCTTATGCGTGGTTAGGCGCCAATCTCAATGGGTATCAGTGGGGCTTACCGCGTTTAAATGCCAAACAAACTGAAGAGTTACAACGTGTGATAGGTTTGGTAAAAGCGGAAAAAATCATCAATAGACCTTACAGCCTTTTATCGGGAGGTGAACGACAGCGTCTATTATTAGCGCAAGCTTTGTTAAATAAACCGAAGATTTTATTGCTCGACGAACCGCTGGTGAATTTAGATCCTTATTATCAGACCACGTTAGTTAGCTTAATTGATGAAATTCGTTTGCAATATGGTATTACTATATTGTTTACTTCGCATGATATTAACCCTTTAATCAGCAGCGTCGGTAGGGTGCTTTATTTAGCCAAAGGTAAAGCGGTTATTGGCTTAGTCAATGAAATTATTAATAGTAAAAAGCTAAGTGAGCTCTACGGTATGGACATGCAGGTTATTCAGCATGGGCAACAACTTTTTGTCATCAATAAAGAATTAGGATTCCATCATCATGATAACCATTGCAGACCTGACCTTGATCACTTCGCTGTTTGAATATGATTTCCTCCGTAATGCGCTAATAGCCGGTACGATTGCGGCCATATTAGCGGGATTGGTCGGTTATTTTATGGTGATGCGTCGATTGGCCTTTGCCGGTCACGCCTTAGGTCATATTGGTTTTGCAGGAGCGACAGGCGCTGGTTTACTGGGCTTAATGCCGGTTACAGGCCAGTTACTTTTGACGCTGTTAGCTGCTGTAGGAATGGGTAGTTTAGGCCACAGAATCAATAAAAGTGATATGGCCATTGGTATTATCCTGGCTTTTTCACTCGGGTTAGGGGTTTTATTTTTACATTTTTATACCAGTTATGCCGCACAGGCAATGACGATACTTTTTGGTAATCTTTTAGGCGTTTCATGGCATTTAATCAACATGATGTTGCTTTACGCTATTCTGAGCTTATTAGCCTTAGGTATAATTGCCAGACCTTTGTTATTTGCCAGTTTAGAGCCCGAACTGGCCGAAGCCAAAGGCGTTTCTTTACCATTACTTTCTATTTTATTTATGATCATTGTTGCCGTGGCAGTGACCGAAGCCAGTCAAGTGGTGGGCGTACTTTTAGTGTTTACCTTATTGATAGGACCTGCCGCCGCGGCTTTAAATTGGACCCGTCATCTCTTCAGTGGCTTGCTTGTAACGGTATTGTTAGGCGTTTTAATTGTGTGGCTAGGTATCATTTTGGCGTTTATTACCGATTGGCCTATTCCATTTTGGATTAGTGCACTGGCTGCAAGTAATTATTTTTTAAGTTTTATCGGCAAGGTGAAGTAGTTGCTAGGTTCTAAGCTCAATAATGAGTTACGTCAACTTGACATGACATTATTTTTATTCCCAATAAAATTATTAATAGTTTTTCTACAATAAAATATTCTACAATTTTACCGCGAAACGCCTAACGAATTTATTTAATGTATAACCTTAAAACCTCTGCAGGGTTTAAAAATAATTCTGTACAAGACTCATCTAAAATTTTTATCTAGCTTAAGAAAGTATTAATATTTTCAAAGTAAAATATCTATTGATAAATAGTATAAATAGTCATGTAAACTACTAAAATAACTAAAATAAAAGAGGGTTTCTATATAATGCTAAGAAGCAATAGTGCTAACAAAGATGCTCCGCAGATACAAGAAGAAGATAAAGGGAGTCCGTGTCAGGCTGGTAGTGGGCAATTAATGCGGTGTGGAGCCTTAAGACGACGTGGCGGTAGACGGAGTCAGCAGCAGAATGCTAGCAAAGCAGGGTTACAACAGAGTGCACCCATAAAACGAGCTAAAAAAAATACCAAGCCACAAGAAGCGCTACCACAAGAAGAGCAAGTACAGCTGAGAGCTGCTTCTAAAGTACCAAGCGAAACAAAACATCGCAACGTATTGATTGAGCAAGATCCAGTCTATCCGCAATTTGGGATATTTCAAAATGAAGATAATACCGTAATAAATGCTCGTGGAAGAAATTCTGAAACCGCACCAGATATCGTTGAAACAGTAGCTTATTCAGTAAAAGCTGATCCTAATTCAGGACTGAGTTCACTTGCTGTAGGGATAAGCGGTATTACATTAAAAAAAGTACCGTCAAGCGATAGGGGGTCAAAAAAGAAAAAGAAAAACGCGGCTGAATCAAATGAATCAACGGTGCTCCAGTCTGCAGTTCCTCATCTTTATGAAGAATCTAATTCAACGAGAGGTAGTCTCAACAGCTGGAACGATAGCGATAACAATTTTTCAACATTGCCTTTACAATTAGGGGATTATACGAACTATTTTAACTGTTCGAGCTATTCGATGGAACCCAGAATACTTCCACCATCAGGCCCAGTAGCAACGACTAGCAGTGCACTATGTTTATCGCCAGCAAGAACGCCTTTAGCAAACGTTGGTTTATTTAGGGAGCGCTACAGTCAAGATAATAACTCATTGACTTCTACCTTGGAGAGAAGAAGATTGGTTATAACAGATAGTACAGATAGCACCGTTAGCGATAATGGTAGGGATTGGGAAGAAGACAATTCCTACATGCTAAGAAAATAGCGTTCTCCTTCTTACTTAAAGAATAAACTAGGGGTAAACTAAAAAAAGTGGCGTTTAAGTGTTACCCGAGCGCCACTTTCTTCAATGGTTGCTTCAAAAGCGACGGTTAAAATGAGTCAGTATATTTAGTCATCCCAATTTAAGCTGCCACCGGTTTGATATTCCGTTACACGGGTTTCAAAGAAATTCTTTTCTTTTTTAAGATCAATGATTTCGCTCATCCAAGGTAAAGGGTTACTGACACCGGAATATTGTTCAGGTAAGCCAATTTGTACAAGGCGTCGATTGCCTATGAAACGTAGATAATCCCACATCATGTTAGCGTTTAATCCTAAAATACCGCGCGGCATGGTGTCCTTGGCATATTGATACTCCAGATCAACCCCTTCTTTGATGAGATTGATGACATACGTTTTAAATTCAGAGGTCCATAGATGCGGATTTTCCAATTTAATTTGGTTGATAACATCGATACCAAAATTTAAATGCATGGATTCATCACGTAAAATATATTGAAATTGTTCGGCGGTACCGGCCATTTTATTGCGTCGACCCATGCTTAAAATCTGTGAGAAGCCGACATAGAAAAATATACCTTCGAATACCACATAAAACGCAATTAAATCGCGCAATAAACGTTGATCATTTTCAGGCGTGCCAGTACGAAACAGCGGGTTGGCTAAGCTTTGGGTAAAAGGGAGTGCCCATTCTGTTTTTTTGGCGACAGTGGGTAATTCACGATACATGTTAAAGAGGCGTGATTCATCCATTCCTAAACTTTCGATCACGTATTGATAGGCGTGGGTATGCAAGGCCTCTTCAAAGGCTTGTCGTAGTAAATATTGACGACATTCTGGATTGGTAATATGGCGATAGACTGCTAAAACGAGATTATTCGCCACTAAGGAATCGGCGGTGGAAAAAAAGCCTAGACTTCGTTCGATGATCAAGCGTTCATCGGCGGTTAAACCTTTCGGATCGCGCCATAAGGCGATATCAGCGGACATATTGATTTCTTGTGGCATCCAATGATTCGCACAAGCGGCTAAGTATTTTTCCCAAGCCCATTTATATTTAAAGGGAACCAGCTGATTGAGATCGGCGCGACAATTAATAATTTTTTTATCATCTACCTGCACGCGCGCAGCGCCTATTTCGAGTGCTTCTAAGCCGGTAAAGCCACCGCTGCTATTTTCAGTGGACTCTACAGGGAATACAGTATTTGTATTAGTTGTGTTCATGGTGGCATAATCCTCCGCGATAGTAATTTTTTTAAAACTTATTGACAGGATTCACAATCAGGATCGAGTATGGAACAACTTAATCCGGGTGCTGGGGTGCCTGACTGTACTGAATTTAAGTGACTTTTTTCTAAGGTGGCTTTTTCAGTGTGTGTGGCACCCATGGTACGTAAGTAGTAGCTGGTTTTTAATCCTTTAAGCCAGATGTTTTTATAGAGTTCATCTAACTTTTTCCCGGATGCTTGTGCCATATAAAGATTTAAAGATTGACTTTGATCAATCCACTTTTGGCGGCGTGATCCGGCTTCGACTAACCAATGGGTTGGGATCTCAAAGGCGGTCGCATAGAGTTGTTTTAAGCTCTCAGGAACGCGTTCAATTTTTTGCAAACTACCGTCGTAATATTTGAGATCATTGAGCATCACCGCATCCCATAACCCGAGTAATTTTAGATCCTTGACTAAATAAGGGTTGATTACGGTAAATTCGCCCGACATATTCGATTTTACAAACAGGTTTTGGTAGGTTGGCTCAATAGATTGGGCAACACCACAGATATTGGAGATTGTGGCGGTGGGGGCAATGGCCATACAATTTGAATTGCGCATTCCATCTTGCATGACTTTTTGCCGTAATGAAGACCAATCTAAGCGACTCGTTTGATCTTGTTCTAAGAACTTGCCACGGGTTTTTTGCAGCAAGGCAATAGAGTCTAGCGGTAAGATACCTTGGCTCCACAACGAGCCTTGAAAACTTTCATAACAGCCACGTTCTTTGGCTAAATCACTGGAAGCTTCAATAGCGTAATAACTAATTGATTCCATGGAGTGATCGGCAAACGCAATCGCCGCTTCCGAGGCGTAAGGAATACGTAACTGATATAACGCATCCTGAAAACCCATCAGGCCAAGACCAATAGGACGGTGTTTTAGGTTAGAGCGGCGGGCTTGTGGCACCGTATAATAATTGATGTCAATCACATTATCTAACATACGTATAGCGGTGCGGATGGTACGACGTAATTTTGTTTGATCAAGTTCACCCGATGCGGTTAGATGTTGGGGTAGATTAATACTGCCCAAATTACAAACCGCAATCTCATCAATAGACGTGTTAAGCGTAATTTCGGTACATAGATTAGAGCTATGAATGGTTCCAGCATGTTGTTGTGGAGAACGCAAGTTACAAGGATCTTTAAAGGTAATCCAAGGATGCCCGGTTTCAAATAATAAGCTCAGCATTTTACGCCATAGACTAGAAGCGGGAATAGTTTTGAAATTTTTAATCTCACCGCGTGCGGCTTTAGCTTCGTAGGCTTGATATTTTTCTTCAAATTCTAACCCAAAAATATCATGTAAATCCGGTGTTTCATCCGGTGAGAATAAGGTCCAATTTTCCCCTTGCAAGAGTCGCTTCATGAATAAGTCAGGTACCCAATTGGCGGTATTCATATCATGGGTACGACGCCTATCATCACCGGTATTTTTTCTTAATTCTAAAAACTCTTCGATATCTAAGTGCCAGGTTTCCAGATAAGCACAAACAGCCCCTTTACGTTTTCCGCCTTGATTGACAGCGACAGCCGAAGCATTTGCTACATTTAAAAAAGGGACTACCCCAAGTGATTTACCATTCGTGCCTTTAATTCGTGCGCCCATGGCTCTAACGGGAGTCCAATCATTTCCTAAGCCGCCGGCAAATTTTGACAGTAAGGCATTATCTTTTATAGCACTATAGATTTGATCGAGATCATCCGATACGGTGGTTAAGAAGCAACTCGAGAGTTGTGGGCGCAGTGTACCCGCATTAAATAAGGTCGGGGTAGAGGCCATGTAGTCAAAAGAAGAGAGTAATTGATAAAACTCAATAGCGCGTTCTTCTTTGTTGGATTCTTGCTGCGCAAGGCCCATGGCAATGCGCATAAAGAAAGCTTGTGGTAATTCAAAACGGATATCGTCAGCGTGCAGAAAATAACGATCGTATAAAGTTTGCAAACTCAAATAAGTAAATTGTTGATCTCGCTCAGGGAGTAAGGCCCGAGCCAATTTTTCTAAATCAAAGTTTTGTAATTGTGAATCGAGTAATTCCAATGCAATACCGCGTTTGATGTAATGCTGAAAATAATGCTGATATACACCGGCATGACAGCTTGTGTAGAGGGCAGTTGGTAGCTTGAGAAAATCTAAAGCCTCTGTATATAAGGTACGTAACAAAAATCGTGCGGTAGCATAAGTATAATTAGGGTCTTGCTCTACCAGTGTGCGTGCACTCATTATGAGCGCCTTATCAATCTCTAGGATAGGCATTCCATCGTAGAGATTACGTAAGGTTTCTTGTAAAATTAGCTCGTGTTTTACTTCGCTTAAGTCTTTACAAGTTTCTGTGATAAGAAGACTGAGCTGGGTTAAATCTAAGGGGCGTTGGCTTCCATCTGCTAAGGTTATTTGTAATTGAATGTCGGACTGCGTTTTAGTTTCGGCACGCATTTTTCGCCGTTCTTCACGATAGAGTACGTAAGCGCGCGCCACTTGGTGTGCTTCAACACGCATTAAGGCCAGTTCAACTTGATCTTGTATCGCTTCAATGGGCAGTGTTCCACCGTTTGGGCGGCGTTGCTGTATGATGTTGGTTACTTGTTGTGTGAGTTGTGATACACGCTCATGGATACGGGTTGAAAGTGCCGCTTGCCCGCCTTCGACGGCAAGAAAAGCCTTGGTAATGGCGACCCTTATTTTACTCGGGTCGTAGTTGACAAGTTTGCCATTACGTTTAATGACTTGCAGGGTACAAATGAATTTATTCTCTTGTTCTGCTTCTACATTCGATAGTAGAATCTCGGCGTTGTTAAGCAGTAGAGAAGAAGTCATTAGTTCGGATGAAAGTCCGCTCATGGATGCTCCTTAAAAAGGTTGTGAAGAATTATCGCTATCAAAATGATATAACACAATATCATGTGGTTTCTATAGTTCGCAACCACTATATAAAGTGAGAAAATAGTTAGCAAGCTGTGAGTAAGTTGGGATAAACGTGTTAATAGCGTTAACTTTCATCGATGCAATAGGCGCTTAGCGCTGATTTTATGCATGGATGATTAAAGTTCCTGCCCAAAGGATATATTTTGTCCGTTGACGATAAATTTAGGAGAGGGTATGCCACAAATTTCTTTTGAAGAAATCTCAAAAAGTATTTTTCGTGCTTATGATATTCGCGGTATCGTTGGCGAGACAATAACACCGGAGGTGATTGAGACATTAGGTAGAGCGATTGGCAGTGAGGCCCAAGAGCAAGGCGAGCAGACGATTATTACCGCGCGCGATGGACGTTTATCCGGGCCGGTGCTGCTCGAAGCCTTACATAAAGGATTACGTGAAAGCGGCTGTGATGTGATTGATATTGGCCAAGTGCCTAGCCCGGTGCTTTATTTTGCCACCCGCCATTTAAGTTATCGTTCCGGCGTGATGTTAACGGCGAGTCATAATCCTTGGAATTATAATGGTTTAAAAATTGTTTTGGCCGGAAAAAGTTTGTCGGAAAAAACCATCGATGCATTGTACACGCGCATTCAAGCCGGTGCTTTTAAATCGGGACTAGGTAGCTTGCAACAGATTTCCCTGGTAGAGGCTTATTTAAACCGGATTACTCAAGGTATTACACTGACACGACCTTTACGGGTCGTTTTAGATTGTGGAAACGGAGTCGGTGGCGTCGTGGCACCAGAATTATTGCGACGTTTAGGTTGTGAGGTGATTGAATTATTTTGTGAAGTAGATGGTTATTTCCCCAATCATCACCCAGACCCAAGTGTACCTGAGAATTTAAATGACTTAATTGCTGCGGTTAAACAACATCAGGCGGATATGGGTTTAGCACTGGATGGCGATGGCGATAGACTTGGCGTTGTAACGAATCGAGGCGAGATCATTTGGCCTGATCGACAAATGATGTTGTATGCCATCGATGTATTATCACGAAATCCCGGAGCGCTGATTATCTATGACATTAAATCGACCGGTCATTTAGCCAAAGTTATTGCAGAACACCAAGGCCAGTCTTTAATGTGGAAGACTGGACATTCGATTATGAAGGCTAAATTGGAAGAAACAGGTGCCTTATTAGCCGGTGAAATGAGTGGTCACATATTTTTTAAAGAGCGCTGGTATGGTTTTGATGATGCGCTTTATACAGCGGCGCGCTTATTAGAAATCGTAGCCAAAGATACACGCGATGTCAGTGAGTTATTTGCAGAATTACCGAACAGTATTAATACCCCCGAGCTAAAGCTGGCTATCGCGGATGATAAAAAATTTGCGTTTATGCAAGCTTTTCAAGCGCAGGTTGAATTTCCGGGTGCCCAACTGAGTCAAATCGATGGTGTACGTGCTGAGTTTAACGATGGCTGGGGTTTGCTTAGGGCCTCTAACACGAGTCCTTATTTAATACTTCGTTTCGAAGCGGATAACCTGCCAGCCTTACAACGCATTCAAACTTTATTTAGCAACGCTTTATTAGCGATGGATCCATCGCTGAAGTTACCTTTTTAATGCGTATTATAACTTTAAATTTGAATGGTATTCGTTCGGCGACCCGAAAAGGATTTTTTCAGTGGGTGAAAACTCAAAAAGCGGATGTTATTTGTTTACAAGAAACCAAAGCGCAAGAATGGCAGTTAGATACAGCAGTTCATCTGCAAGATTACCAGGCTTATTTTTTTGACGCCGAAAAGAAAGGGTATAGTGGCGTGGCGATTTATAGTCGTGTCAAACCCGATGCGGTGGTTGCTGGCTTAGGTTGGGAATGCGCTGATAAAGAAGGGCGTTATCTGCAATTAAACTTTCCCAACTTGAGTATCGCTTCACTTTATATGCCATCAGGCAGTAGCGGTGAAATGCGCCAAAAGCTTAAATTTCAGTTTTTGGCGCATTATGAAACTATTTTAAAAAAGCAACGCCGTCAAAAACGTAATTTTATTATTTGCGGTGATTGGAATATTGCCCATAAACCCATTGATCTGAAAAATTGGCGCAGCAATCAAAAACATTCTGGGTTTTTACCTGAAGAACGCACTTGGTTGGATCAGGTGTTGGGACCCATGGGTTATGTGGATGCGTTTCGTGAAATTAATCAACAAGCGGAACAATATACCTGGTGGTCAAACCGTGGGCGTGCTTGGGATAATAATGTCGGCTGGCGGATTGATTATCAAATTATTACCCCTGATTTGAGAGATAAGATTCAATCAGCGGCGATTTATAAAGAACAACGTTTCTCTGATCATGCGCCTTTAACGATCGATTATAAACTCTGATTCCGATAGATAACCTGCCAACTTAAATAATTTCTTTTTCCATCAGCTTTAATAGGGTTAGTAATGCAAATTCTACGGCGGCATAACGAATAATCAATCGATCTCCGGCGTAATGTTGACATACGGCTTGATGAAAAGATTTTTGCTTAGCCCATGCGGTCCATATCGTACCAACAGGAATCTCTTGGCTGCCACCGTCAGGTCCGGCAATGCCGGTAATAGCGATACTGATATTCGCCGGGCTTTGCTTTAATGCCCCTATTGCCATAGCGAGTGCGGTTTTTTCACTAACAGGACCATATTGGTTTAATAGCGCCTCATCTACCCCTAGAATTTGCTGTTTAGACAAATTAGAATAAGTAATGAAGCCACGTTCAAACCATACTGAAGCGCCGGGTACGCTGGTGATAGTTTGTGCTAATTGTCCTCCTGTACAGGATTCAGCCGTTACCAGCTGTAAACGTTGTTGTTTGAGCTTATCACCAATCGCTTTGGCAAAGCGATGAACTTGCGATAGATGCGGCATAGATTATCCTTGTGGCTTTTAAGATAATTTTCTTAACGCTGAAATGAGTATAATGCATAGCTGGTTAAAAATGTTATTGTAAACCGGTGGCTTTTACGGCAACATAGCGACTTCTTAAGTGTGATAGAGTTAATCTTAGGTAAATTATGGCCAAAGAAGATCAAATCGTGATGGAAGGTACCGTCATCGAGACGCTACCAAATACCTTGTTTCGAGTCGAATTAGAAAATGGGCATGTTATTAATGCCCATATTTCCGGACGTATGCGAAAAAGCTATATTCGTGTACTAACAGGTGATAAGGTGAAAGTTGAAATGACACCTTATGACCTGAGTAAGGGACGTATTATATTTCGTGGCAAAGGACCCGAGCTGGAAAAATCTAAGCCTAGCTAATAGTAGGGGCTTGGGATAAATTTTTATTCGGTGCGGGTGCATTAATAACTGTTCCCTTCGCATAAATAATTAATTCTAATTCATCATTAGTGCTCGTCAGTATGAGTTGACCTCCGTGTGTTAAGCGACCAAACAATAATTCATCGGCAATTGGTTTTTTAATTTTCTCTTGGATGAGACGCATCATCGGGCGCGCACCCATGTTTCTATCGTAGCCGTGCTTGGCGAGCCAAATACGCGCCGGTTTGTCGACATTGAGCGTGACATGTTTCTTTTCAAGCTGCGCTTCTAGCTCGAGTAAATATTTATCAACTACTTGAGAGACGATAGTGGCGCTTAAATAATTGAAGTAAATGGTGGCATCGAGTCGATTGCGGAATTCAGGTGAAAAAATTCGTTTGATCGCCTCTGAATTTTCAGCATTATTTAAGCTGGGTGTGAAGCCTATCGCTTGACGGCTAAACTGTTCGGCACCGGCGTTACTCGTCATTACCAAAATAATGTGACTAAAGTCAGTTTTTCGGCCATTTGTGTCGGTTAAGCTGCCATGATCCATGACCTGTAATAAAAGGTTGAAGATATCAGGATGGGCTTTTTCAATTTCATCCAATAATAAAACCGCATGAGGATGTTTGGTGACAGCCTCTGTTAATAACCCACCTTGATCATAACCAATATAACCCGGAGGTGCGCCAATTAAACGCGATACACTGTGTCTTTCCATGTATTCGGACATGTCAAACCGAAGTAATTCAATGCCCATCAATTCAGCTAATTGGCGAGTAACTTCGGTTTTGCCCACACCAGTGGGAC
>DALYCY010000002.1:48106-82355 GCA_031973495.1 Candidatus Aquirickettsiella sp. | reverse complement strand
AGCCAATTGTTTTATTGGTTTCTCTTAAGCCTGAACGGGTTAATTTCATCGCTGCACAGAGATTTTCAATCGCAATATCTTGGCCAAATACCCGAGATTTTAATTTTTTCTCTAAGTGACGTAAGCGACTCTTGTCAGAGGCTGAGACATTTCGAGTAGGAATGCGTACCATTTTAGCGACTATCGCTTCAATCTCATGGATGCCAATAATTTGTTTTCTCTTGTGATCAGGTCGTAATGCTTGATAAGCACCCGCTTCATCAACGATATCAATGGCCTTATCCGGTAAAAAGCGATCCGGTAAATAGCGAGCGGCTAACTCTACGCTAGCACGTAAGGCATTCATGCGGTATTTCACGTGATGATGCGCTTCAAGTCTTTCACGTAGGCCACGTAAGATAGCGATGGTTTCTTCTAAATTGGGCTCAGGGACATCGATTTTTTGGAAACGTCTTGCCAAAGCACGATCTTTTTCGAAAATACTCCGATATTCTTGATAGGTGGTAGCACCGATACATTTTAGTTCGCCGGTGGTAAGTAACGGTTTGATTAAATTAGAAGCATCCATGACACCACCAGAAGCGGCGCCGGCACCGATTACCACATGGATTTCATCGATAAAGAGTACCGAGTTGGGTTCTTGTTTGAGTTGTGCTAATAAAGCTTTGAATCGTTTTTCAAAGTCACCGCGATATTTAGTTCCGGCCAGTAAACTACCTAAATCCAATGAGTAAATAGTACTGTTGGCAAGAACCGCAGGAACTTGTTTATCGATAATCGCTTTGGCAAGGCCTTCGACTATCGCTGTTTTACCGACACCTGCTTCACCGACTAATAACGGATTATTTTTACGGCGACGACAAAGAATTTGAATAACTCGGGCTAATTCTTCGCTGCGTCCAATCAAAGGATCAATTTTTCCAAGCCGTGCTTTGCCATTTAAATTGATCGCATAAAGTTCTAAGGGACTGTTTCCAGGACCTTCTATGGTAATTTCTTCTTCGGTGACAAATTGGTTTAATTTAGGCTCCGGATTATTATCCTGTAATTTCGGCAGACCTTGCGAAATATAATTGGATAGATCAGAACGTGTTACGTTTTCTCGACGAAGAAAATAAATAGCTTGGCTATCTTGTTCGCCGAAGATGGCCGCCAATATATTGACGCCATTGACTTGGGTTTTTCCGCTGGATTGCACTTGAAAGATAGCACGCTGTAAAACGCGCTGAAAACCCAAGGTAGGTTGTATGTCGAGGTTAGGATCGGCAGAAGGAAACAAAGGTGTGGTTGCCGCAATAAAATTACTAATCTCGTTTTTAAGACGATTGAGATTTGCTCCGCACGCCTTAAGTGCTGCAACGGTAGAAGGTTCATCTAAAAGTGCTAACAATAGATGTTCAACCGTTAAATATTCATAACGTTTTTCACGGGCTTGTTTGAAAATGGAATTTAAACTAACTTCAAGCTCTTTGCTAAACATGGTCGCCCTCCTTTTCTAATCGTATAAAATCCGTGTTTTCTCACACAAAGCGAGTTCCACTGTTGTTATAACCGGGTAGTCCATGTTGAAAAAATAATATCCCTTTATTTTTAGCCTAGTCGAATTTTAGGGATTTGCGAGTTTGAGTATTTTTAAACCTCTATAATTTGTGATTGAATTTATGATTTAGCATAAGAAGCTCAAGAGCGTGTGTTCCCCATATGATTGACGATAGCTTGAGCAAAATTAGAACAACTGACCTCTTTTGCATCGTTCATTAAACGTGCAAAGTCATAGGTAACGGTCTTAGCTTGGATAGCCCCTTCCATGCCCGTTATAATTAAATCGGCGGCTTCACTCCAACCCAGGTGACGCAACATCATCTCCGCTGATAGGATCAGCGAGCCAGGGTTAACCTTGTTTTGTCCCGCATATTTAGGCGCAGTGCCATGGGTTGCTTCAAACATGGCCACTTTGTCACCAAGATTAGCGCCAGGGGCAATTCCAATGCCACCCACCTGAGCGGCTAATGCGTCCGATATATAGTCTCCATTAAGATTGAGTGTGGCCACTACACTATATTCGGCTGGGCGTAAGAGGACTTGTTGTAAAAAAGCATCGGCAATGAAGTCTTTAATAATGATGTCTTTGCCCGTCTTTGGGTTTTTTAATCGCATCCAAGGGCCATTATCGAGTAATGTGGCGGCGAACTGCTCTTTGGCCAGTGCATAGCCCCAGTCCTTAAAAGCGCCTTCGGTAAACTTCATAATGTTACCCTTGTGGACTAAAGTTACCGAGGGTAAATCTTGATCAATGGCATATTGAATGGCACGTTTTATTAAACGCTGTGATCCTTGTTTCGAAACGGGCTTGATGCCAATACCGCAATGCTGAGGAAAGCGAATTTTTTTAACGCCCATGTCGTTTTGTAGAAAATCGATTAATTTTTTCGCTTCTTGGCTATCGGCGGACCATTCAATCCCGGCATAAATATCTTCTGAATTTTCTCTGAAAATGACCATATTGGTTTTTTCAGGCTCACGGACAGGGCTAGGTACCCCTCTAAAATAACGAATCGGGCGTAGACAAACGTACAGATCGAGTTGTTGGCGTAGCGCGACATTTAAGGAGCGTATGCCGCCACCCACCGGTGTGGTTAAAGGACCTTTGATAGAAACCACATAGTCACGAACAGCGCTCAGTGTTTCTTCGGGTAAGCACATGTCTTGCCCATAGATACGAGCCGCTTTTTCTCCGGCATAGACCTCCATCCAAGCAATACGGCGTTTTTTTCCATAAGCTTGATTGACGGCGGCATCAACCACGAGTCGCATAGCCGGCGTAATATCGATTCCGATGCCATCCCCTTCAATAAAGGGAATAATCGGTTGATCCGGAATATTCAAAGAAAAATTCGGATTAACATGTATTTTTTCGCCGAAACTAGGGGTTTGAATGTGCTGATAAGACATAGGTGGTACTCCGTTTTTTTTATGGAATTATTATATTTTAAAAAAATAACTGATTACAAATCCAACGTACCGGTTTGATTAATTACTAGGCTTTTTCTGGGATCTTGTGCTCAAAAAAGTCTAGCTTGCAAGTATCAACCAGCTTAAATTACCGAGTATTTTTTGAAAATAAAATAACCAAAGCTGCATTCTACAGGAATTTATGAATTTGGGCGAGTTTGGCCGCTGTTAAACTCGCTGCTAGCCTCGAAATATCGTCAAGGCTAACGGCTAGAAACAAAGGATAAAGGTCTATGCGCGCCTAAGCGAGTGGGATTGACGCATAGTGGGTTGATTTTTATCTTTTAGGGTATTTCCCTCAGAAAAGGAATTAAATAAACAGTTATTAGTATATCGCGTATAGTAAGCGACTCTATCCGAAGCAATATTTTCTGTAGTAGCGATTGATTCGGCTCGATATTCTTTTTTCTCAATTGAAGGGGTAGGATTTTCAGGGGTTGTACTAATGAACAAAGAAGCTAAGTTTTTTAGATTAGGTTCCGACTCAATACGGCGTATTGCTTGTTGTATTGCATTTTTTTCGAGTAAATTATCCCGCTCGTAAAATTTAGCCGATTTTTCCAGGAGTGCTTTCGCTTTGTTTAAAAGTGCACGTTTTTTAGCTGGGAGAAGTTTCGGATTCTGTAAATCCTTGGTAATAATAGTCACAGCACGATTATTTTGCACAATAGCCTTACATTCATCGAGTGGTTTTGGAAGTGGCAATTTATGCACTAGCGATTTTTTAATCGCAGAAATATCATCATCTATTTCAAATAGTTTGCTTTTTTTAGCAGGGCTAAAGCATGAAGGTTCATCGAAAGCGAGTCGTTTCTCCCCCTTTTGATGTGAGCTAGTCTTATCAATGGCTGAATTACTGATTTTTAGCAAATTTTTACTTAACAGCAGAGGTGATATGGTTTTATTCGTTATTTTCCGTGCTGGTTTTATAGAATAAGAAATGCTGAATATAGTCGGGTCTATTTTTACCGAGGTCTTCATCTTTTCAGAAACGGGTATTGTTTTTAAATTGAAGCTAAGTTCATTGAGCTGTTTTTTGGTTTGCTCGGCAAAGTCAAATAATTCTGCCCGCTCATAACACTCAAACGATGTAGCGAGAAGATCCTGGACTTCCTTCAAAAGCTCGACTTTCTTAGAACCCTGGCTTTCTAAGTTGTTTGATTTTTTTTCTAAGGTTTTCGCTAAATTATAATAACTGTGTGCTTTACGTTCATTTGAATCCTTATCCCAGCGAGCTAAAAAAGAATTTCTACCTTCTAGTAGTTGTTCTAGGGAACTAGTATAGTTTGTATTTTTTAACTCGGACGCTAACTTAGTGATCCTACTATTAAGTATATCAAAGGTTTTTTTGATAGTGGTGATTTCTCGTTCAGTGGATTCTAGCACCTTTCTTGTTGTCGGGTTGGTATTTATGCTATTTAATTGCGCTTGAATAATAGCTAAGCATGCTTCCAGGTCATACAATTCAATTAGATCGCTCTGAATGTGGCTATTATTAATAATAGTTTTAATTTCCGTATAATTTTTTATACAGGTAATAAATTTTTCTGGATACTTTAGGTAGAATTTATTGGCTAGATAGGCCTCATTATATAATTTATTAGCCGTATTGATAAGTTCGGTTAAATCGTCTTCTAGATCTCTTGCATTATCTGCATTTTCTGTTTCTTGGAATTTATTGTTAGGGATTAAAAAAGATGGTTTTTTTATGATTTTTTTAGGCATTTTAAAATAATCTTAAGTTTTAACGGGAATATCAATGAGCGCTTCAGTTAATAGCGCGCTTTATTTTAAGGTCACTATAAGTAGTCTTTCTTAACGTATTATTAACTATATAAAAATCACTTCAGATTATCGGAACGAGCTGCACATCTTAAATTTTATTGGCTTAGCAAGCAATCAATGCTAAGTATTCTGAATTTATCGCTTAGAGCGGTAAATTTTCGAGGGGTGGTATTATAACTACTTAGCGTATATTAAACGCACAGTTATGGCTTGCTGGGTTTAAAGGATTTATTATGTATTTCTTCTTGTTCACAGTAAGTCTGTATAAAAACTAATAAATGGTGATGAATAATTTGAGTGGTAATGGAATTAGCGCGATGCTTTATTAGGCATTGGATATGTTCGCGGAGTGTTTTAATTAACAAATCGGTTGAGGCTGGAAGTGGTTCAGTTGGTTGAGGCACTGGAAAAAAAGTATTGGTTGAATATCTTAGGTCGGTTATAGTTGATTCTTGTTTAAGGTTGAATTTTTGCTTGAGATGGTTTGCAAGCCGTTCAATTTTATTTTTAAGTTCCCGGCCAGCTTGGTCTGATAGTTCAGCAAAATAGTTGGAAATAGTTAATATCCTCAGATATTCATTAACAAGTTGTTTCTTACTTCCTGGTAAAAAGCTATTTTTATACCAGGCCGCATTTTCATCACAAATATGAAACTTAACCAGCTCACGCAAAAGTTGAGCATAAAATAGATTTTCAATCGGTTTATGGGCAGATTGAATACTAGTTTCAATACTAGTCATATCAACTGAATTCACGTTAATTACCTTAGGGATTAAATCTAAAAAATGCTTTGCTGCTGAACTAAGATCCAAAACATCCAGACCATAATAATAATCAGCGATCTCGTTTATAAAAAACTGCGGTAAATTTTCGGAATGAAGATCGGATTCCTCATAAGTGGGATATGCCTCAGCGCGTTTCTGCGTGCTAATGACGGTTAGCGCTTTGCGTTGAGTAGCAGACAATATATTTATAGTATTTAGTATATTTTCCAGATATTGCGTATTAATTTCATTTTTATCTGGGCTTAATTGTATTAATTGCTTAGCAATAGTTAACCAGGAAAGTTTAGTTAATAAAGTATGATTTGAGCTTTTTTTAGAATAGTGTTTAAGTTGGGTGCTTAAATCAAAAAATAATCGGCTATAAAATCGATAAGGATTATCGCTGGACACTTGATTGAGCATTTGTTCATATTGCTGTTTTCTGCGTTGTAGCATTTTCTCTTCGGGCGTTAATAAAATACTAGTCGTTATTTGCTCAGGAGAAATATAAGATTTTTTACTCGAGATATTTTGCCTGTCAATTAATATTTTGTTTTTTATTTTTTCACTAATAACAAAAAAAGGTAAATTAGCCACTTTATGGAAAAAGGATGCTTCAGCTTGGTTTTTTGGCTCGACTTGGTTTGAAAAAGTGCTTAATTTAGGTGTGGAGTTTATTGCGAGTTCGGCAATGTTTGCTGTGGCTATTTCTTCTTCAGGTTTCGACAGAATGTTAAATCTTACCTTTTTTAGCAAGGGAATACGCAATTTTTTACTAACATGCTCTTGATTATCAAGCATCTCCTGCGAATTTTTTCTTTTTTTAGGAGCAACAGTAGCAGGTAAACTCGCTACTTTATGGGAAAAGGATGCTTCAGCTTGGTTTTTTGGCTCAATTATTGCTGAAGAGGCACTTGGTTTAGGTGTAGTGTTTATTACGAATTCGGCAATATTTGCTACGGCTATTTCTTTTTTAGTTTTTGTTGAAGCGTTGAATCTCCCATTTTTTACAGAGAGAATACCTAATTTTTTACTAGCAGTATCTTGCTTAGCAGGCATTTTATGCGATTTTTTTCTTTTTAACGTAGGGGCTAATGAGGCTTTTAGCTGATTAAGTTTTTCTTTGGCGACCGATATATAAGGTAAAATTGATGCAGCATCTTCAGTGCTATTGGCCGCTTTATAGTAAAATTTGGAAAGATTGAAACATATAATGGCAGTATTTAAATGATTTTCTTTTATTTGATTAAGTAAGTTAGGGAAGTCTTTTGTAGTTGTTTCATCTTCTAATAAGCTTATTCCAGTGTTATAACAATATACCGCTTTACGGTAAGCAACATTTTCCTCCCATTTATCACTATAGGCGTTTATTTCTTCGCATAGTTTCTCAAAGTCATTGGTTAAAGGACCATCTACATTTTTTTCATTAAAAATGTTTATAGTGTTAACCTCGGACTTTAAACTATCTAGAGATTCGCTCAGTTTTTCAATCTCAGCCTCATTACTCGATATAATATCCTTATTTTCATTAGATGGATTTTCCGGTAAGCCGTTGAAACTAGCTTTAATGTGACCAAAGCAAGCACTTAGATAGTAATAGCTGAGTAAATCGCTGCTAATATTATTTTTTTGATGAGATTCAATCAAATTCATTATATTTTTATAAAAGGGGATGCAATTTTGAAATAATGTACCCTCCATATTTGGATTTGACGCTTTTTCCGAGTAAGCTAAATCCAATTTTTCATTAGCATTTTTTAACAAATCACGAAAATTTGACGTTATTTTTTTTATTTCTGTCATGAGATTGGTTTTTTTCTTATATCAATAAAATTGATTATATATTATAAAGATTAAATATTTATTAAATATCCAACATAGATTGATAATACGATTACTCTTTAAGCGTATTATTTGCTGAAATTGACTCAATGTGGCTTACTGAATAAGTCGCTTAAAGTCTGGAAAAGGCTTATATTTTAGCGAAAATCAGTAAAAACTCATTCACCTATTTAGGTAGAATACGTATATACTTTAACTAATTTAGTAGGGGGGGTGAGCGGCTAATGATGGATTTTTCCTTAGGCCAAAAGATAATATTGTGGGTGCTGCCGTTATTATTTGCGATTACAGTCCATGAAACGGCTCATGGCTGGGTTGCCTCAAAATGCGGGGATCCGACGGCTAAATTATTAGGCCGCTTAACCTTAAATCCTATCAAGCATATTGATCTGATAGGCACTATTATTGTGCCTGCGGTTCTTTTCTTATTAGGTGGTTTTGTATTCGGTTGGGCTAAGCCTGTGCCAATTACTTGGCAAAACCTTAAAAATCCGAGACGGGATATGGCCTTAGTCGCGGCGGCAGGGCCAATGGCTAATTTAGCAATGGCTTTCTTATGGGTGGCAGTGGCTAAAGTTGCCATAGCACTCAATAACGCGGCCTTTATTTATATGGCCCAGATCGGCGTGTCGATTAATTTGGTCTTGATGCTATTGAATCTAATACCCATTCCTCCCTTAGATGGAAGTCGGGTTGTAGCTAGTTTTCTATCGCCGGCGATGGCCTATCAATTTAATAAATTAGAGATTTATGGGTTTTTTATTTTAGTCTTTTTACTCGCTAGTGGTCTCTTGGCCAAGATATTGGGACCACTGCTACAAGGGCTATTATCAGTTTTTTTTAGATTTTTTGGTCTATAACGATTACACTTAAGCCCCATGAACGAAAGCATATATTCTACAATAGACACAAGGTCTCCTATCGCCACTGTGCGGGGTCAACCCTTGGTCCAGCTGCCTTGCGATCTCTATATTCCACCTCAGGCCTTAGAGGTATTGTTAGAAGCTTTTACAGGTCCTTTGGATCTACTGTTATATCTCATTAAAAAGCAAAATTTTGATATCTTGGACATTCCGGTTGCCGAAATAACCCGCCAATATATGCAATATATTGAGCTGATGCAGGTATTGGAAATCGAATTGGCGGCTGAATATCTGGTGATGGCGGCCATATTAACCGAAATTAAATCACGATTGTTACTACCGAAACCTATAGAGAGTCTATCGAGTGATGAGGCAGATCCTCGTGCCGAATTGATCCGTCGCTTGCAGGAATATGAACAAACTAAGCAGGCTGCACAAAAATTAGATCAGTTGCCACGCTTAAGCCGCGACGTTTTTTTGGCCATGGCTAAAGTAGGTGCGCCGAGTGAGGCGATAGTCAGCACTACATCGTTACCTCCGCTGGCTTTAGAAGACCTAGTTGATGCTTTAAAATCAGTTTTAGCCCGTGCCGCTTTAAAGGCACATCATGCTATTGCCGAAGAGCCTTTGTCTATTCAGGATCGTATGTCACAGATATTACAAAGTCTGGCGATTCAGCCGTGTGTTAAATTTACCGAGCTTTTTAAACTAGACGAAGGGCGTATGGGTGTCGTGGTTACCTTTATAGCCTTATTAGAATTATGGCGTCAAACCCTGATTGAACTTTTACAAACAACACCTTTTGGGGAGATTGAAGTGAGCGCGCGATGAGATTCAACAATAAAACAATGATAATAACGGGCGGATCATCTGGAATAGGCGCGGCGACAGCAATGCTGTTCAGTCGCGAGGGCGCAGAAGTTTATGTACTCGATAAAAAGAATTTGGATTATGCGGTAACGGCTAGGATTCATTTTTTACATTGCGATATTTCAGATATCAAGCAAGTTCAAGCCGCTGTTGCCAGCATCCTGCAAAAAGTAGCGCCGATCGATTACCTTTTTTGTAATGCCGGAATACACTTATTTGCCAATGTGGAAGAAAGTAGCGTGGCTGAAATCCAACAAGTCATTGCAACCAATTTACTCGGGACTATTTATTGCTTGCAGCAGGTATTGCCGAGCATGAAAAAACAAGCATTTGGTACCATAGTTTTAATGGCCTCCGATCAAGCATTTGTCGCCAAAGAACAATGTGCTATTTATGGGGCCACTAAAGCGGCCATTGCACAATTGGCAAAAAGTACCGCTTTAGATTATGCAAGGTATGGAATTCGAGTGAATTGTGTTTGTCCGGGGACGATAGATACCCCGATGTATCAAGCGATTATCGCACAATTTGAACAAAAAACCGGTCTGGCTGCTGCCGTGATCCAAGAACAAGTTGCTAAAAAATTACCTTTGCAACGGGTTGGTAAACCCGATGAGGTCGCGCAGCTAGTTGGTTTTTTATGCAGTGAAGCCTCATCTTTTATGACCGGCGCCTTAATTAATATCGATGGCGGTTATACCATTCAATGAATTGATAGAGCAGCTAACTTAAGTTAGCTGCTCTATCGCCGATTCAAGTAATCGACCTAGATTATTGCTTGCTTCTGCGGCAAAGTGTACCGTTGCTTCATGGGTAATAGGGGCATCGCTAAGACCGGCGGCCAGATTAGTGACTACCGATATAACCGCTACTTTCAAGCCGCAATGCCTTGCCACGATTACTTCAGGAACCGTCGACATGCCGACAACATCGGCACCTAGCTGGCGAAAAGCACGTATTTCAGCAGGGGTTTCAAAATTAGGCCCTAAAACACTGATATAAATTCCTTCAGATAAAGAAATGGCCATTTCTTTGGCGATTTTCTGTAAGATAAGCCGAAATTGTTTATCGTAGGCATTATCCATGGCAAAAAAGCGTGGACCAAATTCTTCATCATTAGCGCCGACTAAGGGATTCATCGGGTGAAAGTTAATGTGATCTGAAATTAATACCAGTTGCCCAGGTTGGAGATCGGTATGTAAAGATCCCACCGCATTTGTCATTAATAAAGCATCGCACGCTAAACACTTTAAAGTGCGGATAAATATCTTAAAGTCTTTTCCTAGCATGCCTTCATAGGGGTGAACACGGCCTTGGCAACATACGACGGGGATCTTATTCAGGTAACCTAGAATCATTTGCCCGGGATGGCCTTGTATACTGCTTACCGGGAATCCTGGTAGTTCATTATAGGGAATCGAGATGGCATCGGTGATCCTATCGGCAATCCCCGCTAAACCAGAGCCTAGAATAATCCCTACTTTGGGTTTGAAGTTTGCTCGGCGGGCTAAGATAAACTCGGCAAGTTGATAAGGAGAATAATGAGCTGCCATAAAAATTACCTTGTTTAGTTCAGATTAAGTATTTTTTTATATAATTTTAGTGAGGATCGATATAGCCAGGAGGTGTATGGCTTGTTTCATTCGCACCAAATAAAAATTTTTCCATTTCTGCTTTTAAAAATTCGCGCGCTTTAGGCTCTAAGGTAGTTAAACGATATTCATTGATCAACATGGTTTGATGTTGGATCCATTGTTGCCAAGCGGCTTGGCTAATAGATTGGTAGATACGTTGACCTAGTTCGCCAGGATAAGGCAAATAATCGAGGCCTTCCGCTTGGCTTTGCAGTTTAATACAATAAATAGTTCGACTCATAGTAGTTAAGTGATTTAATAATTTTTTAACAGGAGCGGCAAGACCTTTTGTCGCTAATTGTTCAATGTTATACCAGACTATGCGTTCGGATTCCATGAGCGGAGGATGCCATTTCCTAACCCGCAGGACTATCGGGGTAATTTCAAGATGAAAATGGCTAAAGCTGTGCTTTAAGGGCGTATGTTTTATTGGGTTTTCAGTGCTGCAATGGTAATATCGTTTGCAAAAATCGATTATATTTTCAGAAAAGGAACATTCAGGTAAGCTCCACAATCCGCCCCAGATTCCCATTGCAGGACGTTTTTCCAGTAAAATTTCCTGCTTCTCATTGATTAATATCAGCATTTTTATGGCACGTGAGGGTATTTTTTTACGTGGTCTTGGGTTAGGAAAAGCGTGTGGGATTTTTCCTTTATGGGCTAGGCAATGTGTTTGCAGTGGGCACTGGGTGCATTTAGGTTGCGCGCGCGTGCAAATGAGTGCCCCTAGATCCATCATCGCTTGCGTATAATGGCTAACTTGATCGTTTAAGGGCGTATAGCTTTCGGCCAACGACCATAATTTTTTATTCACCGACGTTAAAGCCGTCCATCCTGAGATAGCGTGAAACCGGGTTAGTACACGCTTGACGTTGCCATCTAAGATGCTGGCGGGTTTATTAAATGCCAAGGCAAGAATAGCACCAGCGGTTGATCGTCCTATTCCCGGCAAGGTTTGTAACTGGATTAAATTTTGCGGAAATTCACCAAGGTATTCTTTTTCGATAATTTGTGCGCAGCGGTGTAGGTTGCGTGCCCGCGCATAGTAGCCTAATCCAGACCATAGATGGAGAACTTCTTCTATATCAGCGGCAGCGAGCGAAGAAAGCTGAGGGAACGCTTGAATAAATGTTTGAAAATAAGGGATAACGGTTGCAACCTGGGTTTGTTGTAACATAATTTCTGAAAGCCAGGTACGATAAGGCGATTTTGTTTGTTGCCAGGGTAAATCTTTACGACCATATACCTTAAACCAGGTTAAAATACATTGCTGAAATTGCTCAGGTGCCAAAGTCACGTTATTTATTTCATTCAAATCAAATTTAGCTTATTGAAATAGATTTTTTAAATCTAATTTTTTTAAGGTATCGCCTAATTTTCCTTTTAGCTTTTCTTTGACAAAATCAATGCCGAGCTGGCTAATGACAGGGCTAATGCTAATCTTTTCTAGTGGCCCTGCGATCTTAATGGGGATTGCAATCCCATCAGGGCTGCCATCCGTTTGTATAGGTTGGGCTTGTAACTCATAATTGATCTGTTGTTGTGGTAAATCTAATTCACCTTTTCCGTTAACACGTAAACGACCGCTGCGGATAATTAAATCATGGTTACTCACGATGCCCTGATTAATATTAAAGCTGCCTGTAAATTTATCGAAAGGTGTTTCATTGGCACCGCTGCTCTTAGGCGTGGCTTCATGTTTTAGCAATGCTTTGCCAAAGGCTATCCAGTAGGATAGATTGATTCCTTTGATGGCGCCCTGAGTTAAGTCAAAACGACCTTCTCCTTTTAGATTTCTTATTAAGGTATCGCTAGCACCACCTTGTGTAGTGAAATTAAGATTTAATGTGGCCAAACCCGCTAATTGTAGTTGACTGTTATGAATCAGATCCTGAAACAACAATTGTGTGTTGATTTGATTGAATTGATTATGCATGATCATACGCGGTATTTTTGGATTAAGGTCGATATGAGCGTCGCCTTGATAATGACCTTGATAAAACTGAGCTGTTATCGGGCTTAGCGAAAGCACGGCATTTTTTAGTTGAAAAGCCAATTTAATTTGTTGAAAAGTCAATTTGCCAGACTTAATTTGCTGGCTATTGAGTGTGCCCGTGAACGTAGGGTTATTCAGTAGATCTTGAGCGATGATGCGACCGGTTAATTTCGTTTGATCGACGAGGATCGTCAATGGATCAACGGTCATTGATTCGTTGTTTAAATGGATATCCACATGACTTTTTATTGAAAAGGCCAGTTCACCCTTCGGGTAGTTAGGTCCCTTTAAGAGCGTATTTAAGCTCAGCTTATTGAATTCAATAGTTTGTTTGTCGGCACTGAGTGTGATGTAAGAGCGTAATTTAACGGCGGCATTGATATTCGGTGAGTTGGTATGCAGATTAAACTGAATATCAACGGGCGAGCTTTGATTAATGGTTAAATTGGTACTTTTTAATTGTAGTTCTGATAGGTCAAGGTGTTGATTTTTTTGTTGATCATCGAGCAAAATACGGCCATCTCGAATACTAAGGCCAGTTACGATAAATCCGATAGGGTTTAGATGATGGCTGATATGAGTATTATCTGGACTGACGGGCGTTTTGTTAGAAACGCCCATTAATCCTTCCCAGTTGGCTTGGCCTTGTGTGTTTTTTACCAAATAGAGTGTTAGACCGTGAATTTGTAACTTACCAATTTCTAGTTGTTTATGCAGTAGTGGCAGTAGGCGAACCTGAATATCTAATTTTTTGATCTGTGCAAAGGGATTATCACCAAAGCCAGGATTATTACTAAGCTTAGCGTCATTTAATTGTAAGCCAAGCCAAGGGAAGATAGACCACTTAATATCTCCAGCTAATATAAGTTGACGTCCTGTAAACTTGGTAACAGCTTGGTTAATCTGTGGTTTAAGATCATTAGGGTTTACAAAAACAACTAAACCAATTAGTGCAACCAGGCCCAATAAAACGATGGCCCCAACTAAGGTGATAAAAACACGTAATATCTTAAGCATGGGGTTTTATTTCCTCATAAAAATCCTCTAGCCGGACTATACTAAACGCAGGTTCTTCATAGGGATGAGTTTTTTTTAAAGCATGTATGACCGGTTTAATTGATTTTTCATCACAAAGCATTTCGAGTAAATATTCCTCTACGGTTTCTACACTTCCTTCTTGACCTAAAAAAGGATTAGACTGCGCCAAGGGGCGGAATTGACCTTGGTCCAATACTTGCCAGGCGCAACTATCGTAATTTCCTAGCCGACCACCGCCTTGGTCAAACATGGCTAGTTTGACTTTTTCCAGGTAATCGCAAGGTATATAGACCGAAATTTTATACATGTTTGTTAGTATATCGTATTCGCGATTAAATTTGCATATGGGTAACTTTAATCGTCGCCCATCTGATGACGAAGATTTTTTAGGAGTCATTTATGCTAGATTACGTTAAACGTAATATTATAAGTCAGTTATGGCAGACTTATAGTGTAAATTTATTGCATTTATCAACTATTCAATCCAATTTGCAGACACAATATCAAGAACAATTAGCACTTGATCACTTGGCGCTAATTGATTTGCCGGGTCCTAATTCCGGTATAGAAGTACTCTCTCGTTTATTCGCTTACCTAGGTTATGTGACGCGCGGACAGGGTTATTTAACCGAAAAGCAAAATAATTTTAGATGGTTGGCTGAACAATCTGCCACGCCCCAATTGGCAACTAACGCACTTCCGCAAATAGTTGTCGCCGATTTTCGTCGCGAAGCCTTAGCGCCAGCGGTATTAAAAATAATTGATTATTACGCGGCTTTTAGTCAAGCTTTAGATAGTGAGCGATTAAGCTGTCTGCAGGAACGCGTTTTACAACATGATGAAGTGGCCGCACAGGAAATGATTGCGCTTATAATGAGCTATCTCAACAGGCGAGATTGGCCGTTGCCTACCGTTACGGAATACGAAACTGTAAAAAGCCATAATGAGTTATTAGCGTGGGTTTTAGTGAGGGGTCGCCAAGTGAACCATTTCGCTTGGGCGATTCATTTGTCTAACTATTTTTCTAGTTTAGATGCATTTAATGGTTTTTTGCGTTCATCTTTAAATATTCCTTTGAATGAGAAAGGAGGCTTAATAAAAGGACATGCAGCGCAGGGAATAGAGCAAAGTGCCACATTGGCTGCGACTGAATCGGTGAAATTAGCCGACGGCGTGATTGATTTAGCGGATCGATTTATCGAATTTGTTTGGCGCTATCCTAAGCAAGCGGGGATATCTATATTATGGGAGGATTATTTTACTGGATTTATTGCAGATAATGCCAATCGTGTGGTTGAATCACTTTTTTTAACACCAACTTGGGAAAGAAATTGAGTAATAAACTTTATTATGTCACTCACAATGCAGGAAAATTCGAAGAAGTCAGTAGTTTTTTTGCTAAATACGCGCCCACTTTAACGATTGAACAATATCCTGTTGATATTGATGAAATTCAGAGTCTCGATCAAAAAGTGGTGGTATTAGATAAAGTAAAAAAGGCCTTTAATCTAGTTAATCAACCTTTATTATTAGACGATGGCGGTTTATTTTTTGCAGCCTATCACCAATTTCCAGGGACTTTATCCAAATTTGTTTTTCAAGGATTAGGTTTTAAAGGCCTTTTTAAATTGCTCGATGAAGATAATCGTGCAGCTTTTATTTTGCAACTGGCTTATACCGATGGGATCAGCACCCAGTTATTTGAAGGGGTTTGTCAAGGCACTATCGTAATGCCAGAAGATTTATCCAGTCATCCTGCGCTTCCTTTTACCGCTATTTTTAAACCACAGGGTGCTGATAAAACGCTGGCCGAATTACGTTATACAGCGGATTTTTTTCATTATTCTTTTCGCCAGCAAGCCTTAAAAAAATTTATTGACTGGTATCAAGCTAGATAGTAATCAGCTTGCCAAATTAGGATAACATGCTTAGTAAACAGCAACGAAAAGTTATATTTTCGGCTTGTATAGGGACTATTTTAGAATGGTATGATTTCAGTATTTATGCTTATTTAGCCGCTGTTTTTGCCCAGCTGTTTTTTCGTGCCGCACTCAGCGCGGCTTTATTGCTTAGCTACGCTGTTTTTGCAATCGGTTATTTAGCGCGTCCTTTGGGGGCGTTGATTTTCGGTCACCTCGGCGATACCCAAGGTAGAAAAAAGGCGTTGAGCTTAAGCATTTTGTTGATGGCAGTTGCCACCTGCGGAATAGGGTTACTTCCAGATTATCAAACGGCGGGAATCAGTGCGCCGTTTTTATTACTTATATTTCGATTACTGCAGGGGATTGCGGTAGGCGGAGAAGCGTTCGGTTCAGCTTGTTTTATTATCGAATCAATTCCAGCACAGCAAACCGGTTTTTTTTCCGCCTTAATTTGGGCAAGTTCTGTCATTGGTTTGTTATTAGGTTCGCTGATGGTTTTTATACTATTAATTTTTTTTCAAGGACACCTACTATATAGCCTAGGCTGGCGAGTGCCTTTTTTATTAGCCGCCATCAGTGGCTTGATAGCCTATTATATTCGATCCAATACCAAAGAAACGCCCGCCTTTCAATGCTTGCAAAATAAATATTTAATCGAAAAATTTCCTATAAAAACTATTTTTTTAAACCATAAAACATTAATAAGTCGCTTAATCGGACTTTATTCACTATCTGCATTGATCACTTATTTGATTTTTATATTTATGCCAGTTTATTTTGCAGATATTCTGGGTCATTCGAGAGTTTATGCCAATGGGATGAATACCATCATGTTGGTGTTACTGATTGTACTGGATGTTTTTTTTGGCCGACTTTCTGATAAAGTCGGGCGTAAACCATTGATGTTAATAGCCGCCAGTGGTTTTATGTGTTTAAGCTATCCACTTTATGTGATGATTGCGCAGGGTGGCTTTATTGAATTGATCACAGCCCAAGTAATTTTTACCGGTTTAGCTGCCAGCTTTCAAGGGCCGCTGATGGCCTTAACACTAGATCTTATTCCGGTCGCTATCCGTTATACGGTAGGTTCGCTTAGTTATAATTTGGCTTATTGCTTTTTTGGTGGCACCGCGCCATTAGTCGTTGTTTATTTAATAACAAAAACTCAGTATACCGCTATGCCAGGGCTCTATCTGACAATAGGCGCGATAGCGGCTGTTTTGATATTAATAGGCACTAAGACAAATAACGCTTAAAATTATTGCTTGATTAACTGGATTATTTTTCGGATGTTTTCTTTATCATGGCTGATTAGAGGATTTAATTTTTTCCAAGAACGTAACCAGGTTAACTGCCGTTTTGCTAGCTGCCGTGTCGCTATAATGGCAGATTCTTGCATCTCGATAGAGGAACTATGACCCATTAAATAACTCCATACTTGACGGTAGCCCACTGTACGTATAGACGGTAAATTGGCGTGTAGATCGCCACGCTTAAATAATTGATCTACTTCTGCTAATAAACCTAGCTTTAACATGGTTTGAAAACGCGATGCGATTGATTGGTATAAAAGGTCTCTGTCGCTAGGAATGAGTGCGATATTAATAAATAAATAAGGTAATTGCGAATGACGATGAGAGGCTTGCTGCAGAGCGGTGAGCGTTTTTCCGGTTAGCATGAAGACCTCCAAAGCACGTAGTATACGTTGAGGATCATTGGGATGAATGCGTTGTGCGGCAATCAGATCGATGCTTGATAAGCGTTGGTGAAGCTTTTTTAATCCTTGTTGCGCGAGTTCTTTTTCAAGTTGTTGACGAACTTGTTGGTTAGCTTGCGGTAAAGTGGCAATCCCTTGTTGCAGGATATGAAAATACAACATAGTGCCGCCTACCAAGAGAGGGATACGATCTCGACTTAAAATTTCTTCAATGGCGGCAATGGCGTCCACTCTAAACTCGCCTGCTGAGTAAGATTGACTCGGATCATGGGTATCAATGAGTCGGTGTGGCGCTTGTTTTAAAATGAGTGCCGAAGGCTTTGCAGTGCCAATATCCATCCCGCGGTAAACCATCGCCGAATCAACACTAATAATTTCCGCATCCAGGTGTTGAATTAATTCAATGGCAAGATTTGTTTTCCCTGAAGCGGTAGGCCCCATGAGACAAATAACAGGTTTAGCGTCCACGTAAAAATAATCGATCTATTTCAAGGAGCGACAGTTGTTTCCAGGTAGGTCGCCCATGGTTACATTGATTACTGCGTGCAGTATTTTCCATATCACGTAGTAATTGATTCATTTCCGTTAAAGTCATCTGACGATGCGCGCGTACCGCACTATGGCAGGCGATACTGGAAAGTAGCGCATTAATTTTTTCCGCGATGTGTTGACTGCTGGCGTGTTGATTTAAATCACTTAACACATCGCGGATTAGTGGTTCAATAGCGCTGTTGGCAAGGAGCTCAGGTATTTGGCGAATAATTACTATGTCAGGCCCCAATGTTTCAAGTGCAAATCCAAATTGAGAAAATAGGGTGGCGTATTCAGCCAGTAATTGCACCTCATATTGAGTCAGCGTGAGCGTAATAGGTATTAATAAGATTTGAGTTTTGATCCGCTCATTTTTTATCGCTTGCTTTAAGCGTTCATAGAGTATGCGTTCGTGTGCGGCATGAATATCAACCAGCGTTAAACCTTGTGAGTTTTGTGCCAAAATATAAATACCGTGTAGTTGTGCTAAGGCAAAACCTAGCGGCGGTGCGGCATTTAAACAGTCTGTTTGTTCGGATTGTAATAGGTTTATCGGGTTACTTTTTTCGGAAAGTGCTTGCTTAGGTTGAGCGGCTAAGCTAATCGTATCCGAGCAAGTATTGTAAGTAGCGGCACTGGTTTGCACTTGTAATGGAAAACTACTTTGCAGGTAGTTTTTTTCATCTACATTGACAAGGCTTAGGGTATATTCTTCCTCACACGGTTTACTGAATGATTCCTCACGGTGTGGAATAGTCGCAGTAGCTTGAGATGACATCGGTTTAGTATTCGCTAAGGCTTTTTGTAGGCTTTGTTTAACGAAATCATATACCAAGCGACTTTCTCGAAAACGAACCTCGTATTTAGCAGGATGCGCATTGACATCAACCGCATACGGATCGAGCTCTAAAAATAAGCTAAAAGCAGGATGGCGACCCTGATAAAGAACGTCCTGATAAGCCTGTTTGATCGCATGATTGATTAGTTTATCTTTAACGATACGGCGATTGACATAAAAATATTGTTGATCGCTTTGACTGCGCGAAAAAGTGGGTAATGAAATCCAACCCCATAGGTGTAAATTGAGTGCTTGCATATCGATATAAAGCGCATTTTCAATAAATGAACGACCACATAAAGCAGCGATGCGTTCTTCTTTAGCCGTTTCATCTAAGGCAGGATGAAGTTGATGGATAAGCCGTTTATTGTGATGCAGCGTAAAGGCAATGGAAAAATGACTGAGACTGAAACGTTTGAGTAAGGTTTCAATATGCGAAAATTCGGTTTGCTCTGACTTTAAGAATTTTCGTCTGGCCGGTGTGTTAAAAAATAGATCATTAATTTCAACGGTAGTGCCTCGAGCATGCGAGATAGGAATAGGTGTTAACGGTTTATCTTGATGATAGTCACTGGAAATTTGCCATCCTTGTTGCGTTGTCTCAGTCGAGGAGCTTAAACTCAAGCGCGCAACGGAGCTGATGCTGGCTAAGGCTTCACCGCGAAATCCTAAGGTTTGGATACGTTCTAAATCACTGATTTGGTGAATTTTACTCGTGGCATGTCGGTCTAAGGCTAAAATGAGATC
Organism: Candidatus Aquirickettsiella sp.; assembly: GCA_031973495.1. GTDB lineage: Bacteria > Pseudomonadota > Gammaproteobacteria > Diplorickettsiales > Diplorickettsiaceae > Aquirickettsiella. The sequence goes on along the minus strand of DALYCY010000002.1, from coordinate 62,796 downwards.
ATCTTTGTGAATGCCATGGCCATTGTCACGAACACGAATTCGCCCAATTCCGCCTTTGTCGATATGTATGTCAATGTGTTGACTGCCTGCATCTAGACTGTTTTCAAGCAATTCTTTGACAATCGATGCCGGACGTTCAATGACTTCACCGGCGGCAATTTGATTGGCAAGGTGGGCGCTTAAACGTTGAATACGACTTGACATAATGTAAGTTTACTGCTGAGAAACTAGGTCTCAATTCTAACAAATTTTCAGGATGAGCTGAATGATTTAAATTTAATCATCAAAGTTTTAGTTAAGATTTCATTTCCAGCGTAGAGATTTTGTTGAAAATAAAAAACCGTTGTATCGTAAACGAGAGAATAAATAAAGCTATCTCCGCAATAATCTTGCTACTATAAACATTAATGCCAAAACTATGGATAAATTTAATTAAGCTATAAGCGATTAAGCCTAAAAAACTAGCTAGTGCAGTATATTTGATAGCCGCCGGTAGCCAGCGACTTTTACTCTTAAAAGCCAAATGTTGATTTAATTTAAAGTTAAATGTAGCAGATAAAATACGGCCCAATAATACCGCAAGAAATATATTTTTTTTAAACCAATAGGTTAAAGAAAATAACACAAAATCAATCGCTGCCGATATTAATGAAATAGCCGCAAAACGTATAAAGACAAAATAAATCTTGATCGAGTCAATGAGCGGATTAAAGTGTGATGAGCTGTTATGGTCTATATAGACCGTTTTTATAGGAATTTCTTGAATGAGGACTTGATTTTCTTCGGCTATCAATAACATTTCGAGTTCGAATTCATAACCGGTTGCATTTATATTTAACAATGGCAATAGCAATTTTCGTGGAATGGCACGTAAACCTGTTTGCGTATCTTCTAAGTTAGTTTTACTAAATAGACGTAAGATATATTTGGTTAGTTTATTGCCAAATCGACTACGCCAAGGAATAGGCGCTTTATTAAACGTACGTTTACCTAAATAGAGATCAGAAGGCTTCTGCATGAAAACATCACAGAGATGGAGGATATCCTGCGGAAGATGTTGTCCATCTGCATCGGCTGTGACGAGACCTAAATCCCTAGCATCGCTAGTGGCTAACCAATATTGAAATCCTGTTTTAAGTGCCTGGCCTTTGCCTTTATTTTGGTTATGTCGGAGTATTTCGACATTCAGGTGTTGAATCGTCGAAAAAATAATTTGTTTATCCGCATCAGAGCCATCGTCGACAACGATGATGCGTTGTTTTGCTTGCGCTTGACGTAAGGTTTTTATCAGCTTGACCAGATTTTCGTTAGGCTGGTAAGCAGGGATAAGAATAGTTGGATAATCGACTGTTGGCATAGATTATGAGTATAAGGAAAAGGGCTAGACGAGACTAGTCCTGGCTAAGATTGACGTTCATTGGGGGTATTTTTAATGGTTGGATAGCTGCTAAGGTTCATGAAGATGTCTTCTGAAGTAGGCTTAAGGTTTGTTTCCCTAGGCCAGTTTTGGCATCGAACTGTACTTGCCGAGTCGTTCCAACTAGATTGAAGTTAAGCACTATATCGGGTGGCGGTAAAAAGGACATAGCTCGCTCAGGCCATTCTATGAGCCAAATGGCCGGCAGGTCAAATTCATCATATAGGCCCATATCGAGTATGTCGATTGGGTCTTGTAAACGATATAGATCGAGGTGATAAATAGGATAAGTGCTTATTTCATAGCATTCAACTAAGGTATAAGTCGGGCTTTTTACCGCACCTTGATAACCCAAACTTTTTATAAAGGAGCGAACAAAGAATGTTTTTCCCGCGCCTAGTTCACCGGATAAAAAAATTATAAAGCGTTTATTTTTAGCACAACACTTTGCCAATTTTATCGCCAAGTGTTGAGTTTCTTTTTCTGTTTTAAGTAATAAGACCGGCATAGCACTACATTTAAATAAAAATTAGATTAAATCTGCACTTGGAACCGATAGCGCTATTCGCTTAGTGGGTTAATTTTTTGTATTTAGCTCTTTTTTCCGTTTGCTTTTCGTTAGTGTTTAAGCGGCTCAAACGATCGGTTTCATATTCTGTAAAATTACCAGTAAAGCAATCAATGCGGCCATCGTCTTGAAAGGCTAAGATATGCGTGGCAATTCGATCTAAAAACCAACGATCATGCGAAATAACTAAGGCGCAACCAGGAAAACTTAACAAGGCTTCTTCTAATGCGCGTAAGGTTTCCACGTCTAAATCATTGGTTGGCTCATCAAGCAGTAATACATTTCCACCTTCACGTAATAATTTTGCCAGATGTACTCGATTTCGCTCGCCACCGGAAAGATTTTTTACTAATTTTTGTTGTTCTGCGCCTTTAAAGTTAAAGCGTCCTACATACGAGCGCGAAGGCATTTGGAATTGATTAATTGTCATCACTTCAAGTCCGTCCGAGATTTCTTGCCAAACGCTATGATCAGGGTTCAGCGAGTCACGGCTTTGATCAATATAGGCAAGCTGTACCGAAGTGCCTTGCCGTATTTCGCCGCTATCGGGTCGTTCGAGTTGCATAATGAGTTTAAATAAAGTGGATTTGCCAGCACCATTTGGCCCAATAATTCCAACGATAGCACCTTTAGGAACCGTAAAGCTAAAATTATTAATTAATAAGTGCCCATCAAAGCTTTTAGATAGCTTATCAAAGTCTAAAACTGCATCCCCTAAACGTAAACCGGGCGGAATATATAATTCTTGCGTTTCAGCACGCTTTTGGAATTCTTGCGAACTTAATTCCTCAAAACGTGCTAGACGTGCTTTACTTTTCGCTTGACGACCCTTCGGGTTGGTACGTACCCACTCTAATTCCGCTTTTAAACTTTTTTCATGAGCTGCTTGTTGTCTTCCTTCTTGGGCTAAACGCTTTTGTTTTTGTTCTAACCAAGAAGAATAATTTCCTTCATAAGGGATGCCGTGGCCACGATCCAGTTCTAAAATCCAGCCGGCGACATTGTCTAAAAAATAACGATCATGGGAGACCGCAATAACAGTTCCGGGGTAATCAAGCAGATAACGTTCTAACCAGGCTACGCTTTGCGCATCTAAATGGTTGGTTGGTTCATCCAATAACAACATATCGGGATTTGATAATAAAAGTTGACACAAGGCAACCCGGCGACGTTCGCCCCCTGAAAGCTGCGTGATTTGTGCTTCCCAAGGGGGTAAGCACAGAGCGTTGGCAGCGATATTCAGTTTACGCTCTAATTCCCATCCTCCTTGTAGATCAATCTGTGTTTGTAATTCACCTTGTTCTTCAAGTAGCTGATTCATCGCCGCATCACTCATCGGTTCGGCAAACTTCATACTGATTTCGTTAAAACGATCTAAAAGTTTTTTAATGTCTGCAATCGCTATTTCTACATTGCCACGCACATCTTTATTAGGATCTAGATGAGGCTCTTGAGGTAAATAGCCAATCTTGATACCCGATAGTGCCCGTGCTTCACCGATAAAATCCTTATCGATCCCGGCTATAATGCGCAGTAATGAGGATTTCCCGGCGCCATTTAAGCCTAGTACGCCGATTTTTGCGCCGGGATAAAAAGATAGCCAAATATCCTTGAGAATTTCTCGCTTGGGAGGGACGATTTTACCCACCGCTTGCATGGTATAAATGTATTGTTGTGACATAAGAGCAAAGCTTAATTATCAAAAGCTAGGATACTAGCAATAATGGAGCGAACTAGCTAGATTTTTTAGCGATAAATGAGACGAAAGTGGGTATTTTTTAAAATTAATTTGCCACGATAAATAGTTTACTTTTCTTCTGTATATAGGCATTTTGCGCTAAACCCCGATGCTAGCAGTTTATTTTATATCAGTCGCAAAATGCCTGAGCTAATCAATTAAAACTAGTTTTTGATTAGCGCCTAAAAAGAAAGTACTATAAGCGGTTTATTCGGGTGATAATTTTTATCATTCATGACATGATGAGGGATTTAGCTAATTTATGTCTTATTCAAAGCAAGAAACCGTGGCTGATTTTGATCCTGAACTTTGGAAAGCAATAAGCTGTGAGGCAAAACGTCAGGATGATCATATCGAATTAATCGCTTCTGAAAATTATACCAGTCCACGGGTATTAGAAGCACAGGGCTCTATTTTAACCAATAAATATGCCGAAGGTTACCCCGGTAAACGTTATTATGGCGGCTGTGAGTATGTTGATTGGGTTGAACAATTAGCCATTGATCGCGCTAAAGAATTATTTAAAGCCGATTATGCGAATGTGCAACCACATTCGGGCTCACAAGCCAATGCCGCTGCTTACATGGCATTACTAGAGCCAGGTGATGGTTTATTAGGGATGAGTTTGGCGCATGGAGGTCATTTGACCCATGGTGCTAAAATCAATTTTTCAGGAAAAATATATCAGTCCTATGCTTATGGGGTGACAGCAGAGACACAACGGATTGATTATAATGAAGTTGAACAGCTGGCCAAAAAACACCAGCCAAGGTTGATTATTGCCGGTTTCTCTGCTTACTCTAGAGTGGTTGATTGGCAGCGTTTTCGCGATATTGCCGACCAAATAGGCGCTTACTTTTTGGTAGATATGGCCCATATCGCCGGTTTAGTGGCGGCAGGATTATATCCTTCACCGATTTCGATAGCCGATGTGGTGACAACCACGACTCATAAAACCTTACGCGGACCTAGAGGCGGGTTGATTTTGGCCCGATCAAATCCGGCCATTGAAAAGAAATTAGATTCGGCCATATTTCCAGGTCAACAAGGCGGTCCTTTGATGCACGTCATTGCCGGAAAAGCAGTTGCTTTTAAAGAGGCTTTGGCGCCCGATTTTAAAACCTACCAACAGCAAATTCTCGATAATGCCAAGGCCATGGTTCAGGTTATCTTACAAAGAGGCTATAAAATAGTATCAGGTGGAACTGATAATCATTTGTTCTTAGTCGATTTGATCGACAAAAATATAACCGGCAAAGAGGCAACCGATGTGTTGGATCGCGCCTATATCACTTTGAATAAAAATATGCTTCCTAACGACCAACGTTCACCTTTTGTAACCAGTGGTTTGCGAATCGGCACCCCGGCTATGACAACACGCGGCCTAAAGGAAAAAGAGCTTAGCGAGGTAGCCGGCTGGATTTGTGATGTTTTAGATAATCTCACCGATTCGGCTGTTATAGAGAGAGTTCGAAATCAAGTCATAGCCTTATGTCAGCGGTTTCCAGTATACTCCTAGGATAGTTTGACTTTAAACCAACTTTAGCGCTCACTAGGCGAGCAAAAACACGCAAGTTTAACGGTTAGTATTATTTATCATAATGGCTTTTTATCCTATGGATCCTCTAAATCTCTATTTTGTGGATAGGGCTTAAAGCCTGTGGGTTTAAATGGAGTTAGATTTTAGATGGCACCATCTAATATTTTCTTGAGATTAAATGATGTATTGTCCTTTTTGTAATGAAGCAGATACTAAGGTTATAGATTCTCGTTTGAGTAACGACGGGCAGCAGGTAAGACGGCGTCGGGAATGTTTGCAGTGTAATGAGCGTTTTAGTAGTTTTGAATCGGCTGAACTGGGATTGCCTCGGGTGATAAAACGCGATAACACCCGCAGTGTATTTGATCAGGAAAAATTAAGAGCCGGTATGCATAAAGCCTTAGAAAAACGGCCTATTAGCAGTGAGCAAGTAGAAGCAGTTATTCTACGCTTGATAAAAAAACTGCGATCGTCTGGTGAGCGAGAGATTTCTTCGCGGCAACTCGGCGAATGGGTTATGGAGGAACTTTGTGACTTAGATCCAGTCGCTTATGTTAGATTTGCTTCGGTTTATCGAAGTTTTCAGGATATACAGGCATTTCACCAAACTATTGAACAATTAAAACAAGACCTTTCCAGCAATAAAAAACCATCTTATGACACTGAAACCGAAAAAAAGTAATTTTAAAGCAAAACAACGCGCCCGTCGCTTTGCGATGCAGGCTATTTATCAAGGGCATTTAACCCAGGATGCGACCAAAGCTATCGGGGAAAAATTTTTAGCACAAGAAGAAATGGTCAGTGTCGATACCGCTTATTTTCTTTCTTTGGTTCAAGGTGTGTTAGAGGATAAAGTATCCTTAGATACCCAATTACAAGTATTTTTAGATCGGCCATTAAAGGAACTAGATTTAGTTGAATTGGCAATTTTGAGGTTAGGTGCTTACGAATTATCCCAACATCCGGAAGTGCCTTATAAAGTGGTTTTAAATGAATCGATAGAATTAGCCAAAATGTTTGGTGCCACAGATAGTTATAAATATATTAATGGAATTTTACATTTACTCGCCAAAAAAATTCGTGTTTTAGAATTTAAGGATAAATAATCATTTTTGCTTGAACTTATTATTTTATAACGTCAATGAATGAATTTGATTTAATTCAAAACTTCTTTAATCGAGGAAAAAAAAATCGCACCGATGTTGTTCTAGGTATTGGTGATGATGCGGCGCTATTGCAAGTACCCTCAGGCCAACAATTGGTCGTCAGTACTGACACTTTAGTGGCCGGGCAGCATTTTCCTGAAAGCACATCACCTGCCGATATCGCATATAAAGCGTTAGCGGTTAATTTAAGTGATTTAGCGGCAATGGGTGCAGAGCCAGCATGGATTTTACTTGCCGTGACCTTACCTTCTGTTAATGAAATTTGGCTCAAGGAATTTAGCCAAGGTTTTTTTTCACTGATGCAAGATTTTCGCTTGCAATTGGTAGGGGGGGACATGACATGCGGACCTTTAAGTATTACGGTGCAAGCATTAGGGTTGGTTCCGTCAGGAAAAGCGTTATGTCGTTTAGGTGCAAGACCAGGCGATCGCCTCTATGTCAGTGGAACTCTAGGTGATGCGGGTTTAGCTTTAGCTTATTTGCGCAAAGAGACTTCCTTGGTCTCATTAACCCAACAGCAGATTGAATGGCTAATGCAACGCTTAAATCGACCAAAACCTCGTGTAGAACTGGGTTTAGCACTACGTAATATCGCAACCAGTGCTATCGATATTTCCGATGGTTTAGTGGCTGATTTGAATCATATATTAGCGGCTAATCAGTTAGGTGCCACCATACAGTTGGCCGACCTTCCTCTGTCAGCCGCTTTGCAGCAATGGCCTCGAGAACAAGCATGGTCACTTGCTTTGAGTGCAGGGGACGATTATGAATTATGCTTTACGGTTCCGGAGTCTTGTGAAATTGCTTTGCAGTCGCATTTAAAGGCCATCCATAGTACTTGTACCTGTATAGGTCAGATTAAAAAAGAACCTGGGTTGTCAATCATTCGTCAAGATGGTTCGTTATTGGCGTTAGAAAAAACCGGATTTCAGCATTTTATGTCATAGTATTTTTTATCGAAGCGTTTTGCGAAAATTTTGCCAAGAAATGTCTATTATCTTGAAAAGCGACGCTATACATCCACTGCACTTGAAAACGCAATTTGCATCTTCGACTACGAGCGGTATATTAGCGTTCTGAAAGCCGCTATACTCTTGGACTCATTGAATTCTGTGAGAAAAGTTATGCAAAAGAATCTAGTACGTAAGGTATTTAGCAATCCTATTTACTTTATTGCCTTTGGTTTTGGTGCAGGGCTGTCACCTTTTGCGCCAGGTACTTGTGGCACATTGGTCGGCATTCCTTTGTATTACCTTATACAATCTTTATCGTTGCTAAATTATGCGCTGGTTTTGTTGTTAGCAACACTGGTTGGTATCTGGATTTGTGATGTTACCGAACGTGGTTTGGGTGTGCATGATCATTCAGGCATAGTGTGGGATGAAGTGTGTGGATTTGGTTTGACGATGTGGGCGGCACCTAAAGGCGCGTTGTGGATAGCAGTAGGTTTTATTTTATTTCGAATTTTTGATATCGTAAAACCTTGGCCGATAGCGTGGATTGATCGCAAAATGCCAGGTGGTTTAGGCGTGATGGTTGACGATCTGATGGCAGGTATTTACGCTTGGATAAGTCTACAATTGATATATCATTTTTTTAAATGATTGACGAAAAAAATCTATTCCCGATGATAAGGATGACCTTGTAGTAGGCTAAAAGCACGATAAAGTTGTTCGGCCACCAAAATTCGGACCAATCCATGGGGGAGTGTTAATGCAGAAAGCGACCAAACCCGTTCGGCGCCGCTTAAACAGTTAGGACCTAATCCATCCGGTCCCCCAATCAATAAACTGATATCTTGTCTTTCTAATTGCCACTGTTGTAATGACTGAGCAAGCTGCTGTGTGTTCCACATTTGTCCTCTGCAGTCTAAAGCGATGATGCGGGAACGCTTTGGAATAACCGCTAATATTTTTTTTTCTTCGTCTTCAACAGACTGAGCGGCGCGGCTATTTTTAGTTCGCTTTGCAAGGGGGATGGAAATTAAATGAAGTTTGCATTCAGGCGGAAAACGTTTTTGATAAGCTTTAAAACCCTGTTCAGCCCATAAAGCTAATCGAGTGCCTACCGCAATTAAGTGTATGATCATTGCGTTAAGGTTGGCTCCATAACTTTTCAAGGTTATAAAATTCACGCTCAGGCGCTAACATGATATGAACGATAACATCGACCAAATCAATTAATACCCATTCCCCTTCTTTTTCACCTTCTATCCCAAATAGTGTCATGCCTTTTGTTTTTGCAGTAGATACGAGGTATTGAGCCAAGGTTTTGACGTGCCGATTGGAATTGCCGGTACAAATAATCATTAAATCGGTGATATCGGTAACCTTACTCACATCGAGTACGGTAATATTTTTGGCTTTGTGATCCGCTAATAGGCCAACTAGGTCAGTTTGCAGCAAAGTTTTGTTAAAAGTAGTTTGTGTCATAGGTATAACTTTTGTTCCAAAATATAATCGAGGACGTTAGGAGGCAATAAACCAACAGGATATTGACCACTGGCAATTTTTTTGCGTATAAAAGTTGCCGAAATGGGTAATGGTTTTACATGAGTTGTGAGTAATAATCCAGAGGCTTGCTGCGATAATAGCGAAGGATCGTCTATTTGATAGCTTTTAACGAAAGCGTCGATATCGGCGGGGTAAGTTTTGGCCTGATCGGGCCGTGGTACAACCAATAGGTGTGCATATTGGATCAACGATTGCCATTGATGCCAATGGTTTAAATTGGCTAGGTTATCATCGCCTAAAATAAGTCCTAAAGGCGTATCGCTAAGCTCAAAGCGTAAAGAAATTAAAGTATCTATCGTATACGAAGGTGTTGTTCGGTGTAGTTCCCGCTCATCAATTGAAAAATAAGGATAGTCTTGTAAGGCGCGTTGTAGCATGATGAGCCGCTGTTGCGCGTTGGCATAAACCTTTTTATCAATAACCGGGTTTTTACAAGGAATAAAACGTACTTCACGCAAGTGCAATTGTTGATATAAAGCTTGTGCGATATGTAAATGGCCATAATGAATCGGATCAAAACTACCCCCTAAGATGCCTATCATAACTAATTAGGCCCTGCCATCTCGATGCTAAGCGTTTGTAAAGCATTCCAGACATTAGCGCTGCCAATCCCTTTGATGAGTTGGTCAATATGCGCGGCAAATCCCAGCAGTTTGTACCAATGGCGAAGGGGGTGACGTGCTAGAGCTTGTTGAAAGAGTATTTGGCGTTTTTCCCATATCCCTTGCTCTTTAAAAAGTGTCGTTAAGCGATTCCCTCTGTTGAGTTCAAAGGCAAAACGAGCTAATTGTCGACATTCACGGCTTAGCGCCCATAAGATTAATAAAGGTTCGGCGCCTTCTTCTTTTAGTTGCGCTAAAATACGTAAACAGCGTTTAGATTGTCCGGCCAGGGCGGCATCGGTCAGTTTAAAAGGATCAAATCGGGCATGATCACTGAGTGCGAGTGTCAACATTTCAGTGCTAATCAGCGTGTTTTTTCCATCCATGTACAAGTTGAGTTTTTCAATGGTTTGTTCGGTAGCGACTAAATTTCCCTCGGTGGCGAACATAAGACATTCAATGGCAGCTTTTTCGGCTTTTAAACCCATGCTATGAAAACGCTCGGTGATCCATTTAAATAATTGTGCGGTTTGCATTGGCCATATAGGGACGAATAAACCTACTTTATCAATGCTTTTGAACCAACTACTTTGCTGTAGGCGACGATCGATTTTCCCACTAATAATAAGTAGCAGTTTATTAGGGGATGGATTGTTGGCATAGAGTTGGAGGCTTTGTGTCGCCGCTTCAGCGATCCCGTGTGGTAGATGTAGTTCAAGAAGTTGTTTTTCTGCAAATAATCCATAGTTATTCATGCAGGTCGTTAAAGAGGACCCATTAAAGTTCGTATCAACATAGAACACCTGTCGTTCAGCAAAACCGGCTTTTTCTGCGGCAATTCGGATAGCGGTACAAGCCGCTTTGACGAGGACAATTTCTTCGCCAGATATCCAATAAATTGGTGCTAAAGCCTGATTTTTTAATTGTTGAGCTAATTTTTCGTAAGGTAGTTGCATATAATTTAGCGGCTATTGTCTAAGGGCATTAGGCACAGTGGCGACAAAACGGTTTTTTAGTTGGGGCGAGGCCAAGCGGATTATAATCTGTTGAATGACCTCTTGCTGCATGTTTTCTCGTAGTTTATTTTCTGTATTCAGATCCCCATCGAGTTGATTCGATGTGATGGAAAAGCTACGTGTCACCCGAATTTGCTGTGGCATTAATAAAATATTGCCAGTGCGATCGGCGAGTTGAAATCGTAGGGTATAAACAAGTAGATAAGCGGTAGTTTGTCCGGCATTACCTAAACTTGTACTGGTTCGCGTAAAGTTTTGCTCAAGAATTTGCAATCGAGCGGATGCAGGTGTTGCTAGTGTCGTATGAACACCAACAGCTTCTAATGCTTTTTGCAAGGCTTTGCTAAAAGCACTATAAGGTTGGCTCGTCTCTAAAGAAAGCGATTCAAAAGCTAGTGTAGATCGACTCCCGTAACCACTTAAATGAAAACCACAAGCACTTAACAGGAGACTAAAAAACAGACTGATAAAAAGCAAATAAAAACGGGTAATCATAAATGCTCATTTTAAATAACAATATTAATTAATTTTTTTGGAACAATAATAATTTTTTGGATAGTTTGATTTTCAGTATAACGTTTTATTTGCGGATCGCTGAGGATAAGTGTTTTTAGTGTTTCATCATCATGATGCGTATCGAGCGTTAATTTGGCACGTAATTTACCATTAATTTGGATGACCCAAGCTATTTTCTCGGCAATTAAGGCATCAGCAGCTACCTTGGGCCATGGCGCTTTGTCAATTAGGCCGCAAAATTTTAGTTCTTTCCATAACGCATGGGTAATATGCGGGACAATAGGAGCGAGTAAGCGCAGTAAGATACTTAAACCTTGCCAAATAATTTGTTTTAAAGTACAGAGTGTCTCATCGGTGTAGGATGTTAATAATTGGCAAGCTGTTTGAAGTACGTTTAAAAGTTTCATGCAGCTGGCAATGACAGTATTAAATTGCTGTCTTTCATAATCATGACGAGCAAGTTGCAAGGTTTCATGGATTTGTCGCCGCAAATGGCGTTGTTCGCTTGGAATATCTGCCCAAACGATAGGGGGAGTAAGGCTATGCTTATCGGTTTCGTTGAGATCAATAATCCAAGGGTTATTATGCGCTAAAGCCCATAAGCGTTTTAAAAAGCGATAGGCGCCTTCAACGCCGGCATCAGACCATTCTAAGGATTGCTCAGGCGGTGCTGCAAATAAAATAAATAAACGCAAGGTATCGGCGCCATATTGCGTCATCAATTGGGCCGGATCAACCGTATTACCCTTGGACTTCGACATCTTAGCGCCATCTTTGAGTACCATCCCTTGGGTTAGCAGACAGGTAAAAGGTTCATTTGAATTCAAAAGACCTATATCGCGTAACACTTTATGAAAAAAACGCGCATAGAGTAGGTGTAGCACTGCATGTTCTATGCCGCCGACATAATGGTCGACCGGCGTCCAATATTTAGCTCTATCATCTAACATGGCCTTATTTTGCCAAGGACATGCAAAGCGTGCGTAATACCATGAAGATTCTACAAAAGTATCTAAGGTATCCGTTTCTCTTTTAGCCGGCTGTTTACAGTTAGGACAAGTGGTTTGATAAAATTCGGGCATCGTCTTCAATGGCGAGCCGACACCGCTAAAGTGGACCATTTCTGGAAGTACGACCGGTAAATCTTCTTCAGGAACAGGAACTACACCACAAGTAGCGCAGTAAATAATCGGGATAGGGGTGCCCCAATATCGTTGACGCGAAACACCCCAATCTCGAAGTCGATAATTTGTTTTATGTGTGGCAAGACGTTCTTTGATGAGTTGTTCTGCAATCGCCAGCGAGGCTTGTTCAGAATTTAATCCTGTAAATGGACCGGAATTAATTAATCGCCCCTCGTTCATAAAGGGCGCTAATTGGTAATTAGCCGACATATCTCCAATGGGTTCGATAACGGGACATATCGGCAAATGATATTTTTGTGCAAACTCAAAATCTCTTTCATCGTGCGCCGGCACACCCATAATAGCGCCCGAACCGTAATCGGTTTTTACAAAATTAGCAATCCAGATCGGTAAATCTTGCTTAGTTAACGGATGACGCGCGATAATATCCGTCATTACGCCCTGTTTTTCTATGTTAGCATGCGCCGCTTCCGAAACCGGGAGTTGTTTAAAGCTATCAATAAATTCGTGTAATTTGGGATCGCGTTCGGCGGCATATCGGGCTATAGGGTGTTGTGGCGAAATCGCTAAGAAAGTAGCGCCAAATAAAGTGTCGGGGCGCGTGGTAAAAATTTCGATAGAAGATAGTTCAGGATGGTTAAGTTTAAATCGGATAGTTAAGCCTTGTGATCGGCCTATCCAATTGCGTTGCATGGTTTTGACTTCATCAGGCCAGGCTTCTAGGGTATCGAGGTCATGTAATAATTCATCTGCATAGGCGGTAATTTTTAAGAACCATTGTGGAATTTCTTTACGTTCTACCAGGGCTCCGGAACGCCAACCTCGACCTTCAATAACTTGTTCATTGGCTAATACGGTTTTATCGATAGGGTCCCAATTGACTTGCGCACTTTTTTTATAAACCAGGCCATTTTTGAATAGTTGCACAAAGAGCCATTGCTCCCAACGATAATAATCCGGTTTACAGGTGGTGATCTCTCGACTCCAATCAAAGCTTAAACCGAGTTGTTTAAATTGTTTACGCATATGTTGGATATTGGTATAAGTCCATACAGCCGGAGGAATTCCTTTTTCGAGCGCGGCATTTTCAGCCGGTAAGCCAAAAGCATCCCAGCCAATCGGGTGTAGGACATTTTTGCCTAGCATACGTTGGTAACGCGCAATAACATCCCCTAATACATAATTACGTACATGACCGACATGTAAGTGACCACTGGGATAAGGAAACATCGAAAGACAGTAAAATTTTTCTTTATTCAGGTCTTCAGTTACCTTGAAACAGCCGTGTTCTTGCCAGAATTTTTGGATATCGGCTTCGAGGGTGAGAGGGTGATATTGTTCTTGCATGTGGTGAGATACCTTATTTTTTGTTAAGCCTTAGGGTTTTTAAGTTCGACAGTGTTAAAAATAGTTCAAAAATATGCATAAATTATTTAATGAGCTTATTCCCGTATTAGTTAGTTTCTATGGCAAGATCAATTTTTCACCAATAGATAGGATATAGCTTAGTGGGTTTGAGGTTAAACTTTGCTTTGGCATCTTGGATAAGCGTAACATAAGATACATAATCCTACTAAAAAGATAATAATTGGATCATCGCCTAAATAGACCCAAGGAGTCGTTCCCAACGTTTTAAAAACAGTGGCTGTTAATACCCCTGCTTCAAAAGCGGGGAGTTTTGCTTCAATTTTTCCTTGTGGCGTCACAATAGCGGTCATACCGGTATTGCTCAAGAAAATCAGATAGCGACCCGTTGCTAAGGCTTGAAATTGACCAATTTGCAGATGTTGGGCTAAGGCAAAGGAATGGCCAAACCAGGCATCATCATTAATGGTTAACAGTAACTGCGCTTTATTTTGCAACGCTTGTCGGACTAAACCCGAATAGGCAATTTCATAGCAAATAAAAGTGCCTAAATTTAACTGCGCTACTCTAAATAGCGGTTGATGCTGAGGTCCGGATGAAAAATCAGACATAGGGATATCTAATAGATTTAACAGGCCATGTGCCCCTATTAACCAGCCAGGAAGATATTCACCAAAGATAACCAGGCGCTGTTTATAATAGCTGGCTTGATCTAAACCGAGCGCTATCATCGCATTATAGTATTTAAAGTCTTTTTCGATCGGAATGCCGGTAATAATTGTCGTTTTATGCTGTTTGGCTTGCTGACTAAGTTGCGTTAAAAAGTAAGCCGCTTTTTCTTGCAAGATCGGGATAGCCGCTTCTGGCCAAATAATAAGTCGACTGCCCCAGTGAGATTGCGTTAATTGCAGGTAGTTTGTTAAGGAAGCTTTTAGATATTTAGGATCCCATTTTATTTCTTGTGGAATATTGGCTTGAATGAGACTGACTTGGACAGCTTTTCCTGCTCGCTGTGTCCAATGAATGCCGCTTAAAGCATAGCCTGCCATCCATAATGTGATAAGTCCTAGTAAAGGAAATAAAAAATGCAGGCGGGTTTTTTTA
>DALYCY010000002.1:0-48096 GCA_031973495.1 Candidatus Aquirickettsiella sp. | reverse complement strand
TATTTAAAAAAGGGCAGAGTAAACTAAGCAATAAACTCGCACTTAAGCTGATTAAAAAGCTAAGACCAAATAGTCCTAACACGGGAGCATAACCGCGAAGCGGCGCATTTACTTGGCTTGTCCCTAATAATAACCATGGAAAACCAGTAAATATCCAGCTACGTAGCCATTCTGTGAGCGCCCAAGAGCTGGGGAAGACTAAATAGAGTTTGATTCGGTTATTGTCGGGGAAAAACCGATTTAAAAGATAAGCTTGGCTCGCTGTGAACAAGGCTAAAATAAAAATAAATAAGCTTGTAATGAGCAACGCTAGCAATAGTGAGGTGTGGGCAAATTCATGGATGCTGATAAATACCCATGAGACTCCAATCGTATAAAAACCGATGCCAAATAGTAAGCCTAGAACAAAAGCACGTTTTGCCGAACTATTTAACCAAATTAATAACAATAAGGCCGGCGAAAAAATAGCCAGTGGGTAAATTCCCATAGGCGCAAAAGCAAATGCCAACAAGCCCCCTGCCAGTAGAGCGGTTACTTCCTTAGCGTAAGATATTCGGTTTTTTTTAAGGTAACGTAGTGGGTTGAATTTCATTTTTCTAGCTTGTTTGGGTACTTAAATAGGCGTTTCGTGGATAATAAATGAAGCAGCAAGTGGGTAGAATAAGGGTTTATGCTCTATCAGACACGCATCAATACATCCCAGCAGCGCTGCTTAGTGAACATCCTGTTCGACTGAAGGTCTTGTATGCCATAATCCCTTATTCTACTATTGTCGAAATTTTACCGCGAAACTCCTATTAAACTCCAGTTGGTAGTCTTGTTGCAAAGTGATACCGGTTAGATGCCAAAACCTTAGGCTATCTGCTTTAAGGGTTGCTTAATAGCATCGTTTAAATTTTTACTGCTTATTTGAACCAGGCTAAATGAGTCAGTGCAAGTTGGATCTGGCCGCTGAGTTTTTCGCTGAACGATTTTTTAGTAAGATATTGTAATTCATAAATTTCAGCTTTATTGCTAGCTGCCAGATGACTTAAGTAATCATCACTGGTGATTAACTCATCGAGTAAGTTTAGTGGTAAAGCATCTTTAGCAAGCCAGTGAGCGCCGGTAGCTACTTGCTTTATATCAACCTGTTTACGATTAGATTGAATAAATGACTTAAATAAGTGGTGGACTTCCTCGAGATCGTCTTGGGTTTTTTTGCGAGCTTTTATAGTGTTTTCGCCAAACAGTGTTAATGTGCGCTTATATTCCCCAGCAGTTAATAGCTCAAAATCAATATCTCTTTTTTTTAAAAAACGATGAAAATTAGGCAGTTGCGTCACGACGCCGATAGAACCGATAATAGCAAAGGGAGCGGCTAGGATTTTATTAGCCACACAGGCCATTAAGTAACCACCACTGGCGGCTATTTTATCAATCGCTATCGTTAAAGGGATACGTTTATCTTTTAAACGTTGTAGCTGTGAAGCGGCCAATCCATAAGGCGCAATCATTCCGCCGCCACTTTCTAATCGTAATACGACTTCATCTTGAGGTGTTGCCACCTGGATAAGCGCAGTAATTTCCTCACGCAAGTTATTGACAGCAGACGCTTTGATATCACCTTGAAAATTTAAAACAAAAACTCGCTTTTTTAATAGTTTTTCATTTTTCTTTAATTTAATTTTCAATTCTTTACTATGTTTTTTTTGTTCTTTTTTAGTCAGAATTTCTGCATTGAGCGCATTAGCCAGTTCTTGATATTTTTTATTCAACTTTTTGATAGATAATTTATGCTTAGTTTGTTCCTTAGCTTTCCTTGCGATAGTAAAAATACCGGCAGTGACGATTAAAATAGCCAGTACAGCGCTGACTAGCTTAGCTAAGAAAAAAACATACTGAAGGAAAAATGACATGTAAACAACCTTTTAAGTTTATTGAAAAGGGAATAATATACCGGCGCATTAATAGTGCGTCGGTATACAAAGAAGTATTTATCTTAATAAATTCAATGGTACAATAGGAGTTTCCTAGTACGAAGGTTATAACCAGTTATTTATCGAGTAAATTAACAAGCTTATCGTATCATTCTAATCTATTTTTTGACCGCGTCAACCAAGCGCAAAGCCTAGATTTACAGTGAAAATTAACGCGAATTAGCGGATAAGTAAAGCTTAGATACACTTATACGCAAGATATAGCAGTAAAATTAATAAAATCGGATGGATACAGTGTGTTAGTAGTGCATGGACTTTCCTATCAACGTAATAACAGAGTGTTGTTTAAGCGGCTTGCCTTTCAGCTTTATGCAGGACAAGTCCTGCATATTATAGGCGCTAATGGTTCTGGGAAAACGACTTTATTACAGATATTAGCCGGGCTACTTGCCCCTTTGAGTGGAAAGGTTCGTTGGCACGGCGTTGCTATTGATAAAAACGCAGCGCCTTTTACAGCAAATTTATTATACCTAAATCACCGCCTAGGCATGAAAATGACGCTTACTGCGGCCGAGAATCTTTATTTGTTTCTAGCAAGAAGAGATTTAATAAATGCCGAGAGCCAACAAAAGGCATTAGGTGACATTAAGCAGATATTAGAAAGATTAGATTTAAATCTTCATGCGGATGTCTTAACCGCACAACTTTCTCTCGGTCAACAACGACGTTTGGTCTTAGCCAAATTGTTGCTGATTAAAGCAGATTGTTGGATCCTCGATGAACCATTTACCGCTTTAGATAAAAAAGGGATTGCTTTAGTTGCTTCTTTAATAGAAAAACAAAGTGCTCAAGGAGGAATCGTTATTTTTACTAGTCATCAATCTGACTATGCATTACAGACAGAAGTAAAAAAGATTTTTTTGGATGCCAGCGGTGTTTGATTCAGCGGGTTTTTTTAAAATAATTGTCAATTTGAAATATGAGCTATTAGCGGTTTGTCGTTGTTATCAAGATATGATTTACCCCTTATTATTTTTAATTCTAGTGATGATTTTATTTCCTTTAAGTGTGAGCCCTGATCCTGTTTTACTTAAAAAAATATCAGCAGGGATTTTTTGGATTATTGTTTTATTTTTAGTGCTATTAATGCTAGAACAATTATTTCGTAATGATTGGAGAGAGGGTGAATTAGAACAACTAATTTTAATGCCAAACGCTTTAAGCATAGCGATATTCATCAAGTTATGCGTATTTTGGCTTGCTATAAGTCTTCCGTTAATAATAATGACGCCATTTTTAAGTTTATGCTTATATATCCCACTAAGGGCGTTAAAAACTTTATGTTGGAGTATTTTGTTAGGGACGCCTAGCTTGATATTTCTAGGCGGTATTGCCCGTGCCTTAACCTTAGGACTTCGTCACAGTGGGCTTTTAATTGTCTTGATAGTCATCCCTTTTTATATTCCGGTATTGATTTTTGCCAGTAGTGCTGTTGCCTTTGCCAGCATGGGTTTGTCTGCTAGTGGGCCCTTAGCTTGCTTGAGTGTATTAATGTTACTGAGTGTTAGTTTATCGCCGTTACTTATTCGTATGATATTGCGTTTAGGTATTGCTTTTGCTTAAAGCTTAAGCTTTAAGCAAAATAAATTCCTAAGCAGATATTTTTACTCAATGTGTTAATTTATAGACAGGGCATATTAATTTTTTAAGGAAGTCGTGCCGTGATAAAGAAAAGAAGGATGATAAAGCTTTACCGATTTATTGCCATCAAGCATTTCTATAACTTAGCCGGTTATCTAGTGCCAATTTTAGCTATTTTGGTACTGATATTAGCGGCTTATGGATGCATAGGCGGTTTATATTGGGCGCCGGCAGATTATCAACAAGGAGATGCCTTCCGTATTATTTACGTGCATGTCCCTAGCGCATTTTTATCGCTATTTATTTATTTGATGATGGCTATGGCCGCCATAATAGGTTTAATCTTTCGTATTAAATTAGCCGATCTCATCGTTTCAGGCAGTGTGTTTTTAGGCGCATGGTTTACTTTCTTAGCCTTGTTAACGGGGAGTGTGTGGGCAAAGCCAATGTGGGGCGCTTGGTGGGTTTGGGATGCACGCTTAACGTCGGAATTGATTTTGTTATTTTTATATTTAGGCATTA
Source organism: Candidatus Aquirickettsiella sp. (assembly GCA_031973495.1). Classification (GTDB taxonomy): domain Bacteria; phylum Pseudomonadota; class Gammaproteobacteria; order Diplorickettsiales; family Diplorickettsiaceae; genus Aquirickettsiella. Next base: position 44,014 of record DALYCY010000002.1, on the reverse strand, counting down.
TTGCTTTGCGCGCTGCAATTCCAGAGCGCAAAGTTGCCGCCAAAGCAAGTGCAATTTTACTCCTGTTAGGTTTAGCGAATATCCCTATTATTCACTACTCAGTCTATTGGTGGAATACCTTGCACCAAGGGGCAACCATTCACCTTTTGAGTCCCTCATTAATTGAGACTTCGATGCTGTATCCTCTGTGGGCTATGATAAGCGCTTTTATCGCTTATTATTTCCTGGTTTTATTATTGTATATTCGCTGTGAAGTATTAGCGCAAACTATTAAAATAAACTCCGCTAATGACAGGCAATTAACCCAGGTGAAAATTTTGCAGATGTAGCCGCCGGTGCAAGTGCACCAAGGCAGGCATTATTATTTTGCCAGAATCCATTATTCGTAGCGGCAAAATTGCGTAGAGAGTCACAAGATTGAGCCGCATTAGCGGCCTGAATTAATTGTCCAAGTACGTGGATTATATAACCTTGAACTGCGGTTGTTTGCGATGTAAATAATTGCAAAAAATCGATATGATTTTCCGGGTTGATTGCCATGCTATTTTTAAGTTGGGCCGAACAATTTACATCCTGTAATGTTTCGATCATGTTATTTAAGCAGTATTCAAAGTTTTGTTGTAATGAAGGCGAATTCAACTCTTTAAAATAGGTAAATAAGCAAGTAGACCAAAAACCATTTAAATTCTCAGTATTAGGGAATAACTTGGCTTGTTTTTTAAACAGAGACCAAAAATTTAAAAAATGTTTATCTATAAAGCTATCTAGGTTTTTTTGCTGAGGAATATCTAAGGTGTGCATTTTAGTCAGTAAAATACTCAGTAAGCTAATAAATTTATAATCAGTTATACAGTGCGCCAATTTATTCTTACAGCTACGAATTTTTCGTAGCTCACTTACCTTATTAATACCGTGGCGTGCACTCGCGCCCAAAGTACGTAATATATGAGAAGAAGCCATTTCAACGGAATAGGTTAATAAGCACAGCAATTTAGCAACCAAATTCGGCACTAAGGCAATATTTTTCCCCTTATCCACACTAATAATTTTTAAAACTTCAATTTTAGCAGATAATTTATTATAGAAAGAACGATAGCTACGCTCATTTAATTCATTGCCGAGTATATATTGTTGATAAAGCTTTTCGACTTTATTTGCCTCGTTATACTCAAGGATAAAATGCGCTAGTTTATCTTTAAGCGGGCCCAGATTAAGTTCATTTTTAGCAAGTGGTTCATCGACTAACGTTTCACCGAAGTTAAATAATAAATTTTTGTTTTCCAATCGACTAAAAATTTTTTTTCTTTTTTTAGAAATAACTTGCTGCCACAAGCTATTTTTTGATTTTCTTTTTGTGACAGCGAAGCGTGAATCTTTTTCTTTCTTTAATAAGTTAAACGTCAGGGGGCGCATTAGAGTCGACCTTTTATATTTATTTTGGACATATTAACATTATATGTGTTTTTTTTAAAAATATTTTTTATTTTAATGTCGTCTTATTCAGCCCTTTACAAAAGGGCTATTTTATGGGTGGCTATAGGACTTAATGGCAATTAAGGGTAAACTAGGACTTTCTTTCGTTATAACGATATGTTTTATGAAATTGTTACATTTTGAGATCGGCATTACTAAGCCCTTATTTGTGATAGCAGGTCCCTGTGTCATAGAGAGCGAACAATTAGCGATGGATACGGCAGGGCAACTTAAAGAAATAACCACTAAATTAAAGATACCTTTCATTTACAAGTCGTCTTTTGATAAAGCAAACCGTTCCTCAACTAAAAGTTTTCGTGGCTTGGGTCTCGAAGAAGGATTACGTATTTTAGCTAAAGTTAAAAAGGATTTAGGCGTTGCTATTATTACCGATGTTCATGAGGACACCCCCTTAAATGAAGTGTCTAGCGTAGTGGATGTTTTACAAACACCGGCATTTTTATGCCGTCAGACTAATTTTATTCAAAAAGTAGCCCAGCAAGGTTTGCCGGTTAATATTAAGAAAGGTCAATTTCTTTCGCCTTGGGATATGAAGTATGTGGTAGAAAAAGCACGTCAAGTTAGTAAAGAACTTATCATGGTATGCGAGAGAGGCGCGAGTTTTGGCTATAATAATCTTATTTCAGATATGCGTGCATTGGCTGTCATGCGAGAGACGGCTTGTCCGGTTATATTTGATGCGACGCATTCGGTACAGTTGCCGGGTGCGGCAGGCGGTTGCTCAGGCGGACAACGAGAATTTGTCCCTGTATTGGCGCGAGCTGCGGTGGCGGCTGGAATTTCCGGATTGTTTATGGAAACACATCCAAATCCTGAGCAAGCCTTAAGTGATGGACCTAATGCTTGGCCCTTAGGAAAAATGGCCGAACTATTAGAAATTTTGAAAGATTTAGACGATACCGTGAAAAGAGCCAAATTAATAGAAACAACACTCTAGGTAAAAATATGTCAAAAATTGCTGATATCAATGCGTATGAAATTTTAGATTCACGTGGAAATCCTACTATCGCTGTTGACGTGCTTTTAGATTCAGGGGTAAGCGCCTATGCCAGTGTTCCTTCGGGTGCATCGACAGGTTCAAAGGAAGCTTTGGAGTTAAGAGATACCGATAGGCCTGATCGTTATCAAGGTAAAGGTGTTTTAGGTGCTATTGAAAATATTAAAGGCCCTATACGAAAAAATTTAGTGGGAAAAGCGATTGACGATCAGCAAGGCTTAGATGATTTAATGAGAAAATTAGATGGAACTGATAATAAAGAGAATTTAGGTGCTAATGCGATATTGGGTGTTTCATTAGCATTACTTAAAGCAGCCGCCTTAGATCATCGGCAAGCGTTATATGTTTATATTGCCGCGCTTATGGGAAAGCGGGATGAAAAATATATAATGCCGGTGCCACAGATGAACATTATCAACGGTGGCGTGCATGCAGATAATCAGTTGGCTATTCAAGAATTTATGATTATACCCGTAGGTGCCCCTTGTTTTAGTGAAGCGCTGCGTTGGGGGGTTGAAGTCTTTCATTGCTTAAAAATCTATCTTAAAAAGAAAGGTTTCAATACCAATGTCGGCGATGAAGGTGGATTTGCACCAAATTTTCAAACCCATCATGAAGCGATAGACGCTATTTTAGCGGCAATTGAACAAGCCGGATATCGAGCGGGTAAGGATATTTATTTAGGGTTAGATGCTGCAAGTAACGAGTTTTACCAACAAGGCCAATATTGTTTAGAAAATAAAAAGTTAGACACAGAGGGATGGATAACTTATTTGCAGCATTTAGTCACGCAATATCCTATTATTAGTCTAGAAGATGGGATGGCCGAATCCGATGAGCAAGGCTGGCTAGCGTTGACGCAGCGACTGGGTGAAAAAATACAATTAGTCGGCGATGATTTGTTCGTGACAAATCCTGTGTTATTTAAACAAGGGATAGATAAAAAATTAGCCAATGCTATTTTGATTAAATTTAATCAAATTGGAACACTGAGCGAAACACTCGCGGCAATTACCTTGGCAAAAAAAGCCCATTATGCCGCTATTATTTCACATCGATCTGGTGAGACGGAGGATACCAGTATTGCTGATTTAGCGGTTGGCTCGGGAGTGGGTCAAATTAAAACCGGCTCTGCTTGTCGTACCGATCGAATCGCTAAATATAATCGTTTACTACGTATCGAAGCGGATCTTTTAGTGGAGAATAAAGTGGTTTATGCAGGTGCCCAGGTTTTTTCACGCTTTTTAAACAATTAAGTAGCGATGAAGCCACTCATTATCATTTTAACCCTACTTTTTTTAGGTTTACAATACAAACTATGGTTTGTGCAAGACGGTGTATGGCGTGTACATCAGCTTAAAAAGCAGATAACTGAACAATTGAAAGATAATGCCAAGCTAAGTCGACGAAACAATGCTATTGCTGCTGAAATAAATGATCTCAAGTTAGGTAAAGCGGCATTGGAAGCCCATGCTCGCAATGATCTCAATATGGTAAAACCTAATGAACTGTTTTATGTGATTGTCGATAAGCCAAAAAAGAAGGTGCAGGCTACGCATTAAAATTTAATTGGTTTCCAGATGCGAATAATGGGCGCTAAAGCCAGTACTTTTATATTACGTAGCGGCGGGAATTCTAAGGAAGTGTCGGAATTGATAACATATAAATCAAAACTATTAGCAACCTGTGCTATTTTTACCCGTCTAAGCAATAATTTACCGCTTTCAAGTTCGACGATACAGTCGGCTCCGTGAGCAAGTTCCATGTTTTTTTCAGTCAATTTTTTCCCGGCGACCAAATCACCTGCTCCATAAACTGGCTTCATACTTTCATTATCAATCAGGAGTATGAGATGCTCTGGATAATGTTTTTTAAAAACGGCTAATTCGGTCTTAATTTCCGTATTCTCCATCGGATAATCTAATTTTTTTTCATTAATTTCTTGTCTCGATAAAGAGGCTAGTGCTTGGTAGTTTAATTTAGAAAGTTTACTAGAATCGGTAATTTTAGGTGCTTCGCCATATCCTGTCATCAGCCAGATTGCCGAGCATTCAATACCTTCTTCACGCATGGCTTTACATACTTTTTTTGCGCCACGTTCGGTTACACTGCTGTATCCTTGTTCCCAATAGTTAATCGTGGTTAATCCGAGGTTACAATGTTGGGCAAATTCTTTCATGGAGAGATGTGCCATTTTACGCAAAAACCGAAGCCGATTTGACCTTTCTTGAATTTCGAGCGGCCGGCTGGTTTTGATTTTTTCTTTTAGCGCTAGCTTAGAATTTTTTTTCATTACCTTCCTTTACTAAATTTGACATAAAATATCCGTTCAGATAATATTTAATCGTTACAAAAGATATGTTAACGAGAATATTGAATTTTTTAACTTAAGGTACCTTATCGATGTAAATTCTTTAAATTGCATTTATTAATATTTTAAAAATAGGGTTCAGCTAAATAATGAGATTAAAAATTTGTCATTGTATCTAGGTATTAGCTATTTAGATTTTTGCGCCAATAATTTTATTACCTCTAGACGGATTCTATTTTTTTAAACAACAATTTTTTTAAGGAGCAGCATTTAACTTAAACTATTTTTAAAAAACATTTTTCGTGTGTCTTTAAAATAGCCTTGATGACTATCAAGCTGAAAGAATTAGTTATTACCAGTAATGGCCAAGCTTATATCCCTTTATAGGGCGGCCATTTGGTAATACCAATTCTTAATCTTATCGACACAACTTGGGTATTTTTCAAGGCTAACACCCACAAGCCTATCTATTATAACGAATATCCTCCCTAGAGTGGATACTTGGAAGCGTTTTTTTTAAGGTAGATGAGTCACTTGTTTATTAGCAACAGCTATTTTGTTCCATTTTGGCCTGTTTGTTTCAATGTTAAAGGGGTTTTTAGAGAAATAGTCGTTATTAAATCAATGCTTGTCGGCGAATAAAGTTTTATAAAAGAATTTTATTAGTTAAATTTTCATTAATTGAGAAGATAGAACGACAAAAGGCTCATATTGACATTTACTTATGTATTAAAGCTTACCAATTAAAGTTTATAAAAGGAAAAAAAGACGCTAATGACAGAAAATAAAACTATAAACAATAAAACGATCGTACAATTACTAGAAAAATTAGGAAATAGTAATCCTTCTAAAATTCAAATTGAATTAGTAGATACCTTGCTATTAAGAAGTTCTATTGAACAAAGTGTTTTATTTGACCCAAGACTCACTGCGAGAGAAAGATATTGTTTATTATTAGCCGCTAAAGGTAAAACAGTTCAAGATACCGCTGAGTTAATGGGTGTAAAAATTTCGACAGTTAGAACTTGGCGGCATAAAATTTTAAGTAAACTTTCCTGTCGCTCTATGGCGCAGGCTATATTTAAAGGTATTCATTATGGTTATTTACATCCAATTCATACGCAATAAAGTTTTATGTATATCTTAGACAGGAAATAAGTTTTTTATATATGATTTTAGATGGAGCTTATCTCACATTTAAATACCATAACGAGATTAGAGATAATTATTTTTATAAGAGGGAGTGACCATGTCAATTTTTAAGCTACGTGCTAACTTAGTCAAAAAAATTAGAGGTTTTAGACATAATTTTCATCCAGGTTTCAAAAAACCTTTAGAACCACCCAACTTAGCAACGAAAAGCAGTAAAAATTCTTTATCAAAAGTATTATCGATAGATGACAATAAAGTATGTCAGAAAATTAATTTGACCCACCTTGAAAAATTAGGTTGCTTGGTTGAATTAGTCGATACAGCGCGCGCCGCTCTAGAAAAATTAGTGTTACCGTATAAAATTATTTTTTTAGATGTCAATTTGCCAGACTGTAGCAGCGATGTATTGATTAATTTAATTCGCAATGATGAAAGCAATATCAATAAAGATACACCTATTATCGTAACCAGCAGTTGGCTTAATGAGCCATTGAGAAGAAATTACCTGAATATTGGCGTCAATGAGGTGTGTGTAAAGCCTATTATCGAATCGGACTTTAAAAAAATCTTACAAACATATGGCGCGATAATCTAAACCTTATTGAGTTTAGACACATGGGCGATAAGAACTTTTAGGATTAAGCTTACAATCGCACCTTAATTTTTTATTCGGCAGGAACTAATTTTCCGTCTTCCATCTGTAAAACGCGATCGAGTCGGCTGGCGAGTTTACGGTCGTGTGTTACGATAACCAAACTGGTATTAAATACTTCATTTAGTTCAAGTAAGGTTTGGTAGACTTGTTCTGCCGTGTGGCTATCAAGATTACCCGTTGGCTCATCGGCTAATATGCACAGCGGATCGTTGACTAAAGCCCTTACGATGGCGGCGCGTTGACGTTCCCCACCTGAAAGCTCACCTAGTTTATGTTGTTGTCGATGCAGAAGATTTACTTTTTTAAGTAGGCTGCATGCTTTTGCTTCGGCTACTGCCGGTTTAATTCCACGCAGCAATAAGGGGATACAGGTATTTTCTAATACCGTAAACTCAGGGAGTAGATGATGAAACTGATAGATAAAGCCGAGATAACAATTGCGTAAATGGCTGCGTTGTACCTCATTTAAGGTGGCTAAATTATGTCCTGCCACGAAAACTTCACCGCTACTGGGTTTGTCTAAGCCGCCTAATAAATGAAGTAGGGTACTTTTCCCTGCCCCAGAAGGTCCTACAATCGCTACCCGTTCACGTGCTTGTACTGAAAAACTAATAGGTTTGAGTACTTCGACGTATAAGGATCCATCATGAAAAGTTTTGGTCAGGTGACAACAGCCAAGTACAGGGTTTTTTAGAGGATTATTAGGAGTAGAATTTTTATGAGCCGCAAAATCTCTATTCATAACGTAAAGCCTCAGCGGGTAAAGTACGCGCTGCTTTTAATGCAGGATAGATGGTCGCTAATAGACTCATCGCCAAGGCAGCAATACAAATGTGAATGATATCGGCTTTTTCAATTTTCGAAGGCAATTTATCAACGAAAAAATAAACGTTTGAAGCCAGAATCTGTATATGAAAGGTATGCTCTATAAAAGCCAGGATGTTACCGACATAAGAGGCTAAGGCAATACCACCGATTAATCCAAGTAAAGTCCCAGTAAAACCTATCACACAACCTTGAACCATGAAAATACTTAAAATAGTTCGAGGTGTCGCACCTAAGGTTCGTAAAATAGCGATATCAGATTGTTTATCGGTGACGACCATCATCAACGAAGACACTAAATTAAATGCGGAAATAGCAATTAACAAAAGTAAGATAAAAAACATCATTCTTTTTTCTAGGCCAATAGCATATATCAAGCTGCCGTAAGTACTGGTCCAATCTGTCACTTCATAAGAAGGAGGTAATTGTTTCATCAGCCGATTCGCAACGCGAGGTGCGGCATATAAATCGTTTAACTTCAGTCGTAAACCCGTTACCCCCTGACCCAATTGAAAGAGTGCTTGGGCATCTTTGAGCGCGATATAGGCCATACTGCTTTCAAATCCAAAGCTGCGTCCTACCTGAAAGATGCCAGTGACGGTAAAGGTTTTAAAACGCGGAATAATTCCAACTGGCGTTAAGGCCACCGATGGTGTGATAACATTCACTTTATCGCCAATATTAAGGTCTAATGCGATAGCCAGTTCCTCGCCAAGCACTATTCCGTAATGACCGGGCTCTAAACTAAAATCGCCCTCAACTATTTTATGAGGGATTTCAGATACTTTTTTTTCCAGTTCAGGCAAAACACCGCTGATCATAATCGGGTGTGGCTGGCCTAGATTGACCAGCATTCCTTGTCCTGTTACAAAGGGCGCACTGGCGACAACGTCCGCTTGTTGGCTTACTTGTTGTGTTAAGGGTGCAATTTGTGTCAGTGGATGACCATTCGTCGAGGTAATTGCAATTTGTGTCGCCATACTAAAAATGCGGCTTCGAATTTCATTGTCAAATCCATTCATCACCGATAAAACCGTGATCAATACCATGACGCCGAGTGCAATGCCTATCATCGAGGTTAACGAAATAAAGGAAATAAAATGATTGCGCTTTTTCGCGCCGGTATAACGCAAACCAATATATAAGGCGACAGGACGAAACACACTAAAACCTATAGGATGTTGTTTAAGTTAATATACACCGCTCATACATGAAGCTGCGAAGTTTTCGAATTCATGACGAGCGGCATAGCCTTTCACATGACTTGGACCCCTATAAGCTTGGGTCTGTAGTCATTCAAGAGAAAAATCGCGCTAACTGGAGCCATGCTAGCATGAGGCGAGAGGCAAGGAGAAGCTCAAGATGATTTCTCCGCTGCTGTATTCTCGCCCATGGCAATAATCGCATGGAAACCTCCATCAACATGGACGATCTCTCCGGTAATCCCCGACGCTAAATCAGAGCAGAGAAAAGCGGCTGTATTGCCTACTTGTTCGATGCGGGTGTTTTCTCGCAAGGGAGTAACGGCTTCATTATAGGCCAAAATTTTTCTAAAACCTGAAATACCTGATGCCGCTAAGGTACGAATCGGTCCGGCGGATATCGCATTAACGCGTATATGTTTAGGGCCTAAGCTATTAGCAAGATAACGGACATTGGCCTCTAAACTCGCTTTCGCTAAGCCCATCACATTATAATTTTGTAAGGCTTTTTCTGCGCCCAGATAACTGAGTGTAAGGATGGCACCACCTGTAGGCCTGTTTTGCATCATTGGATAAGCGGCTTTGGCTAAAGCGGCCAGACTATAGCTGCTAATATCGTGCGCTATTTTAAAACCTTCACGGTTAATATTTTCGAGATAATCCCCTTGCAACTGATCAGCCGGAGCGTAGGCTACCGAATGGACTAAGATATCTAATCCATCCCAATCCCTGCCGAGTTGCTTAAAAAGAGCAGTAATTTCCTCATCTTGACTTACATCACAAGGAAATACGCGTTCCGACTTAAAATCCCTAGCCGCCATTTTACTGACACGTTCTTTTAGCTTTTCACCTTGGTAAGCAAAAGCTAGTTCCGCACCTTCGCGATGCATGGCTTCGGCAATGCCGTAGGCAATCGAACGATCGCTAGCTAATCCGACAATGAGTGCGCGCTTATTATCAAGTAGACCCATGATTTTCCTCTTCACTTTTTTTACTGAAATTGGTTAATAGTTCGCGTATTTTTGCCTTGATAAGTTCAATGGCAATTCGGTTTTCGCCACCACGTGGCACAATGATATCCGCATAATGTTTAGAAGGTTCTATAAATTGCGAATACATAGGGCGGACTGTTTGTTGATATTGGGTTAATACCGCCTCTATATCTCTACCTCGCTCGACGACATCACGCTTTATGCGACGACTTAGACAAACATCTAACGGTGTATCCATATAAATCCGAATATCCATCAGCTCTCTTAAAATAATCTCAGCAAAAAGCAAAATTCCTTCTAGAACAATAATGGAGTGAGGACCAAGACAGCGGGTTTGTTGCTCACGGATGTGTAGCGTATGATTATAGACAGGAATCTCTACTGATTTTCCCGCTTGCAATTGCTTTAGATGATAGATTAACAGGTCGTGATCAAACGCATCAGGGTGATCATAGTTATTTAGTAAACGTTTTTCAAAGGCGATAGCGCTATTGTCTTTGTAATAGGAGTCTTCGGTAATAACCGCTACTTGTTCAGAACCCAATTCCTTTACTATCGTATTGGCCAATAAGCTCTTTCCGGAAGCAGAAGCCCCGGCGATACCGATAATGATACAGCGCTGAGTCATACAAGCCCTAATAGGTAATAAATGTCGGGTAAGTTAGCAGTTTTTTCTAAAAAGGTAAATCATTTATTGTCAAATAGCGTATTAGCTGAATCTTATTATATCTCTGGATTTGGAATAAACCTAAATATTCATTTTCGAGTAACGGTTACAGAATATATGCTTGCAAGTATTATTGATGATTGGCTTTATATTTATTTAATAATTTCATTTTATTTAATAATTTTAATATGCAAAAATGTAAAAGTGCAGGAGCGATATTAAAATAAAAAGGATTATAAAATGGATACAGCAAATAGTAGTGCAGGTAGTCCAAAAAGGGAAGAAGAGGCGCAAGTTCCGGCCACTGCCCTCGCGCCAGTTTTTTCAAATCCACCCGCTGTTTTTTCGATGTTAGCCTTTAAAAGAATGCTAGGTATGTCGGCGCCTTTGATGTTGTCACATTTAACGAATATGTTAGGCGGCTTTGGTAATGTTTATCTTTTTTCGCGCTTAAGTGCTAAATCACTCGCCGCAGCAGGGCTTATTACCGCCACACAAAATCTTTTTGTGGCCTCTATTGGCGGTAGTTTATTCGGTTGCAGTGTCTTAATGACAGAAGAATTACACCAAGTTAACCAAGAACCTAAAAATATCGGTATATTGTGGCGTCAAATACTGCTATTAACGTTCGCCTACGATGGGCTGGTGATACCCCTTTATCTAACGACAGGTTCTATTTTATCCCATTTAGGGCAGGATGATACGCTACTGCCTCATGTGCAAGATTATTTTAATTATTACGGTATTGGCTTTGCCGCTAATTTGTTGAGTTTAGGTAATCAACAAGTGCTGTTAAGTCATGAGAATACCTTGCCTATTTTATTAATCAACACCGTTAATAATTTAGGCAATTTTGGTTTGGGATACGGCTTAATTAGTAAAAAAAATACTTGGCAAGAAAGCGGTGTCAGTATTGCTTACGGAATTTCCTCGTGGGCTAGTTTATTACTAGGTAGTGTCTATATTAATCTGAAATATCGGCGCAATGGCTTGTTATCATTTAAATTAAGTCCTTTTTTAACTAACGTAGGCAAATTATTGCGAAAAGGTTTACCTATTGGTTTGCAAAATGCTGCTGAAGTGATTGCTTTATGGGTTTCCATGTTGATGGCCGGTAAGTTTGGCGATGCAAGTTTGACGGCCGCCGAAATAGCCGGACAATATGTGTATATTTTAACAGTGCCTGGTTTTGCATTAGGACAAGTAACCATGGTCTTAAGCGCGCAACAATATACCCGAAAAAATTATGCGGAATTAAGACGCGTCGGGATAAGAGCGATGCTCTTATCCCAAGTATTACCCACCGGCGGCATGTTATTGTTTTTAACTATCCCTAGACAATTAACCCTGTTTTTTTTAGATAATAACGCACAAGCGGATGATATTTTACAAGCAACGCAGCGTTTATTGATGATCAATGGCATAGGACAATTCTTTGATGGGGTGCGCCAAACCCTAACCGGTGCTTTAATTGGTCAAGGCGATAATGTGTATCCCATGGTAACAAATATAACGTCCATGTGTTTGATGGGTATTATATCGTCTTATTTAATGGCTTTTTTAGGCGATGAAGGCGTGGATGGAATATTTGCAGGGCGCAGTATCTCTATGTTTTTAGCCGCTATGTTATTAGGTATTCGTTGGTTTAGAGCGACAAGCCATTTAATAGCGATACCTCTGCAAGCAGCATTGACAGACAGTCGAGAAACCTTGTTAACAGATATCGATTCGGATGAAGATACTGATTCTTTGCAATCGGTATCCAATGCGGGGTTTTTCCAACGGACTCCTTTAGTGCGATCGCATAGCCTTCCGGAATACTGTACTGACAGCAGCGAGACGAGCGACAATGTTTCTTTACTTTGTCCCTCTATTTAGAACGCTAAAGCAGGGGTATCATTTAATAAAAGTCGAACAAAAAAGGAATATACAAGCGTTATGGATAGTTTTTCTGTTAAGCAACAGTTTAATCTCGACGATGATTATATACACTTATCTTTGTGTCTATTAGCATCACATCCAAATTGTGTACAACGCGCCATTGATCATTATCAATATCAACTTAACCGAAATCCAGCACTATTTTATCGTTATAAAGATGCATTAAATGAAAAAGTCTTACAAGCGGCGGCCGATTATTTGGCTAGTCATCCGGATAATATTGCATTGACCAATAGCACTACAGAGGGCTTATCTTTAGTTTATATAGGTTTTAAATTAAATCCTGGTGATGAAATTTTAACCAGTATCCATGATCATTATGCCTCAGATAAAATTTTATTTTTCAAAGCACAACATTCAAAAGCTATCGTCAAGAAAATAGAATTATATAAAAATCCAGTCGAAGTGAGCGAACAAGAAATTATTGCAAACATTAAAAAAAATATCACCGATAAAACAAGGTTATTGGCACTTACTTGGGTGCATTCTTGCACCGGTGTAAAATTACCGTTAATAAAAATACGCCAGCTAATAAATACTATTAATGCCTTTAGAATAAAGCAGGAAAGAATTATTTTAAGTGTTGATGCGGTTCATGGTTTAGGCGTAGAAGATTTTAATAAGATTACAGATTTGGCCTGTGATTTTTTGATAAGTGGTTGTCATAAGTGGTTACATGGACCCAGGGGTACTGGCTTAGTCTGGGGTAGTGAAGAAGCTTGGCAGCGTTTAATTCCTATTAGCGCTTCATTCGATTTACCGGCATTTTTACCTTGGCGAAAAAAGGAATATGAACACAGCTTTTGTCCACCCGCGCGTCGTTGTAGTCCTGGTGGATTTCCAAATTTTGAATATCGCTGGGCACTAACAGAAGCATTTCACTTTAATAAAAGTCTTGGAAAAAGCTTAATAAAGCAAAAAATTTATGCTTTGGCTGATATTTGCAAACAAGGTTTAAACACAATGCCAGGTATTAAATTGTATACCCCATTCGATGAAAATTTTTCTTCAGGATTAGTTTGTTTTGATGTCATCGGATGTGATCCTGCCACGATCGTCGATGCCATGTTAGCGAAAAAAATTATGATAGGTCAAACCCCCTACCGGAATTCCTGTTTACGCATAGCCCCTAGTATTATCAATCAAGAGCAAGATATTTTTATAGCGCTTAAGACTTTAAAAAACATCATGGAAAATTTAACAACAAGGATAAGTCATGAAGAATATATTATGCATAACGGATACCTTGAATGATTTTAAAGAAATAAGCCAAGGTCATGCGGTTTATTTTTTTCCAATTAAGCAATTAAAGCCATCGCAACATAGTTTTTCCTTGTTTGAAGCTGCCTTTGCAAACCTATCCAAGCAGCTCGATCTGAAGCAAATTGATTTGATTATTGCCGAATATGTGGAGGCCTTACCTTTAGTTTATCTTATTCGTCGCGCCGGTTTTTATTGTCCAGCAGTATTGATTCCACATACTAACGCTTATCCATTCAATATTTTAATTTATTTTATTTTGCTGAAATGCTATGCCCATGTAGAAGATATTATTTTATGTGGTTCAGAAAATGCCGCAGTCGCTTATAAGAAAATGTTGGGAATGAAGGCAAAAAATATCGCTACATTCGGAATTAAAAGAGATTTTGTCCCTCTCGATAGAGCCTATTGCCGAAATGAACTACAACTTAAAAAAAATAAAAAAATATTACTCTTTACCGGTCGGTTTATGAATGATAAAGGTTTGGAGACCTTGTTAGCTATTTATTCATCCTTATTACAGGGCAGTGATCAACCCTTACAATTGATTATTAGCACCAGTCATATCGACCCGATTTATTACAATGCATTAGCGCCCCATAGCCAAGATGTGATTATTTTTTATCGACTCACAAGAGAAGCGCTGATAAAGCTCTATAATGCGGCTGATATTTACCTTTCCTGTGCGTTAAGTATTTTTGAAACCTATGGAAAGTCACCTTTAGAATCAATAGCTTGTGGTACCCCGGTGATTGTTCCCAACTGGGATGGTTTTCCTTATTACATAACGCCTGAGCGTGGATCGTTGATAAAGGTAAATTTTAATCAAGAACCTTTTGCGTCCCCTTATCAATTTGCCACAATCAATAATTCTGATTGTATCGAAAAAATAATTACCAGTTTAGAAAAAGAGTCCCGTGTTGACTCAATCTTACCTAATTGGGCTTACTATGATAACTCAATACTACAAATTAAAGATTTGATTAACCAGCTATTTAATAAATCCAGCGCCAAAAAATTCTTTAAACCATTTGAACAAAATAAACAAGCGATTGATCCCACTTTATTTAGTTTAGGTGTTAATGCGTTTTTTAAATTTTATGAAATTAATAAGGTAGAGGATTTGATTTTAAAAAATAATCAACATGCTTTTAGCCTTGAATTTTCTCAGGCTGCCAAAAATATTTTAAGGATGTTACACCATGAAATTTTTAATGCGATGGATTCATGTCGGAAAAAATTGGAGGAAAGTAAAGAAAGTGAAGTATGGAGTTAATTGTAGATAATTAAAAAATAAAAATTGACATTTTTATATCAAAAATTTATCGTTGGCCTTATCAATTATTGAAGGAGTATTTATGTTAGGAGCAAAGTTATTAGTCACTGGAGCGGCTGGTTTTATAGGAAGAACCTTAGTTAGACAATTAGCTGAATCAGGTTATCATCTGGATGCATTAGATAGTTTTCGATTTTCTAATCGTAGCCAAATTTATACGCATAAAAATATAAATTGGGTAGAAGGGGATACACGCGATTGGGAGTTAGTTTCTAAACTAACTCAAGGTAAAAAAGCCATTATTCATCTTGCCGCACCCTCGTCTTTTCTGATGCACGAAGAAAATGATTTAGAAGCCTGCGAATTTACCCTGATGGGATTTAAAACCGTCATGGAAGCCGCTAAAAAATATGCGATTAAGAAAGTGGTATGGGCGAGTACGAGCGCCGTTTATGAAAGAAACCCAGTTCCTTACCACGAAGCGATGTTACTCAATCCACCTGATAGTAAAGCCGGTTGTAAATTATTTTGTGAACAAGAGGCAAGACGTTATAGCGAGCGCTATGGAATAACCTGTATTGGCTTAAGGCCTTTTTCCGTTTACGGAGTGGGGGAGCATACCAAAGGAGGATATGCCAACATTGTTTCTTTATTTACTTGGGCCATTTTGCATGGCGAGCAGCCCGTTGTCTGGGGTGATGGCAGTCAAACGCGAGATTTTATTTTTGTCGAGGATGCCGCTACTTTATTTCAAAAGGCTTTAGAGTTAGATATTCCGACACAGGAATTGAATGTTGGTTTTGGTCAAGAGCATAGCTTTAATGAAGTGATTCAATGTATCGCGCAGTTATTAAATAAAGAAGTCAAACCGCACTATGTTCCTATCCCTATTAAAATATATGCACACAGACTATGGGCTGATATGCGTAAAACGGAATCCTTGTTAGATTTTAAACCCGCTATTGATCTTCGGCAAGGAATAGAAAAAATTATTCAAGCGACTAAGGCATTAAATGATGATCAGCTTTACCAGAAACAACATTATTATTTAAGTTTAAGCGAGACTATTTAAAAGGAATTTCACAATGACAATGGAAACGACCAGTGTATTGCCTATTACTAAAAAAGTTCTATGGCTATTCCCTTTATGCCTAATTTTTTATGAATTGCCTTTATATTTTGCAACCAATATGTATTTACCGGCTTTGCCCGCTATGAGCCAAACATTTGCAATCAAGCCAAATTTAGCGCAGTTAACAATCGCGATTTGGTTTTTGGGCGCTTCTTGTTTCCAGGTTTTTTTAGGTCCATTAGCTGATCATCTGGGTCGTCGACAGGTTTTATTGACTGGCGGACTATTTTTTGTAATAGCTAGCTTATTTTGTGCCACAACAAGCCATATCGGTATTTTTATTGTGGCACGATTTATTCAAGGTTGTGTCGTAAGTAGTATTTTAGTGAGCGGTTATGCGGCTATCCATGAGTTACTTGACAGCGAGCAGGCCATAAAAACTCTATCTTGGATGGGAGGTATCACCGTATTAGCACCGGCAATAGGACCTCTTTTCGGTAGTTTTTTAATAAACTTGATGGGTTGGCGGAATATTTTTTTTCTGTTGGCGAGTTTGGCTGCTGTAGCGCTCTATTTGCTTTATCTCTATATGCCAGATACGCAACAAAAAAAAGTCTTTCTATCTTTCAAAGACGTGTTAAAAACTTATGCTGTAGTGATTTTTAATACAAAGTTTTTATATTTTACCTTTCCATTTTGTCTTTTATTTGCCGGCATGATGTGTTGGGATACGTTTAGCCCTTTTTATATCATTAAATTTTTAGGATTTGGAATATTTTCTTTTGGATTGATACAAGCATTAGTTTATGGTGGTTTTATTATCGGTACGCATTTGATTCGTCTGTTTATAAGTAAGCTTAACCCGATTATGCGTTATGGTCTAATGAGCGCACTATTTTTTTCATTTTGTGTCGGTGTTACCTTGGCATTAATTCCACAACGAGGCAGTATAGTTTTATTTTTTCTAACCGCATTTACCATGAGCACTGGTTTAGTTTTTTATACCTTGCATCGCAAGGCGATTGAATCAGTTGATGCGCCGATGGGTATAAAAATGGCGGTATTTTCAAGTGCGATGAATTTATTTGGGTTTTTAGGTAGTTTAATCGCCAGTACTGTACATTTTTGATTTTGCACTTAAGGAGGAAAATATGCCGGATAAAATAGATAGATGGGATCCTATCGACTATGAAAAAAACAGTGATTTTCAATATCAAAGTGCGATAGCTGAACTCGAGAAATTGCCGATTAAAGCAAACCAAAAAATACTCGATATAGGCTGTGGTTCTGGAAAGATTAGCGCCGCATTGGCAAAGCGTGTTCCAACTGGAAAAGTAACCGGACTTGATGTGTCAAATAAAATGATCCAATACGCTCAACAGCAGTATACGTCGTTGGAAAATTTAATCTTTTTAGCCATGGATGCTGAAGCGTTACAATTTTATCACCATGGTTTGAAACAATTTGACTATGATTGGGTTGTATCTTTCTGGGCGCTCTCGTGGATAAAGCAGCATGAGCAAGTAATTTCGGGTATTGCAAAATGCTTAAAACTAGGAGGATCTATTTTTTTACTTGTTCCGCTTAATAATGTAGCGATAGAGAATACCTTTTTAGAATTACGTGAGAAAATTCCCTGGAAGTATTATTTTACAGATTATCAAGCGCCAAAAAATAATATTTATCCCGGATTATATGAAGATTTGATGAGAAAATATGGATTTACTGATGTAAATTATATTAATAAAACAATCACTAAAGAATTTGCTAACAAGGAATCATTCATAAAATTTGTTCGACCTTGGTTAGCTTATTTAGATCCTATCCCTACGCTAGTGCAGGATATATTCCTTAACGAATTTACCCAATGTTATTTAAAAAAATCTTCTCAGGAACAATACATCATCGGATTTGAAGTGTTTACGATAACGGCGCGTCTTTTAGCCAGAAGGGATTTAATTGACGAGGAGGTGCTTGATTTGGATCAAAAAGCAGAAAAGACAGATGCTTTTCCTCTAAAACTAAACCTGTGATCATCCCAATAAATTGATTTGGCGGATTCTATTTTATAAACAGGGGGGAGTATTATAAACCCCCTGTTTAATTGTTAGTTAATTGGCAGGATAATATATAAGCTCGCTATAAAAATTACGGCCGGTATTCATTGATTCAGCCTGAATCCAGGTTGTTTCTTGGCTGGCAAGCCAAGTGGTATCTTGTACTTGAACCCAATGAGTTTCTTGATTTTTCTGCCAACTAGGCGCATTGTTTTGACACCATAGAGTTTCTATTTTGTTCATCATGTTCATTCCTCCTTTTTATTAAAGTCAACCTTATGGTAGCGATTAAGTTAAGCTTAATCAATAAGAGATACTCACTAATTAGAATAAGATTTTTACTTAACTGATGTGTGAATTAATCTGCTAAAGAAGATTGTTATTTAGCGATAATTTCTCTAAAATGTTGATTTATTTATCATTCCAGCTAGTAAATACCGTTAAATATAAAAAAGATAATTTCTAAAAATAAATTTAGAAACAACAAGACAGGGAAGTTTTCGTGGGATTTTCTGAGTATCTATTGCTAGGCGCTTTTTTTTTGGCATTACTTCAATGCGTTGCGCCTATAATCGGTTTTTATCGACAATCTGTTAGTTGGGTTAAATACATTGCTTACAGTCAGTTTTTACTAGTAGCTTTAGCCTTTTTAAGCTTAGCGTTTGCTTTTTTAGTCAATGATTTCTCTTTGGCGTATGTAGCACAAAACTCTAATATACATTTACCGTGGTTTTATCGTATTGCGGCAGTATGGGGAGGGCACGAAGGTTCGATTTTATTTTGGGTTTTTATTTTAAATGTTTGGAGCCTAATTGTCGTTTTATCAAATCAAAATTTAGAATTAACCGTGTTAGCGCGGGTATTAGCGGTTCTTGGTTTTATTAATGTCGGATTTTTAGCTTTTTTGCTTACCTTATCTAATCCATTTCTGTTGGCAGCAGAAATTTCATTGAATGGACGCGATCTCAATCCTTTATTACAAGATCCGGGCTTAATTTTTCATCCTCCTTTGTTATACATGGGATACGTTGGTTTTTCAGTTAGTTTTGCCTTTGCTGTTGCGGCTTTATTAAGCGGTCGCTTCGATAAGCAATGGGCCGCATGGATGCGGCCGTGGACCTTGGCCGCCTGGTGTTTTTTAACGGCTGGAATCGTATCAGGCAGTTGGTGGGCTTACCATGTATTAGGTTGGGGAGGGTGGTGGTTTTGGGATCCGGTCGAAAATGCTTCATTATTACCTTGGTTAGCTGGAACAGCGTTAATTCATTCACTGCTAGTAGTCGAAAAGCAAGGATTATTAAAAACCTGGGTTATATTACTCTCCATACTTACGTTTGCTTTAAGTTTAATGGGTACGTTCATTGTTCGCTCCGGGGTTCTGGTTTCGGTTCATGCCTTTGCGGTGGATCCTTGGCGAGGTGTTTTTATGTTAGCGCTATTGGTATTATTGATAGGCACGTCTTTGTGTATTTATGCACTGAAAATTCATCGGATTAAACAAGCACCTTATCGCATTGCCTTATTATCTCGTGTATCACTTTTGCTCTCGAATAATATTTTATTGAGCGTAGCTGTGTTTACTATTTTATTAGGGACACTCTACCCTTTAATCATTGAAGTATTAGGATTGGGAAAACTATCGGTAGGAGCGCCTTATTTTAATACTGTTTTTACTCCATTTGCGCTGTTGTTATTATTTTTTATCGGTATTTCTTATCTCATCCCTTGGAATTCAATAGCACACGTTTATTTAGTTAAAAAAATAATTAGTTTATTGGCGATATCTTTTACATTAAGCGCACTATTAATTATTTGGTTTAGCAATGGATTAAAATGGAAAGTGATTTTTGGTTTAACCTTAGCTTTATGGATTATTTTAAATACATGGCAGCATATTTTTGAATCATGTAAAAAAAAGTTGGGTTTTAAAAAAATTATTAAAACCCAAGGCGCTATGTTATTGGCGCATCTGGGCGTTGCTATTTTATCGATTGGAATTATTTTAAGCAGTTATTATAGTTTGGAACGCGATGTACTCATGACAGTAGGCGATAGACTTCGTGTTGGATCCTATCAATTTAAATTACAGGCTATTTTTGCCTTGCAGGGCCCTAATTATACCGGGGCAAAAGCAGATTTACAGCGGGTAAATAAAGTGAACATGCATTTAAGCCCGGAGTTACGTTATTATCCAGTGGCTGATATGGTTTTAAGTAAACCTGCTATTGAGGCAGGATTATGGCGGGATTTATATATTGCTTTAGCAGAACCGGTCGGCGATAAGACATGGGCTTTACGCTTTTATTATAAACCTTTTATTCGTTGGATTTGGATGGGTGGTTTGTTGATGATATTCGGTGGGATATGGGCTATTTTATCCAGACGATATAAAAAAATTAATCCCAGGTTGTGATGCGTTATATTATTCCACTAATTATTTTGGGGATATTGGTATTTTTGTTATGTAAGGGTTTGGCACAGGATCCCTACCAAATACCTTCGCCATTAATTAATAAACCGATACCCGATTTTGTCGCGACTGATTTAGTAGTGAAACATCCGCCCTTAACTAAAAAAATATTTTTAAATCGGCATGGGTCACTGCTAGTCGTATGGTCAAGTTGGTGTAAAACCTGTGCTGCAGGGCAAGCTTTTTTATTGACACTGAAGCAAAACGCGCGCTTAAGGATTTATGGTTTGAATTATCGGGATGATTTAATACGCGCAAAAGATTATTTAAAGCATCATGGAAATCCATTTCATCAAATTATTTATGATCCCAGCGGTTTACTTGCCATTGATTTAGGTGTTTATGGGGTCCCTGAAAATTTCTTAATCGACCCCAAAGGTATTATTCGCTATAAATACATAGGCCCTTTAAATCAAGCTATCTGGGATAAAGAATTTGTAGCGCGAATAAATGCTAATATTAAATAAAGCGCTGATAAATTTATTAGATTAGATTAAAAAAGTAGCCATGAAATTAAGTTGACTAGGATAATCATTTTTAAAATGTGTTTAATGAAATATTGCTTACGATTAGGAGGATTATTTATTTTTTCCAGTTACTTTTTTTCTAGCTTTGCTTTTTCGGCCACCCATGACATCTATTGCTTTGATTCTAGGCAAGAAAAAATACAGTTTGAGCAGATAATTCAAGAACTACGTTGTCTGGTTTGTCAAAGTCAAAATTTAGCCGATTCCAATGCCCCGCTAGCGCAAGACTTACGGCAAATAATCTACCAGCGGATAAAAAAAGGCGAGTCATCGTCGAATATAAAAGATTATTTAGTCAGTCGTTATGGCGAGTTTATTTTATTTAAACCGCTGTTTTCTCCTCTAACCTATGCTTTGTGGTTAAGCCCCTTTATTTTATTATTAGGGATAGTGATGAAATTACTGGTCGGGATGAGAGGATTCGAACCTCCGGCCCCTAACTCCCGAAGTTAGTGCTCTACCAAGCTGAGCTACACCCCGCATTTGCAATAATACTCCAAAAATCCGGGGAAATTCTAACAGCTTTAGCTTGGTTCAGCCAGTTTCATTTTAAGGGATACCAACCTAATATAGTCAATTAGTTATTTTTTAAATTAGCCGAGGTAATGAGTTTGGAAAATGAAACACACCAAACCACAACCGAGTGCACTTTTGACATGTTAATATGGCTTGAAACAGGATAAACTTGGCTTCCTTGGAAGCTTTTTAGCGTACCTAAATCGTATTTCTTTGAGTTCTTAAAGGCCGCATCGGTTTTGATGTTTTTGGCATCTGACAAGAAAACATGGAAAGCCGGTCCAGGGCCGACTTTGAAATCCTCATTGAGAAGAATTTCATATTGATTCTTTGATTTATAAACCGCAACCGAACCCTTGCCATAATGAACCGGATCTCTTGGATTAGGATGGATAAACATCCCAGTAGCGACCTTGGTTTTAGTTTCAGCATAGGAAAGCTTTTCATTTAACACAGGGGGTGGAAAAAGAAAAGGGTAAATGACAATCATTACAATTAATCCGGCCAAAAAACCAACCAGACAAGCAATTATTGCGCTAATAATAGAGCCTTTTTTCATCATTTCTCCTCAATTACTTTTCTAGAAGACTTATTGATTATGGTAGAGATCGATTCATTCGTCCAGGTTGCTGGGTGATATTGGACAGATTTAAATCAAGTTGGCTTGGAAATTTAATGGAATAGCATTGCTGTAAAATCTTATCTCTTTAATGCATATAGCAATAGGGTCTAAATTTTTTGTTAGGCAAATAAATTTCTAAAACGGGTAACTCGCTCTCTTGAAAAAAAGATGAAGAATTTGAGCGTTTATTCGGAGGAGATGTCGTGCTAGGTGGCTCTAGTTGTCGTAGCAGCGTATCGATCTGTGCAATAAGCAAACAATTTGAAGATAAAAAATTAAGCGTTTCTTTTATCTTACCTAGTGTTCTATCTAATTCACCAAAATAAGCCATTTTCGGTAAATTTAAATATCGATTAAAAATTGGTTTTACTTCTTCTAAGTATTGGATAATACGTTCACGGTTTTCTGGGTAAAGTAATAATAAGGATTCAACACTGAGGGGATCATTTAAACACGTTTGATATAAACGAAACTCTTGGAAAAATTGTTTAATCGGCGAATAGGCTTTTATTTGTTTTTCGAAAATAGTTTCTTCAATACTAAAATTAAATTTTTCTTTGAAATCATCGAGTAAAATAGATGAACTGATGGGTTTGAATTTTTTTAGTTGTTGTGAATAAATTAATATTTCTTCATGTGCTTCATTACTAAAACGATAAACATTAAAGGCTGGAATTTGATTGGCAGCTTGCGCTAACTGCTTTTTTCTGGCGATAAGGGTGTTGCCAAGAACAGTAAGCTTGTCGAGTATAAAATTTTGATTCTCGTCAGACAGCTCATCAGGGATATAGCTTTGTGCAAAGAAATGAATGAGCTCATCCGGTAACAAAATAATCCGCAGTATGGTTTGGTATAATTCACGTTTAAAATTAGGTAACTGATTAATAGCTTGAATTTCTTGAGCGGAAAAAATTTTTACGCCTCGTTTTTCTATCGAGTCCGATAAATTTAGCCAATTACTTGCTTCGTAGTGAACAAGCGCAGGAAGTGCCTCAATATCTGCTTGTGTAATAGGAGTATTTTTTTCTTCAAGTAAAGGGTTTAAATTATTATTGGCGCTGGCAAAACAAAGGTCACTGTCAATTTTTATTAGCTTTTTACCCGCAATGCCTATATTACACGGTTTAAAATCAATTTCATTAACAAGCAACGCCAGAATTTGTGCCGCCGCAAGGCCGCTGATCTTTCCTTCGATAATGCGTTTTTTATTTTCAGGTTCTAAAAAAAAGTTAGCGTTAAAATTAGGTATTTCTTTGGATAAGACATAATATTTTTTAGTATCTTCTCCTGTGGCGATACGTGTTTTGGGATGATAAGGGAAAATTAAGCGAAAAAATTCTTGTGCAATCATTTCTGTGAGCGCTGGGGTTAGATCTTCCTCTATATACTTAAGGTGCCAGTTTGTTTGATTCTTGATTTTTTGGAATAAATGAATGTCATATGGAAAATAATTTGACACTCCTTCTAGTTGCCACAAATCTAAAAAATTAACTACATTTTTAAATTTTGGCATAACTATTCCGAGATTACTTTTATTCAGATAATTTTTTTAAATAGATAGTCTAGAAGTCTACGGCGTCATCCTTAAACAATGCTTAAATCAGTCATCAATTGCTCTTATTAAATTATTTAATAGTTTCTGTCGATAGCAAATTTTGCCAGTGTGGCGAGCGCTTGACGATAGTTTGAATCAGGAACGACGTCTAAGTAGCTTAAGGCTTGTTCAACATGCTGTTTTGCGAGCTGATGCGTGTAATCGATGGCTTTGGTAGATTCTATGATGGCAATGACAGCTGCTAAATGTTCTTGCCCCCCACTAGAAATCGCCTTTTGAATCAGCTGGGCTTGCTCGGCATTAGCGTGTTGTAATGCATAAACTAAAGGCAGGGTAGGTTTGCCTTCTGCCAGGTCGTCACCTTGTCTTTTTCCTAATCGAAGCGTAGTTCCCGAATAATCGAGGGCATCATCAACTAATTGGAAGGCGATGCCTAAATGTAAGCCATAATTGGCCATTGCGGAAATCTCCATCTCGCTGCGATGGCTTAAAATGGCCGCTTGTTCGGCGGCAATCGAGAAAAGGGTTCCGGTTTTACCGCGGATAATTTTTAAACAATAAGCTTCATCGATATTTGCGTTATGGCAGCTGAGTAGCTGCAAGATTTCAGATTGAGAAAGTACATTGGTGGCGTTAGCTAACGATGCCAATACACGTGAATTATTGATCTGGGTTATCAGTTGGAATGCCCGCGAATACAAAAAATCACCGACTAAGACACTGGCTGAATTGCCCCATAAATGGTTGGCGGTTTTTTTACCACGACGTAGATCAGATCCATCGATGACATCATCGTGTAATAAGGTGGCCGTGTGGATGAGCTCCAGACTGGCGGCAAGCTGTAAATGTTCATCGCCTGGATAATCAAATGCTTTAGCGCTGAGCAGGGTGATCAAGGGGCGTAAGCGCTTTCCACCGCTATCGATAAGATGTCTTGCCAGCTCAGAAATTAAGGGGATTTCCGAATACAGACAGTCATCGATTAAGGTGTCGACCTTGTCGAAATCGACCTTAACCAGGGCTAATAGGGGCGTTAAATCCATAGGGTTGATTATGAGAATAATTATTAAATTTAAAGCCGAATGCTAGGCGGGGCGAGAGGGACTGTCAAGCAGTAGGGCTTTATTGCATCTTCGATAGCAAAATCGTATAATAAACGCGCTTTTACCAGCATTAAGCATTTTGTCTAATGCATACTCGCCTCACCGCGTTGTCGGGAGGCTTTAACCGAGAGAAATTTTATGCGTCATTATGAAATTGTACTTTTAATCCATCCTGATCAAAGCGATCAAGTTACTGCAATGGTTCAACGTTATACCGCCATTATTAAAAATAGCGGTGGACAGGTTCACCGTCTTGAAGATTGGGGTCGCAGACAGCTTGCTTACCCTATCCATAAGTTACTCAAAGCACACTATATATTAATGAATATCGAGTGTGGAAAAGAGGCGATGACGGAATTGAGTGATAACTTTCGCTTCAATGATGCAGTGCTGCGTCATCTATCTATCCAAACCAAACGAGCGATTACAGAAATTTCTCCTTTGGCAAAAGCAAAAGAAATGCAGGGTCAAGAAAATAGGCGCGAGTACTCAAGAGAGGCGGCGACTGAGGTTGAGGGTCGAGCACTTTAACCGCTAGTTAAAACTCAAGTATAAACCTTAACTATTTTTTAATTGTAGGATTTTTTTATGAATAACTATCAAAATAGACGCCGTAAATATTGTCGTTTTTCTGCCGAGGGTATGACCGAGATCGATTATAAAGATATCAATCTTTTGAAAAATTATATTACCGAGACTGCTAAGATAGTTCCTAGCCGTATTACCGGCACTAAAGCGCGTTATCAGCGTAAATTGACCCAAGCGATTAAACGCGCACGCTTTTTAGCGTTGCTCCCTTACTGTGACAAACACCAATACACTGTGTAGGTTGGTTGGCCTAAGGTAGGCTAAATGATGGGTATATTACATCGTTTTGCAAGCTATGTGATGCGCGGTCGTCGACAGGCAGTGACGCTGGGTCTGTTATTTACTATTGTGCCTTTATTGGGTTGGGTTAGTAACGCCATTATCTCTTTAGTCACTTTGCGAAAAGGGGCTAAAGAAGGCGCGATCGTATTATTATGGGTTATTTTACCGGCCGTTGTTGCCTCTAGCTTAGGCAATCGCTGGATTATTTTATATGGGATCATTGGCGGTAGCTTATTTAGTTATGCTTTAGCATTGATTTTACGCCAGACACAAAGTTGGAAAAAAGTATTAACCGCTATCCTGCTGATAGGTTTGTTCGCTGTATTGCTGGTGCATTTATTCATCCCTAATATAAGCGCAGTATGGTCAAGCCAGTTTGCGCATTATGCGTTACTGGTTAAAAAGCAGTTTAATGTGGTGGTTAATGCAACACAATTACAGTTTTTTTCCAGGTTTGCTACTGGTTTTCAAGCGGCATTTATTGCATTGTCAGTACTTATTAACTTAGTACTTGCACGAGGCTTACAATCAATGTTATACAACCCGGGCCAACTTCGCCCGGAATTAGAAGGTATTCGCTTAAGTCAATGGGAAGTGCTCATTTTACTGGCCATATTGATATTAAGTTTCTTACATATAGGGTTGGCGCAGGATGCTTTGCCGGTAGCGGTATTCGTTTTTGTATTAGCAGGACTCAGTGTTTTTCATGCCCTGGGGCATTTAAGAAATCTGGCTAAGAAATGGATTTTATTAGTTTATGTGTTATTAGTGGTTTTTTTCCCTTATATGGCGGCGGCATTTATGTTGTTGGCCGTCGTAGATAGCTTAGTGAATTTACGCTGTCGCTTACAACAAAGTACCCACTGAAAAGGATTTTAGAGGTATCGCCATTTAAGCTAAGGACGAAACAATAAGTATGAATTTTCCAGTAGCGTTAAGCTTAAAATCTATCTCTTTGGATAGACAAGTGACGAAGCTCAAGAAAATAAGTGATTGATGGCTAGCATCGTATTCAACGCTGATAGTCGCGGGTGTTAACAAGTGATTTTTGAGGTTATTTCATGGCTCAAGTTATTTTATTAGAAAAAATACATTCCTTAGGTGATTTAGGGCAGCAAGTTACTGTGCGTAATGGTTATGCACGAAATTATTTAATTCCTCATGCTAAAGCGGTAGCCGCTAATAAGGAGACTATCGCTGAATTTGAAATCAAGCGCGCTGAATTGGAGAAGTTGGCACAAGAAAAACTACAGGCGGCGCAAACACGCGCATCGGCTTTAGCAGAGCTGGTATTAACCATCCCCGTTAAGTCGGCTGAAGAAGGCCGTTTGTACGGTTCTATTGGTATCCCTGAGTTAGTCCGTGCTGCAGATGAAGCGGGTGTTACGCTTGAAAAGAGCGAGATTCGTTTGCCAAATGGTCCCTTACGCCAATTAGGCGAGCACGAGGTAGCGGTACAATTTCATAGCGACGTAGTTGCAACCCTTAAAATTAATATTGTCGCAGAAGAATAGTATCTATTTTAAACCTCGGTTGATCACTAGAATACACTGGCGTTTGCTAGAAGGCCCACTAATATAACAAGGAACTTGTATTTTGCGTGCTAGCTTCGACCTGTTTTTAGCATCACTTATCACGTGAAATATCAGATGCAATTTGATTGAGAAAGATTAGATAAGTCGGCGACATGGATTTTTTTGATGTTAGTTTAGGGTTTAGGCAATTGGCACTATGCAAAAAATCGATCATCTAAAGTTACCCCCTCATTCACTGGAAGCCGAGCAATCGGTATTAGGTGGATTAATGCTGGATAACCAAGCATGGGATAGAGTAGCTGATAAATTAAAAGAAAAAGATTTTTATCTTCTATCACATCGTATTCTATTTCGTACTATTGTTAACTTTGCCAATCACGCCAAGCCCTTTGATGTCATCACCTTAACTGATGCGTTGAAAAGCACGAATGAATTGGCCGAAATAGGTGGCGATCTTTATTTATTTGAGTTAGTACGTAATACGCCGAGTGCTGCCAACATCGTCGCTTATGCTGATATCGTCCGCGAACATTCTATTCTACGCCAACTGATTGGTATTGCCACCGAAATCACTGAAAACGCGTTTATGCCAGACGGTCGTTCTATTACCGAGCTGGTGGATGATGCGGAACGAAAGGTGTTTCAAATAGCGGATCAAGGAACGCGTGGTAGTGGGCCACTTAGAATCAGTGATTTTTTGGCCAGAGCAGTCGATAGGATTGATATTCTGTTTCATTCTGACCAAGTGATCACAGGTCTTTCTACCGCCTATAAAGACCTAGACGAAATGACTTCTGGTTTACAGCCGGCTGACTTGGTGATAGTGGCAGGTCGACCTTCTATGGGGAAGACGACCTTTGCCATGAATATAGCCGAGCATGCGGCCATTCAAGGTGATAAACCGGTGCTTATTTTCAGTATGGAAATGCCGGGTCAGGCTTTAGCCATGCGCATGATGTCTTCGCTAGGGCGTATTGATCAACATAAAATTCGTACCGGGAAGCTTGCTGACGAAGATTGGCCACGTGTTACTTCGGCGGTGAGTATGTTATCGGAAGCAAAAATGTTTATTGACGATACCCCGGCATTAAGTCCTGGCGAAGTGCGCGCACGCGCACGCAGAGTTACTAAGGAACACGGTGGATTGGGTTTGATCGTGATAGATTATATCCAATTGATGCAAGTACCCGGTTCTAAAGAAAATCGTACCACTGAAATATCAGAAATTTCTCGTAGCTTAAAAGCCTTAGCGAAAGAATTAGACGTTCCTATCATCGCCTTATCGCAATTAAATCGTAGTTTGGAGCAACGTGCTGATAAAAGGCCGGTTATGTCAGACTTACGTGATTCAGGTGCTATCGAGCAAGATGCGGATTTAATTATTTTTATCTATCGGGACGAAGTTTATAATGATGGCAGCCCTGATAAAGGGAGTGCAGAAATTATTATCGCAAAACAACGTAATGGGCCTACCGGTAAAGTGCGATTGACTTTCTTAGGCAAGTATACCCGTTTCGAAAATTTTACTCCTCAGCGATATCATGCTGAGAATTATGCATGAGTCGGCCGTTTACAGTAGAGCTTAACCTGAGCGCCTTACGTCATAACGTCAAGCGAATACGTGAAATAGCGCCTCAAGCCAAAATACTGGCAATGGTTAAGGCGAATGCCTATGGGCACGGTTTAGTTCCGATTGCACAAGCACTCGATGTCGAAGGTTTTGGCGTGTCTTGCTCAGAAGAAGCCGTATGTTTACGTCAAGCGGGGTTAACACAACGAATAGTTTTAATGGAAGGCGTGTTTTCCAGTGATGAATTACCGCTATTAGCGCGCTATGAATTGGATACCGTGCTCCATGATCAAAGGCAATTAAGTTTCCTTACTCAAAATCCTTTGCCAGGCCGGGTTAATGTCTGGTTAAAAATAAATACTGGCATGAATCGTTTGGGATTCTCACTAAAGGATTTTCTGGCTGTTTTGCAGAAGTTGCGTACTTGTCCTTGGCTGAATATTGTTTGTGTGATGACGCATTTTTCGAATGCTAATAAACCAGACGACAATATGACGGCGCATCAAATAAAACAATTTGAGCAGGTACTAACTACGCTAGATAATAATGCGATTGAAAAAAGCTTAGCCAATTCGGCGGCTATTTTAGCGTATCCTAATACCCATGCCGATTGGATTCGCCCCGGATTAATGTTATATGGTGTTTCACCTTTTTTAACGTCTTCGGGTACGCAATTGGCACTAAGGCCGGTTATGACCTTAAAATCTGAAATTATTTCGATTAATCAATTAGAATTAGGTGATAGAGTAGGTTATGCGGGAACATGGATTGCACCAAAACCAATGCGAGTCGGTGTGGTAGCAATAGGCTATGGAGATGGTTATCCGCACAGCGCAGCAAATGGCACACCTATTTTAGTCAATGGAAAATTAGTTGAATTAGTCGGACAGGTTTCGATGGATATGCTGACCGTTGATTTGTCGAATCAAGCCGAAGCAAAGATAGGTGATCCGGTTGTGTTATGGGGAGAAGGTTTAGCGATTGAGCAAGTGGCCGAAAGTACCTCGTGCTTTCGTTATGAATTATTGTGTGGCATTAATCGAGGACAGTTAGTCCGTACGCGCATTGAGGAAGTAAATGATGCAAAAAAAATTGATTAGGTGTTTACTCACCGGGTTATTTATTGTGAGTTTAACCGCTTGTGCTGGCCATAGTTGGCATAGCACGCGCAAAAATCAAGTGCCTGTTTTAGATAAACATAAGGATATTTTTTTAGATAGGTCGATTGCGCGTTTTATGGGCAATTCGGATCATGCTAAATTGCAAGATTTAATTGCAACCGCACAAGCTGAGCAACTGACCAGTTGGTATAGTGATAGCAGCGGCGTTCGTTTCGAATTTAGCAGTAAAAAAATCTTTGTTAATCCAGAAGGTCAAGGCTGTAGAGATTATGCGATAAGATTGATGCGCGGTTTTTTAAGTTATCCTACTTTTAACTATACCGCCTGTCGTGATAGTCAAGGTGTTTGGCAAGTTGTCGCCCATTAAATAATTATTCCTTAATATTTGATCGTTATCATGATCCTATGATAGTTTTCGATCATTTAATGGCTGTAACGAGGCTATAACAAATGCATGAAGAAAATAAAGTAGCAGAAGTAGTGGTAAGCAATAATGCGCTTTTTTATGGAAAATGTGCCAATCCAAAACATAGGTTGGCGCAGGTTGCAACGGATGAAGAAGTCACTAAACAAGAGACAAGAAAATCCTTTTTTGCGGTGTGCGTTAAACACTCGGGCTCGTTAATACTCATAGGCAGTGACGGTAGTTTCAGTAGCAAAAATTCAGCCAATCCAATGTTTACAAAAATAGCACGTTTATTGTTTGATGCTTGGATGGGTGATAGAGCTGAGAGTTTTATTAAATATCTTGCGAATAATAAAATGAGTATCGGTTTGGAATTGGTTGTCCCTCATATATTAAGCGATCATTGCGAAATACCTAAATTAGCTTATTTTGCAGTGACCTGTGTGAGCGATTTAAAAACCGGAGAACATTTATCTTGGGATCAATTGGTGCAATTTTGCCAGGATCTAGGTTTACCTTATGGAGAATATTGGTTTATTCCCACTAATGAAGCTATGCACGATGCGATGGCGCTTAGAGCCAAAATCAAAGCAGACATAATAAAAATTAAAGCCGAGCAGGGTGCTAACGTTAGTGATACCTTAGCACTTAAAAGTGTGATAACAGACTTGGCCTACGAATTTGCTGGTATTGACGTTCCAGGTAATATTCCTCATCAACAGGTACAAGGTGATCTTGTTGAAGGTTGCTTGGTTTCTCATATCAGTGTCCCAGCAGATTATCCTTTATTAGAAAATATTAATCTTACTACGGTGTTTGAAGAGAAGGTGAAAAATAGTTTTGCATCACTGGCTGAAGAGACAAAATGGCTGCGTACTCATTACGAAACTGATTGTTCGGATACGGGGGTCGCAAGCGAAGCATTTTGGACAAAATTGGATGAGCGCTTAGAGGAAAAGGGTGTTAATTTGCGTTTGCCGGACAAAACAGGTCGTCGTGTTAGTGACAAAAATTTCACTTGGTTTAAAAATCAGCTTGAGCAATCGTCTAGTCAAGAGGCTAAATCTCTTTTAGCCAATCTATCAATACTGCAAGCGAGCTCACAAAAAAAGTCAAGGAGGGATCTCTTTAAAGTAACGACTTATCAACAAGCGGATGGGAACTATAGGGTTCACTTGCAGATAACAGATGATGCGCTGCTTCTTGAGAGTGGTCTATCAGGGCTCAAGCGTGGTCATGTTGTCAATGTTCAGACGAGTAATGAATCATCTTCAGCCCGTAATAAAGAAGTCATGGATTATTTTGAAAACTCTAAAAAAGTCATTCAAATTAGGGTAACGCTAAAACTAAAAAATGATCGATATCTGGTAATGCGTGGAAAGCGTGAAGCAAGCTATCTTATAGAGCGTAAATTAGGCCAAGCTAAAACTATTCATGATAAAAGCTACGAAGAGCTTCAAAAAAATTTTCTGCGAGAATTTGAATATAGTCTCTCTCCATTGTTTACAGAAGATGATGCAAGCGATAAACAAGCACTGTTCAAACGCGAACAATCATCAGCAATTCAGTTCTTCGATTTTTTACTGTTAGAGAAATATCTCTCTAATAAACAGATAGTGAAAGCAAATCCGAATGATTTTATAAAAAGCTATTTTTTAAAATTATATAAAAAATTTACTGATCTCTTGTCGGAAGAAAAAGAAAAATTAGCAGAGCAGGTACAACAAGCATGGAATGCTCAAAAGTATCCACCTTGTCTTGTTATTGTAACGGCTTTATATCCACGTAATTTAAAAAGTGTTGGACCACTTAGAAATGAATTATTAAAAACCTTTCCTGATTTTACTAGTATTAATAAACTGAGTGATAGCGCTGAAAAAGAAGCCAATATTTTATCAAAGCCTATACTGTTCGAAAATCTAGAGAAAGAAATACCGAAAAACACCTTGTGTATGTTAGTTTTTTCTGACTTAGATCAGATGGAGCTCGATAAGAAAAAGAAAGAATCTAATTTTGCGGAGTTATCTAGTCAAAAACAGATTAAGCTATTTGCTAGGGATAAATATATTAGCGCTATTAAGGAAGAATTCGCTCCAAAAACATTGCTATCTGCAAGATCCTTACCCTGTGCAGCGAATCAGAGTGGAGTAGCAAGCGTCTTATTTTTTGCTCCGGCCACTTCATCCACTCAAGCAAGACAAGTGGATGAAGTGTCACCGTCAGTGCGCATGAAGCCTAATTAGCTGAAGCTTGGTCCATACTTGATATTGGCACGTATTGGATTGGCAATGCGTGCCAACCTAGCGCGGGCAGGTAAAATAGGCTAGTCACAACAATAAAATTTTTCTTCGGTTAATATGGCATTTAATGGCACATCCCAATTCGCTTGGGTCAAAGAGGTTATTTTTTGCCATTCATAGGCTAAGCCGAGTAAAAAAGGGCGCGCTGGTCGCGGTTGTTTTAATAAAAAGGCAAAGCTTCTATCGTAAAAACCGGCACCCATCCCTAGGCGTTGGCCTTGAATCGTAAAGCCCACTAAAGGGACTAGCACTAAATCGAGTGCCTCAGGTGCGATAAGTACACAAGTCGAATCAATCGGTTCGAGAATATTAAAACGATTTTTTTTTAAATCCGTATTCGCTTGATAAGCACCAAAAATTAATTGTTGCTGTTGTAAAATAGGTAAATAACAGCTTTTGTGATCCTGCCAGGCCTTTTGGATAAGTCGGGCGGGATCAATTTCAAGATTAATCGGCATATAGGCCGCTATAGCATGGCTGGCTAAAAAGAGCGGGTGGACGCTTAGCTGTGCTGTAATTTGCACAGAGGCGGTTGTTTGCTGAGTGCGATCCAGTTTGCTGCGTTGCAGGAGTAATTTTTTTCGCAGTGCTTGCCGATCATTCATAGCGCGATTTATAGAGTGAAAAATATCTGACTCAGCTAGCTTTCCTGATCCTTGGGACGCAGGTGGGATTAAATAGACCGACTTTAGGCTTCTTGTTGGGTCACAAGCCTGCACACCATCGATAAATTATTGATCCCTATCTTTAAAAAGTATCGATCGAAAAACAATCGACTGAGCCAGATACCTAAACAGTATAACGAGTTTAACCTACCGTCGTCTATCCAAGGAAATATTTTAAAAAAATCAATTTTGTCCGTCGCTGCGGCTAGAATTTTTATATTATTAAGGTTTGCTTAACTGTATTAAGCCGGCATAGAATGGTAAAATATTCGGGACTTGACTTATCTTTATAGAGTACGCCCATGCAAACTCAGGCAAAATCTCCCGCTTTTGACGACTTTTACCACTTATTAACTCAAGCAGAAGTGGTCACTTCGCCGGCAGAGATTCATGGTATGTTATGCGGTTTTATTTGCGTAGGCCCAAAGCTTAATGGTGGGTTTTTAATCGATATTTTACTAAAACGTTTAGGGACTAGGCCTCGATTTATGTTGGGCTCCCAAGGTGCGGTTGTGGGTTTGTATGATGCCGCTTGTCGCCAATTAAGTGGCTTACAAAGCTTTCAATTGTTGTTACCGGATGAACGATATGAATTAGAAGAACGTGCCGAAGCATTAAGCCTTTGGTGTGAAGGGTTTTTATACGGTTTAGGTTTAGGCGGTAGCTCTATTGAAGAAGAAACGCCAGATGTCATACACGAAGCACTCTATTGTATTGCCGAGATTGCCAAGCTGGAAATAAGCCACTTGGAGGTGACAGAACTGGATAAATTAGCCTATGATGAGGCGATTGAGTTTATTACCCATGCGATTCCATTGATTTATGAAGAATTAACGCACTACTCAGTCCAGGCAAGTACAGGTTCCATCTATCTTCATTAGTAGCGCTTTTTAGCTTATACGCACGTGCTATTGGCAGAATGGATAACAGGTGTTGCGAAAATGAACTAAGCCTCGTTTATACAAGCTGTATGAGGATTGCCAGTTGAGTTGCCACACAGACAAAAATTCAAGTAAAGCGACTATCTATGTTTAAACTGACTGAGTTACAGCATCGACGCCGGCAATTACTGTCATCGCTCGAGCAGGATGCGCTGATTATCTTGATAGCGGCCCCTGAGTATCTACGCAATGGTGATGTACTTTATCCCTACCGTCAAGATAGCGATTTTTACTATTTAACCGCATTTCCCGAGCCAGAAGCTATCGCATTACTACTACCTGATGCCAAAGGTGGGCAGTTCATCCTATTTAATCGCGCCGATAAACCGGCAGAGGCAATTTGGCGAGGTCACGTAATTGGTCAAGATAGAGCCTGTCAAGAATATGGCGCCAATGCAGCTTATCCTATTGATCAACTTGAGATTAAGCTACCTGAATATTTAGCGGATCGAAGTGTTTGTTATTATTTAGGCGATGCGGAATTCAAGCGTAAACCGTTAGCGCGTATTAATACCTTGTTATCTCGATTAAATAAACCTTCGGTTAAGCGTGCCAGGCATTTAGTTAATACCGTGCATGAAATGCGTCTTAAAAAAAGCCAAACAGAATTAGATTGTTTACGTTTAGCGGCTACTATTTCCAGCAAAGCACATATTCGTGCGATGCAAGCCTGTCGTCCTGGTGCTTATGAATACCAATTAGAAGCTGAATTGCTCTATGAATTTTATCAACAAGGAAGCGATGCGACCGCTTATCCTAACATCGTAGCCAGTGGCGCTAATGCTTGCACCTTACACTATACCGATAATCGAGCGCGTTTGCGCGCGGGTGATTTGGTTTTAATGGATGCCGGGTGTGAATATCAATATTACGCATCGGATATAACACGAACGTTTCCAGTGAGTGGAAAATTTAGCGAAGAACAAAAGATTATCTATAATTTAGTATTAAAGACGCAGCAAAAATTGATTGACTTGGTAAAGCCGGGTGTTAGTTGGGATACACTGCAAAAATCTTGTGTGTATAGTTTAACAGAAGGTTTGATCGATATCGGCTTATTAAAAGGTAAGCTATCGGATTTAATGCAACAAAAGGCCTATAAGAAATTTTATATGCATGGCTGTAGCCATTGGCTAGGACTCGATGTCCACGATGTTGGCAGCTATAAATTTGCTAAAAAATGGCGGCCTTTGGAAGAGGCGATGGTTTTTACCATAGAACCGGGTATTTACATTAGGCCAGCGGCGGAGGTAGATGAAAAATGGTGGAATATTGGGATACGTATCGAAGACGATGTCTGTGTGACGACAAAAGCTTGTGAAGTGTTGACACAACTGGCGCCCAAGGAAGTGGCAGATATTGAATCCTTAATGCGGTCTTCATCATGAAGCAAAATTATGATGTGCTCATTGTTGGTGCGGGTGTCGTAGGGAGTAGTCTCGCTTTAGCGTTAGCGCATTTGCCATTACGGATTGCCTTGATAGAGCAAATACCTTTTCGGTTTGATGTGCCCTTGTCGATAGATAGTAAACCGATTGCCTTGAATGTGGCCAGTTGTCGTATTTTACAAACATTAGCGCTATGGCCGGCTTTAGCCGCTTACGCTAATCCTATCGAGCAGGTGCATATTTCTCAGCAAGCTTGTTTTGGTCAATCGAGAATTAGTGCCAAGGATATGGGGGTTCCACAATTAGGTTATGTTATTCCGGCGGCCCGATTAGGTTGTGAATTAACAAAAGCGTTAAATCAATGTGCAGCTGCTAAAACAGCCGCCAACGCGTCTTTAGATCTATTTAATCCGGCCCAATGTCAGTCTATTACCAAGACGGAGCAGGCTTGGGAGGTATTATTTAGTACACCAGACAATAAAAAAGTGGTTATTTACCCACGCTTGGTTATCGCCGCCGATGGCAGTGATTCTAGCGTACGAAATTTGTTGAATATTGGTTTGTTAAAAACACACAGTAAATCAGAGGCGGCACTTGCCACCAGTATTGATATTAGCGCTAGTCATCGACATATTGCTTATCAACGATTTACACCGCATGGCATCATCGCGAGCTTGCCGTTATTAACGAATAAAATAGGTTTAGTTTGGACAGCGGACCAAGCAAGCATTAACGCATTAAAAGACTTAACTGCGTCAGATTTTTTAGAACGCTTACAGCAACACTTTTCTTACCGTTTTGGTCAGTTATTACGATGCACTAAACCGAGTATTTACCCTTTAAAGAATTTTATAGCGCAATCACAAGCACAGCCTGGTTTAATATTATTAGGAAATGCTGCCCATACGTTACTGCCTGTTGCCGCCCAAGGTCTTAATTTAGCGTTACAAGATATGTCAGAATTAGCCGATATCATTGCCAATGCACTAAAGACAGCCACCGATTTGGCACATCCTAGCCTTAGTCAGTCTTATCTTGATGCGCGCTTACCTGTGCACCAAGAAATAATAGGCTTTACCAATCATTTGGTCGAGCACTTTCAATCAAGTTTCAAGCCGTTGACTTTCATTCACAATAATGGTCTATTGATAATGGATTTATTCTCACCCTGCAAAAGAAATTTATCGCGTCGTTTAATGGGAACTCACGGCCGGCTCTCCCGTTTAATGCGCGGTTTAACCTTACAACAAGAAGAATACTAATATGTCCCAGTTTAAGCAGATAACCGATAAAAATAATCAAGTTCTTTACTTGGAAACCAATGCCTTAGGCCAAGGTTTATTAACGACACCTAAATTAAATAAAGGCAGCGCATTTAGTGAGCTCGAACGTCAGCAATTTCGATTGCGCGGCAAGTTGCCCTATAGTATTGAAGATTTGTCGCAACAAGCACTACGTTGTTACCAACAATTTTTGAAGAAAGATACTAATTTAGAAAAACATCTTTATCTGCGTAGTTTACACGATAACAATGAAACCTTATTTTATAAATTAGTCAGTCAGCATTTAACGGAAATGCTTCCTATCCTCTATACCCCTACCGTGGGGAAAGCGGTTGAACAATTTAGTCAAGAATTTCAACGGCCACGCGGTTTATATATCGCTTATCCTGACCGCGATCATATTGATGAGATCATTGAAAATCGATTTAATCCAGAGGTTGATATTATTGTTATCACCGATGGAGAAGGGGTATTAGGTATTGGCGATCAAGGTATCGGTGGAATAGATATCTGTATCGCAAAATCAATGGTTTATGTTTTATGTGGTGGCGTTAATCCAAATCGCTTATTACCTGTCCAAATCGATGTTGGAACCAACAATGAACAATTACTTAATGATCCACTGTATTTAGGTTGGCGTCACCCGCGTATAGCCGGAAAAGAATACGATGACCTGATAGAGAAAATTGTTTCAGCTATCCGACGAAAATTACCTCAGGCTTATTTACATTGGGAAGATTTTGGTCGCGAAAATGCTCGACGTAATTTAGAACGCTATCGCCAAACAATGTGTACCTTCAATGACGATATGCAAGGGACGGGTGCTGTTACCTTAGTGGCGCTTTTATCGGCAGTTACAAGAACCAAGGTTCCGTTAACAGAGCAGCGTATTGTGATTGTAGGGGCTGGAACAGCCGGAACTGGGATTGCCGATCAGCTTTGTGCTGCTATGATGCGCGAAGGTTTGTCGAGAGAAGAAGCCTTATCACGTTTTTATTTGGTAGGTCGACATGGTCTGTTGCACGAGTCTATGTCTAATCTGACCGCTTTTCAAAAACCTTATGCACGTTCTGGCGTGGGTGAAGTTGGCGCTAACCTAAGTCTCTATGAAGTCGTCAAGCGTTTTAAGCCAACCGTATTAATCGGCTGCTCGGGTCAAGGTGGTATCTTTACTGAAGCACTTATAAAGACCATGGCAGAACAGGTTGAGCGACCGATTATTTTTCCTTTATCAAATCCAACTGAAAAATCAGAAGCGATGCCCGATGATCTGCTGCATTGGACACAGGGGCGTGCATTGATAGCAACCGGCAGTCCGTTTGCCCCGGTTGATTTTCAGGGTGAAAAAATGATGATTGCACAATGTAATAATGCTCTAATCTATCCCGGAATAGGTTTGGGTGTGGTTATTGCACGGGCAAAACTTTTGAGTGAAGACATGCTTTGGGAAGCCTGTAAAGCCCTTAGTGGTTTTGCGAACGAAGTGGCTAATCCGATTAAGAAGCCTTTACTACCTGATTTTGAACAGATTCACGTCCTTAGTCAACGTATTGCACTTGCCGTAGCAGTGCAAGCGCGCCGAGAAGGATTAGCTCAAGTCGAAGAAAATGTCGATTTTTCTCAACAAATCGATCAGCAATTTTGGTTGCCAGAATACTATAATTACCGTTATTCACCCATGCCATGAATAGAGTAGCTGATTATGATGTTGTTATCGTAGGGGCAGCGATTGCTGGATTGACGCTAGCTTGTTACTTAATGGATAGCGGTTTACGAATCGCTATCCTAACTAAGGATGATCAAGCTTCCAGCGCTAAAGGCGCATCCAGTTTGGCATCCCAGCTGCGTGTTATTGCCATCACATTAGGTACGCAGCAGTTATTAGAAGAATTACAGGTTTGGCAGCGATTGCCCGTTGAACAGCTAGCGCCATTTCGTAGTTTGCAGGTTTGGGAGCCGGCCAAGGAAGCGAATCTTTTTTTTGATAGTGCCGAATTAGGTCAAGCGACATTAGGTTATATTCTGAAAAACCAGGATTTACAGCAGGCATTACTTGCCCAGGTGAAAACCGATGAAAAAATTAGCTGGTTTTCATCCGATGGCCTAATCGATATGGCACAGGAACCCCATCAAATGCGCCTAACACTGGCTTCGGGTGTGAGCATCACAACAAGCTTAGTGGTCGGTGCCGATGGCATGCATTCGAGTGTGCGGCAATTAGCCGGTTTGTCAGTGAATTCATCCGATTATAATCAATTGGCACTTATTGCAACGGTACGAACTAAATTAGCTCATGGAGAAATAGCAAGACAGATTTTTTTACCGACAGGCCCTTTAGCTTTTTTACCGTTAGCCGATCCCTATTGTTGTGCTATTGTTTGGTCGACGACACCCGAAGAGGCGCGGCGCTTAAAAGAACTTTCTGATCCGCAGTTTTGCTTAGAGCTAGCTCGGGCGTTTGAGCAGCAGTTAGGTGATATTGAATCGACCAGTCCACGTTTGAGTTTTCCCTTAAAAACCCAAGAAGCTGAACAATATATAAAATCAGGTATTGCTTTAATTGGTGATGCTGCCCACGTTATGCATCCTTTGGCAGGGCAAGGTGCTAATCTAGGCATGGCGGATGCCGATTGTTTGGCCAAGGTTATTCTAGCGGCCAAACGTAAACAACGATCCTTTAGTGCCTTACATACACTGCGTGCTTATGAAAGGCAGCGTCGTTTTTATAATCGCCTAATGAACAGTAGCATAGATGGCATTAAATATTTTTTTGCGACAAAAAATCCCCTCTTAGTAAAGACGCGCCAATTTGGATTCAGTGCACTCAATAAAATACCGACTTTAAAAAACATTATAGCCCGTTATGCGATGGGAAATCCTAGCACTTAAGCCCCTGGCGCCGCGGATTTAATCGATATTTTTTCTTGCGCTGAATTTTCATCGTTGAGCTTATTCAATTCTTCGCGAATAGCGAGTAGGTAGGATTTTAATTTTTCTTCCTCACTGGGTGTCAAATTATCGTTAGGGTTAGGGTGGAAAAGTTTTGGGTAATGTCGGGGATGAATAATTGATTTTTTTATTTGAGTAAAGCTATGATTAATTATTCCTAAAATGACTAATTTAGGGTCTTCATTTTCAATCAAATGAGAATTGAATTGACTAAGTATTTTATCGCTTTGTGCTTGAAAGTTTTCGATCGGTGTCAGCAAAGGCAGCAGCTTTTTTAATGTGCCATCGGAACCGGGCGTTGAGATAAAACCGGTTATTTGCTCTTCAAGAATACGGGCTTTTGCTAGGATTTGGCTTAATTTTTCAGAGTTTTGCATAGGGCACTTGTGTTAAAACACGCTAGAGTATCTGTAAAGTATAGGTTTTTAATCTTAAGATAGGCTTAACGGAACAAAATAAATGCTTAAAAATACTAAATTGATTATCCTCGATAGAGATGGGGTTATTAATTACGAGTCGAAGGACTATATTAAGTCACCCGATGAATGGAAGCCTATTCCAGGAAGTTTAGAGGCGATCGCCTTACTGAGCCAAGCGGGCTATACCCTAGCCGTCGCAACCAATCAATCCGGTGTCGGCAGAGGCTTGTACAGCGAGAAAACATTAGCGGCTATCCATGAAAAAATGTGTCGGTGTTTAAAAGCGCTAGGAGGCACTATTGATAGAATTTTTTATTGTCCGCATCATCCGGATGATGCGTGTATTTGTCGTAAGCCAGCTACTGGCTTATTCGAACAGATTGCCGCGTATTATAAGGTAGATTTAAAGGGCGTTATCGCCATTGGTGATTCGCTGCGCGATATCCAAGCCGCTCGAAAGCTTGCTTGTCAGCCGATGTTGGTATTGACGGGCAATGGCGAGCAAACCATTCAGCATCATCTTCAGTTGCAGCATGAAATCCCTATTTTCCCTGATTTATTAGCTGTAGCTAATAAACTGCTAAAGGACGATCACGATGTCTAAACCTAAACGAGTTTATAGCTGTCAGTCCTGTGGAGGACAGTTCTTACAATGGTCGGGTCAATGTGGTGAATGTCAGTCATGGAATAGTTTGTTAGAAGATGTTGCTTTAGCGCCGGATCCACGCGCAAGCGTTCAGCGTATGAGTGGTTATGCGGCTGTGAGCGAGCAAAAAGTAACCGATTTAAGTGCCATTGAGTTCAGTGCCGTAGAGCGGTTTTCTTCAGGGATCAAGGAATTAGATAGGGTTTTAGGGGGCGGTATCGTACCGGGTTCTGTAATCCTCATGGGTGGCGATCCAGGTATTGGCAAATCAACTTTATTGTTACAAAGCCTTGCCAAATTGGCCGAACAACAGACGGTGCTTTACATTACTGGTGAGGAGTCATTGCAACAAGTGGCTTTACGCGCACAACGTTTAGGCTTACCGAAAAAAAAAATACGACTACTGACTGAAACCCGAGTAGAGCGTATTTTATCCCACGCCTTGCAAGAAAAACCACAGGTGTTGGTAATTGACTCGATTCAAACCATGCATACCGATTTACACCAATCGGCACCGGGTGCGGTGGGCCAAGTTAGAGAAAGCGCCATGCAATTGACGCGTTTGGCCAAGCAAAGCGGGATTGCTTTGTTTTTAGTCGGACATGTGA
Source organism: Candidatus Aquirickettsiella sp. (assembly GCA_031973495.1). Classification (GTDB taxonomy): domain Bacteria; phylum Pseudomonadota; class Gammaproteobacteria; order Diplorickettsiales; family Diplorickettsiaceae; genus Aquirickettsiella. Next base: position 2,619 of record DALYCY010000002.1, on the reverse strand, counting down.
CCAAAGATGGTGTGCTGGCAGGTCCTCGCGTCTTAGAACATATGGTGGATACGGTTTTATACTTTGAAGGCGAGTCCGATAGTCGCCATCGACTGATTCGATCAGTTAAAAATCGTTTTGGCGCGGTTAATGAGTTAGGTGTTTTTGCCATGACTGAAAAGGGTTTACGCGAAGTGAGTAATCCTTCGGCGATGCTGTTGTCGCGTTCCGGATTAACAGTTTCAGGTAGTTTAGTCACCGCCACTTGGCAGGGCAGTCGGCCTTTATTGGTCGAAGTGCAGGCCTTAGTAGATCACAGTCACTTAGGTAATCCGCGTCGTGTGACGGTAGGTTTAGAAAGTAATCGTTTAGCGATGTTATTAGCCGTATTGCACCGTCATGCCGGTATCATTACCTATGATCAAGATGTTTTTATCAATGTCGTAGGCGGCGTACGTTTACTAGAAACGAGTGCTGACTTACCAGTTTTATTAGCGGTGCTATCTAGTTTGCGTAATAAGCCTTTTCCTTATCAGGGCCTGGTGTTTGGTGAGGTAGGTTTATCCGGAGAGATTCGTCCGGTGCCTAATGGTCAGGAACGTTTGCGCGATGCGGCAAAACATGGTTTTAAATTTGCTATTATTCCTAAAGCCAATCAAAGCAAGCCATCAATTGAAGGTATGACGGTTTTTCCGGTGACGCAGTTATCCGAAGCCTTAGAGGTCATCTCGCAAATAGCATTGACCGAAACCATAAAATAGCTTCTTTTCTATCCGGGACACAAAGTCAGTGACGTTTTTCTAAGTCAAATCATTGGTGGCTATGGGTGGGCTCGAACCACCGACACCAGCATTATGAATGCTGTGCTCTAACCAACTGAGCTACATAGCCAAAGGTCGCCTATTGTGCTAAAGCGCTGGTAATTCTGTCAAGTTATAAAACCATAAAAATGCAAAGGGGTAATAATGGCGCGATAATACCCGCCAATCCCCCAAAGACATCTATATTTTTTAAAACATCGCGTTAAAAAAACTTCTCTTGTTTTTAAAGTTAGGGAATTTATTTTTTATTGTTGTTATTTTTTTTTATAGGGATGGAGAGAGTTTATTAGTGCATTGCATCGATTAGGCAAGATCACATTGTTTTAGTTTTTTGCGTAAAGTACCACGACTGATACCGAGCAATTTAGCCGCTTTGGTTTGATTCCCGCGCGTCTGGCGTAATACCACTTCGAGCAAAGGAGATTCAACCTCGGCTAAAACGAGTCCATAAAGATTAGACGGTGAGTTACCATCTAATTGAGAAAAGTAATTTTCTAAAGCCTGTTCGACATAGGTTTTTAGCGGTTGTTGAGGCGTACCAGCGCTAGTAACCTGAATAGGAAGAACAGGAAGTTGATCAAGTGCATTTTGCATATACATTATCCTTTGAGTCTTGACTAAGTCAGAGGAGTTTCCATGATATAGTAGCCAAGAGGTTGCGACAAGCGTCTTTTAGCGGATTATTTTAATTTTCTTAAAGCGAAGCCTAAGACATGGGGTGGCTTTTTAGGCGAATTTCTCTGCTATAGATAATTTTAGGTCGATATTTTATGTCATTTAAGCTAGAAAAATTACATAAAAAGGTCTATTTAGTAAAGATAGAAAAGATTAATCCACGAATTTCCCTTTAAATAGAAGGAAGATATATTTTGTTTTATTTGAATAAGCTGTTTAGATTTTTGTGGCTAGGTTTTTGGCTGAGTGCACTGGGATCACCGGCCTATGCAATACAAGCTTTACCAGCTGATCAGGTTTTTCAGGTTTCGGTACAGCGTTTAAATGATACTACCTTGGTTGCGCACTGGACTATCAAGCCAGGTTATTACCTTTACCGTAATAAGATTAGTTTTCATACCACGCCCGTCCTTTTTAAATCGGTTATTTTTCCGAAAGGACAGATAAAACATAATCAATTTCTGGGTGACTATGAGGTCTATCAAGGCAAGTTAAGTACACTATTAAAGTTTGAATATCCTTTGTCACATAAAAAATTACACATCGTGGTTCACTATCAAGGTTGTGCTATAGCAGGATTTTGTTATCCGCCTATTGTAAAAAATATGATTTTAAATGAAACGGGGGTCGCTTTAAACCAACCGGATATGAATGTAGTCTCTGGTATGGAGGAAAATTCTCTTCTAGGCCAGAATCCTACTCAAAAAAGCGGTCGGCCAAATTTGAGCGAACAAGGTAAAATCGTGCAGCTGTTAGCCGGCCATAATATTTTTTGGACGCTAATTAGTTTCTTTGGCTTTGGTTTATTGTTATCACTGACACCGTGTGTGTTGCCACTGATCCCGGTTTTATCAGCGATTATTTTAGGCCAAAAGCAATTGACGACGGGCAAAGCCTTTGCTTTATCCTTGACCTATGTGTTGGCAATGGCACTTACTTATGCCTTAGCCGGTGTTTTTGCCGGCTTAGCCGGTAGCTATTTACAAGCCTTTTTACAAAGTCCTTGGGTTATTATTGTCGTTTGTGCCTTGTTTGTTTTCTTAGCCTTTTCTTTATTTGGTTTTTATGAATTGCGTCTGCCAGCGAGCTGGCATGAAAAATTAGTACATATTAGTAATCGTCAGCAGGGCGGTAATTACCTGGG
>DALYCY010000001.1:257436-267112 GCA_031973495.1 Candidatus Aquirickettsiella sp. | reverse complement strand
GTTAGCCAAACATGCGCACAGTGCCATTAAAACAATAGAGCCCTTTCCGCTACAGCTCCATAACATTCGATTCTTTCCATCGCCGACTGCGCCTCGCGCCATAGCCGCCGACATCATCCCCACCTCGGAGCTTTTCGAGCTAGCCAATGCGCTAGAAGAGGTCGCCTCAAGCCTAGGCTTTACCCCAGAAACTAAACCTTATTTACCCCATTTAACCTTGGGTCGAATTATTCACCATCATGCACCTAACCTACGCGAAGAGCTTAATTTAAATACCAGCCCCATGTTAGTCAACGAAATTGTCCTTTTTAACAGTAAAAAGACAGAATATAGCCAAGACTATACGCCACTTGAGTATATTTCATTGCAAAAAGCCACTGTCAACAGTACTGAGGCTTAAATAACAATCTAGCCTCTAAAAATATTGGCGGAGAGGGTGGGATTCGAACCCACGTGGGACTTTAAATCCCCATCCGATTTCGAGTCGGCGCCATTATGGCCGCTTTGGTACCTCTCCAATAAAATCTTCAGCAAAAAATTAAGTCTACATGCCTCCATTAATCTTCACCGACCGGTTAGTTCATTGGTGATTGTAAATCTGGAAGCTGCGTAGGTCTACTAGCAGATACCTCGGGAATTATATAGCTTTCTTCTCTTTGGATTTGCAAACCCGCGGGCACTTTTAAGGGCGGTAAATTTTGGCTATGTAAATACTGGGAGCGCTGTGTCTTTATATAACTGCTAACTGAAGCGCACGCTGTGATACTAATAGCAAAACTAAATAGTAGCAAATAAACTAATTTTTTTATCATCTTAGGATAGTGCCTCCAATAAATCTAAAATAGGTTTTAAGTCTGCTTGATGTGTGAGCGATAATTTTGTCAAAGGCAAGCGAACACCGGGCGTTGAAATTAAACCCCGCTCAGCAGCCAACCATTTAACCGGAATAGGGTTAGTTTCGATAAATAAGCCTTTATATAACGGATGAAGTTGCTGATCTATTTTTTCAGCCGCTTGCCAATCCTCATTTTTTGCAAGCTCATAAAGATTATGTATAGATTGGGGCACAAGATTAGCCGCTACTGAAATAACACCTTTTCCACCTAAACGAATAATTTCCAAGGCGGTACTGTCATCGCCACTATAAACGTCGATATTGTTTCCACATAATTCTAAAATTTTTTTGGCATGCCCTGGCTGACCCTCTTTAATCCCGATAATATTAGCTATACCTGCTAGCTTAGCCACTGTATCGGGCAATAAGTCACACCCGGTACGCTTGGGCACATTATATAAAATTTGCGGGATGGGTACTTTATCGGCAACCAAGCGATAGTGCTGATACAGCCCTTCCTGGGTAGGGCAGTTATAATAGGGGGTTATTAGTAAGCAAGCATCGACGCCTACTTCCATAGCCGCCCTAGTTTGCTCGATTGTCCTGCGGGTAGAATTGGTTCCGGTGCTTGCAATAACAGGAATACGTCTATGGGTTTGTTCAACTACTGTTTTAATGACGTTATTTTGCTCTTCTGTATCGAGCGTTGCCGCCTCTCCAGTAGTCCCTACCACCACAATAGCATCAGTACGTTGTGCAATATGCCAGTCAACTAGTTTACGTAAACAAACATAGTCAATATCTCCATTTTCTCGCATAGGGGTTAGCAATGCGACTATACTGCCATGAAACATATTGGCTTTCCTCTTATTATCGCAATTATGAATAAAAGTCCTCTATGCAAAACAACCAACACAGAGGATGCAGCCGCCTATACTACTGGGGAAGCTTGTAGATAAGCAAGTTCGTTCCGGTGTAAAATAGACGCCTTAACCTAAAATTAACTATTTAGGATCGCATAGAATATTTGACTTTGAAGGCAGGACCTTTATGTTATGTCTACTTTTGATAGCACAGCACAACTAGTACCGCTAAAAACCTGGTTAAAAGAGTCTTGTGCTCTCGCCAGCTTTGAGCTACAACCCTTAATCAACGACGCCAGTTCCCGTCAATATTTTCGATTACAAATGGATAATGATAGCCATGTTGTGATGCTTGCCCCTCCAGACAAGGAAAATATCATTGCCTTCATTGCGATTGCTAAAGATTTTGCACGCCAAGGAATTTATACACCCGAGATATTAGCTTATAATCTTGAAAAAGGGTTTATGCTGTTAAGTGATTTGGGGAATGATTTATACCTAAATTTATTAAATGCAAATACTGTCGATGATTTATATACCCGTGCGCTATCTGTTATACATCAAATTCAGGTTTGTAATCCAAAGCTTCCCAATAATCAACCACTCGATTTGTTTAATGAACAACACATACGCTTCGAATTGGGGTTATTTACCGATTGGTTTTTAAGCCGACACTTGCAGCTAAACATATGCCCTAAATTCAACAATGTGCTTGAACAAACCTTTAAAGTACTTATCAATTCAGCGCTCGAGCAACCGCAGGTTTGTGTACATCGTGATTACCATTCTCGTAACCTACTATTATTAGAGGACAAACGTGTTGGCGTATTGGATTTTCAAGACGCGATCTATGGACCGATTACCTACGATGCCGCCTCTTTATTACGAGACGCCTATATAGATTGGCCAAAGGAACAGGTCGATACATGGATATTAAAATTTTATCATATGCTGGACTTAAGCCATCAATACGACCAAGAAAAATTTATTCACTGGTTTGACCTCATCAGCATACAACGACATTTAAAAATATTAGGTATTTTTGCACGACTTTGCTACCGTGATAACAAACCACATTACTTACCAATGACTTCTCGCTTGTTACATTATATTGCTAAAACTTGTGAGAAATACCCAGCGCTTGCGCCATTTGAACAGCTATTACAAACAAAGATCCAAGTGAAGCTAAATGAGAAAGAAAAAAAATGAAAGCGATGATACTTGCAGCAGGTCGTGGTCTGCGCTTACGCCCTTTAACTGACAACACGCCTAAACCTTTAATACCCGTTGCTGACAAACCACTTATTGTCCATCAAGTATTAAAATTGGCCAAAATTGGCATTAAAGAGATCGTCATAAACGTCTCTTACCAAGCTAAGCAAATTATAGCATCCCTAGGTGATGGCCGTGCTTATGGGGTTAAAATTGATTACTCTTTTGAACCTACCGCGCTTGAGACAGGAGGAGGCATCTGTCAGGCATTATCTATTTTAGGTCCTAATCCTTTTATGGTATTAAGTACAGACATCTGGACTGACTATCCATTAGAGCAGTTACTATCTCACTCATTAAATAAATCCACGTTAGCGCACCTTATTTTAGTGAATAATCCAAATTTTCACCCTCAAGGTGATTTCCACCTTATTCAGAATAGTTTATTAAGTTTAGATGGCACATCAACCAAATTTACTTTCGCAAGCCTAGGGATTTATCATCCGGATTTATTTGTAAATAAATCCGGTACATTTCCTTTATCATCACTACTTTATGAGTATATTGCTGAAAAAAAAATAACCGGGGAGTGTTATAAAGGGCTGTGGTTTAACATAGGGACCCCAACCGAATTAGAGCGTCTCAATGCCTACCTAGCGTAAAAAAGTAAAAAGAACCTATGAAAAACACTATCATAAGCTTCATTGGTGCAGGCAATATGGCCACTAGCTTGATCAAAGGCTTATTAAAAGAAGGCTATCTGGCCAAAAACATTTGGGCTAGCAATAATAATTTGATGCAACTTAATAAGTTAAAAAGCTTAAATATTAATCTTAGCACTGACAATCGATGCGCGGTAAAAATGGCTAGCATCGTGATATTAGCGCTAAAACCACAGGTATTAAAAAGTGTCGTTACCGAAATAGCTGATCTCATCCAGGAAAAAAAACCCTTGGTTATTTCCATTGCCGTGGGTATAAGTTTAAAAAGTCTGCAAAATGATTTATCAAGTGAAACCACTGCACTTATTCGATGTATGCCTAATACTCCCACTTTATTAGCTTGTGGCGCAACAGGGCTATTTGCTAACTCGCATTGCTCATCTGCACAAAAAAATGCGGCTGAACTAATATTTCGTAGCGTAGGAGTCGTTGTTTGGCTAGCTGAAGAAGAACAAATAGATCTAGTCGCCGCTTTATCGGGCAGCGGCCCAGCCTATTTTTTTTTATTGATGGAAGCCTTACAACAAGCAGGCGTCGAACTTGGATTATCAAAAGAAAATGCTACTTTATTAACGCTGCAAACCGCTTTAGGAGCGGCGCGCATGGCCAATGAAAGCAAACAATCCATCCAACAATTAAAACAAAATGTCACTTCACCTGGCGGAACAACCGAGCGCGCTCTAGAAATTTTAAATAAAGCGCACTTTTCAGACTTAATTAAACAGGCTATTAAAGGAGCAAAAGAACGCGCTGAGGAACTGGCTAACTGTTTTTAACAAAAAAATAACCTTCAAAAAAACTAAACAGATAGCCTATCCATCAGCAACCAACTCGCCATCTATCTTCTAGTTACAGATAATAGGCCCCGCGTCCCGGATAGATTGGCTAACTTCAAATTGATTGAAGTTACTCATAAATTTATTAATCAATTCATTTGCATTGCGATCATATTCAGCCGGATTATTCCATATTTTTTTCGGATTTAATAACTTGTCATCGATGCCCAATAGTTGAGTAGGAATAACAAAATTAAATCCGGGCAAAACCTCAAACTCGGTTGCGTTTAATTCTCTAGTTAAAATAGCCTTAATAACCGCTCGCGTTTCAGGAATAGAAAAGCGCCGTCCTTGCCCGCCATAAGTACCACCTGTCCAACCGGTATTAACAAGATATACGTTAGCATCGCTATTTTTTAAACGCTTTATTAATAAATCTGCATAAACTTTTGCAGGTCGCGGAAAAAATGGAGCGCCGAAACAGGTGCTAAAGGTTGTTTTAATAGCTTCTGTTTGACCTACTTCGGTGCTTCCCACTAACGCGGTATACCCACTTAAAAAATAATAAGCGGCTTGCTCATGGGTCAAGCATGCCACAGGAGGTAATACACCGTACAGGTCACAACATAAAAAGATGACTGCATCCGGCAATCGATCGACACAATTGGTTTGGAAACGGGAAGTAATAAAATCTATTGGATAAGCAACTCGCGTGTTCTGAGTTAGACTTGCATTTTTATAATCCGGCTCTAAGGTTTTAGGATCTAGTACTACATTTTCCATCACAGCGCCGTAACGGATAGCATCCCAGATCAATGGCTCGCGCTCTTTAGAGAGATCAATGCATTTAGCATAGCACCCCCCTTCAAAATTAAAAACACCCTTCTCACTCCAACCATGTTCATCATCACCAATCAGAAAACGATCCGGATCAGCCGATAAGGTGGTTTTACCGGTTCCTGATAAGCCAAAAAACAAAGCGACGTCGCCCTGTTTGCCTACGTTAGCAGAACAGTGCATTGGTAAAACATCTTCTGCGGGAAGCAGATAGTTCAATACTGAAAACATGGCCTTTTTAATCTCACCGGCGTAATGATGTCCGCACAATAAAACCTTACGTTCGGTTAAATGTATCACTAAAGTTGCATCGCTATTAACGCCATCACGCTGCGGGTCGGTTTTAAGACCCGGAACACTTAAAATAGTCCATTCCGGTTTATTGCTATTTCCATAAAAATCTTTTTTTCGTATGAAAAGTTGTCGAGCAAACAGATTGTGCCATGCATATTCAGTGATAACTTTAACGGGTAAATAATAGTGTGGATCGGCTCCAACTTGTAGATTCGAGATAAATAAATCCACTGATTTTGCATATCGTTCGGCCCGTTGCCACAACGCATGAAAACGATCTTCGGATAAAGCTTGATTAAGCGAATCCCAATCGATATTTTTTTCACTTTTAGGTTCAGCTACAATAAATTTATCTTTTGGGGAACGTCCAGTTCGCTTACCCGTTGTTACAGATAAAGCACCATTAGCAGCAAGTATCCCTTCTTTGCGCTCTATCGCCCAGTTGATTAGCTCTTCTAGTGATAGATCAACAAAAATTCTCGACGAATTCTTAGATTGGACGTCTGACATAGCCCACACTCCTTAAAACCAAGCAGAAGACGGCATGTTAACATAGATAAAATCACAATAACATTCTGGGAAATGTGCTTTTAGTTTTAACTGAGTATCCTGTTGAGCCAAGTCATTTAAGGATCCTTTTTATCAAAACAAATTTCTCCTTGCTTAACAAGCTAAATAGCTCACCTAAACCATCATAATTTGCCGTGAAATTCATCTACTTGAAAAAGTAAATTACTTAAATAGGCATAAAATCTATATAATGCTTTTTTAAGCAAAGTTTAAGACGGATCGAGAAAAAGCGAAAATTGCTATTTTATTTGCTTAAATTTCGACAACTGTGAAATTAAAAGATGCATGCAAAAGGCTTCAATCAGTTAAATGAAGCCTAGAGAATAGTGAACCAAGCTAAACATTGAAGGTGATTATGGCTAAATCAAAACCTCGACTACTTTCTGGCGATACGCCAACCGGAAAGCTTCACCTTGGACATTGGGTAGGCTCTCTAGAGCTACGAGTCGATCTACAGCAGTGCTATGAATGTTATTTTATTATTGCCAATGTCCATGCATTCACCACGCGCGCTGAATTCCCTGAAGAAATCCGCCAAAACACGTTCGAAATCGCTATAGATTATCTTGCAGCAGGCATCGATCCTAAACAAAGCCATATTTTTATTCAATCGGAAATTCCTGCCATCGCTGAGCTTACATGCTTTTTCAGTATGCTACTCTCCTTTCCTCGAGTCATGCGCAATCCCACTATAAAAGACGAAATTAAACATAAAAATCTAGGCGATAATTACCCTTTTGGTTTCCTACTATATCCAGTAGGGCAGGTAGCCGATATTCTCAGCTTCCGGCCTGAACTTGTCCCAGTAGGTGAGGACCAAATAGCTCATTTAGAGATGGCTCGTGAGTGTGCGCGTCGTTTTAATCAAATTTATTGTGGCGTTGATCCACAAACCAAAGACGAAGATTATGTCACTAGTGGTGGATTATTTCCCATTATTCAACCCAAACTCAGTCGAGTACATCGTTTGATCGGAACCGGGGGACCTAACCCCAATGGGGTGTTAGCCAAAATGAGTAAATCACTCAATAATGCGATTTACCTTAGCGATGACGCCGATACGATAAGAAAAAAAGTAATGGCTATGTATACCGACCCGCGTCGATTACGTGCGACGGATCCTGGCACGGTTGAAAACAACCCTTTATGGATATTCCATGAGACATTTAATCCCGATAAGGCCTGGATTGCTGAAGCCGAGGATAAATACCGTAAAGGCCAAATCAAAGATGTTGATTGCAAACACAAACTGGTCGATATATTGGTAGCCTTAACCCAACCGATGCGTGAACGCCGAAAAATTTACCAGCAGGATCTTGCTGAGGTGTTAAAGATCTTAAAGCAAGGAACTGAGCGAGCTAATGAAGTTGCTGAAGATACCCTCATTAAAGCTAAAAGCTTTATGAAACAAGACTATTTCAAACGTCTAGTTAAATTAGAGCCCTAGATTTATAGTGATTTATTAATAACTTGCTTTTAAGTCACCGGAAGGGTAACACCTTTTTGTCCTTGGTATTTTCCCTGCCTATCACGGTAAGAAACCTGACAGACCTCATCGGACTCTAAAAATAACATTTGTGCCACACCTTCATTGGCATATATCTTAGCCGGCAGGGGTGTCGTATTAGAAAACTCCAATGTGACCTGACCTTCCCATTCCGGCTCTAAAGGCGTAACGTTGACGATAATACCGCAACGTGCATACGTTGATTTACCCACACAAATAGTCAATATATTTCGCGGAATACGAAAATACTCTACGGTATGCGCTAAAGCAAAAGAGTTCGGCGGAATAATACAAATATCTCCTTTTACATCAACAAAACTTCTTTCTGAAAAACATTTAGGATCAACAATCGCCGAGTTGATATTAGTAAATACTCGAAATTCATTAGCACAACGAACATCATAACCATAACTGGAAACACCGTAGGAAATAATCCGACCGGATGTCGTTTGACGTATTTGCTTAGCTTCAAAGGGCGCTATCATCTTAAAGTCTTTCGCCATACGGCAAATCCAGGCATCCGATTTAATCGACATAATAACGTTCCTACTAAATGCTATTTTTTTTCAATAATAATTTTTGGAAATTGAAAAGCTTGGCTTTTCGACCGAGCAATCAATTGCTCGCTTATTTTTTCTGCAATACTGCGATAAGTATCGGCAATAGCGCTGTGCGGCTCTGCAAGAAAAATAGGCTTGCCCGAATCACCTTGTAGACGAATCCGGCTATCGAGTGGCAAAACACCTAATAAGTTAATCCCGCATTCTTTAGCAATCCTCTCGCCGCCACCATCACCAAAGATCGATTCCTCATGCCCACACTGCTTACAAACATGGGTACACATATTCTCGACGACGCCTAATAATGATACTTTCACTTTATTAAACATCGCAATAGCCTTACGCACATCAAGCAAAGCGATATCCTGCGGTGTCGTCACAATAACTGCTCCGGCTAAAGGTATTTTTTGTGTCAGCGTCAGTTGTATATCGCCTGTACCTGGCGGCAGATCGACAATCAAGTAATCTAAATTGTCCCAATGTGTATCCGATAATAACTGCTGTAGCGCACCGGTTGCCATCGGACCACGCCACACCATCGGCGTATTGGTATCAATAAGATAACCTATCGACATCGATTGTATGCCATGGGCAACAACGGGCTCTAATGTTTTACCATCTTTACTAACTGGCTTCTCACTGACACCTAACATCTGTGGTTGATTAGGGCCATAAATATCTGCATCCAGAATTCCTACCCGAATCCCTTTTTGAGCCGCAAGCGCCAATGCCAAGTTAACCGCTGTTGTTGACTTCCCAACCCCGCCTTTTCCAGAGGCCACCGCAATAATATGTTTAACTCGTTCAGTGATTTTTAACATAGACATTTAGAATTATAACTTGACGTCACTCCCAGCAAAAAGGCAAACTCTAGCAATCAATAATACGCAAAAGATGAGTATGCAGCAAACAAACCGCAAATTATTAGTCACTATCGCCTTACCCTATGCCAATGGTTCTTTGCATTTAGGGCACTTATTAGAACATATTCAAGCAGATATTTGGGTGCGTTTTCAAAAAATGCTGGGGCGAGACTGTATTCTCATATCCGGCGAAGATGCACATGGCACACCCATTATGCTAGCGGCCCAGCAACGTCATATCAAACCAGAAGAGTTAGTTGCGCAAATTGCAAAAGAGCATATCGCCGATCTTAGTGCATTTCACATCGATTTCGACCATTACCACACCACTCATTCACCAGAAAATAAAGAATTAAAAAACCTTGTCTACCTGCGACTGCAAGAAAAAGGAGACATCTGCAGCAAAGTCATCAAACAAGCTTATGATCCAGAAGCTAACATGTTTTTACCGGATCGCTATGTCACCGGATCTTGCCCTTGCTGTAAAACGCCTGGGCAATATGGTGATAATTGCGAAGCCTGTGGCTCTACTTATTCGCCATTAGACCTTATCGAACCTAAGTCAACCATTTCAGGCGCTACACCTATCGCTAAAGAATCTGAGCATTATTTTTTTCAACTTTCCCATTACACTGAT
>DALYCY010000001.1:244421-257426 GCA_031973495.1 Candidatus Aquirickettsiella sp. | reverse complement strand
ATGGATTACCAACGAGAATCACCTTACTGAAGAAATAAGCAATAAACTCTTAGAATGGTTTAAAGAAGGCTTGCATGATCTGGACATCTCACGCGACTCTCCTTACTTTGGTTTTAAAATTCCAGGGACAGATGATAAATATTTTTATGTCTGGATAGATGCACCTATTGCTTATGCCGCTATCTTCAAAAATCTCTGTGCCGATCGCCCCGATCTTAATTTTGACGACTACTGGTCAAGTACCGCAAAAACCGAGCTATATCACTTTGTCGGCAAGGATATCATTAATTTTCATGCTATTTTCTGGCCAGCTATACTAAAAAGTGCCGACTTTCGCACTCCTACCGCTATCTTTGTGCATGGCTATTTAACCGTCAATGGGCAAAAAATGTCAAAATCCCGCGGAACCTTCATCACCGCACGTCACTATCTAAATCATTTAAATCCTGAATATTTGCGTTATTATTTTGCGACAAAGCTAAGTAAAAAGGCTGAAGATATCGACTTTAATTTTGAAGATTTTAGCCAAAGAGTTAATTCAGACTTAGTGGGTAAATTAGTCAATATTGCCAGTCGTTGTGCGAGTTTTATTAATAAAAAATTTCAGAACAAATTATCTAAGAGCGCACTAAATCCTCAGTTAATTCAAAAATTTATTGATAAAGGCGACCAAATCGCATCGGCTTATGAAAATCGTGATTATAGCCGAGCTATTAAGAGTATTATGGAATTAGCCGATCAAGCCAATCAAATGATTGATGCTGAAAAACCATGGCTCTTGATTAAAGATCCAGAGTTAGTTGATAAAGCGCACCAGGTTTGCAGTTTAGGTTTAAATTTATTTAGAATTTTAATGATTTACTTAAAACCCGTATTACCGATGACAGCCGAGAAAGCAGAACATTTCCTTAATATCCCTGCCATGACTTGGGAACAACGACAAAAAGGCTTATATGATCATATCATTAATTCTTTTACCCCTTTATTACAGCGTATTTCAGAAGAAACTATCGATACCATGCAAACAGAAAACCCTACCGGCATCGCTTAACTTATAAACTTAAAATACTAAAAGCTACAAGGGTACCATGCCTATAATGGTTACAAGCGAAGTGTAAAGAAAAAAAGTAAAAATTGTCATCAACTCTTTAACATGAAATCAAGTAAATCATCTGGTTTAACAAGTGATCTGAAAATTCTTACTGAGCAAATAGATGCCTTATTACCACAAATGCATTGTGGCCAATGTAGCTACGCCGGCTGTTTTCCTTATGCACAAGCTATTGCGGCAACCACTGCAGAAATAAATCGTTGCCCACCGGGCGGCGTAAAAACATTAAAAGCTTTAGCTAATTTATTAGGAAAAGACGCTGAACCTTTTATAGCAGAGATACGGCAACAAGAAAAATCAGCTCTGACGGCTTGTATACGTGAATCAGAATGTATAGGCTGCACCAAGTGTATTCAAGCCTGTCCAGTTGATGCCATTTTAGGTGCCGCTAAGCAACTACATACGGTATTAACCAAAGAATGTACCGGATGCGGTCTTTGCCTCGCCCCTTGCCCGGTTGATTGTATTGACATGTTAGTATTAGAACAGCCTAACTATCAGGCACAACGAGCACACCAACGCTTTCATGCAAGAAATAAACGTCTCGAAAAAAAACCAACGATCGAAGCAGTCGCTACTAAACCCGGTCAACAAACAAGCGAGCAACTTGCTTATATCCAAGCCGCCATTGTTCGTGCGAAAACAAAAAACCCCAATCTGACATTTCAAAAAATCACTGACTCCTAGCATTATTCACTTTTGCACTAGCAGTAAGCTATTTAGAAGCTAACAGCATTTAAAGTTATTTTTTTACTCAACATCCAGTGCTTGATAGACATCATAATTTTCCGAATAAGTAAAAATTTGGCCGGTTTTAATATCAAAAAACCAACGATGTATCGTCAATGCTTGCGCATCTACTTTCTCTTTAATCCACGGAAATGTGAGACAATTCTGATAAGATCGGGTTAGGCCTAGCTTAGCATATTCATCTGGATTTTTAACTTGACTACCTGCTATTTTTATCGATGAAACCCATTTCGTAATAAAATCATTTTGCAATAAACTTTGCTCATTTAACAAAGCATTAATTCCACCACACTGGCTATGGCCTAATAAAATCAGATGTTTGATATTTAAAAGACATATCCCAAATTCTAAAGCAGCACTTGTGCCGTGCAACACTTCATCCTTTTGGTAAGGCGGTATAATATTCGCGACATTACGTGCAACAAATAAATCCCCTGGGTTACACTGTAGTATTAAAGCGGGATCAACTCGAGAGTCACAACAAGAAACTATCATCACTTGGGGCTTTTGACCCGAGTTGGCGAGATATCGCATCACTGCATTATCGCCCACCGTGTATTTTTTTCTAAATACGCTATACCCTTTTAATATTTTCTTAAATAAATTTCCCATACTCAACTCCCCTCCTATATAGTCACTTAAATTAAACAACTATTTATTTAATTTAAGATTATTTTATTATTTTAAATTAACGGCTGGAAATATCATTTAAACGATAATACGATAAAAATCAATCATATAAAAGCATGGAATGGAACTAAGTGCAATTAGACCCCGCTTCGATATAAGCACATATATTCATGTTTAATCTTTAATGATTTGAATTTGGAAGAGATACTTTTAAAAAAGACTAATATCTAAAAAGATAATTTTAAGGTGAAAGACGATTTAATCCACAAAAAATTTTATGGCGTCCCCAAGGGGAGTCGAACCCCTGTTACCGCCGTGAAAGGGCGGTGTCCTAGGCCTCTAGACGATGGGGACCTACGGTTTTAAGGTTCGCTATTTTGGCTGCGCTCGGCTTGAATGTCAATGTCTAAAATAACGACTTAAATCAATTTTTACAAAATCTGTTCCTACGCGTATATTTGGCCATCAGTCATTTAAAAAAGTAACTATGTCTAATCAAACCTTAAATTTAAACGATAGCCTTTACCACTATATGCTATCGGTTTCCTTGCGTGAGCCTGCTATCTTGAAATCGCTACGCGAAGTAACTGCTAAACTATCATCCCATGCCATGCAGATTTCCCCTGAACAAGGACAATTAATGCGACTTCTTGTCGAATTAATCGCCGCCCGTAAAACCTTAGATATAGGGGTCTATACGGGCTACAGTTCTTTACTGGTCGCTTTAGCCTTACCTGATAATGGCCGGGTTATTGCCTGTGATATAAATGCTGAAACGAGCTCTATAGCACAAGATTTTTGGCAAAAAGCCGGGATTGCCCATAAAATAGAACTTAAATTAGCGCCCGCACTAGAAACGCTTGATTATTTGATTCAACAAAAAGAGTCTAATAGTTTTGACTTTATCTTTATCGACGCCGATAAACAAAATTATTTAAACTATTACGAGCGTTCTCTAACGCTCGTCAGACCAGGTGGCCTTATCCTTATCGACAATGTACTCTGGAATGGCCAGGTGGCGAACCCGGAGTGTCATGATAAACAAACCGTATCCATACGCGCATTTAATAAAGCGCTTTTTGAAGACAAGCGCGTTACTATAAGCCTAATTCCGATAGGTGATGGCCTTACTTTAGCAAGGAAACGCTAAGTTTTTTTATCATTAAAATTAAGCGCTTATATAGTGGCTATATCCCCTTTTTGTTCTAGCCATACCTTACGATCAGCTGAGCGTTTTTTTGCCAATAACATATCCATTAAAGAAAATGTCTTTTGTTCATTATCTATAGTCAGCTGTACAAGACGACGTGTATCGGGCGCCATGGTTGTTTCACGTAATTGTAGTGGATTCATTTCACCTAAACCTTTAAATCGCTGTATACTAATTTTTCCTTTTTTCTTCTCTACCGCAATTCGATCTAAAATAGCTTGTTTTTCTTCGTCATCCAGTGCGTAATAAACCTCTTTTCCAATATCAATACGATATAGCGGCGGCATTGCAATATAAATATGTCCGGCTAAAATTAACGGCTTAAAATGTTTTAAAAATAGACCGCATAATAATGTCGCGATATGTAAGCCATCCGAATCAGCATCGGCTAAAACACAAATTTTACCGTACCGTAGACCCAATAGATCACTAGATCCTGGGTCAACGCCGATAGCCACGGCAATATCATGTATTTCTTGCGAACTTAACACTTGATTACTCGCCACTTCCCAAGAATTTAATATTTTTCCTCGCAAAGGCATAATAGCTTGAAATTCTCTATCTCGTGCCTGCTTTGCAGAACCCCCGGCCGAATCACCTTCGACTAAAAATAATTCGGTACGATTTAAATCGCTTAGGGTACAATCGGCTAGTTTTCCAGGTAATACCGCGCCACTTAGAATTTTTTTACGCGCAACTTGCTTGCTGGCACGCAAGCGCTTTTGCGCGTTAGCTATCATCAATTCGGCTAAACTTTCCGCTTCAGAAACATGCTGATTAAGCCACAAACTAAAAGCGTCTTTGATAACCCCTGATACAAATGCAGCTGATTGGCGCGAGGTAAGCCGCTCTTTGGTTTGCCCTGAAAATTGTGGCTCTAATAATTTAACAGACAATACATAATGACATCCTTCCCATACGTCTTCAGGCGCTAATTTTAAACCACGAGGCAATAAATCACGTAGCTCACAAAACTCTCTCATGGCTTCTAATAAACCCGTACGTAAACCATTAACGTGCGTTCCACCCTGAATTGTCGGAATCAAATTGACATAACTTTCCATCAATCCTTCACTACGCTCTAAAAGCCAACAAAGTGCCCAATCGACTTCTTCATTCTCCGCGGAAAAGTGACCATGAAAAGGCTCTTTGGGTAAGCATTTATCTTGCCGTAAACTATCCTTTAAGTAGCTGACTAGCCCATCTTGATAAAACCATTCTTCTGTTTTGTTACTTTGTTTATCATTAAATGTAACGTGCAGTCCCGAACAAAGAACCGCTTTAGCACGTAAACTATGCTTTAAACGACTTACTGAAAATTTTTCAGAATCAAAATAGTGTTTATCAGGCCAAAAACGTATAGAAGTCCCTGTAACAGCTCGATCGACCTTGGCTATTTTTTTCAAGTTGGACTTTTTATCTCCATGCTCAAATTGCATTTGATAGATAAATCCATCGCGTTTAATAGTTACCTCTAGATGACGAGATAAAGCATTTACTACAGAGACCCCAACCCCATGCAGTCCGCCCGAATAACGATAATTTCGATGGTTAAACTTGCCTCCGGCATGTAGGCGGGTCAAAATAAGCTCAACACCGGTCACTTTTTCTTCCGGATGAATGTCCGTGGGCATACCTCGGCCATCATCTGTTACTTGCAAAGAATTATCCGCATATAACACCACATCAATATGGCGCGCATAACCTGCCATCGCTTCATCTACACTATTATCAATGACCTCTTGCGCCAAGTGATTAGGGCGCGATGTATCGGTATACATTCCAGGCCGTCGTTTAACCGGATCAAGCCCACTTAATACTTCGATAGCTTCAGCGGTATACTGTTTTGAAGAAGAGGAGGATTTGGATTTCATAAAATAATATTTACTCGCTTTATTCTAGCCACGCTGCTCGCACCATTTGCTCATGGCGTTGCAGCCATTGTAAAGCAATAATAGTCGAACTATTATGAATTTTTCCTTCATCAAGCAAATTGTAAGCAGCCTGTAAACTCAAAACATGTAAACGAATATCTTCACCTTCCTCAAGCAAGCCATGTATTCCTTGTGCCAATTGCGAATCAACTTGCCCACAAAACAAATATACTCGCTCTGTACTAGCACCGGGGCTCACCCAATATTGGCAGATAGGAAATAAATTAGTTATCTCAAGCCCGGTCTCTTCTTGCGTTTCACGTATTGCAACCTGATTCAAACTTTCACCTTTATCAATTACACCGGCCACAATTTCAATCAACCAGGGTTCTTCTGCTTTGCTAGCAATCCCTGGGCGGAATTGTTCGATTAAAACAAGCTGGTTACATTTTGTATCGAACAATAAAACGCCCACCGCTTCGCCCCGCTCAAAAACTTCTCGAAGCTGTGGGCAACTCCAGCCACCTCTAAAGAGACGATATTGTAATTTTAGCTGTTCTAGCTGAAAGTGCCCCTGATAAAGGGTTTTTCGATCCAAGATTTTGACATCTGAGCGAGTAAACTGAAAATTCATAACGCTATTTCTCAACAATGAAATCTGGCATACTATCTAGGCTTTTACCTGGAAAAATCCAGGTTTGGCCATTTTAGTATAAAAAAAATAATGCGTATTCTTGACTCTTTTGGCTATAAACCGACCCGGCAAGTTGCCTTTTACCCTAGAACTCTATTAGGGATTTATTTATTTTTTACGCCACTCACCCCTGCGTTTGCTGCCAATTTACTCGATATCTATAAAGACGCTTTAACAAGCGATACTATCTATCGGGCGGCTATCTCGACACGATTATCCAAACGTGAAGCCATACCACAGCGTGTAGCGGCTTTATTACCTAATATCTCAGCACAAGCGAGTCTCTCTAGCAATTATCAAAATATAACATCTTCCTCTGCTCTTTATGAGCAATCCAATGGGGTTAGCAACTTTCAATCACAGGGTTACAATATTTCCTTGAAGCAGCCGCTAATCAATCTAAATGATTGGCTGGCAGTCAAACAAGCCGATAACACCGGGAGGCAAGCGGATGTCTTATTAGCCGCTGCCGCACAAGATTTGATCTTCCGCGTCGCTAACGCTTATTTTAAAATCTTATCCGCACAAGATAGTCTCGAATTTGCACGTGCAGAAAAAGCCGCTAATAACAAGCAATTAAATCAAGCCCAACAGCGTGTCCAAGTAGGCTTAGATGCGCTAACTACGGTCTATGAGGCTAAAGCCGCTTATGATAAGTCATTGGCCACTGAAATCAGTGCGGAAAATAGCTTACGTAATAACCAAGAAGCGTTACGTCAATTAACCGGAAAAACCTATTCCAATCTAGCACGTTTTAAAACAAGCATACCATTACAATCACCTCGGCCTGGTAATATTGAACGCTGGATAGATAGCGCCACTGGTTACAATCTTAATCTCATGGCAGCTCGATATGGTGTTGAGGTAGCGCGTGAGAATATTAAAATGCAGGCCTCGGGGCATTTGCCAAGTATCAGCTTAGTGGGCAGTTATGGAAAGAATAATGTTTTTAATACTAACTCTATCAACCCTAATAAAAATACTGCGATTTTAGGTCTTGAAT
This sequence comes from Candidatus Aquirickettsiella sp., assembly GCA_031973495.1. GTDB lineage: Bacteria > Pseudomonadota > Gammaproteobacteria > Diplorickettsiales > Diplorickettsiaceae > Aquirickettsiella. The sequence goes on along the minus strand of DALYCY010000001.1, from coordinate 250,154 downwards.
TAGATGTCCCGATCTTTTCCGGTGGAAGTGTTTTATCTAAGACCCGTCAAGCAGAATATGATTTTCAAACGGCTAGTGCTAATCTAGATAACAGCTATCGTGCACTCATCGTCAGCACACGGCAAAAATATAATGATGTACTGGCGGATATCAGTAAGCTCAAAGCAGAACGTCAAGCCATTAAATCAGCTCAGCTATCCCTAGATAGCAGTCAAGCAAGCTACGAAGCGGGAACTCGCACTATCGTCGATGTACTTCTTGCACAAGAAAATCTTTATGACGCCAAACGCAATGCGGCCAGCGATCAATATAATTATTTATTGGATAGCTTATTACTAAAACAAGCGGCTGGGACCTTAAAACCCGATGATTTAGTGCAAATTAATCGTTGGCTTAAAACTGAGTCGTATACTGTAGATTAGCTTCCGCTATATTTTGACTTTCCAAGTCCCCAGTTTCTTCAGATCCAGCTTGGAAAAATGTGTAGTTATTTTTCTTTAACCTTGAAATATATTCATTACCTGCGCTCACTTTATAGTCACCATTTGAATATTCTTTGGCATTACTTAATCTCTGTTGCCACTCAAAAGACAATTCGGGTTTCATCAATACCGGCCCTTCAGAGTGAATGGCATGAGTATGCACATCAAAACTTTTTTTAACAGATTCATAAAAAGTTAAGCTATTAGGTGCTTTTTTAAAAGTCCAATGCCAAACAGCACTCGGCAGTAGCAAAGGAAAAAAAACGATATTTAATAATGGCAATTCAAAACTCTGTGCTATCGCTTCAAAAAAACTGAGCTTATTCCCAGTTGTACATTTGTTAAAAAACCAATAATGAACGCCTACTGTTAAAAGTAGTGGCGAGAGCATCACTTGCAAAGGGAGTTGTAATAAATTGCCATGCTCATGACCGTCATCCTCTTCATGATGGTGCTCATCTTCTTCTGTGGTAAAAAAACTAAGATCCTGTAAACCTTCCGATGCCGCGCAGACACCCGCTACAAGCGGAGGAGGAAAATTAAGAAAACGATCCGCAGTCAAACCGATACTAATTAAATGACCTATAAAAACGAATGCCTGTAAGGGCGAAATAATTAACTTTGCTATTATACGGAAAGGATTAAAAAATTGTCCCCAGCTTTCGTTACGTTTTACTTTGCCTAATTCCTTTTTAATTTTAGAAAAAAAGGATTTAGATTTTTGCATAGGATGCTTTATGGCTTCAAAAGCAGCTATAAATAGGCTTTTACAATTATTAATAGTTAGTAAAGTGGTACTCACTCCATAAATTAAATCCGTTGCAAAACCCATCGGTATTAATATAGCGCTCGCACAATAAGCGATAAAAGCGGGTAATTTAGGCACTAATAAATTTATTCCTTGTCGCATAATAATCCAACAAGTACCTGCCGAAGCAGCGGTAGCAAATACGGTTATAGCAGAAATTCCTACCACCACTAAAGATAAAGATAGCAAACGCATCAGGTAAGCGGCTAAGGGTTCTTTTTTATTTTCATGTACTTTACGTTGGAATAATTCAAAGACTTTACTAAAGGCTTTTTCAACCGTATCATTTTTTACAATATCTGTAATGACATAGTAGAGTAAAAAGGTTGCCCCTACAGCGGCGAAAATAGCCACTGGCCATATAATGGCAGATAAAGCGGTTGCCGATAATGATAATGCCAAACCAATTGTTATAGCTTCATTGACGGCAAAAGCGGTAATAAAACCCGACACAACGCCCATCAAAATGCTCACTGTCCAGAAAAAACGTAAAACCCACACACTATGTTTTGCTGATTTAAGCAGAACCTTGCTAATATTTTTTAATCCTTCATTGATAGATAAACCCACAGGATGATTGGCTTCACCTTTCGATTGGCTTACTTGCCGGCAAAAAAAGTCTTTTAGTGCATCTAAATCTTTTTTAGCTTCTTCTAATACATTTTCATCCGCATGAGGATTTTCTTTCAAGGATTTATAATATTTTCTTTGCTGCCAATAATCTTTTAAAAATCCACCTTGCTCCTCGGCCCAGCTTTTATTGGCTTTTTCTTTATAGTTTATAAGCTTATTTAACTCGATGATAAGTAAGTGCTTTTGTGCATTAGTAGTCAGCAGTTTTAGCCTGGCTAAGCCTTTAAAAATACCTGTCCCAAAAACCTTGCCTTCAATAACGCCAGAAAGGAAAAAGGCCAATATGGCCGGCACCACATAAGGGTATATAACCCATAACCCTGAAAAACTTAAGAACCCAACAGAAAGCACTGTGCCCATTGTTAAAAATGTAGCTGCCACGTAGCGCAATGCTTTGGTTTTTTTTAAACGCATAGGGACCTCTCGTTTGCACAGTGTCGATGTAACTGGTCATAAGGATTAGATACTAGGCTTAAAGTAAAGTAATCCATTCACAAGTTAAGCAATTAATACCTAAATAGCTGATTTAAAGTAATAGTTAGGAGAGTATAATTATATAAACTTAAATAAATATTAAATAATATTAAGAATCATTCCTATTTGAAACAAAGATAATAACCAAGAAATGCGGCCTCTTCAAGGGGATTTTTCAGGCAGGATAAATATTTCGCGTGTAATGCTTGGCTGGCTTGATATAAATCTTGCAAACTGGATTGATTATAAATAATATCATCTGCCTGTTTTAGACTCTCTGCAGGCGATATTTGCGCCGCTAAAACTGCCTCAATCTCTGGTTTTTGGAGATGATCGCGCTTATACGCGCGCTGAATTTGTGACTCTTTTGAAGTGCTAACCAATAAAATACGATCTAATTCGATATAATTATTCGCCACCGGTTTTTTTTTTAACAAGCTAGCGGTGGCTCCCTCTAGCAGCAACGGAATCACTACAAGGCAGTAAAGTCCGGAAGCTTTTTGAATGCGTCGCTGTATTTCCCTGTAAATTAACGGGTGTAATAACTGTTCTAGCCAATAGCGATCCTTCGGATTAGCAAAAATAATGGCGCGCAGTGCCGCACGATCCAATGATTTATCTTTCTTAAAAATTGAGCTTCCAAAGCGCGCGGCTAATTGTATGCTTATTTCTGCACTATCATCGATAAGTTGGCGAGAAATCTGATCCGCGTCGACAACACTGACACCAAACTCAGAAAAGTAATGCGCTACGGTCGACTTGCCACTTGCGATTCCGCCCGTCAATGCTACAGTAAACACCGTCTAATAAATGTTAATGCGTTATAATAGAGTTTGATGAATTTTCTTCTTTTCCGCTACCTTCTTTATTTTGTTCTTGTAGCTGTTGAGCATACAAAGCCTCAAAATTAACTGGAGTCAAATAAAGTGGTGGGAAACCAGCGCGACCAACCAAATCTGAGACCGCCTCGCGCGCATAGGGGAACAAGATAGTAGGGCAGGTTATACTCATCACTTGATGATTTTGTTGTTCAGTAAAACCTTTTAAGGTAAAAAGACCGGCTTGCTTTACTTCGACTAAAAATAAAGTCTTATCCTTGGATTTAGCCGTTACCGTTATCTGTAAAACCACCTCATGGTTGTTCTCACCGACATCCCTAGTATTCATAGTAAACTGTAGATTTAACTCAGGCTGCCATTCCTCTTGAAAAGCCTGAGGGGAATGAGGCGCTTCTAAAGATAAATCCTTTACATAGATACGTTGAATAATAAATTCTGGCTGAGATGCTGGTTTGCTTGGCTCGTTTATCATGAATTACTCTCATTTTTTAGTAGTAAGGAATCTAATTTACCAGAGCGATCTAAGGCAGATAGCTCATTAAATCCTCCGATGGGTTTACCGTTAATAAATATTTGTGGCACACTACGCTGTCCACTTAGCTTTACCATTTCTGCTAATTTAGCGGGATCTTTATCCACAGCGATTTCATTATAGCTAAGATTTTTTCTAGCTAATAATTTTTTAGCATCTCTACAAAAGGAACACGTTTCGGTTGTATATATCACTATTTTTTGCATAATACCTCTTTAATATAGTTACCCAAAAAAGTTAGCCTTTAAGCAATGGTAAAGCCGCATTTTGCCAACTAGCAAACCCGCCCTTAAGGTGATAGCACTTCAAGAATCCTGCCTTTTTCAAGTATCTACCAATTTTATGATGAGATTGTCCCTGGCAATAATTAATGATAATAGGCCTTTCCCGATATGAGTCAAGTTCGCCCAATTTATTTTTAAATTCAGCGAAAGGAATGTTAATGGAATTGGCGATATGGCCTTTTTCAAAGCGGTTAGTATCACGAACATCTAGGAAAATCGCGTCTTCTCGATTAATTAAAAAGATAGCTTGTTGCACAGATAGCGGTAAAGTGCCAGTTAACTTAGCATGTAGTTCAAATGTAAGCAGTAAGGATAAAATCAAAAAGAAAGCAAGCCAAAGCTCCCAATGACGTAAACTAAATTCAATAAATTGCTGCATTTTTCTTTAACCTAAAAATAAAGTGCTCATCTACACTGTAGATAGATGAGACAGTCTAGCGAAATTTATATCGCATCGCTATACTCTGTTACATTTAAATATACAGAGTAACTTGATTTATGCCTACCTCAATAGAGCATCCTCTCGGACTTGTAAATAAACAAGCGGATTATAAGGGCTTGCTAACGGATCTAATGGATATGGCGAAAAAACAAGGCGCTAGCCAAGTTGAGGCCAGCCTAAGCCATGATACCGGCTTTTCGGTGACTGTGCGCATGCAGGAGGTTGAAACCATTGAGCATAATCGCAATAAAAGTTTGGAAATAAATGTTTATTTTGGACAGCAAAAAGGCTCAGCGAGCACCTCTGATTTTAGCCCCAAAGCACTTAAAAGTACTGTTGAAGCAGCTTGTCACATCGCACGCTTTACCACCAAAGACCCTTTTGGCGGCCTAGCCGATGCAAATTTATTAGAAAAAACACCTCCTGATTTAGATCTGTACCATCCTTGGTCGATAGACCCACAAAATGCTATCGCGCTAAGTAAGGAATGTGAAGCCAGTGCGCTGGCAACAGACAATCGACTATGCCTATCTGAAGGAGTTAGCTTATCTACCCATCAAAATATCGGCATTTATGCTAACAGTAATGGATTTTTAGCTGGATATCCTAGTTCAATCCATACTATCTCCTGCGGTCTAATTGCAAAAGACAAAATGGGTATGCAGCGCGACGGTAGCTACACAATCAGTCGCAATCCAAATCAACTACAATCTACAGAAAAACTAGCCAAGGAGGCCGCGGATAAGACCCTTAAACGTCTAAGCGCCAAACGATTACCCACTTGTCAAGTGCCGGTAATCTTCCACGCAGAAATTGCAAATCGTTTAATTAAAACCTTCCTTGAAGCAATCTCAGGAGGAAATATCTACCGTAAATCATCCTTTTTAATAGATCAGGTAGGCAAAGCCGTTTTTGCCAAAAAAATTTCCATCTACGAAAAACCCCATTTACTTAGCGCGTTAGGGAGCGCTCCTTTTGACGCTGAAGGCGTTCGCACCCGTGATCGCGTCTTAGTTTCAGAAGGTATTTTGTCCGGTTATTTGCTAAGCAGCTATTCAGCAAGAAAACTGGGCTTACAAACTACTGGAAATGCTGGTGGAGCTCATAATATTTTGTTAGCAACCAGTCAATCTAGTCTCAACGATCTCATCAAGCAAATGGATAAAGGCTTGCTCGTCACCGAGGTTTTGGGGCAAGGAATTAACTTAGTAACGGGTGATTATTCACGAGGCGCAACTG
>DALYCY010000001.1:172017-244411 GCA_031973495.1 Candidatus Aquirickettsiella sp. | reverse complement strand
TTTGGATTGAGAACGGAGAAATACAATATCCTGTAGAAGAGATTACCATTGCAGGCAATCTAAAAGACATGTATCAAAATATTGTTGCGATAGGTAATGATATTAACAATCGAAGCTCGATTTTAACCGGCTCAATTTTCTTAGAAGAAATGATGATAGCGGGAACCGCTTAAGCTAGCCCACTACATTGGAATAATCTAGGTTTGGATAGTCCAGACACTGATGCCATCTAATGTGCCCAACGGCAAATAGGTTTTCAAATAATCTTGAAAGCGTACGTCTAATACTCTTTTCGCCTTTGATGAAGCCATGCGACAATAAAGCTCGCCATTATTCCAAATAGCAAAACCCATATGTAATACATTCATAGGGGTGCCTATTCGAGAGCTTAAATACGCATCATGGCCCACAAAAAAAATTAAACTCCCTGAAGGAATTTTTTGTCTTAATTTTTGATTTCGTAATAATGCAAATACGGGAATATAAGCAATACTTTCTTTTTTACTAAAATATAGCGCTTCCCCCTCACTTTTTAACTGAATTAAGCGAGATGCTTTTTCTTGAGGCGTTAGATAGGCAATTTGGATCCTATCGGTAGTTAAGTCACGATACCAACTTCGACGATTTATCTGCGCACTGCTAACTCTTGTTTTTTGACCGGCAATAAAATAGGTTAATTCGCGAATAAAACCATTTTTTTTATTATTGGGAATCCAATCAGCACTAGGAAAATGATTACGCTGGGTAAAACTTACATTGGCTTGCTTATATCGAATTTGATTTATTTTGCTTCTAAAATCAGCAAGATTTCTAGCTAAAGCCAATGCCATAACGGTATCAACGTAGGTTTCACAATCAAAATAATCAAAACGATATAAAGGATTTTGATCGTATTTACCGTTAGTACCTTCTCCTAGCGCGCCTGCAAGATAAGGCGTATTAAGTAATACGCCACTTTGTATTTTTATTCGTCGTTGTATCGGGTAATCTTTATTTGCAGCGATCAATTGTGCTGCAATTTCGTCATTGGATCGAAACTCTGCAAAACTCAATACGGGAAGGAAAAAAAAACAAAGAAAAATAAGACTCCGCTTTGGCGTTATCACCCTTCTTCACCAAACCTATCAGTGACAAGTTTTTCTAAAACAGTTAAAGCGGCCGCTTCATCTTCACCTCGAACTATCACTTCAACCGGACTACCCTGCCGAGCAGTTAGCCCCATAACCTCTAAAATACTCTTACCGTCTACTTGTTTGCCATTACACTTTAAGGTAATTTCGCTAATAAAACATCTTGCGATCTTTACCCACTTCATAGAAGCACGCGCATGCAATCCCAATTTGTTATTGATCGTAATAATTTTACATATCATATAGTAAGGAAGTGAATCCTCTATTTTTCCCCTACACTAAAACTTTCACCACACCCACAGACGGCTGTTTGATTTGGATTAACAAACCTCAAGGCCCCATTAAGCCCGTTTTGGATATAATCAATACAAATCCCCTTTAGCATAGGGAAACTAGCGCGATCAACAAGGGCAATTAAATCATTGTCAATGGAAAATTGTAAATCCTCAGGGTGCAAATTATCTACATAATCCACCACGTAAGAAAAACCCGAACAACCCGAACGCTTTACACTCAACCGAAAACGCTTTTTACCTGCTTGTTTAGCAAGTATTTTTTTTACGTGTTTAATAGCTGTTGGAGTTAGAAAAAGCGGGCTACCCTCAGTTTCATTAGGGTCATAAATAGAAACTTTAACTTGTGTCATAGGTCCATATTACCACTTTATAACTTAGGTAACAAAGTAAGTGCTATGCTAAGTTTCGATCAACAAGATAATATACAATAATTTTGTAGTCAAATTGACTACAAAATTGAGAGTGGATCTTTTTTGAGACATTTATCGACTAAATAAACCCCAACTTGGGTAAAAACAGCGCTTTTATCATCACCTCAATAAATAAAGCCTTTCTGCAAATTATAGCCGAATATGCAGATAATACGCACCTAACGCTGACTTTTTCACGAAAAAAAGGTAAAAAATCCTGCTTGTATCGTTTCAAAAAGCCATAAACAGAACTTCATCTAAATCGACTTCGACCTTAGCAAGATTATTTGGGCTTTATTAAGGTTCAAATTTTTTTATAATAAGAAAACATTTAACAACAGAATAAAAAATAAAAGCTTAAATTATTGCTTCTCTCTCCTTCATAACATACTGTATTAAACTCTAAATTAAGCTTAACATTTTACTTGTGCCATAAAAGTGTTTATTGTACGGTTACCTTTAAATACTAAAGCTCGGACGATAAGCAGTTTTCAATATGTTTAATAAAGTAGATACAAAACTTCTTGGGGGTATTTTACTGATAGTTGGCACGGGTATAGGTGGAGGAATGTTAGCACTACCCATTGCAACAGCAGAAGCAGGATTTACCAACTCTTTGCTTCTCATGTTTCTATGTTGGTTTATTATGACCGCATGCGCTTTTTTAATCCTTGAAGTTAATCTATGGTTACCCGCCAATACTAATATTATTTCCATGTCGCGAATTTTATTAGGTCGTTGGGGTGAAGGGCTTGCATGGATTAGTTACCTGCTATTATTTTACTCTGTACTTGCAGCCTATATGGCGGGTGGTGGCGACTTTCTAAACGGATTATTAATCAATTTAGGTTTTAAAATACCCAATTGGCTTGCTATCTTTTTGTTTGTTGCCATTTTAAGCTACGTAGTTTATCGCGGAATTCACTATGTTGATTATGTGAATCGCGGTTTAATGTTTAGTAAACTGAGTATTTATATTTTACTCGTTTTTCTTATTATTCCCTCTATCTCGATCACCAAGTTAAGAGATGGAAACATTGCCTATTTAACGAATGGCGCTACCGTGATGATAACGGCATTTACCTTTGCCAATATTATCCCAAGTTTACGTACTTATTTTAAAGAGGATATAGCCAAATTACGCAAGGCCATTTTAATAGGCAGCTTAATCCCTTTGCTTTGTTATTTACTTTGGGATCTAAGTATTATGGGTATACTCCCACGTGAAGGAGAGCATGGCTTAATAAGCATGCTACATTCCAAGCATTCTACCAGTGAGTTTGTAATGCAATTAAGTAAAGCACTTAATAATCCCTTTATTACATTTATGACAAGAATCTTTACCTCTATTTGCTTAGCTACTTCATTCCTTGCTAGCGGATTGAGTTTATCCGACTTTTTGGCGGATGGTTTGCGTACAACTAAACGCGGGAAAGGTGGCGTTATTGTATATTTAGCCGCTTTTATGCCGCCATTGACGGTAGTACTATTTTATCCCGGCGCCTTTATTGGGGCGCTCAGTTATGCCGGGATTTATTGTGCAATACTTTTTATTTTATTACCTTCGCTGATGGCTTGGCGTGGACGCTATAGAAAAAACCCTTTAGCGCAGGGTTTTAGAGTAAGGGGTGGAAAACCTCTATTGCTAGGCCTTGGCATTGCGGGGATTTGGTTTATTAGCAATGGGATTCAAATAGCCCTAGCTTGAGCCATTAGCTTACAAAAAAATTAGTTATGTGCTATAGGCATTAAATTGCATCTTTCTTATCTAAGCGCTTACAACCCTTTCATCTCGTCCCACTACCCCTTTTCCAAGTAAAAGTCCAATATTAATAGGGACGATAGAAATCACATTTTCTTTGATTCTTTGATAAAGATAACGCTTTTAAGATTTCTTAGTTCGTTATATTAAAAAATAGCTATCGCTTACCTAGATTTTGCAAAGAAATTTCAACAATTTAACGGGGGACAGAATATGATAATAGATGGTGTATTAGTCGGAGTCGTATTAGCCGGATTAGAATTAGGAGTAGCTTGGATATTGGCCTGTGTTATTAATCATGAGCCATCATCTGAAAAAAAGGAGGAAAAAGAGCCTCCTTTAAATTTTTCAGCAAGTTTCGTCAATTTTGCCAACCTAAAATAAAATCGAAGCCTTAACGCTCTGCTTACTAAATTTTAGGTAAAAAAATTTTAAGTATTGAGACTCTATAAAACCCTCGGGAATTATTAATGAGTTTTCGGGGGTTTTTGTTTAATTAGAAATTAAAAATATAAATTGGTGCTAATTACACTGGTTAAGTTATTTTCTTACTGGCTCGTCTGTTGTTAAAGATATTTTCTAACATAAAGTATAATTCTTTATAAGGGATAGGTTTAGTAGAAAAATTATCTATCTCAGCCTCTTCACACCACTTTTTTAGACTATTAACCGGATAAGCGCTTAGTAATATAATCGGCTTTCGAACCGTTTTGTTATGTTTCTCTAACATTCGAATTTTTTTACCTAATTCAACACCTTCCATATCAGGTAGACCGGCATCAAGAATGACTAAATGATAAGTATTACACGCGCACAACTCTAATGTTTGTTTACCAGTAATAGCAATATCAACTTGATACCCCATTTTTCTTAAAAAAATACCGTGCACACGCTGAATAATAAGCTGATCCTCCACTAACAAGATTTTTTTATTATTATCCATGCGTTACTCCTTGCTTAATATTTCCAAAATAATCCTATCTGACATCTATAGTAGTTTATAAATGGACCGCAATGCAACCATATAAAATATATTTAATTAGTTTAAATTAAAAAAATAAATTGTTTTTAAAATTTCATATCCAGCCTATTTTTTTATTGTTTATACATAAAAAAATTAGTTAGAAAAATTTAAGTTCATAGCAGTTTATAATTATTTTTAATGTAAATATAAGCCAATAAAATTACTCCGAAAATTAGCACTATTGAGGTTGTGAATAATTATTTAATTTTAGAAAAACTCATACCCTTCCTTAAGAAACTGATAACCTAGACTTTACTGTTGACTTTGATAGCTAGCCTTTGATTAGGTTAATCTAAGTTATTTGAAAATTAACCCTATTTGAGCGGATTAAATACTTGAAATTTTGATTTTCGCCCTCATATTCCATGTTATTAAATTTGGCGAAATTACTCATTTTGAGAGGGTATTTACTTTATGACCGTTACTGAGAAACAGATATTAGGCTTTCAAACAGAAAGCGAACAGTTATTAGACCTAATGATTCATAAGGTTTATAGCAATAAAGAGATTTTTTTACGTGAATTAATCTCTAATGCATCAGATGCCATTGAAAAATTACGCTTTAAAGCTTTATCTAATCCTGAGCTTTATCAAAAAGATACCGATCTTAAGCTTACTTTAACCATTGATAAGGAAAAACGCTGTCTTATATTAACTGATAATGGCATAGGAATGACTCGAGAAGAGATCATTGAAAACTTAGGCACCATTGCCAAATCAGGCACTAAGGAATTTTTAGCTTCTTTGACAGGCGATCAGAATAAAGATACTCAATTAATCGGCCAATTTGGTGTCGGATTTTATTCGGCATTTATGGTGGCAGAAAAGGTTACAGTGAAGACCCGTGCAGCTAGTGAATCTGCCGAAAACGGCGTTTGCTGGGAATATAACCGTGCTGCTACTCATAAAAGCGGATATAGTATAGAAACAATCAATAAAGCCGAACGTGGTACTGAAATAACATTGTATTTAAAGGAAGAAGAACAAGAATTTTTAGAGGACTGGCGTTTGCGCAGTATTATCACTAAATATTCTGATCATATTACGCTACCTATTAATATGAAAAAAAGCACGCCTTCCACAAGCATAGCAAAAGATGCGGCAAATACTGAAATTAACGAAGAATCTTCTGCAGAAACCTGGGAGACCGTGAACAATGCAACGGCGCTATGGACTCTGGCCAAAGAGGATATAAAAGAAGAAGACTATAAAGCATTTTATAAGCATCTAGCGCATGATATTCAAGATCCTATTTCCTGGAGTCATAACAAAATAGAAGGAAAGCAAGAATATACTATATTACTGTATATTCCCGCTCAGGCTCCCTTTGACCTTTGGAATCATGAGAAACCTCGAGGCTTAAAGCTCTATATAAAGCGTGTGTTTATTATGGATGACGCCGAGCAATTTTTGCCGCGTTATTTGCGCTTTATAAAAGGGGTTGTAGATAGCAATGATCTTCCCTTAAATATATCTCGGGAAATTCTACAGCATAATAAACAAGTCGATAATATCCGTTCTGCGATCACTAAGCGTGTCTTAGAATCATTAACCCAGCTTGCTAAAGAAAAACCTGAAAAATATATGCAATTTTGGCAAGCCTTTGGCAATATTTTAAAAGAAGGAATAGCTGAAGACTTTGCTAACCGTGATTTACTAGCTAAACTTTTACGGTTTAGTTCAACTTATTTGAAAAATAGCGAACAAACTGTAAGTTTAGAAGACTATGTAGGACGCATGAAAACTAAGCAAGACAAAGTCTATTATATTACAGCAGAAAATTATGCCGCCGCTAGTCACAGTCCAAATCTAGAGATATTTCGTGAAAAAGAAATTGAAGTATTACTGCTACACGATCGGATTGATGAATGGTTGATAGCCCATTTAACAGAATTTGATGGCAAATCATTACAATCGGTTGCTAAAGATTCGGACATCACCGGGATCGCTGATGAAACAAGTAAGGAAATACAAAAGCAAAACGAAGATGAATTTGGGCCTTTACTAAAACAAATTAAAGCAATACTTAAGGATAAAGTAACGGAAGTTCGTATTTCGCAACGCTTAACGAGCTCGCCAGCTTGTATTGTAAATGAACAAAATGCATTAAGTAGCCAAATGCAGCGTATTTTACAAGCCACTGGCCAAGCTGTTCCTAACAGTAAACCTATATTAGAACTAAACGCTCAACATCCCTTAATACAACGTTTAAAGGATGAACAAGACGATACCCGTCTTATCGAATGGTCAAATTTATTCTTAGAGCAATCAATCCTTGCCGAGGGAGGACAGCTCGATGATCCGGCTGGTTTTGTGAAGCGGTTAAATGAATTATTAACTTAATGTAATTCTTCTTACCCCATATCTTAAGTCTCTTAATTTACCAGAGACTTAAGGTTCCAGGGTAAAAGATTAATTACAGGTAATAAACAATTTTACCAATTAAATAAAGTACCATCTAATTTTCGATTAATAGGCAGATACGCACGTTCGTAAGGATACTTCTCCGCTAATTTCTCATTAAAATCTACTCCTAAACCCGGTTTATCGCTAGGATATAGGTAGCCCTTATCAAACGTATAGCTATGAGGAAATACTTCATTTGTTTTATCAGTGTGGCGCATATATTCCTGTATCCCAAAATTATTAACCGAAATATCGAAGTGCAAAGCTGACGCCATCGTGATAGGAGAAACATCGGTAGGACCGTGACAACCTGTTTTTATATGATAAACTTCGGCCATAGCAGCAACTTTCTTTAAATGTGACAAGCCTCCAGCATGTACAACGGACATACGGATATAATCAATCAATTGTTCAGTCAATAAAATATGGGCATCCCATATGGTATTAAATACTTCGCCTACCGCTAAAGGGGTCGTTGTATGTTGACGGATAAGACGAAAACCTTCTTGTAATTCAGCAGGAACGGTATCCTCTAACCAAAACAGATGGTAGGGCTCTAACTCTTTGCCTAAACGTGCTGCTTCTATGGGTGTTAAACGGTGGTGGGAATCATGTAAGAAATGAGGATCGTCGCCATAGGTTTTACGTAACTCTTTAAATAATTTAGGCACATAATTGAGATATTTTTCGGTAGACCAAACACATTCTTGAGGTAAACCTTTGGTAGCCGGTTCATAATACAATTTATCCTTATTCGAAACACCATAGCTATTGGGTAAGCCGGGTACACCCGTTTGCGCACGTATAGCTAAATAACCCATATCGATGTATTTGCCTACTTGTTCGATAGTATCGGCAATATCCTCACCATTGGCATGTCCATAGACCATAACGCCTTGACGGCTTTTGCCACCTAATAAATTATACACCGGTGTATTTAATGCTTTGCCTTTAATATCCCATAAAGCCATATCAATCGCCGCTATCGCCGCCATGGTGACAGGCCCTCTGCGCCAATAAGCACCACGATAAAAATATTGCCAAATATCTTCGATTTGCGCCGGATCACGACCAATCAAACAAGGAATAAGATCTTCTATATAAGCTTTTACAGCTAACTCACGTCCATTTAAGGTTGCATCACCAAGACCATATAAGCCCTCATCTGTCATAATCTTTAACGTCACGAAATTTCGATCCGGACAAGTAACAAACACTTTGGCAGCTTGGATTTTCATAATGATAACCTCAATGAGAAATGCTTATATATTTTTCTAGACTTCTATCACGCGCTTTATAAATTTTAGGCTTATTCGATGATTAATTCATTCAAGCGATTACGTCCAATTATTGGATATTGCTCAACTTCATAGACGGCACCACTGACGGGTGCCGATTGATCAGATATCCAAAACACTATGTGCATGGCTACATTATCAGGAGCAAGTAAATATCCTCTGGGTGCATAAACTTTTGGGATACGTGCTTGCCAGTTTTCAGGAAGACCTTCGGCTCTTTTTAAAGCCACTTCATTATCAGTAGGTGTCCAACCAATATTTAACTGATTAACCCGAATATGCTCGGGACCCAAACTATCAGCTAAATTACGCGTCATCGTCATCAACGCACCTTTAGAAATCGAGTAAATTAATAAATCGGGTTGTCCCGTGTACGCATTAATAGAGCCTATATTAACAATAGCGCCGCCACTCTTTTGTTGGCGAAAAACCTCTACCGCCGCTTTACATAATAATAATGGTGCGTATAAGTTAACCCGCATGATCTTTTCACAAGCTTGCAAGTTCGCTGAATCAATATTATTTCGCGGATAAATACCGGCGTTATTTATTAGCCCATTTAAAGTACCAAATTTTTTTATGGTTTCTGTTACTAAATAAGGATAGGCTTTTTCATCGGCTAGATCCGCAATTACGTAATGACTTGCCTTACCTAACTCTTGAACTAATTTTTTAGCACAATCTTCCTTGCGTCCATGGATCATAACTTTAGCGCCTTCTGCAACGCAACGACGCGCTGTAGCAGCACCAATACCATTAGTCGAGCCTGTAATTAAAATAACTTTGTTTTTCAACATAAAATTTAAACTCTCTTTAACGCCTTATTTTAATTAACGAGAAAAAAGAAAGACGTTTTAATTTAACAAATGTATGAGGGATATGTGTATGAAAACCCAACTCTCGACTTGGTCGACCCATGCGCAAATTATTTTCAATTTGCTCTAAGGAGCAGTCTTTTGTTTCGGGAACAAATAAGTATACAAAAATCCAAGCTAGCACGCATAAAGCGGCATACAACCAAAATGTATGGCTAGTGCCTATCGATTGAATTAACGTCAAAAAGGTTAATGACACCAGCATATTAAAACCCCAACTGGCAGAAATAGCTAAACTAGCACCCACTCCACGAATATTTAAAGGAAAAATCTCAGAAATAATCAGCCACATAATAGGACCTAAGCTCATTGCAAAGCTGGCAATATAAATAACCATACTAGCTACGGCCACCCAACGTAAGGCAGCAAAGGTAGGAAAGTAAAAAGCCATTCCCATCACAAATAAGCTAATAAACATACCTAAAAGACCAGAAAGTAACAAAGGTCGGCGACCCCAACGGTCAATCAGCGGTAAAGCAATGATAGTAAATAGTACGTTAATTAATCCTATTCCTAAGGTGGCTAAGATAGCATTCCCTGCATGTTTAAACCCAGCTATCTGTAGGATCGTAGGAGCATAATAAATAATGGCATTAATTCCCGTTACTTGCTGAAAAAAACTTAAACCTAAACTAATAAATAGAATAGGGCGCACCCATTTAGCAAATAATAAGCGATGCACTCCCTTTTCAATTTCTACTGTTTGTCGAATTTCATCAAATTCTTTATTAATGTTCTCGCCTGCACGGATACGTTGTAGAATATCGCGTGCCTTATGCTCCCAACCCTTCAAAATCATCCACCGCGGACTTTCCGGCAAATAAATTGTCCCCAATAATAGAATAACGGCGGGAATGACACCCAAACCTAACATCCAAGACCATTGCCCTTGTGCAGAAAAATAATAATTAATCAAATAAGAAAAAACGATACCTATCGTAATCGCTAGCTGGTTTAAAGAAACTAACATACCTCGAATATGTTGCGGGGCAATCTCGGCAAGATATAAAGGTGCCGTAAAAGAACCGACACCGATAGCTACGCCTAATACAACGCGACCTGCAATTAAAGAAGTAACATTAGATGAAAATGCAGTAGCTAAAGAACCTATAATGAAGGTCAGTGCGGTGAAGACGAGTACTTTACGCCGTCCAAATAAATCGCTAATTCGACCACTCATCCCTGAACCTATTAAAGCGCCTAATAAAACGGCACTCACAACCATCTCTTGCTGAAAACTAGAAAGCGCAAAATCTTTTTTAATAAATAAAATAGCGCCGGAAATAATTCCGGTATCATAACCAAATAGCAATCCTGCTAAAGCTGCAAATCCAGAAATGGTATAAATTAACCAATGAGTATCTGACAGTTTTAACATAAAAAACAATCTCTTCTAGATAAGTTATTGATTATTACTTTACCTCTATCCTCTCTAAAAGCAAGTAAAACACGGTAAAATTAATTGTCCTGTCGAAAAATGTAGGCTATTTAAGGACAGCTTATTCTAATATTTAAAACGGTTGCTTATAATCAAATTACCTCAAATAAGCAGATTCTGGCAGCCCTTTTACATTTAATTCTACGGCAAAAATCTGACCTGATTGAGGTGCATCGGCTAATTTGGCAGCTGATAATCCAATTGAAGCAGATGTAACATATAAGGTCTTCAATTCCGGGCCTCCAAAACAGCAGCTGGTAGGTCTCGGGACTGGCATAGGAATAACACTATCAACTTCCCCTGTAGGGCTATAACGAGTAATTCGCCAACCATCCCAATGACAACTCCATAAATAGCCCTCACTATCTACTGTAAGACCATCCGGAAAGCCTTCCTCCTCTGGCACTTGTACAAACACTTGGACTTGTCCCAAGCGACCTCTAATAGGATCAAATTCATACTGATAAATCTGACGCGCGGGGGAATCGCAAATATACATTAAGCTATTATCTAAATTCCAAGCGATTCCATTACTTACCGTAAAACCATTGAGCATCTCTGCCACTTTGCCCCCTTTATCTAAACAGTACAAAGATCCTAGGGGCCTTTTTTCTTCTATATCTTTAGTTCCCGCCCAAAACCTTCCTTGTCTATCACATTTTCCATCATTAAACATAACGCCTTTTATACCTTGTAGCGCCAAGGCAATGGTTTGTATATCTCCAGTATTCGTATTGATAGAAACAAACCGATCGCTGAGTGCCGCAATTAAACCTTCCTTACCAGACCAAGCTATTGAGCCAATTTCACTGGGCATAATAAACTTTTGCGTACTTCCATCCCTGTTGAGACGATACAAGGTAGCTGCGACAATATCTACCCAATATAAGCATTTCTCCATAGGATGCCAAAGTGGACTTTCGCCTAACAGCATCATTTCCTGACATATCACATCAAGCTTCATAATTTTTACCAAATCAATCGATATATTGTTTCATGTTGATACAAGTCACCGGGTAATAAAAAGGGCGATGGAAATTGAGAGTAATTAACGGCGCCCGGAAAATTTTGTGTCTCCATGCAAAAACCACCGTAACGCTGGGTACAAAAACCCGAGCGAATAGGACAATCCTTTAAGCTATTACCTGTATAAAATTGTAATCCTGGTTGTGTGGTATATATTTCTAAAGTACGCCCACTGACCGGCTCTTTAATTTGCGCAACGAGACGAGGATCACGATTTATCATAACCGGCAATACAAAGCAAACATCATAACCACCAATTGAAATATCATGCAGTCGCTCACCCAAATGATGAGGTTCGCGAAAATCGTAAGGGGTATTCTCTACCGCGGCTATTTGACCTGTCGGCAAGAGTTCTTTATCGGTAAGTACATAGCGATCGGCAGCAATCTGTAGTACGTGATCCAATATTGTACCGCATCCTGCGCCGGCTAAATTCCAATACGCATGATTCGTCAAATCAACAGGTGTTGTCTGATCAGTTTTTGCTTGAAACGAAATCTTTAATTCATTAACCAAATTCAAGCTATAAGTTGTTTTTATCTCAAGATTTCCGGGATAACCTTGATCGCCATCTGGACTCAGATAAGAAAATTCTACGCTCGCTTTATCACTTTGAATTGCAAGCTCCGTTTGCCAAAGTACTTTATCTAAGCCTTTTTCTCCACCGTGTAAATGATGCGAGTAGCCTTTATTTTTATTTAAAAAATAATCTTGCTTCTGGTAACTAAAATGAGCATTAGCGATACGATTTGCAACCCGCCCTATGGTGGCACCGAAATAAAAGTCACTCGCTAAATATTCCTCGAGATGATCAAAACCTAATGTAAGCTCATGTAAAGTACCACGCGAACCCGGCACGCGCACAGATACCAAGGCAGCGCCATAATTGATAACACTAATGGACATGCCACTTGGGTTGCGAAGTGTATATTGAGTTACCGGTTGACCATCCAATTCACCAAAAACACGTGGCTGACAAAACATTTCCGGCATATTACCCTCAAAATAAGTGTGGCATTGTTGTTAGCGGGATAATAGCACCCGGCTGGGTAATAACCTTTGCGGCTAATGCATGACCCCATAGCGCTGCTTTCATCGGTTCAAAACCTAACAAGCGCGCCGCCAAATAAGCGCTATTGAATGAATCACCTGCGCCTGTCGTATCAACTACTTTATCAGTTGAACACGCTGGAACCCTTTGCTGTTGATTAGTATTAGCCACTAAAGCCGGTTCAGCGCCACATTTAACAGCCACTTCGACTATTCCACTTTTTAATAAACGCTGCGCACAGGCCTCTGCAGTAGCATCACCAAACATTAGCTGCTCATCAACAAAAGTAGGTAAGGCAATATCGACAAATGGTAGGATTTGTTGGATGGCTTCTCTAGCTGATTTTGCACTATCCCATAATGAAGCACGATAGTTGCTATCAAAAATAATTTGTGCGCCGGCTTGTTTCGCCGCTTTTAAAATATTCCACAAGCATTCTCGGCTAGCTTCATCAAGGATAGCTAAGGTAATGCCTGATAAGTACAAGTAATCCATCGCTAGCAAATTTTGCGATAAATTAGCGATATCTCCTTTAAATAACTCTCTTGCCGCAGAAGCGGATCGATAAAAATAAAACGTTCTTTCTCCTTTCTCATCGGTACGAATTAAATAAAGTCCGGGTAATTTATTGTCTATACGACGAATTAAATCGGTATTGAGCCCTTCTTCTCGCCAATTTTTCAGCATATTATCGCTATAAACATCCTGACCTAAGGCGGTTACATAATGTAACTCAAAAGGTTTATCAGATAGTAATCGGCGCAAATAAATTGCAAAATTTAAGGTATCGCCTGCAAATGCTAAGGATAATAAAGAAGCATTTTGATGGGATAACTCCAACATCGCTTCACCAATCACGGCAATTTTTTTCATTTTATACATAAGAAATAAACTTTAGCCTATTGAGGCCTTGCTAGGGACATTTGCTAAAATTTGCCTACCAAAAAAGAGAGGGGTATTATAAAATATAATTTTGCAGGCCATAGATGTTTACTTTACTTGATATTTTAAACCAAAATCGCATTATACCTGTTATTGTAATCGATAAAGTAGAACATGCAATTCCTTTAGCGGAAACACTACTTAAATTCGGTTTTACCGTCCTAGAAATTACCTTGCGGACCTCGTGCGCTTTGGCGGCTATTGAGAAAATAAGCCGCTCATTCCCAGAAGCTACCGTGGGAGCAGGCACTATTGTCGATGCGCAACAATTAGCACAGGCAAAGTCGGCAGGGGTTAAGTTTGCTGTTAGCCCTGGCTTAAGTAAAGCCTTAGTTCTTGCCGCAGAAAAATTAAACCTACCTTATTTACCTGGCATTGCCACGGCGAGTGAGGCCTTACTTGCTCATGAACTTAATATAAAACACACTAAATTTTTTCCCGCTGAGAGTTTAGGTGGCATCAAGACACTGCAAGCTATTGCGGAAGTTATCCCATTAAACTTCTGTCCCACGGGTGGGATTAATGTCGATAATTTTTTGAGCTACTTAAACTTACCCTACGTTCCTTGTATCGGTGGAACATGGATAGCGCCACGTGAGCTTATTTTAAAGGCAGCTTTTGATGACATTGCGCTACGTGCCAAGGAGGCGCAGAAAATTATTAAAGCTTCTTTCGATTAGTAAGAATAGTTCTAAACGGTTATTCACCATTAAATGGCTCTACTAGACTTAACTACGACTATTTGTCGTTTATTTTTTATAAAAAAATTTTTAAACCCATTAAAGAGATTAAAATAACACCAAATTTTACCTAAATTGTAAATTTTATACACAAACATTATCAAAAATTATTAATCTTTCATTAAAGTTTGCGTTTTTTAAAATTACACTCTATTAAGTTAAGCTTTAAAATAGCAACTAATTACATAAATTGGTAATATCGAGATATACGCTTGGTTTTAGATTTAATGCTAAATTCGGTACAATGTGTAACTCTAAACCAAATAAGGAGAAAAGCTATATGACTATGCAAACAATGGATAATACGCTCAATGGTATTTTGCAAAGTAATTATATGCAACAATTCGATAGACAACTTAACGAAAACCACTTACTAAAGCATCCTTTTTATCAAGCTTGGTCTACAGGGAAGCTATCCATAGATAATCTACGTACTTATGCTTGCCAATATTATCACCATGTCGAGGCTTTCCCTCGTTATATCAGCGCCACTCACAGTAACTGTCAGTGCTCCGAAGCGCGAAAAATACTACTAGAAAATTTAAACGATGAAGAGGGAATGAATGGTCTCGATAGTCATCCGGCTTTATGGCTACAGTTTACTCAGGGTCTAGGCTTATCTAAGGAGACCGTTATTAACAGTGCTATTTTTCCGGAAACTGAGCAATTTATTCATGAGTTTCTCTCTCTGTCACGTACATCCTATGCCGAGGGCTTAGGCGCTTTATATGCGTACGAACGTCAGATCCCTCAAACAGCAGCCAGTAAAATCACAGGACTGAAAAAATTTTACGATATTGAAGATGAAGCCACTTTGAAATTTTTTTTAGTTCATCTGGAAGCAGATGTAGAGCATGCTGAAGCAACTAAAGCCTTAATAAAGGATTTACCGATGGAAGATAAACTAAAAGCAGAAAAAGCAGCCAAAAAAATAGCTAAATCAATATGGAATATGCTAAGCGGCATACAAACACGAACAATGGATAATGTGTGTGAAGCATCCTTTGTTTAATGATTTACTAAAAAATTAATTAGAAAGTTTATTATTTGTGTTCCGTTACAATTGATAAGCTTTCTAATGGATCTTAAGCTACATCCGGCACGGATACACGGCGAATCCTTCCGCCTAACTGTGACAGTTTCTCTTCAATACACTCATAACCGCGATCAATATGGTAAATTCTATTTACCGTCGTTTCGCCTTCGGCCATCAAACCTGCAAGTACCAAGCTTGCCGAAGCCCGCAAATCAGTTGCCATAACCTCTGCACCCATCAATCTATCAACGCCTTTGCAGATAGCTATATTACCTTTTAAGGTAATATCTGCGCCCATACGGCGCATTTCTTGGACATGCATGAAACGGTTTTCAAAAACCGTTTCAGTTATAATCCCGGTGCCTTCCGCGGTAATATTAAGTGCCATAATTTGAGCTTGTGCATCAGTAGGAAAAGCAGGATAGGGCGCTGTACTCACATTAACTGCTTTTGCGCGCTTATTACGCATATCAAGCTCAATCCAATGATCGCCAATACTGATTTCCGCGCCGGCTTGACGCAATGTATAAATAACCGCATCTAAGGTATCAGCCTGAATATCTTTTAGACGGATAAAGCCCTTAGTGCACGCAACGGCAATTAAATAGGTAGCGGCCTCTATACGATCGGGTAAAATTCGATAATAACCGCCGGTTAATTGATCAACACCTTCGATGGTGATGGTATCGGTGCCAGCATCACTAATATTTGCGCCGATACTATTTAAAAAATTAGCTAAATCAACCACCTCAGGTTCACGAGCGGCGTTTTTTATGACCGTTTTACCTTTAGCAAGGGTCGCCGCCATCATTAAATTTTCTGTACCTGTCACGGTGATGGTATCTAATTCGATAAACGCGCCCTGCAAGCGACCCTTGCTCTTAGCTTTAATATAACCATTTTCTATTTCTATCTTTGCCCCCATGGCCTCAAGCCCTTGAATATGCAAATTAACTGGGCGTGTTCCTATGGCACAACCGCCCGGCAAGGAAACTATCGCTTCACCACAGCGTGCCAACAAAGCGCCTAGGACTAAAATAGAGGCGCGCATCTTACGAACCAACGCATAGGGGGCATAGGAATCAATAAGATCACGCGATCTGACTTCGAGACTCATCCTCTCACCGATAGTAAATTGAGCACCCATGCCACTTAAGAGCTCAACCATCGTAGTCACATCTTGCAAGTGAGGAACATTAAATAATGTAATCGGCTCTTCTGATAATAGGCAAGCCGCTAAAATAGGTAAGGTAGCGTTTTTAGCGCCAGAAATACGTACTTCACCTTGTAGTGGGATACCACCTCTAATAATTAGTTTATCCACCATTCATCTCTCTATATTTTTATCGGCAATATTTTTTCTAAATCTGATACTCGAATTATGGCTAGCATTTGACTAGGCAGGTGCACAAAACAAATTTTTTGATTGCGTTGACTTAACATTCGTGTCCAAGAAATCAATAAAGCAACGCCGCTACTATCGCTTTGAGTGACGTGCTCTAAATTAAAAGTAAGCAACGAAGCTTTACTAGGCTTTAAGATATCCTGACTTTGTTGCCATAAAGTAGGAACTGTATCAACACTCAAAACCCCTGATAAAGCATAATGATGGTTTTCTTTATACTGAAAAGATGGCTTAATCATTTTTAGGCATTCTGCGCATTATGTTGGGCCAATTTATTAACAAGGCCGTCAATGCCGTTTTGTTGTAATTCTTGAGCAAATTGAGAATGAAAGCTTGCCATCATACTAACGCCATCAACGCTAAAATCGTAAAGCATCCACTGACCCTCTTCTCGCATCAAATGATAACTAACATTAATCGACGGGCCCGCATCACGAACAATAACACTGTTAACCTGCACACGTAATTGATTATTAATATTACCTCGCATTGGAAAAAAATTTATCTTTTCATCGGTATACTGTGCCAATGCGCTGGAATAGGTATGGATCAGCAAAGTCACAAATTGCTGAGAAAATGCTTGTCTTTGCGTGGGTGTTGCTCGCAACCAAGCCTCACGGCCCAATGCTCTACTTGACATACTTATTAAATCGACGTGCGGAAGTAAAATTTGATTAACTATTCCATAAACAATCTGTGGTTTGGTTTTTAATGTCGCTTGATTTTGTTGCAAAGCAGCAATTAATTGCCTAGATGTATTTTGTAGTAACTCTACCGGCGAAGGCACCGCTAAAGCCGCTGTAAAAATCAATAATCCCAGGAATGCAACAACTACTTTTACTTTTTTCACTTCTTCCCTCCTGAGCTCTTTAAACTAAATATTAATTGGCCGATCAGATCTTCTAAAATTAATGCCGGATGGGTATCTTGGACAATACCGTCATTTTTTAAGGCTGTGTGCGCAAACCCTGGGGTAAGATTAATGTAATTAGCCCCTAATAAACCCTGGGTTAAAATGCTCGCTGAGGTATCTATCGGCAATTGCTGATATTTAGGATCAATTTTCATCGTCACTATGGCTTTAAATTGGACATTATCAAGTTTTATCGCACTTACTTCACCAATGCGAACGCCTGCCAAAGACACAGGTGATCGTATTTTTAGTCCGCCCACATTATCAAAAGCGGCTGTTAGATTATATCCATCATTCCCAATTGCGCTACTTAACCCACTTACCTTAAAAGCCAAAGTCAATAAAGCAAGTATGCCAAATAACATGAATAAACCAACCCAAATCTCTATTATTCTTTCACTCACTTACCACCCCCCCATCATCACTGCGGTTAATATAAAATCCAAGCCTAGTACAGCCAAGGAAGAATAAACAACGGTGCGTGTTGTAGCTAATCCAATTCCTTGGGCTGTAGGAACCGTATCATATCCTTGAAATACAGCAATCCAAGTGACGACACCACCAAATACGATACTTTTTACAATTCCATTCACAACATCGTCAAAATTAACGCTAGCCTGCATAGCACTCCAAAAAGTTCCACCATCTACACCTAGCCAAACGACGCCGACTAGATAACCACCCCAAATTGCAACTGCACTAAAAATGACCATTAAAAATGGCATCGCTATAAATCCACCCCAAAACCGTGGCGCAATGACGCGCCAAAGAGGATCAACACCCATCATTTCCATGCTGGCAAGTTGCTCAGTTGATTTCATTAAACCAATTTCAGCAGTAAGCGCTGAGCCAGCCCGACCTGCAAATAATAATGCGGTTACAACTGGGCCTAATTCACGTACCACACTCAAAGCAATCAATTGACCTAGTTGTTGGCTAGCGCCAAATCCGTTTAAAGTATTATAGCCCTGTAAACCCACTACCATGCCAATAAACAATCCGGACAAAGCAATTATCACTAACGACAATACACCAATGAAATATAACTGCTCAATCAATAAAGGGAAGCTTTTGTTAAATTGCGGCTTACGCACCAATAACTGTACTAAAAACAGACCGGAGCGACCGAGGCTCATTAATAGCTCTAGGCCGACTTGACCCAACAATCTTAGCTTATCAAGTATTAACATAGTATTAAGAGAGTAAATCTTGGGTATAATCTACAGCAGGGTAATGAAAAGGGACTACGCCGTCAGGCAAACCTTGTAAAAATTGTTGAACCTCTGGATTTTTGTCCGCCCGTAACTTTTCCGGGGTTCCTTGGCCAATGATCTTTCCGCTGGCAATCACATAAATATAATCCGCGATACTCAGTGCTTCTTTTACATCATGTGAAACTAAAATGCTTGTGATGCCTAATGCTTTATTAAGATCAGAAACCAATTTAACGATCACTCCCCGCGCAATAGGATCTAAACCTGTAAATGGCTCGTCATACATAATAAGCTCTGGATCCAAGGCAATTGCTCGAGCTAAAGCGACACGGCGCGCCATGCCCCCTGAAAGCTGATTAGGCATCAGATTTTTAGCGCCGCGCAAACCAACAGATTGCAATTTCATCAGCACAATATCACCAATCATAAAATCAGGCAGCTCTGTATGCTCTCTTAAGGGGAAAGCAACATTCTCAAAAACATTTAGATTGGTGAATAATGCCCCGCTTTGAAATAAAATCCCCATTTTACGACGAATTTCGTACAAGCGAGTTCGTGGTAACTTGTTAATTAATTGACCATCTACTTGGATACTCCCTCGCTTTGGTTTTAACTGCCCTCCAATTAAGCTCAATAGCGTCGTCTTTCCACAACCACTAGGCCCCATGATAGCTGTTATTTTACCCCGCAAAATATTAAGTTCGATATCAGAAAAAACTGTACGGCCACTACGGCTAAAAGATAAACCCTGAATACTAACGAGATTACTCAAACTATTCGTCTCCTTTTCTCACTTTCTCTATCAGATAATCGGCAACCTGTAAAAAACGTATAGGATCTCCACCGACCATATTAGGGTCGACTCTATATCGATTATCTATAACCAATGTAGGTGCAGCAAGAATTTTATCTTCCTGCATCAATGTATCACTTCTCAATAGCTGCGCATCAATACCGGGAGAAAAACTAGCTATACTTTCAAATTCGTGCTGTTTTACACCCTGCTTGACAAAAAATTCCTCTTGTAAGTTAGGATTTGATAAGTCCTGCCCTTCAACGTGGATAGCTTTAAATATAGCTGGGGTCAACTCTTTTTCCACACCTAACATTTGAGCGATATAATAAGCACGTGCTAAACTACGCCAATTAGGTTGAAATATAATGGGGATGCGCTCAAACTTCACATAGGCCGGCTTTTGTGCAAGCCATTTATCCAAAGTCGGTTCAAAGTGATAGCACGCAGGGCAAGCATAGTTAAAAAACTCAATCACATGCACTTCCGTTTTAGGTGTCGCTTTAGGAATGATTTCAGAAGTGGAAATAAGCTCGTAATCTATACCCGCCTTAAAATTAGCCGGTGAAGAAGAGGCTTTGGTATTATTACTGACTTTCCCACAAGCCGTTAAACCAGCTAATAAAACTAAAAATAGTAGGCTGCGTAATCCCAATCTAAACATAGAGCCCTCTTTTTAATAAAAGACTTAACAAATAAACCGCTTTAAAAACTATCATTTTTGTTTTATTTTCAGTTAAATAGCCCTGGCGAGCATCGTTGCTTGCATATCTTTTTTCTTGAAAGAACCATCTATCTGCTAATCAAACAAAAACCCATAGGTTCTCCAGCCGCTTTAATAGAAAGTGGTCAAGCATAACACAGCTTATCAAAAAACGTTAAGCGAGAAAAACACGTTAGCTCACTGACAATCACTAGTTAAGAGGGGGTCGGCTACATACCTCTATTTATAATACGTTTTACTTTACAAAGATTTACTGGGTAAATCCCCATTATACTGACCATCTTAGTATAGGTAGATATTATTGGAGAAACTATGGCCTATTGTTAACTCGCTTGTTTACTATTTTAGTAACAATTCTATTAGCTATTAATTTTATGATTGATTTTATTAATTATTGAATAAAAGTCCAACGGTTTTTTTAAAAATTAATTTAATTTCTCACTTTCAACAAAAAATGTCTATTTCTTTAGTGAAATAAACCTTATTAGCATTAAGAAAGTTTATTTTCAAAATTTACCAAGTTGGTAAAAAATCTATTAAATAGCAGCATTTTTACATTTTCTTGCCGAGTTTGCACATTGAAATTGTTAATGACAAGGCATACTATATGTCTTAAAAGGTAAGTAAATTTTGTCGTTTTTTTAAGTATCAACGCTTTATTTTAAAAAGCTTTGCATCGAAGGCAAATATTTTCTTCATAGAATATAACAAGGATTTAACTATAAAAAATAGTTTTTATCTAACTATTTTTGGGAGATACGCTATGTGGAATATACCTGAACAAATACGTTTCCAATTAATTGCGCAATATCGGGATAATATCCTGATGGTAAATATTTTAGGCGAAGGCTTGTATTTTATGCGGACAGCACATCAAATTTTCACCACGCCTAAGCTAATAAATGGCTTCTCGCAAGAAGAAGCCGCACTTATAGGTTATATAGTTGGCACAGAAAGCAAATGAAGTCTTAATTTTAAAAAATTACCGGATCTCGCTTATAGACCCCTAAGTGACGCCACTTTTTGAATGGCGAAGTGTGCTTTCTTGGCCATTTGAAAGCTAGCATTGCATGCCGTTTTGCCTTATGTCAAAGTAGCACTTAGAAAACGTCTCTGACTGAGGTAGGTAGCGCGATGGCACAAAACCAGGAAATCTTAAAAGAAAAAGTCGCCCAAGCGGCTTTAGATTATATTAAACCGGGTTACATCATTGGCTTAGGCAGTGGTAGCACAGTCAACTGTCTTATCGCCGCTTTAGCGCATATTAAGCATAAAATAGAAGGCGTCGTCGCCGCCTCTATCGAAACAGAAAAACGTTTAAAACAACTGGGCATCCCTGTTGTAAACCTAAACAGTACCGGGGAACTAGCGCTTTATATAGATGGCGCCGATGAGGTCAATTCTCAGTTACAACTCATAAAAGGCGGGGGGGGTGCGTTAACTCGGGAAAAAATTATAGCCGCTGCCAGTAAAAATTTTATTTGTATTATCGATCAAAGTAAATATGTGACTATGTTAGGAGAAAGAAGTCTAGCCATCGAGGTAATCCCAATGGCGCGTAGCTATGTTGCTAGAGAGTTAGTAAAACTAGGCGGATTTCCTATTTATCGGGAAAAATTTACCACCGACAATGGCAACATTATTTTAGATACACAACACTGGGACTTTACTGATCCTATTAAATTAGAACGCTTGCTCAATAATATTCCAGGCACAGTTTGTAATGGATTATTTGCACAGCGACCTGCCAATATATTATTAATGGCAACCAACCACGGTATCAAAACCTTAGAAAAATAAATGGCTTGATTAATAGCGATAATAATCCGATTTATATGGGCCATTGGGCTTTACGCCAATATAGCTTGCTTGCTCAGTCGTTAATTTTGTTAACTTGGCGCCCACTTTCTCTAAATGCAAACGAGCGACTTGTTCGTCCAATTCTTTGGGCAACACATAAACCTTTCCTTTTTCATAACGGTCGCTATGCTGCCATAACTCAATCTGTGCTAAAACTTGATTAGTAAACGAATTAGACATCACAAAACTAGGGTGTCCCGTCGCGCAACCTAAATTAACTAGACGGCCTTCTGCTAACAACAATAAGCGCTTTTTATCCGGAAAATTTATTTGATCGACTTGGGGTTTAATATTTAACCAATTAAATTGACGCAATCCAGCAACATCTATCTCTGAATCAAAATGGCCGATGTTACATACTATAGCGAGGTCCTTCATCTGTTTCATATGTGATAAGGTGATGACCTCTTTATTTCCTGTGGCTGTTACAAATATATCACCTTGGCTTGCCACGTCGTCCATGGTGACAACACGGTAACCTTCCATTGCCGCTTGTAATGCACAGATGGGATCAATTTCAGTAATCCACACCGTTGCGCCATAGGATCGTAAACTCTGAGCACATCCTTTGCCTACATCGCCATAACCGCAAACAACCGCAATTTTACCGGCAATCATTACATCGGTGGCGCGCTTTAAAGCATCGATTAACGATTCTCTGCAGCCATACAGATTATCAAATTTAGATTTAGTAACCGAATCATTTACATTAATCGCTGGGATTAATAATGTTTTTTCTTTTTGCATTTGATAAAGTCTATGCACACCGGTTGTTGTTTCCTCGGAAACACCCTTAATAGCCTGTAACAATTTAGGGTATTTCTCATGGAGCAACAGGGTAAGATCACCCCCATCATCTAACAATAAATTAGGGACCCAGCCGTCGGGCCCTATTAAAGTCTGTTCGATACACCACCAAAATTCATCTTCTGATTCACCTTTCCAAGCAAAAACTGGGATATTTTGCGCGGCCATAGCCGCCGCGGCATGATCTTGCGTAGAAAAAATATTGCAAGAAGACCAACGAACCTCAGCACCTAATTCAAGCAAGGTTTCAATTAACACGGCCGTTTGTATGGTCATATGTAAACAACCCGCGATGCGTGCTCCCTTTAAAGGTTGCTGCTCAGCATATTCTTTACGTAATGCCATCAAACCAGGCATTTCTGTTTCAGCAATGATAATTTCTCGCCGACCCCACTCAGACAAACTTAAATCAGCTACTTTGTAGTCAACAACTGTGGCCTTTAATTCTTCTGTTATCATAACAATACCTTTTCAATAGCTTTCATTAAAATACCTTCCAGCACAAAATTTTCACTAGAATTCAGTGACCTGTTTCATCTCATGCGTCAATAGCGCCGCACGTAATAACTCTAATTTGTCTGTTTTTTCCCAGGGAAAATTTTCTTTCTCGCGTCCAAAATGACCGTAGGCCGCCGTTGCCTTATAGATGGGGCGCAACAAATCAAGCATCTCAATTAAGCCTCGCGGCCTCAGATCAAAATGTTGCTGAATTAATTCGATAATACGTTGGTCTGCTAATTTAGCAGTACCAAAAGTATTAATATTGATAGAGGTCGGTTCTGCAACACCAATTGCATAAGAAATTTGTATTTCACAACGATCGGCCAAGCCTGCTGCGACAATATTTTTAGCCACATAACGCGCTGCGTAAGCGGCCGAGCGATCCACTTTACTGGGATCCTTGCCCGAAAAACAGCCTCCGCCATGGCGTGCCATACCACCGTAAGTATCGACAATAATTTTACGTCCCGTCAAACCGGTATCTCCTAAGGGTCCGCCGATAACAAAACGACCGGTTGGATTGACATAGTACTTGGTAGTTTTCGTTAACCATCCTGGTGGAAATATAGGCTTGATAATTTCTTCCATGACGGCTTCTTTCAGATCGTCATAGCTTATATCAGGGGCATGTTGCGTAGAAAGTACGACTGTTTCGACACCGATAGGTTTCCCATTTTGATATCGTAAACTTACTTGGCTTTTAGCATCCGGCCTTAACCAACTTAAACTGTTATCTTTGCGTAATTTGGCCTGCCGCTCCATTAAACGATGTGCATATGTAATAGCCGCGGGCATAAGCACGTCTGTTTCATTACTAGCATAACCAAACATTAAGCCTTGATCGCCTGCGCCTTGCTCAAGCTTATCGAGCTTATCAACGCCTTGCGCAATATCAGGTGATTGCTTACCAATAGCTGACATAACGGCACAGGATTCCCAATCAAATCCCATCGATGAGCTATTATAACCAATCTCTTTAACAGTCTCCCTGACAATGTGCTCTACATCAACCCAAGCTGTTGTGGTTATCTCACCGGCAACTAACACCATTCCGGTTTTAACTAAGGTTTCACAAGCAACACGGGCATCCTTATCTTGCATTAAAATCGCATCAAGGACGGCGTCAGAAATTTGATCGGCTATTTTGTCAGGATGTCCCTCTGACACTGATTCGGAAGTAAATATCGTATAATTATCCATTTTTTATTCTCAATCTTAAAAGTGAAAATAAGCTTAAAAATTGACCTTTTAAAGCTAAAAGGAGCTCTATACTAGCGAATATTATTCAAAATAGCCAATTTTAATCTAAGCGCTTTAAATCTGAAGGGGAAAAGTTTGCAAGCTGGCAGAATAAATGGATAAATCTTATATACCCGCTAATGCTGATTGAGAATAATTTCGACTAAGAACGAGACTCGCGCATTAAAAAAGTAGCAATAAAAGCCATACTAAAGCTTATCGGTAAAATTAATAATGCGCGATGATAATCACTAGGGGCATAGACCCTAATTTGATTGAATACCGCTCCTTGAAAATTATAATCCATCAGGTAACCAAATAAAGGTTGAAATATAGCATAGCCGCCTATTGCCATGAAGGATACCACACTGACCGATGTGGCTGTTATACTCTTAGGATTATTGGCTGCAACTAAGGGGTAACCCAATACCTGACTGCTGGTAAAAAAACCTAAGCCAAAAAATAATAATGCCACTGTTGTTATCGAAAGCCCCGATACACATATAATCGTGATAACTAACAATTGAGAAATAATTACTCCCAACATCATCAGCGGTATACGTTTTTTGATTTTATCAGACATCCATCCGACAACAGGTCCACCAATTATTGTTCCGACAAACAGCAAGCTTGGCGCAAAAGAAGCCTCGGTCGCTGAAAAATGCCTCGCTTGTTGTAAAAATAAACTTCCCCAAATAGCACCCAATAAGGCAATGGGTAAATTTAACAAGGAAACATAAAGTCCGCATAAGGTATTTTGTGGATTCAAATAAGCCAAACGCCAACTTTTGAAAAGACCTAGCTGCGATAATTCTTGATGAAAATTTTTCTGTTCCTGATGCAAAATCGCTGGATAATCTTGTACCAAAGCAAAAATAACTAAGAGAATAACGATGCCTAAACTTGCATCAAATAACAAAGCATGGCGCCATCCTACTAATTTAGTTAATACAGTCAACGGTGTTTGAGCTACCATGCCACCTAGCATTGCCATCGTTACAATTAACCCGCTGACTAATGCCATATTTTTAGCCGGAAACCAACGTGAGGCTAAACGAATGCTACTTAGAAAACAAAAAGCACTGCCGATCCCACTCATAAAGCGAAATGCGCAAGCTAAGGCAAATGAATCGGTTATTGCAAAGGCCGCTATCCCTATAATGCAAAGCAGTAAAGCCGATAAAATAATTTTACGCGTAGAAAAACGGTCTAATAGAGCGCCTGCAACCGGTAAAAACAGTAAATTTGCATAAAAATAGTACGCTGATAATTTACCTAATTTCGTTGCGTTAAGAGAAAACGCATGCATTAAATCAGCGCTAATGGCATTGAACATATTCATTTGAATAAATTCATAGAAAAAAAACAGTGCTGCTGAAAAACAAACTATCCAAGCTAATTTTTTATTCTCTAGAGCAGGACCATCCTCAGAAAAAACGGAACTCGACATAAACTATTCTCGTGAATAAGGTTGACAATAGGTTTCACGCAAACAACAAGCTGCTATTAAACTCACTATAAAAGCAATCGGCATAATTGCCATACCATAAAGATAATTATTCGGTGAGTATAACGGCACACCTTGTATTAAGACCCGATCCCAATGCAGATCGATTAACCAACCAAATAAAGGTTGAAACACCGCGCCGCCTCCCATAATGAGGATCGAGGCTAAACTGGTCGACGTCCCTGTTAAATGCTTAGGATTACTTTCTGCTATTAACGGGTAGCTAATAATTTGAGTGCTAGTAAAAACACCCAACAATAAAAATAAAACCAGTAGTGTATAAAAATGCAATATCGGTATAAACATAATAAGCATCAAAACCAGCAGCGATAATAGCGCCCCTATTATCATCAATGATCGTCGCCTTCCGATAAAATCAGAAAACCAACCCACTAAAGGTGAGCCTATAATAGTTCCTAAAAATATCATCATCGCAACCAAAGAAGCTTGGGTTTTATCCAGATGGTGAACTTGCGTTAAATACAACGTGCCCCACAATGCGCCTAACAAAATAACTGGTAAATTCAAAAGACAAGTATATAT
Organism: Candidatus Aquirickettsiella sp.; assembly: GCA_031973495.1. GTDB lineage: Bacteria > Pseudomonadota > Gammaproteobacteria > Diplorickettsiales > Diplorickettsiaceae > Aquirickettsiella. The sequence goes on along the minus strand of DALYCY010000001.1, from coordinate 217,471 downwards.
CCCGGCTAAGCTATTTTGTTTATTCAATAAAGCCAAAACGATACTTCTCCCTACCGAAGTGGGCAAAATAGCGGCTTTAACTACTTCTTTAGCTTCTTGATGCGCTGGGTGATCATAAACAAAAACATAAACAATTATTGTAATGAAGCTGCCTAATGCGGCATTAATCAGCACAGCCTGTCGCCATCCCAGTATATGTACCAAAAGGGCAAAGGGCGTCTGCGCCACAATGCCTCCTGCCATCGCAATGGTAATCATAATGCCAACTACCAATGCTAAACGCTGTGAGGGAAACCAGCGTGTAGCTAATTTAATGCAACTTAAAAAACAGAAGGCGTTCCCGACTCCGGCTATAAAATGACTAAACGCGGCAAGCTGAAAGGATTGACTGAAAGCAAAGGTAATCGTCGACAGCACAACCATTACCATCGCGCTCAGTATAATAGTACGTATCGAAATACGATCAACAAGTACCCCTGCGAATAGTAAGAAAATAACGTCGGCATAGAAATACGTTGCAGATAGGAGGCCTAATTGTCCGGCATTGATGGAGAAATCATGCATTAATTCTTGGCTAATGGAGTTAAACATCCCCATCTGAATAAATTCATAGAAGAAAAATAGCGCGGCTGAAAGGCAGACTAGCCAAGGCTGAATCTTAGAAAAGCTTAGATGATCCGATATTTGATTAGACGTTTCGGCCATTGGCTTCCTCAAATAGAGATGAGACTTTTTACAATACTTTGGTCTTTTATTTTTAGGGCCTATTTGGGAGCCGTAGTCTATAGGAAGGCAAGCCTATTGTCCAAGCTAAATCGCAACATTAGGTGGTGGCTTTGTGTAAACCGTGGCCTTATCTACTTGATAGTCGTATCGGCTAATTTAAAATGCTTTCTACACACAGAAATATAACGTTCATTACCACCTATGTCGATTTGCTTACCCTGGGTTATTTTACGATTTTTAGCGTCAAATCTAATATTCATAATCGCTTTGCGCCCACAGTAGCAGATGGTTTTTATCTCGCTTATCTTATCCGCTAAAATCAATAGATATAAACTCCCCTCAAAAGGCTCGGCGCGAAAATCACTACGCAATCCATAGCTTAAAACTGGAATATCCAACCGATCGACGATATCGGTTAACTGAAAAACCTGTGTTTTGGTTAAAAATTGCGCCTCATCGATTAAAATGCACTTTAAATTTGTTTTTTGCTCAAGTAGGCTCTCTACGTATTCAAACAAATTATCTTTTGCGGTGAATAACGTGGCCTCCGCCTCTAGACCGATTCTTGAGAAAATATGACCTGCTTTATAGCGATTATCAATAGCTGGAGCAAACAACAAGGTTTGCATACCGCGTTCTTGATAATTATAGCTCGCTTGTAGCAAGGCTGTGCTTTTGCCGGCATTCATCGCTGAATAATAAAAATAGAGTTTAGCCATTGTCAAAAATTGATATACGTTTAGCGTATAATACCTGTAACTTTAGAAAATAGGGAAAATATTTTATGGCTTTAACACCTTCAAGAATGCTTGCTTTAGGAACGAAGGCGGCGGATTTTGCATTGCTGGATACCTTAAGTAATCAACATAAATCTTTAAAACAGCTTAAATCATCAAAAGCAACTGTCATTATGTTTATTTGCAATCATTGTCCCTACGTAAAGCATGTCATTCACGAGTTGGTTAAATTGGCCAAGGATTATCAGGTCAAAGGGATTTCTTTTATTGCCATTAGTGCTAATGATGCGCAAGCCTACCCGGAAGATGCTCCCGACAAAATGGGCCAATTAGGCAAAAATTTAGGCTTTAGCTTCCCCTATCTCTATGACCAAACTCAATCGGTCGCAAAAGCTTATCAAGCCGCCTGCACACCCGATTTTTATATCTTTGACCACAATCTATCCTGCGTATATCGGGGCCAACTCGATGGCGCAAGACCTAATAATAAGATCCCTGTGACGGGCAAAGATATCCGAGCCGCTTTAGAGAACATTCTGACAAGAAAGTCTGTTGATTCAGAACAAATACCAAGCATAGGGTGTAATATCAAATGGAAATAAAACAATAAAAAATTTACCTTATATTATAAGGCAGCTCGATTAGAGCAGGGTGTTTGACTATTGATCCCCGCTCTCTCATCTTGTCTTTGTAGCCAGTTAAAAAAATAAAAATTATTCTCCGAATAAGTAGAAACATGACTTCCTTCTTTTTTTACTTGCTCTAAGGTTTCGACGGCTTTTTTTGACAAGCTCGATAATTTAGAAAATTGGCTTAAATATAAATTTGCCTGCTGCTTTAAAGCAAATAATTTTTCGGTTAATTCCTTTACGACATTTTCTTTTAATTCGTCAATCAGTTCATAACGAGATTTAGATTTTTCTCCGATGTTATCTCTATCATTTCGCTTTAAAGACTTAAGTCGATTTATAATAGCTGATAACTCATCAGTATATTGGATACGCTCAGCATGATCAGTGGCTCTCTCTAAACGATGAATAAGCTTTTTGAAATCATCGTCTATCAAAGTGAGAAATAATTGCTCGGATAATTTTTTCTTAAATCCTTTTTTATACATACCAAATGGATTTATTCCATAAAAAATAAAATTCCACCATTTTAACTTTGCAGTAAAATCATTTACCGAATTAAAAGTTAACGCGCCTATCGCATTTTTTTTAAGTTGACTTAAAAAAGCAAGCTTGCCCCGCCTGCTCAAAAAATAATTTCTTGAAAAACTCATTATAAATCTTTTAATTTTTTCCAAAATAAATTTAAATGTATTATCGTAATAAAGCTTATTTTTTTCAATTTTATCGTCAAATAAAATATCTTGGCTTAAATAGCGAGATAAATAGGCCTCGATTTCATTTTTTTGCCTTTCTATAATAAATTTAAGCTTATTAGAATAAATAAATTCATCTAATATAGCCTGGCTATCAAATGTGATTTTTTCAAATTTATTATCTAATCTTAAAAAATCGATTCGAATAATTTTCTTTTGATACAATTGATGCGCTATAAACAATTCAATTGCGTTCTCTAAAAAATTAACAATGGATTCTTTATTGAAAATTTCATTAAAGTTACAAACTTCTTCAACAAAATATTCATAATAATTTTTCTGATAATTTAACTCACAATAAAAATTATCAATTTTTCTCAAAATAATAAGCATTTCTTGTATAGACAAAAATATTTTTTTCGCTTCACTAATTAGTTTCTTAAAATCTTTAAAATTAATATAATCAAGAAACCTGTTATTACTTTCTTCAAATCGTGGCAGATTAAAATAAACCCCCTTTACAACATTGATTTTTTCCGTGTTAAATTCTTCAATTTTATTCCTAATAGGCGTTAATAATTTTTCTAATAATCGCTTACGCTGATCATTTATAGATATTTTTTTAGTAATCTTTCTTTTTGTAATTTTATCTGCTCTGTTTTTTCCGCTTTTTTCAATACTTTCGATCCTGCTCCATAACTTGGCGTATAATAGTTTATTATCTTCAGCTAATGGGTGCTTTTCCGCTAAGCTATTTTTTCTGATGGATTTTATTTCAGCTAAATTAATATTTGCTAAATGTTTAAATTCTTTTAATAAAATTAATTCTTCATGGTTTAGTCTATCTTCAACGACTAAGTTAATTTCTTCTACATTAATACGTGCTAAACGCTTAATTTCTGCCGAGAACATCCTTGCTTGCTGATTTAATTTATCTTCAACACAAAATTCTATTCCGTTTAAATCGAAATCTATTGTTCTTGTCTTTATTTTTCTATGTGCTTTTATTTTTTTTAATGAATTCGCTACCTCTTTTAAAGCTTGAATATCGCGAGCGATGTAAACTTGCTTAGAAAATCTACAACCATCAAGCTCTTTAATAAAATTATTCAATTCATAATTATCTCTAGTGTTTAAATATTTATTAAATTCTTTAATGAGATTTATTTTCTCTACTGTTAAATTGTTATTCTCTATAATAATCAATAAAATTTTGGCTATTAAATTTTTTGTATTTAAATCAAATTCTTTTTTAGTAAAGAATAAAAATAAACTATTAGTAATATGATGAATAATAGACCATCTATTTACTGATACGCTTTCAGTCTCTTTAAGCTCTTCTAACAACCTATCTATTTGAAGTAAGAAAGCTTTATTTTCTGAAGCTAAGCCATTATTTTCATCTAAAAGAACAATATCTCGCATTTTCTTAAGCTGATATTGTAAATTTTCTCGATCTTTTTTCAAAATGAATTCTTTATCTTGCTCAAGCGTGCCACTAGACACGTCAAATTTTCCAGATTGATTCGGTGTCGGCCACACCCTGATATTGTCGCAGATTGCATATAATGGATTCTCACGCCTCTCTTCAAGTTCATTCTTTACTTTATCAAAAAAAACTCTACAAAAATTAATTCCGTCATTAAATTTAGTAGTGATACCAGGGGTATTGAGCATGTAAATACCTTATTATTTTTAATCGCTTGTATTATCCGATTTAAACAATGCCAATTATATTTACCTTAACGCTATTTTAGCAAAGTTAGACATCGGGTTTTCTGTTGGGCACTGACTCGAAGATTCGACACTAGGAAAAAAGCAAGTATCGATAAAGTCAGACTTAAGAGGACATGAAATGGCTTTTTTTGTTAGCTCGATCCGCTTATCTATTTCTTTATCTAGTGCTATTTTTCTAGATTTAAAAATTATTATATTTTGCTTAAATCTCATAAGCTGTTACTTCATTAGATTCACTACCTAAATTACTTAAGTAGGCTAAAAGAATACCCAGGTTTTTTTGTTCAGTTATTAATGATTTTATGAAAATAAATAGTGGAGTAAATTCTTTATGAAATTTATCAAGTTTTATATGGTCTTTTTTTTTCAATAAATTTAATAATAAATCCAAAATTTTTAATTTAACTGAAAATGATATTTTATCACTCGAACAAAGCGTACAAAGAAAATCTTTAATCTCTACATAACTATTTTTTGCATCTAACTCTTCAGATATATTATCACCTAAAATATCCGCATAAAGCTCAGCTAATTTAACTCTAATTTTATTAAATTTTGGAGCTATAAAATAGACCGCTTGGTTAGAAATAATCTTATCTGGCAGATCTTTATCAATCTTTTGATAGCCTTTTACTCGATAAAAACATCGCTTTAATGCCTTGTTTTTGATGGCATAGCTACTGCAAATATGATTAAGCTTGTGTTCGCTTGCAAAATATTTTCCCAATGCATCTTTAAGTGAGGTTGCTGTTAAACTATTAATTTCTCTTGATATAGATGCTTCTGATTCTGATAATGAAGATTCTGTTTTTGTATCGGACATACCCAATCCTATTTTATTATTGAATATTTTGTTCACTCATTTACTAGCCATTTCGCTCTAAATGCGCTAAAAACTATAAACTAATGTTACATACAACGCGTAGGGCGGGGCAAACCCGCCAGCTTACTCGCTTGCTTTAATATTCCTTTAGGAAAAAGCTTATTCAGATAGATACTGCTCGCTTTTTCAGGGCCAAGTTGTACTGCCAGTTGATTAACCAAGATCCGGATTGCAGGTGTTTTATGATACTGCTGATAAAAATTACGCAAAAAATAAATAACATGCCAATGATCTTTAATAAGGATTAATGACTCGCCTTGTGCAATCATCGTCGCGACATCTTCATGCCAATCTGCTGAATGAATAAGATAACCAAATTGATCGGTTAAAATTTTTTCACCATTAACTAACAAACCCGCCATTTATCACCCTGCAACTAGGATAATGTCACCAATTTCACTTGGTTTAAAAACCAAGCCTTTTTAAGCCAGCACGCCCGACCTTGGCTAGCTAAATAGTTCTCTTTAGGATAGATGACAAACTTTTTCTAATCCAGGGAAATAAAATTTACTAGGTTTTATTACCAAAACCTATCCCCTCTAAAAAGCTTGAGTAATACCGACAAAAATCAATCAGGAGGAGATAAAATGAGTTTATTCTTATCCACCAGTGGACCTGTTTTCTTGATAAGAAAACAGGTCCAAGATACTCTTAAAAAGCAATTATTCTCTATTACCGCTAAAAGCACCTAGCAAGTTCAATAAACTTAAAAAGATATTATACAGTGAGACATATAGTGTAACTGTAGCCATAATATAATTGGTTTCGCCACCCTGGATGATTTGGCTGGTTTGTAACAAAATGATACCCGAGGACAATAGGATAAATACCGCCGAGACGGTGAGCATTAAAGCAGGAATATGGAAAAATAAAGTCGCTATACTCGCTAAAAAAGCCACCAGCATGCCTACCATCAAGAAACCTGCCATAAAGCTGAAATCTTTTTTAGTGGTCAAGGCGTAAGCTGACAAGGCAAAAAAGATAAGGCCAGTGGCGCCAAGTGACATCATGACTAATTCATGACCGTTAGTAAATCCATGGATATAATGGCTTAAAATAGGGCCTAAGGTGTAACCCATAAATCCTGTTAAACCAAACACAGAGGCTAATCCCCAAGCACTATTACGTGTATAATTTGTTAGAAACAACAGTCCGAAATAAGCAATCAGTGTAATAAAAGGGTTCAAAGGCGGAGCATTCGTGAACATCGCAAACCCAGCGGTAATTGCGCTAAAAACCATCGTTAAGCCAAGCAAAATATAGGTATTACGTAATACCGTATTCGTCGCTAAAACTGACTCTAATCCTGGATTTGAGAGTATTTTACTAGAAGCCATTTTACTTCCCCCGTAAGACTAAAAATTTGCCTATTCTATCATAAATCGGACTCCCCCTAAAAGCGGGTATTAAGCCTACCTAAAATAATAATTTACTCCCACAAAGGATACCGCTCTAATAGGATAGGCATTTTAAAAAAAAGATGTGCCAATGCTGAAAATGCTGGTGTATAGTCCGAAACGTAAAATTTCTTTTTCGGCAAGCTAGAGGCGCTTGCTAATAAACCACGCTCTTTGAGTAAGTTTTTTACAAGCTCAGCCACTATATCCGTTGAGTCGATAATAACCGTTTTATTTTTGAAGAATTGCTTTATATGCTGTTTAATTAAGGGGTAATGCGTACAACCTAACACCAATGCATCCAGACTATGCAAAGATGCTTCAGAAAGGTAAGATTTAATTGCATCACTCATAATCGCTTGATCGGCAAACCCTTCCTCAATCAAAGGAACCAGCAATGGTGTAGCCAGTGTATTCAAACGAATATTAATGCCTAACTCATCTAATTTTTTTCTATATATATTGGAATTAATGGTTTGTTTAGTCCCAATTAAACCGATTGTTTTATCAATATAATTTTTAGCTAAATAATCAATCATTGGATTGATAACATCCACCACGATGGCTTTGCGACCTATATATTCTTTTACGAGTTCATAAGCGACTGCCGATGCTGAATTACAAGCAATTAATATAAGCTTGCAATTTTGTTTAAGTAACATATCGCAAATTTTAATCGAATACGCTTGGATAGCCGCGGCTGACTTGTCGCCCCATGGCGCATGCGCTGTATCACCAAAATAAATGATTGACTCATTGGGTAATAACTTTGTTACCGCATTAGCCACCGTTAAGCCGCCAATGCCGCTATCAAATATCCCAATTGCTTGTGAAGAACTAAAAGACATATCGATACTTTAATATATTAGTAAGCTAATACCTAGCACAAAAAGAAACAAAGCAAAAAATCTTCTTAAGCTATTTCCTGACGTACGTTTCCCTAATCGAGCACCTAAAGGGACAACAAGAACGCTGCCAATGGATATGCCCAACACAGCCGGCCAATAAACAAAACCCACACTACCAGGGGGTAAATTATTAGCGTGCAACCCGGTTAGTGTAAAGACGATGGCTCCGCTAATAGCTAACAACAACACGCAGGCTGAAGAGGTGGCAATCGCATGATGTGTTGACAATCCTAAACGTAAAAAAACCGGAACAGCGATAGCTCCCCCACTAAGGCCCAGCATTCCCGAAGTGATACCAATAAAAAAACCAATCAGCCATTTTTTCGTAGTATTTAGCACAATATTCTCTCTTTTTATAAGCTGACTTTTATGAAAAAGAAGTTTGAATGCCACGAAAAAAAGAAATAGGCTAAATAGTAATTTCAAAGCTTGAGTCGACAACAATAATGCTAATGCAGCGCCCGTTATTATTCCAACGATCATCCCGGGAACTAACTGTCGAAATAAAAGCCAGTTGATTGAAAAACTACGCTGCTGGTGATACACCGCTATTAAAGAGGTAAAAATAATCGAGGTCAAAGCCGTGCTAATTGCCATATGCATTTGTAATTGTTCTGGAATATGTGCATGTGAAAAAATCGCAAGCAAACCAGGAACTAATATAGTTCCGCCACCAATACCTAGCAATCCTGCTAAAAACCCTGCTAACAAACCAATGATGATATAAAGTAAAAAAACCATTTAATAGCCTGAGAATAATTTATAAAAACTGAAAAGGGGCCGGGATACCAAATAGCGCTAGCAAATTAAAGACTGCATACAAGGATAGCTCTTTTGTCCTTGTTCTACCTGTAAAGTTACGTGTTGAATGTGAAATTGTTTCGCTAAAATTTGGTTAATCTGTAGATAGTCTTTATCTGACAAGTACCCCTTCGGCATAATTAAATGCGCCGTTAACGCCGTTTGTTCGGTACTTAAGCCCCAAATATGTAAATCATGCACTTCTTCGACTCCAGGCAATTTTTTTAAATAATTATACACCGCTTCCTGACTAACCTGATAAGGAACGGCGCCTAGAATCAATTCAACGGAACGACGTAGTAAATTCCAGCTACCCCAAGAAATAACAGCCACAATCACTAGGGCTACAATAGGGTCTATCTGCTGCCACCCGGTAAAATAAACTGCAGCGCCCGCTAATACGACACCCAGCGCAATAAGAGCATCGTAGGCTAAGTGTAAAAATGCGCTTTTAATATTAAGATCCGAAGCGCGTTGTTTCATAAATAACAACGCCGTTCCTCCATTGACTAATACGCCGACAAAGGCAACCACCATGACAAGCGCTTCATTGATCCTAACTGGATAACTAAGCTTGTTAATAGATTCGTAAACAATCAGTGCCGATGTTAAAACCAATAACAGGGCATTAGCCAAGGCGGCTAAAATAGTCAATTTTTTATAACCATAGCTATACCGTTGGCTAGCACGCCTTTTTACTAAAATATTAGCGCCCCAAGACATCAATAAACCCAGGACATCGCCAAAATTATGCACCGCATCTGATAACAAACTGACAGAATGTGCGATAAAACCATAGCCTACTTCAACCAGCACAAAACTTAAGTTAAATATCACCGCCAAGGCAAAGCTCAAGTTTAAAGTAGCCTGTGGCGAAAAATGCTGGTGGGTATGCGACATATTTTTACCCCTTAACAACCTCAATATTTTTATTAGTCGGCATACTAAAATGAAAGGTCTGGGGGGCTAAATAAGGATTTAATTCAACGTGAGAAAAGTTAACCACGGTTTGTTGGCCTAGCTTATCGATTAAACGCATTTCGCGTAATTTATTTTGTTGAAAAATTAAGCTAATTGATTGAAATATAGCCTTTTTATCCTTTGGAACCAAATAAAACCCCTGAACATCGGTTAAAGCACTTACCATGAAATGCGCTGTTAAATTTTTAGGTGCGTCACTTAATAAAGCAGCAGGAGAGCTTGCATCGGCTGTCTGTTGTTTTTGTATCGTTACCTGTTGCAGATCGATATCATAAAACCAAATACGCTGACCATCGGCAATTAATAATTGTCTGTTGGGCGCTTTAACCTCCCAGCGAAAGCGGCCTGGTCGCTGTAAGGTCATCGTACCACTCGTTTGTTGTAGAATTTGCCCTCTACCATTTATAATCGTTTGAGTAAAATCAGCCTTAGAGCTTTTTAAGCCATTTAATAGCTGCATTAGCTCATCCGCTGAGGCGGCCCATACAGTCTGTATAGAAACTAATATAAGTACAAGGCTTAAAATTCGGTTTAAAAATTTCATATAAATTAAAAATACTGTAAAAATTACCGTTAATCTGCGGACACAACTCATTGAGCATTATATACCTAAGGTGCCTACCTCGGCGAATTCGCTCATCGATAATAATCTTTAAGCCAAGCAGGTGGTGTTTTCGATTAGCGTTGACCAATTGATAGACAATTTAAATTGTCCTGTTTTCTCCTTCACATAAGGAACAAAAGTAAAAAAAGGCGTTTGAATATATTGGCTTAAAATCGAACAATTTTCTTCATGAAACGACATGGCCGGATCAATTTGATTACATACGCAGGCCGCTATAGGAATATTTCTAGTCCTCAAACTTTCGTAAGTTAAAAGGGCGTGATTTAAACAACCTAGACGCAAACCGACAACCAGGAAATCCCAACACTTGAACTAAATCAAGCATTGTTTCTCGCTCATTTAAAGGCACTAAAGCGCCGCCTACTCCCTCAATAACACGATAGTCCACTGCATCATGCAAGGGTCGACATGCTTGTGCTACCTTTGTAACGCTCAATTTACACGCCTGTTGAGCGGCGGCAATATGAGGAGCCGTTGCTACTGCAAAACAAAAAGGATTCACTTGCTCATAAGGTAAATGAATCGTTGCCGCCCTTTGTAAACTTAACGCATCCTCATTGCGCCATCCATTTTTAGTCGCTTGCGCGCCACTGGAAACGGGTTTTAATGCGACTGTAGAATAACCACTGGCCTTTAAAGCAGACAATAAACTAACCGCCACGGTAGTTTTACCGACATGTGTATCGGTTCCTAGAACAAAGAAACTTTTAGTCGTCATTATTTTATATCTGTCTGGCAGCGGTTATTTTATGCTACTCATTTGTGATCGAATAGAATGAAGTGGAATTTTAACTTCATTAAAGTGGTTCTGATCGATTTTTTTTTCTGCCGCCCAAGCATGGCCATAAATAATTTCCCAGGTTGCCGGCAGCTTTGCTTCTGTATTACGAAAAGCTTCATAGGCTTGAATTAATTTTCGCAAGGAACCTTTAGAAGTCAAACCACGCTGACGATCCAAGGCAACATTTTGTACCCCCAAATGTTTTAATTCCTCCATTAAAATTAAGGCTTTTGAATAGAGCAAGGTAAAATAATCAACATCCATCACAGGATGGCTAAAAGGCGTTTGTAATAAACTATCACCTAAATCATGCATATCAACGAATACATGCACATGTGGTTTATCATCAACCTGCGCCCAACAATAGCGTAACTCTTGCAAGGTGTCAGGTCCAACCATCGAAAAAACTAACAGGCCGCCTGGCTTTAGTACACGACGTATTTCATTGAGACTTTTAGTAAAATCAACGCTCCAATGTAACATTAAATTTGAATAAATCAATTCGAAAGTATGATCACTAAACGGCAAATTTTCAGCATATCCACACACCCAATGCGTTTTTTTTGCACAGGAGCGCTCTTTTTCTTTACATTGTGCTTGGGCTAACATCCCACTCGCCTTGTCTAAGCCTATAACTTTAGCGGCTGGATAGGCTTTTTCTAAAAAAGATTCGATATAGCCTGTCCCACAACCCAGATCCAAAATGGTTTCAGGCTGACAACGAATTCCTTGTAGGCGTTCTAGTAAAGCCTTCCCTACAAGTTGTTGTAATACAGCCACTTGATCATAAGTTTTTGCGGCCTTATTAAAACGTAGCGCGATTTTTGTTTCATCTAATCGATTTATCATTTATTTTAATCAATTTCAGCCCTAAGGCTATCTGTTCTAATAGTTTATCAATTTCGTTTTTGCTGTGTAATGCACTCAAGCTTATGCGTAGACGGGACGTATTCTTAGGAACGGTCGGGGGTCGAATCGCATTCACTAGAAAGCCATTTTGCAATAAATAGCTAGCTAACGCCATGGTTGGTTCGCTAGCCCCTATTAAAAGTGCTTGAATTGGGGTCTGTGACGGTAATACCGGTAACCCTAAATGCGCTGCTATTTTCTTAAAATGTTTAATTAAATCTTGTAATTTTTCTCTACGCCAATTTTCAGTCTGCAATACGGTTAAACTAGTTTGTATGGCTTTGGCAATAGCAGGCGGCAAAGCCGTCGTATACATATAAGGACGTGAAAATTGAATCAAATGCTCAATTATCACTTCATTGGCCGCCGCAAAACCACCAAAACATCCAAAGGCTTTACCGAATCCACCCGATAAAATATCGGGCTTTAAATCAAAATGTTCGCTAATCCCAGCCCCTTTTCGACCCAAAATCCCTAAGCCGTGCGCATCATCTATTAACAAGGTCGCCGAATACTCTTTTGCTTTTTCGACTAAATTCGGTAATAGGGCTAAATCACCATCCATACTGAACACACTATCTGAAACAATAAATTTGTGTCGAGCGCTTGAACGCATCAACTGTCTATCGAGATTGACAAGATTACTATGCGCATAACGCTTAAAGGAGGCGGCGCTCAACCTTGCCCCATCCGTTAAAGAAGCATGATTTAGCTTATCGGCAAATACAGCGTCCTGCCTATGCAATAGGCTCGCTAAAACACCTATATTTGCCATATAACCGCTAGAAAATACCAATACTCTGGAAAAATTAAGAAATTCCGCTAAAGCTTGTTCAAGCTCATGATGAACGCGAGTATAAGCGCCCAGAAAATGCGATGCGCCACTTCCAACACCGTAATCATTAGCCGCTTGCTGAAACGCCTTTATAACAGCCGGATGTTGAGCTAGCCCTAAATAATCATTAGAACAAAAAGAAAAAAAATTCTTATCGTTATAGCGTCGCTGTATTCCGGTTAAACCTTGTAAAACCTTACGCTCTCTATAAAGACTGGCTTTTTTATGTCGAGTTAATGCGTCTTCAAGGCTTAATGACATGTATTTAATTCGGTATCGACTAATACTGCCTTCAGGCCTAACTTTTCTAACAATGCATTATCCTGAGAAGGGGAAACATTATCTGTAGTTAATAATTTTTCGCCATAATGGATTGAATTAGCACCGGCAAAAAAACACCAAGCTTGTGCTTCTTCACTCAAACTATCACGCCCAGCTGATAAACGTATCATACTAAAAGGTAGCATAATACGTGCTACGGCCACTACCCGAGTAAACTCAAAGGAATCAACAGCTGGTTTATCCGCCAAAGGTGTACCGGAAATAGGGATTAATTTATTTAAGGTAACACTTCTAGGATGCTCAGGCATATTCGCTAATTGCTGTAATAAGCCCATACGATCTTCTCGTGTTTCACCCATGCCAATAATGCCGCCACAACATACCTTAATGCCTGCGGCACGAACACAGGCTAAGGTTTGCAAACGCTCTTGATAGGTTCTAGTTGAAATAATAGTGGCATAATATTCCGGTGATGTATCTAAATTATGGTTGTAATAATCTAAACCGGCTACTGCTAATTGCTCGGCTTGTTCTTTTGTCAGCATCCCTAAAGTAGCGCAAGCCTCTAATTCTAATGTCTTAATAGCAGACACCATCGCTAAAATATCACTAAACTCTTTTTTAGGCGGACTTCGCCATGCAGCGGCAATACAAAATCGACCCGCACCTTTTTCTTTTGCTTTTTTAGCTGCTGCTTTTACTTGTTCTATCGTCAATAAAGCTTCCTTTTTAAGACCGGTATTATAATGACCGCTCTGAGGACAATAGGCACAATCCTCTGGACAAAGACCTGTCTTAACGTTAAATAAACTACTAATTTGTATGGAGTTAGTTTGAAAAGACTGTCGATGCACCGTATGTGCAAAATAAATTAAATCATTAAAAGGCTGCTGAAATAGCACTTGGATTTGTTCTTGAGTCCAATCGTGACGAACCTCAGGATTTAACATAATAAGCTCTTAGATCGCAAAATTGCCAACATAAAATGAATAGTATCCCTTGTCAACTCTAGAGCGTAGCTAAAAAATACTTAGGTAACTATAAAAAAATAAGCTTATGCTAGTTAAAAGAAAAAGGGATCCAGGTTGCAAGTAATGCAATTGTGATTATTAAGGCTAAGATAATCCAGCTATAGCTATCCGTCACTGTAAAGACAACTGGATCGTCGCAAATCTTTCCTTGCTCGGCAAGATGCCAGATATGTTTAAGCCAAATGAATAAACAGGGGCAAATTAACCATAGTAACAAAGGACTTTCATAAAAAAATCCTACTTTGACTGAATAAATATAAATAATAAATACAAGAATTGATAAATAGCCACTCAAATGACCTAAGACTATAAGCTTATTTTTATCTGTTAATTGATAGGCTCGACCTAACAAAAATACTTTATTTTCTAATTGCATGGTATGAAGTTCGGCATAACGTTTCAGTAAAGCTAAACTAAAAAATAAAAATAGCGCAGAAAAAATCAACCACAGCGAAAAACCTTCTTCTAACGCAGCCATGCCAGCAAATACACGCAGCGAATATAAAACAGCTAACAAAATAACGTCTAACCATTTTTTTTGTTTAATGAAAAATGAATAAAGTAAAGCTAATAGATAATAACTTATAGCCGCTATTAAAAAATTTAGCGGCAAATAAAATGCGAGTAGCAAAGCAAAAATAGATAAACAAGGCGCTAGTATAATTCCCACACCAAGTGGCAATTCTCCCGTCGCAAAAGGGCGCTTTTGTTTGCGAAAATGCTGTTTATCATTTTCCAAGTCAAGTAAATCATTGATTAAATAAGAACTGGAAGCTAAAAAACAGAAAACCAAAAAACCTAAAAAGATATGTTTAAGCACAACGCTATTAACAGATTGATAACCTAAAAAAAGAGGACTAAACAATAAAAAATTTTTGGCAATATGGTATGGGCGCATTGCCCTAAAACAAGCTTTTATTTCGCTTTTATTTACTTGATTTAACACAAATTCCACTCTAAAAGCTTGCTTTTTAAAACAAGCTTTTCGACATTGCGGGAAACATACCTCAACCCAGATTGTCTATCATCATTTTTTATCAAAAATCAGCTACTCGCGTTTTAAGTCATTTCTATGCTTAACTGTATCTTTTTTACTCTATTTTATGAATCTTATCAATCGAGACTTGCTTCATATTTGGCATCCCTGCTCACAAATGAAGGACTATGAGGCCTTCCCCCCTTTAATTGTTACCAAGGCTTACGGGCCCTATATTGAATTAAACGATGGTAGAAAAATAATAGATGCAATCTCTAGTTGGTGGTGTAAGTCACTAGGTCATAACCATCCGCGGCTAAAAGCAGCACTTTTAGCCCAGCTTGAATGCTTTGAGCATGTGATATTTGCCAATAGTACCTACGAAATTATCATCCAGCTTTCAGAAAAATTAGGCCAACTTTGCCCGGGACTAGATAAAGTATTTTATGCCAGTGAGGGTTCCTCGGCCGTTGAAATCGCCCTTAAAATGAGTCTGCATGCCCAAAAGCTGCGTGGCGCAAGCCAACGTACCCAATTTACCGCTTTAGAAAATGCATATCATGGTGAGACTTTCATGGCTTTAGGGCTTAGTGATTTAGGTCTTTATCGGCAAGCCTACGAGGCCCATTTAATACAACCCAAATTCATCCGAAATATACCTTATGTTAATTCAACAACTGATCCCTTATGGGATGATTGCTCCTGTATTTGGCCCAATATTGAAGAACAGCTTGAGCGGCAAGCAACGCATTTAGCAGCGATTATTGTGGAACCTATTGTTCAAGGAGCCGGCGGAATGCGGATATATAGTCAGGATTTTTTACGTCGCTTGCGTACCTGGACTAATACTCATGACATCTATTTAATTGCCGATGAAATCATGACTGGCTTAGGAAGAACCGGGTATGCTTTAGCCTCTCAACATGCACAAATAAAACCCGATTTTATTTGCTTAAGCAAAGGCTTAACCTCCGGCTGGTTAGCTATGAGTGCTGTACTAACCCATACCGACATTTATGATCTTTTTTATGCTGATTACGCTATAGAAAAAAATTTTCTACATTCACATACCTTCAGCGGTAATGCCTTAGCTGCCTCTATTGCCCTGGAATGTTTACATGTTTTAGAAGATGAGAAAATTTACCAGCAAGTTCAAGAAAAAAATTATTTTTTAAGAAAATTAATGCAGGAGGTCGCTATTAAGACTGAAAGATTAACTAACATCCGTGCCATTGGCGCGATAGCCGCCGCCGATTTATGTTTGAGCGAAAAAGAAAAAAATCAACGCATAGGCTATCAAATTTTTCAAGCCTCCATAAAGCTGGGGGCTTGGTTACGCCCTTTAGGCAATACAATTTATTGGTTACCGCCATTAAATACGCCCTTATCCCTATTAGAAGAACTGAAGGAAATTACCATAGCGGCTATTAAACAAGTCTTAACTTAAATAAACCAGAGATATTATTCAGTGTTTAGAAAGGGGACAGCCACATTGGGAGAGCAACTCTTCTACTACCCATTAAACTCACTTGGCTGTGATAGCGTTCAAATGACTAGCGAGTGTACGTCGTTCTCGAACACGCCAACCATACCAAACCATAAACACACCAAGGATTTTAGCAAATGATAAAATTGTAACCGCCAAATAATTAAATTGGTGGATAATCATTAAAAATACACTGCTATCAACCGGCGCGCTGAGGCTTGCAGACCAGAGTATACGCTGCGACAAAGAGCGACGTGTATAAGTATAAACCGCCCAATCAATGAATTCAGCGATTAAAAACGCGCTCATACTCGCAATTGCCATGGCTTTGTCTGCTAAGCCATAGCTAAGAATGCTCCCAACAAACATGGCAAAAATAACTTTGTGTTGCAATTCGCGTTGCGCAAAATCGCGTAATACATAAATAATACCGACCGTCCAATCCATTGGTGAAACATCAGCGCCAAATACAGGGGTTAATGGGATAAAAGTAAACAATGTATTTAGCAACACAATTAAAATAATATACGCAATACTATATTTATAATTTAAAACCCATTTCATATTTTTTAACATTTTATTGTTATTTAAGCCTGCATTAATCGTACAGTAAACTGGCCGAAAACCCTTGTTTCTCCATGATCTTGCGTAATGTCTTTAAACCTTCTACCTGAATTTGGCGAACCCGCTCTCGAGTTAAACCTATCACTTCACCGACTTCTTCTAAAGTCATTCGATCACAGCCTAATAAACCGTAACGTCTTGCAATCACTTCGCGTTGATTCGTCGATAATTCTTTTAACCAAGCTTCAAGGTGTTTACGTAAATTTTCATCCTCTAAGATATGTTCCGGATCATTTTCTCGATTATCTGATAAAGTTTCAAGTAAAGGCTTATCTGCTTCGCTGCTAGCCGGCGCATCGACAGAAGTAATATGCTCATTTAAACCTAACATTCGCTCTACCTCTGCAAACGGTCTATCTAACCATTTAGCGATTTCATCCGCTGTCGGCTTATGATCAAGTTTTTGTGTCAGCTCTCTAGCCGCTTGTAAATAAACATTCAATTCTTTAACGACATGGATAGGCAATCGAACGGTTCGTGCTTGATTCATAATAGCTCGCTCAATGGCTTGACGGACCCACCATGTAGCATAAGTTGAAAAACGAAAGCCTCTTTCTGGATCGAATTTTTCCACCGCATGCATTAATCCTAAATTACCTTCTTCGATGAGATCCAAAAACTGTAAGCCACGATTATTATAATGCCGAGCAATTTTAACCACTAAACGCAGGTTACTTTCTATCATTCGTTTACGAGCATCTTGATCGCCTTTTGCAATTAGCCGCGCATAATAAACCTCTTCCTCGGCTGTTAATAGAGGCGAAAATCCTATCTCATTCAGATATAATTGCGTTGCACCGAGCGATTCATCTCGTCTGGTATATTTATGCGGAACGGCCGCCTCAATTTCTACATTTTCCCGATTTAACAAAAATTTTTCGGGTTTATTTTCAAATACTTGCTCAATTACTGCATCATTATTTTCCTGTTTTACACCTCCTTTTTTTTTAATCGAATCTCCTTTGTTACGCATATTTACTCTCCCTGATAATTAACCTAGATGATAAGTAATAAAAAAATAACTATCTTTTGGTTATTATTTAACAAAGCTCAAGTAAGGTCCTTAAGCTGCTAGATAGCTTGCTTAATTTTATTATCAATTACCCAAATACAAATCTAATGGCACAAACCAGCGCCTGCCATCTAGTCTAAATGTAAACACTATTGTCGTTTTTATCGAAAGTAAGCGCATTGTGAATTTAAACCACAATTTTGATGACTATAAGTGGATTTAGCCCTGAAACTTAAGATAAGCGAACACAATAACTGCCAATGATAGAACAAACCAAGATATTCGATCGATGTAATGTCGTAATATTTTGTCAATATGCACACCACTCCAACGTATTAAAAAGGCGACTAAAAAAAACCGTCCGCCACGACCCACCAACGATCCCAAGATAAAGGGTAACAGCGTAACATGCAAGGCGCCAGCCGCTATTGTAAATAGCTTATAAGGGATAGGGGTAAATCCTGCTAAAAAAAGAATCCAAAAGTTCCATTTATTAAATCCATGCTCAATTTGCTGACAGGTGGATTCGTAGCCAAATTGGATAATATAGGGATGTACCCAATCAAATGCGGTATTTCCTATCCAATAACCAAATAATCCACCTAAAACAGAAGCTACTGTGGTTAAAAAAGCGTAACGCCAGGCACAATAAGGCTTCGCTAGCACCATAGGCGCTAACATCACATCCGGCGGAATTGGAAAAAAAGAAGACTCTGCAAAACTTAAAACAAACAAGTAATAGGGCGCATGACGATGCTTAGCCCATGTAAGCATCTTGTCATAGAGCTTTGAAAAATAATTCATTTTAAATTTTTAAATAATCCTTTTGATACGAAAAAAGTCGGTAAATTTATAGTTTAGGATCCATATTGATAATCCAATCTTCAATCTGTTCGCGGGCTGAATGATGCGTCAAATCTAGCTGTAATGGTGTAATACTGACTTGTTGTTGGCTTAGCGCATAAAAATCGGTGCCTTTTCCTGCATCATCTTCCTTGCCTGAGCTGCCTATCCAGTAAATAGTGTGCCCTCGCGGATCCTTACTTGGCATCATCCTATCTGCATTATGGCGAGTTCCCAAACGGGTCACTTCATAACCTTTTAAATCGTCAAACGCAACGTCAGGAATATTGACATTTAAGATAGTTTTCGCTGGAATTGGTTTTTCATATAAAAGAGTTACCAATCTCTTGGCTACCTCTGCAGCAGTTGAATAATACATAGGCTCACCACCCACTATTGAAAAAGCAATAGCGGGTATCCCTAGAAACCGCCCCTCCATCGCTGCTGCAACCGTTCCGGAATAAAAAACATCATCGCCTAAATTAGACCCTGCATTGATACCTGAGACTACCATATCTGGAATTTTATCTTCGCTCAACAAGCCAGTTAAGGCTAAATGAACACAATCTGTGGGCGTTCCTTGCACGCTAATGATGCCTTCGTCCAAGCGCCTAAGCCTTAAAGGATGCTGTAAAGTAAGCGAATTACTAGCCCCACTGCGATCCCTATCTGGCGCTACTATAGTAATTTCTGCGATTTGAGCTAAGGCCTTAGCTAAAATAGATAGCCCTGGGGCATGCACACCGTCGTCATTACTAATTAGAATTTTCATTTTAAGATACTCTGGAAACTAAAAGTGCGCTTTCAGAAAATTTTGTAAGAATAGGCAATATTAATAAAACCAATCCAAATACCAACAAAGTAATCGGCCGGCTCAAAGGAACCTGTGAAGGGTTGTTTCGATAATTTTTATATTGAATAAGCGCACCAAACAATAAGGCTATACCTATCGCTAAGCTCATATTATACAAGGCACCCGTTAATAGTGACAGGGGTAACAGTAGCTTATCCGACAAATCACCCAATGAATCGGACGCTAAAGCGCTCGCATTGACTGAAAATACAAACAAAATAAAGAAAATACATTTTTTCATAACACAATTTTTTAATAACGCAAAATGATTTAAAGGATACTCAATGGTTTAATCATTACAATCTGAGTATTTTGCATTTTTTTTATCAACCCAGAGTCTCCCAGTCTGACTTACCTTAAGCGACCACGCTACTTTTTTTGATAATACACCAACACAAATAATAAAACTGCCATTTTGCCCATAAGTGGAACCATCGGGTCTCCATTGTAGATAGTCATGGGATCGAAAACCGTGCCATGCTAAAAACTCCATGTGGTTTAAAGCAGGATAAACCCGTAATAGCGTAGCACTATCAACTAAGTCGCTTGGGTTTTTGGCCAAAAAAACGATCCAACCGTCCTGCCATCTTCCTGAGCAGGTCTTTCTATCCTTGCTTTTACATATTGTCACCAGACTCTGTCGTCTAATAGCCTCGCTTCGCGCATAATGGATGGTCATCTTAATACGTTCAGTCAAGATAAATAAGCGCAACTCCGCTATTAAATGCCTATAAACTGGAAATGCTAGACCCAATAAAATACCCAATAAAGCTATTGTAAATAATAACTCAATTAAGCTAAAACCCAATTCTAATAAAGTTTTACTAAGATATTTAGTTAATTGAACAGGTCGATTACTTCTCTGTTTAGTTGTTTTTTTACACATTGCATATCCTGCCATGCTTTACGTTTTTCACGCGGAGAACGGAGTAAATAGGCCGGATGGTAAGTAACTAATAAGGGAATTTTATCAACCCCATAATGGAATAAATTCCCACGTAAACTTGCCATAGTGGCGTTAGTCGACAATAAATAATGTGCAGCAATTCGACCCACCGCTAAAATTAATTTTGGTTTAATCAAACTAATCTGTCTCAATAAATAAGGTGTACAAGCCTTAACTTCATCTAAAGAGGGATCACGATTGTTAGGTGGACGAGATTTTAAAATATTAGCAATATAGACATTTTCTCGTTTAAAACCAACTGACAACAACATATTTGTCAATAACTGTCCGCCTCGCCCGACAAAAGGCTCACCTTGTTTATCCTCATTTGCACCCGGCGCTTCACCAATAACCAACAAATCTGCATTTGGATCACCTATGCCAAATACCGGATTACTGCGGGTTTTATAAAGATCACAGGCCTTACAAGCACTCACAGCCAATCTTAATTCTTGCCAATTAAGTGCTGCAATTTCTTGTTCGCGCGTTTTCATTGATTTTATAGGCACCGCATCATCCTTTATAGCTGGTTCAGTTAGTTTATCGGTCTTTTCTCGCGAAGCCCAGATCTGGATATCCATGGCTTTAAAATAGGCTAAGCGTTTTTTAGTGATTAACATTACTTCGCTTTACATAAATAAATAATTAGATTTTTATTAACTAATTGCGCAAAACAATATTTTGTCCCTATTTTTTTCTCAGGTAAATAATATTCGCTAGGCTTGCAAATGCCTCTAGTGTAACTCCACTCCTCACAATAACTTTTATTATGAAAGACACAAACCCCTATAGCGCCTCCGGTGGCTCCCTGCATAATCTTCAATTCGCCGCCATGATGAAGGCAATAAACGGAAGCTGGATTGGGCATTGCATAGGCGCAATTAACTAATAAGGAAAAAAATAAAATTAACCATCGTTTCATAACAGCTCACTTTCTTAGGAGGAAATACGGATTTTATCAGAAATTAATCGGTAAATCTGAAGATATCCATCCATCTTATTGTAAGTCGATGAAAACTTTCATTTCGCCTAATGATAAAAATTACTTAAACTTTCATCAAAACTATGGATAAATGAGGTTTGAAAGGATCTTTCAACAATTTTATAGATCCAGTATACTTTTTGGACTATGTCGATGACGCAACTAATCGTACGACCTTTACGCCATGGCAGCTACAATACGGTGGCCGAGGCCATGCGCTTGTTTACAGATAAACGTACACCTGAAACCCCAGATGAGATTTGGTTCGTAGAACATGATCCTGTTTATACCTTAGGACAAGCGGGTAAATTAGAGCATATCCTTAACCCGGGAATTATTCCCATAGAAAAAACCGATCGTGGCGGGCAAGTAACCTATCATGGGCCTGGCCAGCTGGTCGTATATCCGCTTCTAAACCTTCGGCGCTTAAAATTAGGGATACGTGAGCTTGTAACCCTCCTTGAAGAAACAGTCATTGGCTTACTTGCAAGCTATAATATTCAGGCCGAAGCAAAAAAGGAAGCGCCCGGCGTTTATGTTAATTCAGCTAAAATAGCCTCTATCGGTCTGCGTATTCGACGTGGTTATTGTTATCATGGTCTCGCAGTTAATATTGCCATGGATCTGAGTCCATTTTTAGGAATTAACCCTTGTGGCTTCAGTCAACTCAATATTACTCAGCTTTCTGATCTAGGTGGGCCTAGTGACCTAAACGTGGTAGCAAACGCTTTCATGGAGCAACTACAGCTGACCTTAATCTCCTTACCAAGAAAGCCTCTCACAAAAGAGGTCGCCAACTAGCAGCACATGTAATAATCAGGCTGCCTTTAACATTAATGCGTAGGCTATTATCCAGCCAAACTTACTCTATGTGATTGACTCTATGCTAAAATTGCGCCATTTAATATAAAATCATTACTGCTATGGAAACAATACAACCTACCGATCCTAGACAAAAACAGCGTGGGGCTGCAAAAATGGCCCGTATTCCAATAAAAATCGCGCCAACCGATCCTTTACGTAAGCCAGATTGGATACGCATTAAGCTACCGGCTAGCCCGGCTGTCGATCAACTTAAGACCATGTTGCGCCAAAATCGCCTTTATACGGTATGCGAAGAAGCCTCTTGCCCTAATTTAAGTGAATGTTTTAGTCATGGCACCGCCACTTTTATGATTATGGGTGATAAATGTACTCGACGCTGTACATTTTGTGATGTTGGTCATGGACGCCCCGATCCACTCGATCCCGATGAGCCTAGTAATCTTGCCAAAACAGTCCGGCAAATGGGACTTCGTTATGTCGTCATTACCTCGGTAGATCGTGATGATCTACGCGATGGCGGCGCCGCTCATTTCACCGCTTGTCTACAAGCATTGCGGCTTGCTTGTCCTACACTTAGCATCGAAGTCCTTGTGCCTGACTTTCGAGGTCGTATGCAGCTTGCTCTAGATGCAATGGCCACTGGGTTGCCAGATGTTTTTAACCATAACATTGAAACGGTTCCGCGTTTATACAAACAAGCGCGTCCGGGTTCAGACTATGATTGGTCTTTAAAATTATTATCTGAATTTAAAAATCGTTTCCCAGGGATCCCAACTAAATCAGGGCTTATGCTGGGACTAGGTGAAACCTTGGAAGAGGTTAAAGAATCTATGCAAGATTTGCGTAAGCATCACGTTGACATGATAACCCTCGGTCAATACCTGGCTCCAAGTCGCCATCATTTCCCTGTCGCACGATATGTTAACCCCAAGGAGTTTAAGGATCTGGGTGTGTTAGCTAAACAGATGGGCTTTACCCGTGTGGCAAGTGGTCCTCTAGTGCGTTCTTCTTACCATGCCGATAAGCAAGCGGCTGGAGAAAATGTAGCCTAATGATATTTCCCGATCTCAAGCCTTTTTTTGATTGGTTACAAATTCATCCCCATTTAGGTGGGCTGATCACCTGTTTTATCGCCTTTCTTGAGTGTCTTGCATTTATCGGATTTTTAGTTCCCGGCACTGTCTTTATGACAGCGATAGGGACCTTAATTGGTATCGGGGTTTTACCATTCACCAGTATTACCTTATGGGCAATTGCAGGCGCTATTGCAGGTGATGTGCTCAGTTTTTGGATAGGTCGCCACTACCATCATCGTACAGGGGATTTATGGTTGTTTCGTCGCTATCCCTCGCTTTTACATAAAGGCAAAGCTTTTTTTGACACACATGGCGGAAAAAGCATTTTCTTTGGTCGCTTTATCGGACCCATTCGTGCCATTTTGCCCTTTATTGCCGGCATGGTACTGATGCCTTACCGCCAATTCCTGATAGCGGATATTATTTCTGCCATTGCCTGGGCACCCATTTATATGTTGCCTGGGATACTTTTAGGTCAGGCTTCCCAACAATTGCCTCCTGAAGTAGCCAGCAAATTAATTATCTTCGTTGTCTTACTTTTGCTGTTTATCTGGCTAGTCTATTCGTTTATAAAATCATGCTATGCTTGGTTTAGCCGTTTATTGGATAAACAAGTCGCGTATCTCTGGAGGTTTACACGCAACCATCCCAAACTTAAGACTATAAGCTCTCTTTTAACAGACTCACGATATCCTCAATCCCACACACAATTAACACTTGCTTTAGTTTGTATTTTCTCTGTACTTGGATTTTTATTAGTTGCAATTAGTGTTACGCATCATGGTGTGGCGACTTACTTAAATGAATCAATCTATCACTTAATGCGTAGCTTACGCCAGCCAAACTTGGATAAATTCTTTGTTGCCATAACAGAGTTAAGTCCTAGAGTATTAACTGTATTTTGGTTTGTTCTTTTAATTATTTTTTTAATACAACGAAATTTTTGGACGGCCTTACATTGGGCACTTGTTGGTCTATTAAGTTATGGCTTAGGTGATTTATTTAAACATCTTTTACATATAGCGCGCCCTATTGGTTTAGTAAAAACACCTCTTGGCGCCTCTTTTCCCAGTGGCCATACGGTAAGTAGCGTTTCTATTTTAGGATTTTTTACTGTTTTAATGGCATTGCAACGACCTAAAAGACAACGAATATTTTTCTATGGATTAACTAGTTTAATCGTTCTTTTAGTTATGTTTTCACGTCTTTATTTAACAGCGCATTGGTTTAGTGATGTATTAGCCGGTGCTTTACTAGGTATTAGTATCGTGACCGGTGCAACTCTTTCTTATCGTCGAAAAATAACTAATAAGCCTAATTCAACTGCTAAAACTACCAGCATAGGCATTTTGATCTTATTGATTTGCTGGGGATTTAATCTAATTTATGATTACAAAAAACTACTTTCAAATTCCAAGCTCCTTTTATCTGAACAAACTATCGATTTTAAAACGTGGTGGACTAATGCGAGATTGCACAACCTCATTTACCGTGAAGACCGTTTTGGAAACAACATAGAAGCTTTAAATATTCAATGGGCAGGTAAACTCTCTAATATACAAAGTAGCTTAGAAAAAAAAGCCTGGCATGCTCTTCCCAAGACAAAGATATTAACGGCACTCTATAATTTAAGTTTACATAGCAATAATCCTAACATTCCTTTGTTGGTTTCATCTAATGCAGGCCAAATGCCCGCATTAACTATGACTAAATATTTTTCTGCTACACATACTTTATTAGTTTTAAATCTTTGGGATGCACATAAAAAATTCAATAATGGTATTCCATTATGGTTAGGCTTGGTTCATTATCATAAAACATGGCTTTTGCAGTTTCAGCCAATAAAAAAACAACCTGCTATTCAGTACCTCACCCCACCCGATAAATTATTATTACCTGACCTTGTTCACTACCATGTAAAAAATATATATTATCCTGCCTCCAAGACAAGCGTATTATTTATTAGATAATTTAAATATTTTTAATCAAAGCGTACTAACTTAGCCGGTATTAAAGCCAAAATTTAGTTTTTTTCAAAGTTAGATTAAAGAAAGAATTTTATAAGCCAGCTTTGCAACTAAAAAATCACAGCTGTGAAAATGGGGAATGGGTGCGAGCTCATTAATATCAGCACCCACAATGGTGCCTACTCGACTTGCTGCTGTGATAATTTCGATAGCATCGTGCCAAAATAAACCGCCTGGCTCAGGTGTTCCTGTCGCAGGCATCACACTTGAATCAAATCCATCTACATCAAATGTTAAATAAATCGGAAGATCTTTTAGATGTGAAACAATTTTATTGGTGTTCCATTTTTTTTTATCTTTTCCCCAATAAATATGAATTCTTTCGCGATTTTCTTCAACAAATGGAATTTCTTCGGCTGAAATATTACGAATACCCACTGAAACCACTTTGAGTTTAGCCTGATCTAAACAACGTCTGATCGCTGAAGCATGGGAGTAATGTTCGCCATGGTATCCGTCGCGTAGATCGGCATGGGCATCAAAATGTAACAAAATCAAATTATCATATTTTTTTAAAAAAGGACGAATAGCACCTATAGTAATAGAATGTTCGCCACCGAAAACAAATGGAAATTTTTTATCATCTAACACTTTTTTTACTATTTTTTCTAATTGTTGCAGCGCTTTAGGAACTTCATTTTCAATGTGTACTTCATCCAGCGTCACAATACCAAGCTGACGAAAAGGCTCGCACCATAAATGCTCGTCAAATAGTTCTACCTCGTGAGATGCACGGATAATAGCCGCTGGACCTTGAGCAGTTCCTCCACCATAAGTTACCGAGTTTTCGAGACCAAAAGGTATAATAACGGCTCTGGCATCCTCGTAAGCAACCGCATCTTTAGGATCAAGACCTAAAAAGGCCTGCTTGGATGGCATACAACGCATCTTTAGAACCTCTTTTTTTATTAACTCAATAAATCTGTATAGCGCCTGCGTTTGCGGGTTTTCCAAAAGCCACGATGATAAGCATCACTAGCCAAAAGAGGTAATACCGAGGTCGCTTCTGCAAAAACCATTTGCTCATAAGCCAAATCTACTTTACCCCATGAGCAGGCTTCTTTTAATGTAGAGCTAGAACAAGCGCCATCGCGCATATCCGCTACCGTAATTTGAATAGCGTATTTATGCATTTCAACCGGTTTCCCAAGAATATCTGCACAAACCACCGTATCTTGCACAAAATTTTTCGGAACGCCGCCTCCTATCATCAATAATCCGGTCGTTTCTGCCTTAATTTTAATTTCGGTTAGTTCACGAAAATCCCGAATAGAATCAATCGTTAAATGTCGATTTGGATTTTTTACTTGATGCAATACCAATCCAAATCCCGCTGATGAGTCGGTAAAAGCAGGGCAAAAGATAGGAACGCCTTGCTGATAGGCTAATTGCACCAGAGAATCTTCTTTTTTTGCATTTCCTGCCGCTAAATAAGCGCCCATAGCATGAATAAATTCTCTTGAGCTATAGGGCTGTGGTTGAAGATTATTGGCAATCTCAAAAATAGTACGATCACAGCACTGTAGTTGCTCTTCATCAATATAAGTATCGTAGATGCGATCGATTTGTAAGTCACGCAATTTTCCATCATCAACTGAAGAGTTAGCTTGGTAATGTCGAAAACCTAAGGCCTCAAAAAAATCCATATCGACAATACTCGCCCCTGTGGCCACAATTGCATCCACCATGTTGTATTTTACTAAGTCTGCATATAACTTCATGCAACCTCCCGCTGAGCAAGAACCTGCAATCGATAAGATAATACTGCAACTCTCATCTTGAAGCATTTGATTAAAAATTTGGGTAGCGCGCGCCAAATCTCGGGATGTAAAAGACATATGACCCATCGCCTTAATAATAGGGCGTGCATCAAAATGCGTAATATCGATATGTTCAACCAATTTTTGTAGCAATTTTTCTTTTATAGAAGTTTTACAAACTTGAGTACTCATCAGCGTTCCTCATCAATAAATTATTATTTAGTCACTAATTCATGCAAGCCTCGCGACTTAATCGCCGCATACATGCTCATTAAAGGTCTATCCGAAACCACAATAACGCCTTCTTCATGCTTGAATCCATTAAATCCAGTGGATAAAGTGCGGCCATAAGCACCTACCTGACCTATTTCAATATAATGACCTTCTT
The DNA here is from genome assembly GCA_031973495.1 of Candidatus Aquirickettsiella sp. Lineage (GTDB taxonomy): Bacteria > Pseudomonadota > Gammaproteobacteria > Diplorickettsiales > Diplorickettsiaceae > Aquirickettsiella. The sequence continues at coordinate 189,716 of DALYCY010000001.1, read as the reverse complement.
TAACATCGCTTGGCAAATAAAACGGTCCTTCCATATAATCTAAAGAATCACAAGTGGGGCCATAAAAACTAAAGGGTAAAAGATCCCTATTTTTAGTGTAGTTTGATTGTATTAAGCGTACTGGAAAAATAAAATGTGGAATACCTGCATCAAAAAGACTACCGTATGTCCCATCGTTAATGTACAACTGATTTTTTTTTCTTGATTCAACGCGTACTATCACAGAAGTACTTTCAGCCACTAAACAACGACCTGGCTCACAAAGCAACTTGATGTTAGGAAATTTTTTTTCAATTTTAACAAACTCTTCGTGGATAACATTAAAATAAACATCTAACGCCGGTGGGGTCATGCCCGGATAAATAGATGGAAACCCTCCGCCTACATCAAAATATTCAATCCCAATTTTAGCCTGGCTAATAAGCTTATTAGCCAGGCGTATAGCAATCCGATAGGCATCGGGATGCATACATTGCGAACCAACGTGAAAAGTAATACCCAAACCATGTGCAAGCTTGCGTAGCTTTTTTAAAAGCGCAGGCGCTTCATCCAAATTAATACCGAACTTGGCTGATAAATTAAATTCAGCAAATGTATTTGGAATAGCGAGTCTTAAATGTAAACAAAGATCTTTAGCATGCTCAGTTTGCCGCATAATTTTATTAAGCTCATCTAAACTATCTAAAGAAAAATGTCTAACGCCATAATTAAAATAAGCTTCGCGAATCGCATAAGAAGACTTTACAGGATGCATAAAATATAGCTCAGCCTTTGGTATTAGCGATTTAATCATACGAATTTCTTCATAAGAGGCGACATCAAATGCATTGATACCATGTGCATATAGCAAATCAATTACTTGCTTTTCAGGATTGGTCTTAACGGCATATAAAATACGTCCTTGGAATCGAGAACGAAAATAATTAACCGCACATTCCATAACAGTTGGTCTAAAAGCAAAAACCGGCTGCGACGGCCTGTTCTCAACAATAGAAGCAATGGTTTGTAGTTTCATGTTCTATACCCCTTCTCTAATAAATATTTTTAAAAGCTAGTAAGAGCTTTTAAAAATTTCAAAGAGGTAATGGGAGATGGGCTATTATTTTCAGTATAGCCAACAAGACAAAAAGGAATTAATACGCTAGCATATTTAGTCACAAGGTAAAATCTCATATTGAAAAACCAACCTTCTATAAGGCTATTTTGACGATATCATTCCATGAAAGTCTGATACCTTTGCGCCCTGGGAAAGACCGTATTTTGATTATAAAATCAATATAGTCTTTTTTTATTATTTATGTAGATAAAACAATAAAAGTAGGTTGGTAAAAAAAAGACCTACCTTAAGTAATTTAAGATAATTACTTTACGATCTAACTACTATATAAAATGCCGTATAGCACGTAAACTAGTGTAGATTTGGGCAGTCTGTACTAGTTCGTTTAACATCCTCTAGACGCAGTGCCGTCAAACTATGCCCCCATACACAACCTGTATCTAAAGCATACACATCAGGTTCATTTGTCTGTCCCCCTAATGCGGCCCAATGACCAAATAAGATCTTTAAACCTTTACTACGTCTATTGGGTAATTTAAACCATGGAAAATAGGTTTTTGATGGCAAGTCCCTTCCCTTGGTAGCTAGCTCTAAATTTCCTTTGATATCACAAAATCTCAAACGCGTCAAACAATTGACGATGACACGCAATCGATCCCAACCGGTAAGATCCTCGCTCCACTGACTAGGGATATCACCGTACATATTTTTAAAAAATTCAACATGCTGATCACCACGTAATACCGCTTCAACTTCCTTAGCGCATACTATCGCACAATTTAAATCCCACTGTGGTGGAAACCCAGCATGTATTAAGGTAAAACCTAAACTAGTATCGTGATGTAATAAGGATCGATGGCGCAACCAGGTACACAATTCCTCTTTATCTGGCGCGTTTAATACTGCGTCTAATGTATCTTGGCGATCTAAACTTGCTCCCGCATAGACAACAGACAAAAGGTGCAAATCATGATTACCTAAGACTACCTGACAATTTTTTAATTTTTTTACAAACCGAAGAACCTCTAGCGATTTAGGCCCCCGATTTACTAAATCACCTGTAAACCACAGCGTATCATAGGTTGGATCAAATTTAATTTGATCCAATAAACAAAGAAGCTCATCAAAACAACCTTGAACATCTCCTATCGCATAGGTTGCCATAATAAAAACTTAACTACTTAAATGAGGTGAAATAAAAATTTTGTTCATATCCTTACTAGATAAACTTAGATTAATAATTTTATGCGCTGAAGAAGCTGAAGTGATCAGGGAAATCAAGCGGATATCGCCTTGCAAAAAGCGTTGCTGGGTATTCTTTTCATTTTCTTGAGTAGCAGATAATCCACCCACTGTGCGATACCTTTTCCCTAAGTCGCCAAGACCCGACAAGCCGCCATATGCTCTATAGCGCTGATCTAATTCACTGATAGAAACTTGATAAAGTTTAGCGACATCTATAAATTGTCTTTCTATAAGCTCAGGATGTTTATAATTTGGATTAGTATCAACGAATTGTTGAAAAATAGCCGTTGATAAAAGTATTTTTCCTTCGGAAATGCGAATTTTAGCATCCTTGTCATTAATTGAAATTCTTCCTTCATCAAGTTCTTTACGTAACCACTGTAAAAACGCCTCTCCGGCTCGATCGGTAATAGCTATTTGTGCATTTATCCGATCGTTTTCAATCAACTCGATATCAGCTCGTGGAATCATCGACATAAACGAAGTCATAGGAATACGATCTTCTTCGCCCGCTAGTAAATAAAACCAGGTTTTTAATACATCCTGATCGCTTGCTATCCAGTTAAAACCTTCGGTTTCTAAAGAAGAATTTGTCATACTATCTAATATCTGACGTGCGAGCATCGGTGTTATAAAATTACGTAAATCATTAAAATTTTCTTTTACGTAATCAAATTTATAATAATCCCCTTGTCCTAACATCGAAGCGATGTATGGATTCCATTTTTTAAGTGAATGACCCTTTTTATGAAAAAGTGTAATTGAATATTTAACCGGAATTTTTCCGATATCTAAGAATAATGCTGCCGTAAAGCTTGCATAAATCCGTAACGCATCTTTATTAGAAATATTAGCGAAATTTACCTCTTCTGGAAAAAAATACTTTAAGCATAAAGCAAGAGTCCTAGAAGAACGCTCTAAACCACGTTCTAAAAAACCTATTTCTTGATTAAAAAACCCACATTGATTTTCAGTGACATTCTGAACAAATTCGGCAAATTTTCTAATCACAGGTAAATAAAAACTATTAAAGCGAGTAGACGGCTTAATAAGTAATTTAATTGTTTTAACAAACTTTAAGTTATCTTTAGTATTTAGTAGATCATCAGCAGTTCTGATAGGATGTAAATCAAGATTAGTTTTGATTTTATTAATTTTTTTAAAAGCCGGCTTTAAGCCTCGGAAAAGTACCATTTTTCAATTACCATTAAATTTTCTTCGCATAGGCTAATTTAAGTTATATTAATAATATAAGTGGGAATTAATAATTCCCACTTATATCCAAAATAAACGGATTTTATACAAAATAATTAAAAAAGATAAAACCCTATACAGTCTAGCATGGAACTGGCAAAATAATAATGCAATAATCTTAAGGTTTTCCCTATGTCTATACCACGAAATCGAAGCAATACGAAGCATTATCATGAAATTACTCGACAAGATTTACCACTATCCTGTCCCTTGAAAACCACCCCTTTATGGGACTCTCATCCCAGAGTTTATCTACCTATTGCTAAAATAGGTCATGTTACTTGTCCTTACTGTGAAACAGATTATTTTTTAAGGGATGAGCATCAATAAATCAAGCTTATTTCCCGCTATTTAATAGCTTATATCACAAATAGCCTGAAAAATCCCTTGATTATAGATAAAATCAGCATGGCTTTACCTAAGAAAATTCTGATTATTAGTGCCGCCTGGATAGGGGACATGGTTATTTCTCAAGCCCTTTTTAAATATATAAAACAGCAGTATGCCGAAACAATAATTGATATTGTAGCCCCGCGCTGGGGTCATGAATTACTCGCAAGCATGCCGGAAATCAATGAAATATTCGACCTGCCAATAGGCCATGGCCAATTTCAATTGAAAAAACGATGGCAGCTTGGGCGCTCATTTCGAAAAAAAAGCTACCAACAAGCAATTATTCTGCCAAATTCATGGAAATCAGCCATTATCCCTTTAATCGCAGGTATCCCATTAAGAACCGGTTGGCTGGGTGAAATGCGCTTTGGTTTACTCAACGACTGGAGAACTTTAGATAAAAAAAAATACCCTATGATGATACAGCGCTTCCTTGCTTTAGGTGCAGCTAAAACTATCACTAATAAATCCATTGATTGGCAACTCTATAAACCCTATCTGGCCGTTAATCCTAAAAGCCTAAGCTCAAGCTTAAAGCATTTGCCTCTAATAATTAAAGATAAGCCTCTACTTATATTATGTCCTGGCGCTGCCTTTGGCCCGGCTAAACGCTGGCCAGCGGGCTATTTTGCTAAAATAGCCCATGCAAAAAAAATCGAAGGCTGGCAGGTTTTTTTATTAGGCGCGCAATCGGATGAGGCTATCGGACACAGCATACAAAAGCTAACAGGAAACAGCTGTATTAATCTCATCGGTAAAACATCGCTATTAGAAGCGCTAAATCTCTTAGCAAAGGCTAACTTGGTCATTAGTAATGACTCCGGTCTTATGCACCTAGCTGCGGCTTTACATCGCCCTTTAATCGCATTATATGGTTCAAGCAGTCCAGAATTCACGCCTCCTCTATCGGAGCTCGCTAAGGTACTTTATTTAAAACTCAGTTGCAGTCCCTGCTTTGAACGCCGCTGCCCACTTGTTCATTTTAATTGCTTAAAACAATTAAAACCAAATCTTGTCTTGGCAACCATCAACGATTTGATAAAAACATAGTGGTTTATTTACCGATACAAAAGCTGGAAAAAATTTTCCCTAGCAGATCGTTTGTCGTAAATTGACCGGTAATTTCGCCTAAATATTTTTGTGCGATTAAGAGATCTTCGGCTAGCAATTCAGGAAATCGATATTCTGCTAGCCTTAATATGCCATTAGATAGTGCCATTTCTGTATTAGTTAGTGCCTCTAAATGCCTACGTCTAGCACTGAAATTACCCTCTACTGTGACCTTGTAAGTGATACGTTTTTTTAAATAACTACGAAGTAATGTTAACCCTTCTCCGGTTTTTACAGATAATTTAATGACATCAAAACCAGCTTCTTTACTTAAATCAGCACTTTCTTGTTTAAGATCAATTTTATTTCTTATGATAATGATACGCTTATCGACAGCGATATTTTTTAGAAAAGCTTTCTGTGCTTGCCAAAATTGCAAATCTCCTATCGGAGTCGTCGCATGATCAATTACCCATAAAATGTAATCTGCTTTAACTATTTCAGTTAAAGTTCTTTTTATCCCTTCTTGTTCAATCTCATCATCAGTGATTCTTAAGCCTGCTGTATCGACGATATGAAAAGGAAGACCATCAATTTGTATTTTTTCTCTAATAACATCTCGGGTAGTGCCTGCATGTGGTGTCACGATAGCAGATTCTTGAGCACTTAATCGATTCAAAAGGCTGGATTTTCCCGCATTAGGCGGACCGACAATCGCAAGACTAATCCCTTCTTGTAATAGCGTGCCTTGTTTAGCTAAATTCTTTATTTCCCTAATATCGAGCAAAATAGCGTTTAATTTTCTTTTAAGCTCAGTATCTTTTAAAAAATCTATCGTTTCATCAGAAAAATCAATCGATGCTTCTAAACATATTCTCAAAGCGATTAAAGCCTCTCTCATCCTATCAATACGCTTAGAAAACTCACCTTGCAATGAACGAACTGCCGCCAGCGCGGCTTGCTCTGACTCGGCATCAATTAAATCTGAAATTGCCTCCGCTTGAACCAGATCAAGTTTCGAATTTAAAAAAGCCCGCTCTGAAAACTCACCCGGTTTAGCTAATCGAGCACCCAGCTGCAAAACTCGTTGTAATAAGCAATTGGCAATTATTGGACCACCATGCCCTTGTAACTCTAAGACGTCCTCTCCAGTAAAAGAATTAGGCGCTCGAAAGTAAATAGCAAGACCTTCATCAATCGTGGTTCCATCTTCGGCTAAAAATGAAAGATATTCGGCATATCTTATTTTAGGCAAATGCCCTAATAAATCTTTGCCAATAGTTTGAACATTTGAACCAGAAATACGAATGACAGCAATCCCCCCACGGCCATAGGGGGTAGCAACAGCCGCAATGGTATCAATCGCCTGATTTACATTGGTTTTGATATGATTCACACACTTTTAACGCTTTTTTTGTGATAGTTCGAGGCTCACACGACGCATAATAAACCATTGCTGTAAAATGGAAAGGGTATTATTCACAACCCAATATAAAACCAACCCGGATGGAAAATTTAAAAATAATGCCGTAAAAAAAATAGGCAAAAATTGCATTACCTTAGCTTGTGTTGGATCCGGTGGTGGTGGATTTAAGCGCTGCTGAACAAACATCGTAATACCCATTAAAATAGGTAAAATATAGTACGGGTCCTTGGTTGATAAATCATGAATCCACAATATAAAAGGCGCTTGCCGCAATTCAACACTCTCTAAAAGCATCCAATAAAGTGCAATAAAAACCGGTATCTGTACCAAAATAGGTAAGCAACCACCTAAAGGATTCACTTTCTCGGCTTTATATAGCTCCATAGTGGCTTGCGTTAGCTTCTGCTTATCATCGCCATAGCGTTCCTTTAGCGCTTGTAAGCGAGGCTGTAAGTTGCGCATACTGGCCATTGAGCGATAACTTTTAGCTGATAAGTGATAAAAGGCTAATTTTATCAGTACCGTTACTATAACGATTGACCAACCCCAATTACCAACAAATTGGTGAATGTGCTTCAATAGCCAAAAAAGTGCCATTGAAATAAACCACAAGATCCCATAATCCACTGTTAAATCAAGATGCGGTGCAGCTGCTTTTAAACGGTCCATAACTTCTGGACCTAGATAAAGCTTACTTTGGCTGGTAAATTGCTGACCTGGCTGGATCTGAAAAGGAGCACCTATCATACCCAGTGTATAAATATCACCTTTTGCATAGCTATAAAAATGAAACACCTCATTAACAGGTGCTATCCAAGCACTTAAAAAATAATGTTGTAGCATGGCAACCCAACCATTTTGGGTTGCCAAAGAGAGATTTCCCTCGGCTATTTTATCAAAGCTAACCTTTTGGTAAGGTTTTTCCTGTGTAGAGATTGCTCCACCGGTATAAGAACTAATATTAAATAAACTATGTGATTGAACCTGTTTTTTTTGCTGAAACTGGGTATAAAGACGCCCTTGCCAAACAGAAGTCGAACGATTCGATATTTGATAAATAACCGGCACTAAATAATCATTTCGCTTAAAAATGAATTGTTTTTGAACAAGTGTATTTCCGCAGCTACTACAGATTAAATTAACGCTCAGTGCTGACTTTTCCGCTTCTAAGCTATAGTCCGTTTTTGAACTTTGATATTGAAATACCTGCTGTTTATTAGCAGTTAGCAGTCCACTTTCTGCTACATAATAATTAGCTGGGTCTGCACTAAGTAATTGAAAAGGGGAAGAAGTAGCGTCGCTGGGGTGCTGTGGATATTGTAAAAGATGCGCTTTAACAATATTGCCACCTAAGGTATCAATCAACACATCGAGCACATCAGTTTTGACATGGATAAAGCGCGACGTTGAACCATTTATGGTACTTAAAGTGGTAGAATTTTCAGCAATAGAGGTAGGTGATATTGCTGATTGTAATCGCTGAGTTGGAGATTGCGCTTTTATAATTGAATTTGCCGAGCCTATTTCCTGGCTATTAGGTGGATATTCATTTTGCCATGCATTCCACAACATAAATGCTATTAAAAACAAAGCGCCTAGTAAAAAAACGCGAGCCAGTTCCATAAGTTAACTCATTTTGGTTGGTAATTTAGAGGTAGGTAGCAACGGGACAGGATCGTAGCCACCATGGTGCCAAGGATGGCAGCATAATAAACGTCGGACTGTCATGTATAAGCCTTTACAACTGCCATAGCGCTGAATCGCTATTTGAGCATATTGTGAACAGCTTGGATAAAAACGACAATTATGTCCTATTAAAGGGCTAATAAGATAACGGTAAACCTGCAATAAAAAGATCAGGCTCTTTTGTAAAAAACTGCTAACCTTGACCATTGTTTATCTAAATCACGCAACAAAACTTGGTTGTTATAGGAAAACCGACTTATTATTACTATTACAATATCTACACTAGGCAAAGCCTGTTGATTAAGCCTGAAACTCTCTCGAATGATACGTTTAAACTGATTTCTAGACGCTGCACCAGGGACTATCTTTTTTGTTATTGCCATACCCAATCTGGGATGGCCTAAACCATTAAGCTTCGTGTAAGTAATCAAGCCGCCTTGTTTCAGTTTCTCTCCTTGTCGAAAAGCCCACTGAAAATCTTCTGTTCGCTGAAGTCTTAATGACTTAAGGAAACCTTGTTTAGTTTTTATCAAATGAAAAAAGAACCTAAAAACTAAGCGGTTAAGCGTGCGCGACCCTTAGCGCGACGACGTTTTAATATTAAACGACCCTTCTTAGTAGCCATTCTTTCCCTAAAGCCATGTGTTCTTTTACGCTTAAGATTACTAGGTTGATATGTTCTTTTCATAATTTGGATTATGCCTTTTAAGGGCTACTGCCTGTGTAAAGATGAGGTATCTTAGGGGACCCTATATAGATTGTCAATTCATTAGCTAAAACGGCATTTAAATTAACTAGCCGAGTAGGTCTCACCTTGAGTTTGTCGGAGTAAGCTTCAAAGGTAAGCACCAGATTTTTAACCCCCAGCCTAAATAATCTTTAATTTAGATTAAAAATAATCTATTAAGATATAATGCGCGTTTTTAACTAAAAAAGCACCCATTTACTACTTTAAAAATAAATTGTTCTAATCCCTTATTATTATAATAAATAATTTTAAATAGATAGATGTGATGATAAAGGCGCGCTAATTCTGTTATTAACCCCATTTTTATCCATTTTTTCATATTGTTAGATACAAAATTGGCCTAGGATAAGTTGGGAATAATTGTGGATTATTTAAGCTAAATTTTAACGCTAGAGAATTATCATCCTTTTATAAAATTGTATACACAGCTTTATGCGCCATTACGCACAGATTCAAGGCCTTAGGTTTTATTGATATTCGGAACGTTAATTCATTGTTTGCTTAGTCAATTGATTGAAAATTAAAAAATGAGGATGTTTTGGTTTCTGCTTGCTCTTTTTGTTTAAATAATTCGAGTAAACTCATCACAGCTATTTTTTTAATTGAACTTAGGCTAGATAAGCTCTAAGAATTATGATATGAACTTAGGTCGGTTAAATCTTAATGTAATAGAGGAATTATTGTGACCACTGCTTTAGCAAGCTTTGTTTGGCAAAAATGTTTAGATCGATTGCAAGATCATATTTCGCTCCAAGACTTTAATACCTGGATTCGACCATTGCAGGCGGAACAAAAAGAGGAACAACTTGTATTATGGGCGCCTAACCAATTTGTATTGCATTGTGTGAATGAGCGATTTTTAGCGCATATCAATCAAATTCTGACGCAATTGGATGAAGCTCCTCCAGAGGTTATATTGAAGGTGGGAAGTCGCCATAATCCAACACAAGCATCACCGCTATTGCGAAATACTCCGGAAGCTAAAGGAAGAGCGAAAGTTGTTAAAATTTCTGCCACACATGTAAATTCGCATTTTACTTTTATTAATTTTGTTGAAGGTAAGTCAAATCAGTTAGCGCGCGCTGCTTCTGTTCAAGTCGCAGAAAATCCCGGAGGAGCATATAATCCTTTATTACTTTATGGCGGTGTTGGTTTAGGCAAGACGCACTTAATGCATGCGATTGGTAATGCTATTTTAGTTAAAAATCCACATGCTAAGGTACTATATCTTCATTCTGAACGTTTTGTAGCGGATATGATTAGAGCGTTACAAACTAATACCATCAATGATTTTAAAACCTATTATCGTTCATTAGATGCACTTTTGATTGATGATATTCAATTTTTTGCCGGAAAAGATCGCTCACAAGAAGAATTTTTTCATACGTTTAATACCTTATTAGAAAGTCAGCAACAAATTGTATTAACGTGTGATCGTTACCCTAAAGAAATGTCGGGTGTGGAAGAACGATTAAAATCACGTTTAGGTTGGGGACTTACCGTCGCTATTGAACCACCGGATCTTGAAACACGCGTCGCCATTTTAATTAGTAAAGCAGAACAAACTAAAATAAGTTTACCGCAGGAAGTTGCTTTTTTTATCGCGAAAAGGATTCATTCAAATGTAAGGGAACTCGAAGGTGTATTAAAACGAATAGTCGCTTATGCTCAATTTACAGGATTACAAATTACACTTGAATTAGTGCGGGAAGCGATAAAAGATGTGCTTGCTTTGCAGGATAAATTAGTCACCGTGGATAATATTATTAAAACTGTGGCTGAATATTATAAAATTAAAGTATCTGATTTATTATCTAAACGGCGCACTTCTTCTTTAGCGCGCGCGCGTCAAATTGCCATGGCACTTGCAAAGGAATTAACAAATCATAGTTTACCTGAGCTTGGACGCGCCTTTGGAGGAAGAGATCACACTACGGTATTGCACGCATTTCGAAAAATACAAGAATTAAAAAAAACAAATACCGGTGTTGCGGAAGATTTTATAAATTTATTGCGTACTTTATCGAGTTGAGGAATAAAAATGCAATTTACCATTAATCGAGAAATTTTATTAAAGCCGTTACAATTGGTAACAGCTGTTATCGAACGTCGCCAAACTTTACCAATACTTTCTAATCTTTTAATACAATTGAATGATAAAGATTTATCTTTGTTAGGTACTGATATGGAAGTAGAGTTAACCGGACGTGTTATTTTAGAAAATTCCGGTGAATCAGGTATCACAACAGCGCCAGCTAGAAAATTAATGGATATTTGTCGGAGTTTACCCGAAGGAAGCGAATTAAAGTTTCAGCAAAAAGGTGAAAAATTATATCTTCAATGCGGTCGCAGCCGATTTAATTTATCGACTTTACCGGCTGCTGATTTTCCTGTTAGCGAAACGTTAGACAAGCAATCCGAACAATTAGAATTTGTTTTATCGCAAAAACGCCTACGTTCTTTAATAGAATCTACCAATTTTGCCATGGCGCAACAAGATGTACGTTACTATTTAAATGGAATGTTATGGGAATTGGGTCAAGGAAGCTTACGTGCTGTCGCAACAGATGGCCATCGTTTAGCACTGAATGTTGAAGAAGCCAATATAACGATAGATAGTAATCAAATTATAGTGCCTAGAAAAGCTATTTATGAACTTTCTCGTTTATTAAACGATGAGGAAGACGACGATTTAACTATTTTTTTAACGAAAAATCAGTTAAAGATTCATATGCAAGATTATACATTTACTTCTAAGCTTATTGACGGAACATTTCCAGATTATAATCGAGTTATCCCTAAAAGTGGCGATAAGGTTCTAGAGATTGATCGAGATTTGTTTAAAGCATCGCTTTCCCGGGTAGGTGTGTTATCGAACGACAAACATAAAAGCGTTTGTTTAGAGATAAAAAATAATTTATTACGTATTTTTGCTAACAATCTTGAACAAGAAGAAGCAGAGGATCATCTTGACGTATCTTATCGTGGTGAAGATATCAATATTGCCTTTAATATTAGCTATCTTATGGATGTATTAAACAGTTTACCGTCTGGATTAGTTAAAATTACTTTAACGTCTACAGAAGCCAGTGTAAGACTTGAGACCAAAGAGAAAGATTCTAGCGTATACGTTATCATGCCCATGCGTTTATAGTGTTTTATGCAATTAGTTCGCCTTAAGGCAAGTTGTTTTCGTAATCTTGCCGAGCTGGATCTGGAATTTTCACCCGGTTTTAATTTTATTTTTGGAGCAAATGGCAGTGGTAAATCTAGTTTACTAGAAGCTGTTTATTTTTTAAGCTTAGGTCGATCTTTTCGAAGTAGTTTAGCAAGTCGCGCTATTCAATATGAAGCAACCGGATTCAATTTGTTTGCGGTCATTTTAGGACAGTTTTCGACTAGCGTGGGCTTGGAAAAAACGCGACAGGGGAAAACCAAGATAAAGATAGGCAATAATAGCGACTCTATTAGCGGGTTGGCTAAAATATTACCTCTACAGCTTATCAATCCAAATAGCTATCAGTTATTAAATGGGGGTCCTAGAGCGCGCCGACAGTTTATTGACTGGGGCGTGTTTCACGTGGAACAAAAGTTTTTCCCGATATGGCAACGATTTCAACAGGTATTAAAACAGCGTAATGCCGCTCTACAGCAACAAGTGCCAATGAATCAAATGAAAATATGGAATTTAGAGTTAATAGAGGTTGCGCATGAAATAACTGAATTAAGAGAAAGATATCTGCAACAACTAACCCCTTTAGTTACAGAATTAATGACAAAATTGCTGAGTTTAGCGGGCTTAAGTATCGATTTTTATCAAGGTTGGGATCATAGATTAAATTTAGATTTAATTTTAAACAACTCTTTTGCTAGAGACAGTAAGTTGGCTTATACGCAATATGGTCCACAAAGGGCTGATTTACTCATAAGATTAAATGGAAATCCTGTCCACGAGGTATTATCGCGCGGCGAACAAAAATTATTAGCCTGTGCTCTGCAGCTAGCGCAGGGATTATTATTAAAAAAATTGATAAACAAATCATGTGTCTATTTGTTTGATGATTTGTTTGCAGAACTTGATCCAGTTAGACAAAGCTGTCTTATGCAATTGTTGCATCATCTCGATGCCCAAGTTTTTATTACCGCAATAGAAGAAAGTTTGATAAAAGGGTTCGATAATAGCGCGCTAGGAAAAATTTTTCAAATAGAACAAGGTAGGCTTATCGAAAAATAGCTAATTTACTATCCATATATAAAGAGGAGATACGGTGAATTCTTGGTTAATTTTAGTCTTGGCGGGTTTATTTGAAGTAGGGTTTACTACCTGTATGAAATTATCAGATGGTTTTACTCAGATAAAATACACCATTTTATTTTTGTTTTTTACTATCTTGAGCTTGTTTTTTTTAAATAAAGCCATTGCTCACATACCACTGGGAACAGCTTATGCGGTATGGACAGGTATAGGTGCTTTTGGAACCGCTTTAATAGGCATACTTTTTTTTAAAGACCCGATAACTTTATCGAGAGCTATTTTTTTAAGCTTATTAATTGGGTCGATTCTAGGGTTAAAATTTGTAGTTAATGAGTAGCTATGTTTCACGTGAAACATAGCTATTTTTGAGTTTAGATTTAATTAATAAACTTTAAAGTAATTTTTTTGTAGTTAAATAAGCATAGACTTATAGAGACTATTAAAAAAGTCATAATTAAGAGCAGTCTATTTTAAAATAGCTTAAAGCAAGGAGCTTAGTTTAATGGGAAAAATAACTACCTAAATAAGGATAAAAAGCTCAATTTTTGTACGAAATTTAGCTATATCGGCGGATAAAGACAAAAAATAGCGGATTTTTTACTAATTTAGACAGAAATTTTCTAAAGTAGCGTTCACTTTTTCCCTATCATCAAAAACGAAGCAAGGCCCTTGAAAGTGATTTTCGCCACATTTCTCAAAATAATTTAATATCCCGCCTTCTAATTGATAAATTTCCTTAAAACCCACTTTCAAAAGGTAGGTAGCCGCCTTTTCGCAACGAATTCCTCCAGTACAAAAGGTGACAATAGGTAATTTTTTTAGTTCTTCAGGCAACTTTTTAACCGCATCAGGAAAATCTCTAAATTTTTTAATCCCTAGGTTTATGGCATTTTCGAAGCTACCTAATTCAACTTCAAAGGTATTTCTTGTATCAAGCAGTACTAAATCAGGGCGCTCCTCAAGCCAAACCGTTAGCTGTTCAGGAGATACATAAGGGGCAGTATATTTTTCAGGATCAATGCTATCAATGCCAAACGGGATAATTTCTTTTTTAAGTTTGACCAGCATTTTTTTAAAGGGATGAAAATTAGAAAGACTTTCTTTAAATCTAATACCTTGAAAAAAAGGGAAAGTATTTAAAAAATCGTGAAAAGAGTTGACCGCTTCTCTTTCGCCCGATAAAAAAAGATTAATTCCTTCAGAGCTTAATAAAATAGTGCCTTTTAGCGCAAGTTGTTTAGTTTTTGATGTTAATTTTACTTGTAGCGTAGGGAGGGTATCGATAGATAAATGCACAAAACGATAAGCAGATATATTAATAATAGATAACATAATATCTTTTTAGATAAATTAAAAGGGGTTAGGTAATTAGCCCAATTCTACACGATTTTGTTTAAAAAAGTTAAGTGATAAAAATATTCAATACGTGATTACAGCATAAAAAGGATGGTTTTTTGCCAATATTTTTCTTTCAAACTATGACACATATTAGACACGCTAAAATTTGATTTGAAAGATAGTAACGTTAAACCCTTGATTTTTCTGGTGCTGGAACCAGGATTCGAACCCGGGACCTACTGATTACAAATCAGTTGCTCTACCAACTGAGCTATTCCAGCCGTGAACTAGGGAAGAGGCGGATTGTAGTCAATTTCAGAAAAATTAGCAATTTTAGCCACTGGGTTTTAGTTTTACTCGAATCTCTCCATTATCGAAATAATGTATTTTTTTTTCAATGAGCACGCAAAGTTGACCTTTGGTGTTTACTCCCCGGGCGATTCCTACTCGGGAAGCAATTGGGCTTAGTAGCTTAATGGGTTTATCAAGTAAACTGTCGAATCGTTGCCAATCTGGCAGAAAATAAGCAAATTCTTTACTTTGGAACTCAAAGAGTAGGCTTAATAGGTTTTTTAAGATGAGCGCTGCCAGCACATTGCGTTGTGGTGGCGACCCTTGTAAAGAATAAACGTCCGTGATGGCCTGATCAATGACTTGAGAAGAAGTAGACGGGGTATAGAGGTTTAAGCCAATGCCAATGACAGCGGCATAAGTTTTTGTATTGATAGATCGAGATTCGATTAAAACTCCAGCTAGTTTTTTTTCTTGATGTACAATATCATTAGGCCATTTAAGCTGTATATTTTTTAATCCATATTGTTCAAGTGCTTTAGCAACCGCTATACCTACTACTAGGCTCAAACCTGCTAGCTTATTAGCTTGATTAGGAAAGTGCCATAAAAGGGATAAACATATATTTTTGCCAAAACTTGTAATCCACTTCCGATCGAATTGTCCGCGACCTGCTGTTTGTTGTTCAGCAAAAACAGCATAATTTCCAGTGCATTTAATTTTTTCTAATAAATAATTATTCGTGGAATCAACAACGGTCAGCACGTCTAATTGAGTGAGTAATTGCTTCGTGTTAGCTAATTTATTATATATCAGTACCGCATCAAGTAATTCTAATCCATCTAAGATACGGAAAAGGCTATTATTTTTAATTTCTAGGTTTATAGTTGGATCTAAAATGCGCTTTAGAAACTTTGACACAAGTTTACAGGGGATACCTAAAATTTGGCTAATTTCGTTATCGGAGTGAAACTTACCATCGGCCAATAAAGCTAAGCTAGCAGCTAGTAGCGACATATAGATATTTTTTTTTCATATTTTTATTAATTAAGTAAAGAACCAAGAGAATTCTCTCTGTGATATCAATTTAATCAAAATCCATTTGTAATGAGGAGGTATTTTATATCTTTTTAAATTAATTTAATAGATTTTAGTGCTAGGATAATGATTTTTACTGCCTTCTATTAAAAATAATTTATATTATTTCTTTATAAATTTATAACTTAATGCCTCCATTAAGTGAGATGTTTTAATTTTTTCACAATCGGCCAGATCGGCAATAGTTCGTGCTATGCGCAAAATACGATGATAAGCCCGTACCGAAAGTTGAAATTTTTCCAGCGCATCTTCTATTAATCGATGATCCTTATCGGAAAGTTTACAGGCTTTTTCTAGCACTTTACCGGATAGAGTATGATTAAGTTGACCATAATTTTTTATTTGTTTAGCTTGCGCTCTTTTAACGCGAAGACGAACTACTTCACTACTTTCTTCTTTTTTTGCCTGTAAGAAATAATTTTTTGGCAATGAGTTAACTTCTAGATACATATCGATACGGTCTAAAAATGGAGCGGATAATTTTTTTCGATAAACTTGAATTCGCTCAGGCGAGCATACACAGTGATGCGTTTTACTACCTAAATATCCGCAAGGGCAAGGGTTCATAGCCGCAATTAACTGAAAATTAGCGGGAAATTCCGCTTGTCGCGCTGCACGCGAGATAGTAATGGTCCCTGATTCTAGCGGTTCGCGTAGCGCTTCTAATACATGGCGATTAAATTCAGGTAATTCATCTAGAAATAAAATACCTTGGTGGGCTAAGGATATTTCACCGGGGCGTGGAGGGCTCCCGCCACCTACAAGCGCTATACTGGAGGCGGTGTGATGTGGTCTGCGAAAAGGCGGATATTTCCAATGGTTTAGGTTTATAGACTGTCCGCTAATTGAACGTATAGCCGCTAATTCTAAGGCTTGTTCCTCGCTTAATAGGGGTAATAAACCGATTAAACGTGTGGCGAGCATGGTTTTTCCAGTTCCGGGTGGTCCCACCATCAGTAGATTATGTCTTCCCGCCGCACAAATTTCTAAACCGCGTTTGGCATGCGTTTGACCATAGACTTCGGCTAAATCGGGTAATTCACGTGGCTCAGTTGCGGTATGGCTTAATTGGAAGGGCGATAATAAATCCCGACCCTGTAAGTGCGCACAGATTTGTAAGATGTTCTTAGCCGGCAAAATGATAGTCTTTGGATTGAAACCAGCTTCCTGTGCATTTTCTGTCGGCAGTATAACGATATGATTTGCTTTTTGCGCTGCTAAAGCAAACGGTAATATACCGGAAACAGGTCGCAGCTCTCCTGATAGTGCAAGCTCACCGATAAACTCATATTGCCAGAGAGAGTCGCTGGGTATTTGATGAGAAGCTGCTAATATACTCAAGGCAATCGCTAAATCAAAACGGCTACCTTGTTTTGGCAAATCGGCAGGCGCAAGATTAATCGTAATGCGCCGAGCAGGAAATTCAAATTGTGTGTTAAGGAGTGCGCTACGAACCCGATCACGGCTTTCTTTGACACTTGTTTCAGGAAGTCCAACAATAGATAAACCAGGTAAGCCATTAGAGATATGCGTTTCAACCGTAACGCGCGGGGCTTTGATTCCCGCGCTGGCACGTGTTTGTACAATAGCTAGCGACATAAACAGCTCCTTCTGTCTTATTATTTTTTGGCATCACTGGCAACTAAAATTTATTATAGTTGCGTTATTTTACGCTTTTTTTCGGTTTTGATTTAGATAGATGGTGTTCAAGATGTACAACTTGCTTTTCTAAGGTATTTATTTTAGCACGTGTTTTGCTTAAAACCTTTTTTTGCACATCAAATTCTTCTCGTGTTACTAAATCGAGTTTAGCAAACATACTTTGTAAGATAGCGCGAAAATTTTTTTCCAGATCCTT
>DALYCY010000001.1:149668-172007 GCA_031973495.1 Candidatus Aquirickettsiella sp. | reverse complement strand
TCCTTCTTAAATTTATTTAGCCCAGGGGGGAGGCTCTCAGTCAATTTTTTTACCGTATCGTCAATAAACTTCATATCAAACATATCGATGTTCCTCTCTATCGAGTGACTAGTTTAACCCAAGATTTTCTAGATAACAGCTGAAATAATTAATTATTAGGTGGGCAAATTTTTTCTAAAGCCAAACTTAATGAGTTTAGTTTACCGTCAATAACTAGCACATGTTTTTGTTCTGATTTTATTAAGGGCTCTAATAATTTTTTTTGATAGTCTAATATCGTTAAATTAGCTTCAGAAATATGCTCACCAAGGCTGGAACGTTTTTTAATGCGTTGTTTTATTTCAGGTTCGTCTGTTTGACAATCAAGGATATAGTAAGGCACGTTTAAATGCTTGGCCAAATTATAAAATTTTACTCGTTGTGCGTGAAGAAGAAATGTTGCATCAATCAGGGCGGTAAACCCTGCTTGTATAATTATTTTAGCTAATCTTGCCAGCTCATTATAGGTTTTTTCGCTTGCTTGTGCAGTATAAATCCCTCTATAGGGCGCGGAATTCGAATCTTCATGCAAGGAAAGTCCAAATAATTGTTTGCGAATCCTATCAGAACTTATTTGTATGGCAGCGCATTGACTAACGATATGTTTTGCAACGGTTGATTTTCCTGAGCCTGAGAGACCGCGCATAATGATTAAGCATGGTTTTTTAGGATGAGTATAAAACTCGGCTAAATTGATAAAATTATGGTAATCATTCTCGATATCAATTTTTTCTTTATCTGTTAAGTTGGCCTGCTCTGAACGAAACAAAGCTATTTTGGCACGTACTACAGCACGATAGGATAAATAATAAGCGAGTAAATTAAGTCCTTGGTAGTCGTTGGTAAATTGCAGATAGGTATTAATTAATTGATTGGCTAAGGGGGCCTGTTTTTTTTCGGCTAAATCCATCGCTAAAAAGGCAAGGTCCGCTATAACATCAGTCCAACGCAGGTCTTCATTAAATTCTAAACGATCAAAAAGGACGAGTTTTCCTTGATAAAGGATGATATTTGCTAAATGTAAATCACCATGGCAGTCACGTATAAAGCCTTGCTCTTTGCGCTGGGCTAATAAAGTTTGATGTTTTGCAAATTGCTCGTTAGCCCATAGTTCCAATCGTTTTACTTGCTCAATATCAGGTAAATTAGATAACAAAGGAATTATTTGTTCAAAATTTTGCTTAGTCGGAGCGTGAACCTCTTGAGGAAGGCCAAAATGTGATTTTTTAGTGGCCAGCGGGGTTTTTTGGTGGAATTCGGCGATTAGCTTTCCTAATTGCTCAATTAAAGTTTCAGTTAATTTACCTTGCTTAAGTAGTGAGCTTAGTAAGCTCTCTTGCGAAAACTCGCACATCTTGATGGCGTACTCTAAAATAGGGCCAGTACTGCCATTAATCTGGGGTTGTTCGGTGGTTCCTGTAATAGGTACAACAGCGAGATAAATTTCAGGTGCAAATTGCTGGCCTAATCGTAGCTCCTCTTCGCAGTAATATTTGCGTTTTTCTAAAGTAGAAAAATCTAAAAAACCGAAATCTACCGGCTTTTTAATTTTATAGGCATACTTTCCAGTCAATACGATCCAAGAAACATGGGTTTCGATCAACCCAAGCTGTAAAGTTGGATGATTAAAGGCTTTACTTGATTGGAGATTTTGAATTAAAAAAGAAGTAGGCATAGTCCGATGATTGTAGTCAATGTTTATTACGCGTAAAAGCACTATAACTTAACTTGTTATTGCTTGTAAGGGGTGACGCTTCAGAAATCGTTTTAAAAGGTTATTGCTATGAAGTTACCGCAGGCTAAAAAATTAGTTCAGCAATTGTTGGCAGAAGCTCAGATAGAGCTTAATGGTAAAAATTCTGCCGATATACAGGTTCATAATGAAAAATTTTACCCGCGAGTTTTAAGAAATCCCATTTTAGCTTTGGGTGAGTCTTATGTTGAAGCTTGGTGGGATTGTGAAAGTTTGGATCAGTTTTTTTATGCACTTTTGCGCGCCGATTTAGCTAAAAAAATTAAAGAAAATAAACATTTATTGTATCCTATTATAAAAGAAAAATTACGCTCAATATTGATGAGCGGTTTTAATTTACAGACAAAATCCCGTGCTTTTGAAGTTGGGAAACATCATTATGATAAAGGCAATACCCTATACCAAGCTATGCTAGATAAAGATCTAACCTATAGCTGTGGCTATTGGAAAAATAGCAGTAATTTATATGATGCTCAGCAAGCCAAATTAGCCTTAGTGTGTGATAAGCTACAGTTAAAGCCAGGGATGAAGGTTTTAGATATTGGTTGTGGTTGGGGTAGTTTTTCACGTTATGCGGCTGAAAATTACGGTGTTTCAGTGCTTGGGTTAACTATATCCAAGGAGCAATACCACTATGCCAAAAAGATTTGCCAGGGATTACCCGTTGAAATTCTTTTTCAGGATTATCGGGATATTCAGGGTTTATTTGATCGTATCTGTAGCATTGGCATGTTTGAGCATGTAGGACCCCGAAATCACAAAGCTTATATGAAAGTTGCGCATCGTTGTTTAAAAGAATCAGGATTGTTTTTATTACATACCATAGGCAGCAATACATCGAAGTATCATCCTAATCCTTGGATCCACAAATATATATTTCCTAACGGTATTTTACCGTCTATTCAACAGATCGGTCGAGCCAGTGAACGACTTTTTATTATGGAAGATTGGCATAATTTTGGTGCCTATTATGATAAAACCCTAATGGCATGGTACGAAAACTTTAATAAAGCGTGGGATAGCTTAAAAAAAGATTATGACCATCGGGCCTTTTATCGAATGTGGAAATACTATTTGTTAGCTTGTGCCGGTGCTTTTAGGGCGCGTGATATACAGCTTTGGCAAATCGTCTTCTCTAAAGGTGGCATAATTAATGGCTATGAGTCTATCCGCTGAAACGGATGCTCAAGATTCTCTTTTAAGCCGTCTGAGTCCTTTTATGTCTGAATCACAATGGACTTTTCCAGGTATATACCGCTCGTAGATGAAGCTGTGAAGGTTTCGAATTTATGGCGAGCGGAATCCTCTTCCCCATGACGGGCTCTGATCCAAGCTTAGTCTGTAGTCCTCCAGTGGGAAAATCGCGCTTCTTAACCGATTAATTTCTATAAATGGCTAATTGAAAGGAGGTGTTCATTAAAAGTTAAAAATGAATTTTTAAGACAGTTTACCCCCTAGTGCTTTTATGAAACAATGTAAGCCTAATTTATGTGGAGATATTGTGTGATTGATGAGGAAGGTTTTCGTATAGGGGTTGGCATTATCGTAGCTAATCCTAGCGGCCAGGTACTTTGGGCACGACGTATTGGTCAGCATGCTTGGCAATTTCCTCAAGGGGGCCTTCAATCCAATGAAACACCGGAACAGGCATTATTTAGGGAGCTTTATGAGGAATTAGGCTTAGAAGACTCTGATGTTGAGCTTCTAGGCGCCACTAAAAGCTGGTTATACTATTGGTTGCCCCCTCATTTACGACGTTCACATGTACAACCTTTATGCATAGGGCAAAAACAAAAATGGTTTTTGTTAGGATTAAGGGGAGATCCTGAAAAAATTCGTTTTGATGTTACGCGTTCGCCTGAGTTTGATCGTTGGCGCTGGGCGCCTTATTGGTATCCTATTCGGCAAGTTATCACATTTAAGCGGCATGTTTATCGACGTGCGTTAGAAGAATTAGCGACATTGCTTCCCTCTGAGATTGTACAATCAAGACGGGCCAGTAAGCTATGCAACGACTTAACGTTGGTAGAAAAAGTCGAATAATCAAATAAATATAAAGTTATTTGAGTATGCTTATGGTTTTAGAGTTGGAATCTAGCATCTAGGGCCGTAGTTTATTTGTATGCTCAAATACTAATTAGTTAGGTATTTGCCCATGTTGAAGTTACTTCGTCGTATTGTTCAAGAGATCAGCGCTGCACAAAGCTTTAAAGAGGCACAACAGATATTAGTAAGACGTATTCGAGAGGCCTTGAATACTCAATCTTGTACAGTTTTTCTGCTTGATAGTGAAAAAAATTATGTTTTGTTGGCAACAGATGGCTTAAATCCTAGCTCGGTTGGCAAAGTACGTTTTGCCTTTGATCAAGGTTTGGTGGGCTTAGTGGGTCGAAGTGGGGAATTAATTAACATTGAGAATGCACCTGACCATCCGGATTTTTTATATATCGCAGGGATAGGAGAAGAACGTTATAAAGCCTTTTTAGGCGTTCCTATTATCCACAACCGTGCTTTATTAGGCGTATTGGTTGTCCAACAAGAAGAACAACGTTGTTTTGACGAAGCTGAAGAAGCCTTTTTGGTCACTATGGCGGCCCAATTAGGGGGTGTATTGGCGCATGCTGAAGCAACAGGGGAAATTTTCTCTTTATTTAAAAAAGAAGATAAAAAACAACTACAGCAAGATATTAGTTTTCAAGGAATAGCCAGCGCACCCGGTATTGCGATAGGTCAAGCTGTGGTGGCTTACCCTTTTGCGGATCTGGAAGCAGTCCCTTATAAAAGAGCAGATGATTTATCAATAGAGATAGCACAGATAAAAAAAGCCTTTAAGGCCGCCCGAGATGATATTCACCGTTTAAAAAAACATATGATGTCGGTGTTGCCCGAGGAAGAGCAGGCTTTATTTGATGTTTATTTGGCCATTTTAAATAAAGCCAGCTTGGAAAAAGAAGTTATTAATGCCGTGCAAACCTCTCATCAATGGGCGCAGGCGGCTTTACAATCGGTGATTACCTCGCATGTGCAGCAGTTTGAGAAGGTAGATGATGATTATTTACGTGAAAGAGCAGCCGATTTAAGAGATTTAGGTCGCCGTATCTTAATGCATTTACAAAATAATCAATTTACTCCACCCCTTTATCCGGAAAAAACAATTTTAATTGGTGAAGAAGTGAGCCCCTCGGCCTTAGCAGAAGTACCCGAGGGTTGTTTGGCGGGTATAGTTTCTGTGAAGGGATCGAGTCATTCCCATCTATCTATTTTAGCGCGCTCATTGGGAATTCCTGCTATCACTGGGGTGGAAAATTTACCGGTAAATCAGCTTGAAGCGCAGACATTAATTGTCGATGGGACGCAAGGGCGCATTATTGTGGCGCCCTCATGGCGGATTAAACAAAGTTTCATTGCATTGATTCGGCAACAAAGTGAGCTTACCAATAGCTTGGAAGCACTACGCGAGCTCCCTGCTGAGACCTTAGATGGTTATAGTATCTCGCTTTGGGTAAATACGGGTTTGATGGCAGATGCGAGTCTTTCATTAACAGCGGGTGCTGAAGGTGTTGGCTTATATCGCACCGAAGTTCCTTTTTTAATTAGGGATTGTTTTCCTGCTGAAGATGAACAATATGGTCTATATCGCCAACTGTTAGCGGCTTTTTCTCCGCGACCTGTGGTAATGCGAACACTTGATATTGGAGGAGATAAAGCATTACCTTATTTTCCTATTAAAGAAGATAACCCCTTTTTAGGCTGGCGTGGAATACGTGTAACACTCGATCACCCGGAAATTTTTTTAATACAGATTCGCGCTATGTTACGCGCTAATCTGGAATTTAATAATCTAAGTATTATGCTGCCAATGATAAGTTGTGTTGCAGAGGCCGATCATGCGTTACGTTTAATTGATCAAGCTTATGAAAAGGTATTAAGTGAAGACCCTTATGCGAATAAACCTCCGATTGGCATCATGATAGAAGTTCCCTCAGCGATTTATCAAGCGCGCGAATTAGCTGAGCGAGTTGAGTTTCTATCGGTAGGTAGCAATGATTTGACGCAATATATGTTAGCCGTCGATCGCAATAATCCACGGGTGGCTAATTTGTACGATCCATTTCAACCGGCTGTTTTAAAAGCATTAGTTCAGATTGTAGAAGCAGCGCATCAGGCAAAAAAACCCATTAGCATTTGTGGAGAAATGGCCAGTGATCCACTGGCTATCCCTTTACTTTTAGCTATGGGTTTTGACGCGCTGAGCATGAACTCTTTTTCTATTCCCAGAATAAAGTCGGTTATTCGTCAAATTAATTTTCAGCAAGCTAAAAAGATCCTAGTGCAAATTTTAGCAATGGACAGTGCAGTTGCTATCAGAAAGCATTTAAATGAAACATTATCGGCATTTAATTTAACCACCTTGCTACCTATTCCAGGGTAATTTTATGAGTTGGCGTAAGAAATATCAATCTAGCTTTAATGGCTATCCTCTAAGATATCCTCAGCTCATATCGCGTCCTGAACATTACGCCGGACTGAATTCCAGCGAACTAATTTCTATTGCTCGCGGCTCAGGGGGTAGTTATGGTGATGCGGCTTTAAATCAACAAGGAGAGATTATTTTAACAGGACGTTTAGATCGCTTCCTCGAGTTTGATGAGCAGCAAGGTATTATTTCGGTCGAATCAGGTATTAGCTTAAACAAGATTTTACAGTTAATTGTTCCGCGCGGTTGGTTTTTGCCAGTAACGCCCGGAACAGCTGAGGTTTCCTTAGGAGGCTGCGTTGCTGCGGATGTACACGGGAAAAATCATCGCTATGCGGGTTCTTTAGGTCAGCATGTACGGAGTTTAGAGCTGATAACGGCTGCAGGAGAACGATTACATTGTTCGCCTATGCTTTATCCGCAGTTATTTTGGGCAACGATAGGGGGTATGGGTTTAACCGGTATCATTGGGATAGTTAACTTGCAGCTAAAGCGAATTGAAACCGCTTATATGCATGTACAGCACCAAGTGGCACAAAACTTAGCACAAGTATTTGATGCTTTTGCCAAAGAGGATGAATGGGAATACAGTGTGGCCTGGTTGGATACCTTAAATGCCTCATCTGGTCGCGGTGTTATTATCAAGGCAAATCATGCTGATTTAGCTAAGCTTCCTACATCACAGCAACAGCAAGCTTTTTCAACCCCGGTATCTTATCGCTATAAGGTTCCTTTTTATTTCCCGCAGGCGTTATTACATCCAATGTGGGTTAAGTCTTTCAATAAAGCTTATTACCATCATTTAGCTAAAAAAAATTACCCTTGTTTATTAGCTTATCCGGATTATTTTTATCCATTAGATCGCATCAGTAATTGGCCGCGCTTGTATGGAAGGCGAGGATTTATTCAATATCAATGTGTACTCCCAGAAAAATCAGCTTATGCAGCTATTGATAATCTCTTAAAAACACTAGGTAGAAATAAGCAGCCTATTTATCTTGCCGTATTAAAGCGTTTTGGCAATGCCAATTTAGCGCCTTTATCTTTTCCATTATCAGGTTTTACTTTGGCGTTAGATATGCCTATTCGCAACGAAAAACTCTTTACTTGTTTAGATGAATTGGATGCGGTGGTTATTGATGCCGGAGGAAGAATTTATTTAGCCAAGGATGCTCGTTTAAAACCAGAAGCATTTCGCGCTATGTATCCGCGTTACCCTGAGTGGTTAGCAACGAAGCAAAAGTGGGATCCTCACAATAAATTCAGTTCGAGTTTAGCCAGACGTTTACAAATCGGGATTTAAATTTACTCTTCAATATCTAAGCTTTTTAAAAAGGCTTGAATTTTTGGTTCTCGTCCACGAAATTTTTTAAATAGTTCCATAGCATCAATTGCACCGCCTTGTTCTAGAATGCTGTGTAAAAATGCTTGGCCAGTTTTCTCGTTGAAGATCCCATCTTCTAGGAATTTAGTGAAGGCATCACAGGACAAAACTTCTGCCCAGAGATAACTATAATAGCCAGTGGCATAACCGCCGGCGAAGATATGGGAAAAACCGTGCTGAAATCGATTAAACGGCGATACAGGGATAATGTTGATCTGTTTACGTATTGTATCTAATAACGCCTGAATTTGCGTATAATCTTTTTTGGGATCAAATTCTAGGTGTAACCGAAAATCAAATAGGGATAATTCTAATTGTCTTAATAATTGTAATCCGGCCTGAAAATTTTTTGCGTTGCGCATTTTTTTAATCAGGCTATCAGGTAATGATTCGCCGGTTTGATAATGGCTACTGATTTGATCTAAAACAGGTTTTTCCCAGGCAAAATATTCTAAAAATTGACTGGGTAATTCAACTGCATCCCAAGCGACGCCATTAATCCCGGAAATAGCTGCATAGTCGATGATAGTTAGCATATGTTGCAAACCGTGACCGAATTCATGGAATAAAGTTAAAACCTCTTCATGAGTTAATAGAGGTATTTGTGCGGTATTTAAAGGCGGTGAAAAATTGCAGGTTAAAAAGGCTATTGGTGTTTGAATATCGCCATTACCTAAACATCTACGCGACTGATAATCATCCATCCATGCCCCTTCACGTTTTTCTAATCTGGCATAAAGATCTAAGTAAAATTGACCGCGTAATTGTTGTCGATGATCGGTAATCGAAAAGAAACGAACCGCTGGATCCCAGACATCAACCTCTTTGATCTCTTGTATCTGCATTCCAAATAAATCGTGTATTAACTTAAAAAGTCCAGAGAGCACTTTTTCTACAGGAAAATAACAGCGTAGCGTATCATCGCTAATACCAAACATTTCTTCTTGTAGCTTTTCACGATAATACAAGATATCCCAGGGTTGTAGCGTATCAATTTGGTCGCGAGCATGGGCAAAATTATAAAGTGTTTGCCATTCTGCTAGGGCTTTAGATTGAGTATATTGAAGTAAGGTTTCTAAAAAACTAAGCACCTCTTCAGGCGTTTTTGCCATTTTATTCGAGGCCAAACTTTTTTGTGCGTAATTTTTAAAGCCAAGTAATTGACTAAGCTGATGGCGTAAACTCAGTATCTTGAACATAATAGGACTATTATCAAATGCCATATTACCAAATTCAGAAGCGCGGGTAACATGAGCTTTATAGACCGATTCACGTAAGGCTCGACTATCCGCATAGCTCAATACAGGGAAGTAGGAAGGATAATCGAGCGTCAGTAAACAACCCGACATATTCTTATCTTTAGCAGCTTTTTCTGCACTGGCAATAATATAAGCCGGTAGCCCTTTTAGTTCTGATTTATCATTAATGCATTTTGACCAATCTGCCGTGGCATCTAATAAATTTTCTTCAAATTGATTGGATAGTTGCGCCAGTTGCGCTTGAATAGTCTGATATCTTTTTTGTTTGGCTTTAGGTAAATCTACCCCACCTAAATGAAAATCGCGCAATTCATTGTGCAGGCACTTTTCTTGGGCGTAGTTAAAGCCATAGTCGCCATTAGCGAGCGTTTTAATCGCTTGGTAAAGCGCACTATTTTGACTTAATTCGGAACTATAGGCGCTAATTTTAGGAAGACATTCGTTATAAACTAAGCGTAATTCGGCTGTTTGTTTGACGGCATGCAGATGATTGATAGGCGACCAGAAATGCTGGAGACGATCATTTAACTCATCAAGTGCCTGAATGAAGTTCCAATCAAGCGAAATTATCCCAGATAGTAATTGTGATAATTCTAATCTGTTTTGGGCGAGTATATGATCTAATTCGACGACTATAGTCGCTGGGTTTATTTGACTGAATTGAGGTAATGAAGACATGGTATGCGTAAAGTAGTTAATGGTAGATTAATCGGTAGTAGGCCGCTTTTAGTGTATTTTTGCATATATTAATGATGCTATTTTTATTCTTAATGTTATTTATTGATGGTTTAATGTTTAATCGTTAATAAGGGTAATTTTTTGACTTTCTTTTATCTGGCTAAGACTAAATCCACGATATAATAAGTAACGAATTTGACGCGGTTTTTCTTGCGCTTGTTGGCAAAAAGAGAATTTTTTTTCTCGAATTTTGTGAATAATCGCCAACCAAATTTCCATATCTTGTGGAAGTTGAGCATTAATAACTGCCTCACTAATTCCATATTTTTGGCATTCTATAGCGATTCGAATAGGACCATAACCTTGTCTTATGCGGCGTGCGATAAAAGCTTCACAAAAACGCTCATCATTTAAAAAGCCTTGTTGGCTTAAGCTATCTAATACAACGTCGACAGATTGCTGCAAAAATCCTTTTTGCAGCAATTTTTCTTTGAGCATAAAGCGCGTGTACTCTCTTCTTGCGAGATGATTTAAAGCAATTTGACGGATATTCTTATCAACTTC
The DNA here is from genome assembly GCA_031973495.1 of Candidatus Aquirickettsiella sp. GTDB lineage: Bacteria > Pseudomonadota > Gammaproteobacteria > Diplorickettsiales > Diplorickettsiaceae > Aquirickettsiella. Next base: position 161,853 of record DALYCY010000001.1, on the reverse strand, counting down.
TACAACATTCGGATCGTTACGCATAAGTAGCCTGTAAATATTTACTCAACAATTGCCACTTCTGCTTCAGCGGCTTCAGCTCGATCACCTTGTAATGGTTTGTTAAGCAAACTATTTCGGATTTCGGTAGCTAATTTTTGACAAATTTCCGCGCGATCCCTTAAGAATTGCTTTACATTATCTTTTCCTTGGCCGATACGTTCACCCTGATAGCTATACCAAGCACCGGCTTTATCGATCAATCCATGTGCTACCCCCAAATCGACGATCTCGCCGATATGACAAATGCCTTGATTATAGAGAATTTCAAACTCAGCTTGTCTAAAGGGAGGCGCCACTTTATTTTTTACCACTTTGACACGGGTTTCATTGCCTACTATTTCATCACCTTTTTTGATCGCACCGGTTCGACGTATATCGAGACGTACTGAAGCATAAAACTTAAGTGCATTACCGCCAGTTGTTGTTTCAGGGTTACCAAACATAACACCAATTTTCATGCGAATTTGGTTAATGAAGATAACCAGTGTATTTGAGCGTTTAATATTTCCGGCTAGCTTACGTAAGGCCTGCGACATTAAGCGCGCTTGTAAACCCATGTGCGAGTCACCCATTTCCCCTTCAATTTCAGCGCGAGGCGTCAGAGCAGCGACTGAGTCGACCACAATAATATCAACCGCATTAGAACGAACTAACATATCGACGATCTCCAGCGCTTGCTCTCCTGTATCTGGCTGTGAGACTAAAAGGTCGGCTGTTTTTACGCCTATTCTAGCCGCATAGATCGGATCAAGGGCATGTTCAGCGTCGACAAAGGCAGCGACCCCACCGGTTTTTTGACACTCGGCAATGGTTTGTAGGGTAAGTGTAGTTTTTCCAGAAGATTCAGGTCCATAAATTTCGATAATACGTCCGCGCGGTAATCCGCCTATTCCTAAAGCAATATCTAAGCCTAAAGATCCAGTCGAGATTACTTCTACCGGAACTTGGCTGCTATCACCAAGACGCATAACAGCACCTTCACCGTGTTGCTTTTTAATCTGACTGATGGCCATTTTAAGGGCTTTTTCTCGCGCATTACTTGCATCACTCATAGTGTAAGTACCTTCTAAGGAAAATAGGGAAGATGGACTCTGGTTAGCATTATCGCATAAACTAAGCGGCAGCCTCTATATGCTTTACGGATAGATCGACTATCAAAAGGCGTATGTGTTTAAATTATAAACAGATTCACATGCATATAGCGCGGCTGATCCTGTTGTGGCAGCGAAAATCGTGCTTAAGGATTAAAAAACGTAAAAAGAAGATTTTGCAAGAGGTCTAATGAAAATACAAGTCCCTCCATTTCGATCTATTCGTGCACTAGTTGTAGGCGATGTGATGCTGGATCGCTATTGGTCTGGTGCTACGTCTAGAATCTCTCCGGAAGCACCTGTGCCGATAGTTCATGTGCAAGCGCTAGAAGAACGTCCAGGTGGAGCAGGTAATGTTGCTTTAAATATAGCCGCGCTAGGTGCGCAGGTTGATTTGATTAGTTTTTGCGGAGACGATGGCGCAGGTGATGTACTGGAAAAAAAACTAACTGATGCAGGAGTCAATTGTTATTTATCTCGCATGCCACAATCATCTACAGTGACGAAACTTCGTGTACTTAGTTTACATCAGCAATTGATACGACTTGACTTTGAACAAGCCTCTTATCCAATTGATTATATCTGGCTAAAAAAATTATTTGTGCAAAGACTTGCACAGTGCGATGTTGTTATTTTGTCTGATTACGCCAAGGGTTGTTTAGCCTGTGCACAGGATTTAATTCAATTGGCACAAAGAGCCGCTAAGCCAGTGTTCGTTGATCCAAAAAGTAATGACTTTGGTTTATATCAAGGTGCAACGGTATTAACACCTAATTGGCGCGAATTTGAGGCAGTAGCCGGCATTTGTGATAGTGAACCTGTCTTGCTACAAAAGGGTTTAGAGCTTTTAAAAACCTATGGTTTTAAGGCCTTACTCGTGACACGTGGTGAACGGGGAATGACATTAATCCGCAAGGATCAACCCGAGGTTGGTTTACCCGCGTTTGCCAAACAAGTTTATGATGTGACGGGCGCCGGTGATACAGCGATTGCCTGTTTGGCATTAACTTATGCCGCCGAAGCAGATTTAGTGCAATCAGCACAACTGGCTAATATTGCCGCAAGCATCGTCGTTGCAAAACTAGGCACTGCCACAGTCAGCTTGGCTGAGTTAAGGCGCGCTATCCAAATACAACAGCTATCTTTACATCGCGGTATTTTGCCTGAAGCGGAACTTAAAATAGTCGTTGAAGATGCGAGGGCACATGATGAGCAAATAGTGATGACAGGAGGCTGTTTCGATATTTTACATGCAGGTCACGTTGCTTATTTGGAGCAAGCTAAGCGCTTTGGTGATCGCTTGATCGTTGCCGTTAATGAAGATGCTTCTGTGTCAAAATTGAAAGGTTCACAACGACCCATTAATAATTTAGCCAATCGTATGGCGGTTTTAGCGGGATTAAGTGCTGTCGATTGGGTCGTCTCTTTTAATGAAGCAACGCCAGAGCGACTTATTCAATTAATTTTGCCAGATATTTGGGTAAAAGGTAGTGATTATCAATTAAAGGATCTTCCTGAAGCCAAAGTAATACGAGGATATGGCGGACAGATTAAATTAATTGATTTTGTAGAAGGATGCTCTACCAGCGCTATTATCTCGGCGATTCAAGAGGAGCACTCTTGATGATTATTGTGACAGGAGGTGCGGGTTTTATTGGCAGTAATTTAGTTAAACAATTAAATAATGTTTACCCTGGTACGCCTATTTTAGTGGTTGATGATTTAAGCAATGGAACTAAATTTAGAAATATCGTCGATTGTTCGGTGGCCGATTATTTAGATCAAGATGATTTTTTAGATAAAATTAAGCAAAACAAGGTGTTTCCTAAGCTAAAAGCAATTTTTCATCAAGGTGCTTGCTCTACAACCACCGAATGGGATGGGCAGTATATGATGAAAAATAATTACCAATACTCAAAGCATTTATTGCATTACTGTCTCGCTTGGCGGATCCCTTTTATTTACGCTTCAAGTGCAGCTGTCTATGGGTTAGGAAAAATTTTTAAAGAACAGCTAGCTTATGAAAAACCGGTAAATATTTATGCCTATTCTAAATATTTGTTCGATCAATATGTGCGACATATCTTCAAGGATGCTAAAAGCCAAGTTGTGGGCTTACGTTATTTTAATGTTTATGGCCCTAAAGAAGATCATAAAGGTAAAATGGCCAGTGTGGTATTACATGCTTATCAGCAACTCGAAAAAACAGGGATTATTAATTTATTTGCAGGAACAGATGGCTGTAAAGACGGCGAACAGCTGCGCGATTTTATTTATGTTGACGATGCAGTTGCAGTTAATCTATGGTTTTTAGAGTCAAAAAAAAGTGGTATTTACAATGCCGGAACAGGCCATAGTGAGAGTTTTAATGCACTAGCAAAAGCGGTTATTGATGTTTATGGGCGCGGCGAGATTCGCTATATTCCGTTTCCAGAGCAATTACGATCTTGTTATCAAAATTTTACTCAAGCGGATCTTTCTCAATTACGCGCCGCCGGTTATCGAGGCGCCTTTCGAAATATTGCCGAAGGTGTGAGCGATTATCTATCGATAATGCATAAAAATATTACCTTTTAATTCATTGATTCATTATTAGTTTCTTCATAAAATAAAGCTCTCGTTGAAAAATTTTAAAAAGGAGTTTTGTTATGGAAATTTATTCTTCATTATTGACTACTTTACTAGCGTCAGTCATAGCGGCACCTGCTTTTGCTGCCGAACCTGTTAAACTTAATCAGTCGGCGCCATCCTCTCAGGTTATAGCATCAAAAGCGCTGCAATCCAATGCAGCTTTAGCGTCGGTAAATATTAATACAGCTGATGCAAAAACCCTAGTGGCGGAATTAAAGGGTATTGGTTTAAAGCGAGCCAAGGCAATCCTTGCTTATCGTGATGAGCACGGACCTTTTAAATCGATTGATGATTTGATCAAAATAAAAGGTATTAGCAAAAGGATAGTGGATCAAAACCGTGACAAAATAATAGTTTGATTGATTATGCAGATTTCAGGTAAAAAATTGTTAATTACATATAATCTTAATATAGTGAAATTACAGTACTATCCTGAGATTTGCATAAAATAAGGTTGGTCTTATCGCTTAAGATAGATGAAGTTGTTCCAGCATGTAGTCGATAGCTGCCCCTAGATCGGCTGTTGAACACTCTAAGCACGCTCCTTTGGGCGGCATAGCGCGATATCCAGTCGTCGCATGTTTCAATAAGAGCGAAAATTTTTTTTTAATGCGTGGTCTCCAATCTGCTTTATTTCCCAAACGTGGTGCTCCGGCTAGACCGCGACTGTGGCATAAGGCACATTTGCTTTCAAATAAGGTTTTGCCTAAATGCGCCTTTACATTAGCGGTTGTCAACGGTGAAGTATGCTTAGTTGACGAAGATAGCCTCACTTTCCCAATCGGTGCAATACGGTTTTCTAATGCTATTGCCGATTTATCAAAAAAATCGGCATCGGCATTGTTTGCAAGGTTTAAAAAGAAAATAAAAAGAATTATCTTTATTTTTTGCTGAAGATTTTGCACATTGATTCAAATTGCTCGCTTCAAAGGAGGATAATGAGAATTATATTTGCTTAGCAAACTTTCTATAAGCTCTTTATTTTAAGTCAATTTAAGCGAAGGAAGGCTCAGTTTCTTTTTCTTCTGCTTCCATGCTCGATTGATATTGTCCCTTGCAAGCGGCTGCATTGAGTTTTGCACGTTTATAAAATGCACGTTGCGCCGCTTTGACATTATGTGCTTTTCCATTCCATACCTTGAGTGCGGGTTCTTGCAAGGCGCGGCCATACGAGAAGCTTAGCAGCCAAGGGTTGCGCGAAGGCTGCAATTTATTTAGGGTATTTAGGTGTGCTGTGGCGGTCTCAGGTGTTTGTCCGCCAGAAAGAAAATTAATACTGGGTACGGCGACAGGAACAACTTGGCGCAATACTTTTAACGTGGCAGCAGCGACCTCTGCTACATTAGGCTGTGGGGTATATAGATTTCCGGCAATAACCATACTAGGTTTTAGTATCATACATTCTAATAAAACCTGATGCTTATGTAATTCTTCAAATAGCGCATAAAAAGTAGCTTTAGTTGCTTCAGCACAGCGCGCCAAACTATGATCGCCATCTATTAATAATTCAGGTTCTACAATCGGTACTATGCCATTATTTTGACAAATAGAGGCATAACGCGCCAAGCATTGCGTGTTGGTGACGATGGCTAAAGAGGAAGGCAGGGTATCCGAAATAGAAAAAACAGCGCGCCATTTGGCAAAATAAGCCCCTAGGTTTTTATAAGTTAGCAGGCGCTCGACTAAACCATCTAGGCCTTGAGTTAGCTTTTCTGCGCTGTTAAGGGGGATAAGCCCTTTATCTACCTTGATGCCAGGAACTATCCCTTCTTTATCTAAAAATTCCGGAAAAAGTAATCCATTTTTATTTTTTTGCGCCAATGTTTCTTCATGCAGGATAACGCCATTAATAAATGCTTCGATGCCCGGTGTGGTAAAGAGTAATTCACGATAATTGCGACGATTCTCTACAGTTGACTCGATATGTAGACCAGCGAACCGCTTAGCGATGGTAGCTTGACTTTCATCTGCTGCTAAAATTCCCTTCCCGGGTACTGTTAGTCGTTGGATAGTCCCTTCAAGCTCGTGAGTGGCCATATAAATTGCTCCTTACATTTTTTGACGTGTAATACAGCTGGGTGAATCCCGCACCTATTTTATAACGGCCACTACTATATAGAACAATGTGAGTAATTTCTAGTTAAAATGCCGATCTTAATTTTTCCCTAGTCGCAGTAGTTTAATTGAAATTTTGCTTTTATCGCAATGCCGGTGCCTTATAAATAGCTTTTACTAAAAGTTAGTATTGATAATATTAGCTTTTTTATGAATGAAATTTTCTAACAAGCCTAAATTTAAGCGACTATTCACCAGGTAGAATTTAACCTATCGGCTAGGGGTTTAAGGAATCCTATCGAAATGTGTATCCCTGCCTTAAGTTAGCATTGCATTAAAGGGTTGTGCTTATTATACTGTGCGACAATTTGTAGATGGTGGGCTTAAGAATGGCTTTTAGTAGGCTAGCCCAGTTAACGGTTAGGTTAATTCGAAAAATGTGGCAAGCGAGCTTGGTCGCATTTGCGGTGGTTTTATTAGGGGCGAGCGTCATTTTAAGTAAATTTTGCCATGACGGACAGCTTATAAGTTCCCTGGCGCTAGGAGTTATTTTGTGGCTGCTGCCTAATTGCTACTTTGTAATTAAAGTGATGCGTCATTTAGGTCGGGTGTCCCCAGGGCGCTTATTGCATATTTTTTATCGAGCAGAATTAATAAAATTATTATTAAGTGGATTTTTTTTCATAATGTTGGCTAAGTTATTATCAATTAATTTTCCTGTGCTTTTATCAGGTTATTTGGTCGCACAGCTGACATTTTGGTTATTGTTAAGCCTTAAAAGCAAGGAGGGCTTGTTATGAGTGGAGAGCAAACCCCCGCTAATTATGTCCAACATCACCTTGAGCATCTCAGTTTTAATCTAAAAACTTGGAGCTTTTCGGGCCAAGGGAGCTTTTGGAATTTAAATCTTGATACCTTTTTGTTATCTACCGTACTAGGAGTGGGCTTTTTATTTTTATTTCGTTGGGTTGCCATAACAGCTCGCAGCGAGGTGCCAGGCAAGATTCAAAATTTTGTTGAAATCTTAGTTGAGTTTGTTGATAAAACAGTCAAGGAGTCCTTTCACGGTGTTAGCCAATTGATAGCGCCTTTAGCACTGACAATTTTTGTCTGGGTGTTCTTAATGAATTTTATGGATTTGCTTCCAGTCGATCTATTGCCGACGTTGTTATCATTGTTTGGTGTGGATCATTTTCGTTCTGTTCCCACCGCTGATCCGAATGCGACTTTTGGGATGTCGATTGCGGTCTTTATGTTGATCATTTACTATAACCTGAAAATTAAAGGCGGCAAGGGACTCGGTAAGGAAATGCTAGTTGCTCCATTTGGTCCATACCTTTTTCCTATCAATATTGTTTTTCGCTTGCTAGAAGAATGTGTGCGCCCTATTTCTTTATCATTACGTCTATTTGGCAACCTATTTGCCGGCGAATTAATTTTTATTTTAGTGGCGTTATTGCCATGGTGGATACAGTGGACCTTTGGTGGCGTTTGGGCTGTTTTTCATATTTTAATCATTGCAATTCAAGCATTTATCTTTATGATGCTAACAATCGTTTATTTAAGTATGGCACATGAGACCCATGGCCAAGAAGAAACACATTGATTATTTATTAATACAAAGAGAGGGTATAAAAATGGTAGAAGTGGCGCAAGTAGTTGCAAATGTTCAGGGATTAACAGCCATAGCGGCGGCTTTATTAGTAGGATTAGCTGCATTGGGTACTGCAATTGGTTTTGGTATCTTAGGTGGTAAATTTTTAGAAGGGGTCGCGCGCCAACCTGAATTAACCCCGATGCTGATGTTGCGGATGTTTTTAATGGCCGGATTGGTCGATGCTTTTGCGGCTATTTCCATTGTAATGGGACTTTATTTAATTTTTGCTAAAAATCCTTTTTTAAGTGAAGTTTTAAAACTGGTTTCTAAACCGGTGACAGGCTAAACGAGAATAACTTAAGAGATAGATCATTGTGGAAATTAATATAACCTTATTAGGCCAGTTAATTACATTTTCTGTTTTTGTGTGGTTTACCATGAAATTTGTGTGGCCACCGATATTAAAGATAATGAAAGAGCGGGAGCAAAGTATTGCAGAAGGTTTGGCAGCTGCAGAACGTGGCCAACAAGCCCTAGAATTAGCCCAGGTTAAGGTAGATGAGTGTTTAAACACGGCTAAATTGCAAGCGGCTGAGATTATCGAACAAGCTAATAAGCGCGCTAGTCAAATAGCTGAGGAATCAAAGCGACAAATTCGGACCGAAAACGAGCGTTTATTAGCGATAGCGCGAGCCGATATTCAACAAGAGTGGCAAACTGCGCAGCAAAAATTACGTACCGAAGTAGCTAATTTAGTGATTACGACAACGGAAAAGATTTTGGCTCAATCCCTAGATAGCGGGGCTCAACATGCGCTGCTGAAACAATCTCTGGAAGAAATTTAATGGCCAATTTGATATCCATTGCAAGACCTTACGCACGAGCGGCGTTTTCTTGTGCATTGGAAGAAAAAAATTTGCAGGCATGGTCTATGTTATTAGCGCAGGCAGCAAAGATTATACAAGGGAAAGCAATGCAGGTTTTATTAAAGAATCCTCGTATTGATAAAATGGAAGCTTATGAGTGCTTGTTAGTGCTCTGTAAATCGGTCTTGTTCCCTTTTGGGGAAAATTTTTTAAAGTTGATGGCATTCAAGCAACGCTTATTAGTTCTTCCGGAAATTGAATATTTATTTGCGCAATATAAGGCTGAACAAGCCAAACAGGTAACGGCACAGGCTATTTCGGCGGTGCCTTTAACTAAAGTGGAACAACAAACCCTAGTAAATGCATTATCGCAGCGCTTACAACGTCAGGTTATATTAGAGCATCAAATCGATAATTATTTATTAGGCGGCCTAGTCATTCGCGTCGGAGATTTAGTCATCGATAGTTCTGTACGTGGGAAACTAGAACGTTTACGTGCGACATTAGTGAATTAAGAGGCAGTATAAGTCAATGCAACAATTAACTACGTCTGAAATTAATGAATTAATTAAAGAGCGCATTCAGAAATTTGATGTTTCTGCACAAACGCGTACAGAAGGAAGTATTGTCAGTCTCCGTGACGGGATCGTGCGAATTTACGGTTTGAATGATGTCATGTTGGGAGAAATGATCGAGTTTCCAGGTCAATGCTATGGTCTTGCTTTAAATTTGGAGCGAGATTCTGTTGGAGCGGTTGTTTTAGGTGATTATGAACAATTAAGCGAAGGCCAGACGGTTAAGTGCACAGGGCGTATTCTCGAAGTTCCGGTAGGCGAAGCCTTATTAGGTCGTGTTGTGAATGCCTTAGGTCAGCCTATAGATGGGCGCGGTGCTATCGAGACGGAAAATCACGCCGCTATCGAACAAATTGCACCCGGTGTTATTTGGCGCCAGAGTGTTTCTCAGCCATTGCAAACTGGTGTACTTGCTATTGACAGCATGGTGCCTATTGGACGTGGTCAGCGCGAGCTAATTATTGGTGATAGACAAACCGGAAAAACAGCATTGGCTGTGGATGCTATCATTAATCAAAAAGATACCGGGGTAAAATGTATTTATGTCGCCATTGGACAAAAAATTTCGTCGATTGCCGCGGTCGTCAGAAAATTAGAAGAGCAAGATGCGCTAAAACATACGATTATTGTATCGGCAAGTGCCGCTGACTCTGCCGCTTTGCAGTTCATTGCCCCTTATGCAGGTTGCGCGATGGGCGAATATTTTCGTGACCAAGGCGAAGATGCACTTATTATCTATGACGACTTGACAAAACAAGCCTGGGCTTACCGTCAAATATCCTTATTATTACGCCGTCCGCCAGGACGTGAAGCGTATCCAGGCGATATTTTTTATTTACATTCACGTTTACTTGAGCGTGCCGCAAGGGTTAATGCCGAGTTTGTTGAAAGAGCAACTAATGGGCGTGTAAAAGGTAAAACAGGTTCTTTAACCGCAATACCTATTATTGAAACGCAAGCTGGAGATGTATCTGCTTTTGTTCCAACGAATGTAATATCGATTACTGACGGTCAAATCTTTTTGGAAACAGATTTATTTAATGCAGGTATTCGCCCGGCAATTAATGCCGGTTTATCCGTTTCTCGTGTAGGTTCTGCTGCACAAACGAAGATTATTAAAAAATTAGGTGGTGGGGTTCGATTAAGCTTAGCCCAATATCGCGAACTAGCGGCCTTTTCTCAGTTTATGTCGGATCTCGATGAGGCAACCCGTAAGCAACTTGAACGGGGTCAGCGCGTTACCGAAATGTTGAAACAAAAACAATATGCGCCTCTGAGTGTTGCTGAAATGGCTGTGCTTTTATTTGCCACTGATCAAGGTTATTTAGATGACATTGAATTGGTGAAAATCAACGCATTTGCGCAAGCACTATTAGCTTATATGCAAGCAGAGCAGACCGTTCTTTTGGAAAAGATAAATGAAAAAGGTGATTATAATGAAGGGATTGCGAAAAGATTAGCTGAAGCGATTAGCTGTTTTAAAACAACACAAACTTGGTAATCACCGATGAGTTTTGCGCAAGAGATACGCGGTAAAATTTCTAGCATTAAAGGCACGCAGAAAATTACCCGGGCAATGGAAATGGTAGCGGCTAGCAAAATGCGTAAAGCACAAGAACGCATGACGCTTTCTCGGCCTTATGCCCATAAAATGCTTGATTTAATCGGCCATGTTGCCAGTAGCCATGCTGAATATCAGCATCCTTATTTGCAAGTACGCGATATTAAACGTGCTGGGTTTCTTATTATTACAACGGATAAAGGGCTCTGTGGCGGATTAAATACTAATTTGTTGAAATTGGCTCTACAAGAATTTCAAGTATGTCAATCCAAGGGGATAGAGATTGATCTGGCTATCATTGGTGGTAAAGGAGAGGCGTTTTTTAAACGAGTTGGAGGGCATATTGTGGCCCATGCACATCATTTAGGGGATGCGCCGCAATTACAAGATTTAATTGGTGTCGTTAAAGCCTTACTAGATGCTTATAAGCAAGGTCAACTCGATAGTTTAAATATTATTTATAATGAATTCGTTAATACAATGACGCAAAAGGCGCGTTCTCTATCGTTGTTACCCATTTTGCCGGTTAAGAAATCAGGACTCGATTACCGTTGGGACTATCTTTATGAACCTGATGCAAAATATTTATTAGAGCTGGTATTGACACGTTATATTGAATCGCAAGTTTATCAAAGTGTGGTAGAAAATACCGCTTGTGAACAGGCTGCTAGGATGGTAGCTATGAAAAGCGCAACCGATAATGCAGGAGAGCTGATAAGCGATTTGCAATTAGCTTATAATAAAGCCCGCCAAGCGGCTATTACCAAAGAATTAGCAGAAATTGTTGCGGGTGCTGAAGCCGTTTAGATTTAACCTTATATGAATAAATAATGAAGAGTAGCGTTATGAAGTCAACCAACCACATTGGACACATAGTCGAAATTATCGGTGCCGTCATTGACGTTGAATTCCCAAGCGGAGAGATCCCCAAAATCTTTGATGCTTTAACCGTCCATGATCACGACTTAGTGTTAGAGGTTCAACAGCAATTAGGTGATGGCGTGGTGCGTACTATTGCGATGGGGACCAGTGATGGTTTGCAAAGGGGTATAAAGGTAACAAATACCGGGGCACCTATTAGCGTACCGGTAGGCAAGCAAACCTTAGGTAGGATCATGGACGTACTAGGTAGACCTATCGACGAAGCGGGCCCTATTAATGAGAAAGTTCGTTTACCTATTCATCGTAAAGCACCTAGTTTTGCCGAACAGGCGATTAATGAACAGTTATTAGAAACAGGGATCAAAGTCATTGATCTGCTTTGCCCTTTTGCCAAAGGTGGTAAAGTCGGTTTATTTGGTGGTGCCGGTGTAGGTAAGACCGTGAATATGATGGAGTTGATACGTAATATTGCCATAGAACACAGTGGCTATTCTGTTTTTGCCGGGGTCGGAGAACGTACCCGAGAAGGTAATGATTTTTACCATGAGATGAAAGAATCCAATGTATTAGATAAAGTCTCATTAGTTTATGGACAAATGAATGAACCGCCCGGTAATCGTTTGCGCGTTGCTTTAACCGGTTTAACCGTAGCGGAGTATTTTAGGGATGAAGGTCGTGACGTGTTATTATTTATTGATAATATCTATCGTTATACCTTAGCTGGCGTCGAAGTATCGGCATTATTAGGCCGCATGCCTTCTGCTGTGGGTTATCAGCCTACTTTGGCGGCAGAAATGGGCGCTTTACAAGAGCGTATTACATCGACTAAGACGGGTTCTATCACTTCTATTCAAGCGGTTTATGTTCCTGCCGATGATCTTACCG
>DALYCY010000001.1:117341-149658 GCA_031973495.1 Candidatus Aquirickettsiella sp. | reverse complement strand
CTTTTGCACACTTAGATGCCACGGTGGTATTATCGCGGCAAATTGCAGAACTAGGTATTTACCCCGCCATCGATCCATTAGATTCTAACAGCCGTCAACTTGACCCTTTAATTGTCGGTCAAGAGCATTATGATGTAGCCAGAGCTGTACAACAAACCTTGCAACGTTATAAAGAACTTAAAGATATTATTGCTATCTTAGGGATGGATGAATTGTCTGAGCAGGATAAGTTAACGGTGATGCGGGCAAGAAAAATACAGCGATTTTTATCCCAGCCTTTTTTTGTGGCGGAAATATTTACCGGCTCCCCGGGAAAATATGTCACTCTTAAAGACACTATTCGTGGTTTTAAGGCTATTTTAAACGGCGAATACGACGATTTACCGGAACAAGCGTTTTATATGGTAGGTAGTATTGATGAAGTAGGTAGTAAAGCAAAGGCTTTATAAAGGCTAGAAATACCATGATGAAAACAATGCAGATTGAAGTGGTAAGCGCAGAGCTTATGATTTTTTCAGGACAAGCGACTCATATTGTGGCAACCGGCTTAATGGGCGAGCTCGGTATTTATCCAGGCCATACCCAATTGCTTACGGCGTTAAAGCCAGGACCAGTTCGTATCGTAAAGCCAGATGGCGAAGATGAAATACTTTATATTTCGGGTGGTATTTTAGAAGTTCAACCACAACTTATTAGTATCTTAGCCGATACGGTTATACGGGCTGCAGACTTAGACGAAATGGCCGCATTAGAAGCCAAGGAACGTGCAGAAAGAGCGTTAAGTGATAAACAATCCAATATTGATTATGCCAAGGCGACTGTAGAATTAGCGCAGGCTATTGCACAATTACAGGCGATATCTAAGTTGAAGAAAAGATTAACTGGTAAGCTCTAGTGCTGCAGCGGGCGGTGTAAATTTGACCCTTAGATAAATTATTTTTAAAACAGTGATTAATGGATAAAAAAGCTTAAAGGCTATCCGGTAAAAGTGGATATTTAGTTAAGCTTAGGTTGAAAACATGAAAGCACTCGATGTCATTATCTTAGCCGCAGGCCATGGTAAACGTATGCATTCTACGTTGCCGAAAGTATTGCATACCGTAGCAGGCCAACCTTTATTACAGTATTTAGTAGAAACAGTTCAGGGTTTGCACCCTCATCATATTTATGTGGTTTATGGAAACGGTGGTGGAAAAGTCCCCAGTTGTTTAGGGCATTTAGCCGTTGATTGGGTAAAGCAAACAGAACTATTAGGCACTGGCCATGCGGTTGCCAAAGCACTCGCAAAGATTACGCAAGATGAGAGTCGAGTGCTTATTTTGCTAGGCGATACACCGTTAGTTAGCTTGGCTACCCTAAAAAGTTTGATTCAAGCCACCCAAGACGATCAAGTTGGCTTGATTACACTGACTACACAGCAGCCTTTTGGTTTGGGTCGTATTTTGCGTGATAAGCAAGGGAAAGTGGTTCAGATTGTCGAAGAAAAAGAGGCGAACTCAGCGCAAAAAAAAATAAAAGAAGTTAATAGTGGTATTTTTTATGTGCCAATAAAGCGATTGAAGTGTTGGTTGCCTAAGATTAAAAAGGTTAATGCGCAAGGCGAGTATTATTTAACGGATATTATTGCAATGGCTGTAGATGAAAAGATAGATGTCATTACGGTATCTTCAGATATTGAAGGTGAAATGCAAGGTGTTAATGACCGCGTGCAATTAGCAAAACTCGAACGACATTACCAACAGCAAGCGGCCGAGAAGCTTATGTTAGCCGGGGTTACACTCCGAGATCCTAAGCGTTTTGATTTACGAGGTCAATTAACAGCGGGAAAGGATGTAACTATCGATGTGAATGTGATTTTGGAAGGAAAAAACACCCTAGGTGCTAATAGTTTTATTGGCCCAAATACAATTTTGAAAAACGTTAAAATCGGCAAAGATGTTGAAATTAAGGCTTATTGTTTAATCGAAGATAGTGTTATTGGTGACAATTGTGTCATTGGCCCTTTTGCACGAATTCGGCCGGGTACTATGCTGAAAAACGGGGTTCATATTGGTAACTTTGTCGAAGTTAAAAATAGTCAGATAGCACATGACAGTAAAATTAACCATCTTAGCTATATCGGTGATGCAACTATTGGAAAAAATGTGAATATTGGTGCGGGTACTATTACTTGCAATTATGATGGCGCTGTTAAACATCAAACGACAATAGAAGACGATGTCTTTATTGGATCCAATAGCGCATTAATAGCGCCGATTCGAGTGGAAAAAGGAGCTACCATAGGCGCAGGCTCTACCTTAAATAAAGATGTTCCGGCTGGAAAGTTAACATTAAGTCGAGCCGAAACACGAACTATTCCAAGTTGGAAACGACCTAAAAAAAGAAATTAACAGTTCATTTCGCTATTTGTATTTTCAATGACTGGGTTTATTTAGAAAAATACTTTTGAATTAAGTTTTTCAAGATAGCACAGGTTTGAATATCCGGTTTTCCTGAATAATTCTTAGGTCTAAAATGCATTTGGAAAGCTTGTAAAATAGTTTCAGTTTGAATATCTAGCTTGCCAGTTAGCTCAATGTTATAGCCATAGGTTTTTAAATTTTTTTGTAGGGATGAAATATTTATATCATGAGAAGTTGCATTACTTGTAACTATTTCACTTTCATCAAACCATGCGCCTATACCATGCTGATAAAGTGTTTTCCATGGAAACAAGGGGCCTGGATCTACTTTTCTGCCAGGTGCAATGTCACTATGGCCAATGATGCAGGTCGGATGAATTTGGTAGCGATCGATAATTAATTTTGATAATGCGATAACACTCATAATTTGGTAATCCGAAAACGGAAACCATTTTCGTTTTCGGTTTTCGTCTTGGTAACCAAGATTAACAATTTCTATTCCAACAGAGCTATCATTTAGGTTGGAGCGGCCTTGCCAGTTACTTTTTCCGGCATGGTAAGCACGTTTATCTTCTTTAACTAGTTGGTAAATTTTTCGTGCTTGATTAATAGCCGTCTCAGGAACTAAATAATGAGCGCTTACTTCTTTCTTGGGATCGGTTAAGACTTGTAATGAAGTTTTAAGATCTAGCGCCGTATAGTGCAAAACCAAGGTTGAAATACGTTCATTATAGTTAGGGGAAGGATGTTTATCGTCAATAATAACTTCGATTTTTTTAGCATCTAGCATATAAATAATCCTTATTTTTAGTAAAGCTTACTTTAAAAAGTCAATTTGGAGTTATTGACTCTATTATATGTTATTTGAGCGAATAATATCCCACCAATTATCTTTCAGGTAGCTAATAAGTACCGATGCATCGGCTTCGACAAAGTTTTTTTTAATATTAATTAACAACGCTTGTTCAACTTGTTTATCTAAGTTGCTGAGTAAAATGCCACCTACGTGCGGTGGAGCACATAAAATAAGTTGGGTAAAGTGATGCCCATCATGACCTTTTTTTAATAAACTAGCTAGGTTCTTGGTAAAACGATCAACTTCTACATCGTGAGGATCACTAGGCCATTCATAGGCACCTTTAGTAGAGTGAGAGGTGTTATAATGACCTGGGACATCGGATATTAAATCACTTGTTTTTAATTTTCCAGCTGGATTTTCCAGCGTTTCTAAAAGCTTTAATTGGTGTTTTTTTGGCTCATAAGAATAAATATGGCCTAAACTACTATTTAAACTAATAATCCAAATCATTTATCCTCCTTATTAAAGATGCAGTTGAAGTATAGCAGGTTCAAGCACGAAGCTGTTCGAGACTGTCATTATGGAAATAAAGGCGGTTTTTGCCAGCCACCTAATAGCGTTTCTAATTTACGGCCTATCATTAATGCGCTGCTATCGTGCCACGGTTTAGCAATTATCTGAATGCCTATCGGTAAGCCTTCCGGCGAAGCGCCACAGCGTACTGTTACGACCGGCCAACCGGTCAAATTAAAGATATTAAGATAACTAAAATCATGTCCTTCGATAAAGGAACGGCCGTGTAATTTGGCCGGTGTAGCGGCAACAGGACAAATAATCGCGTCATAGGGCGAAAAAAATTTTTCTAGCGCAATACGTATTTGATCAATACGACGTAATCGTTGGTGTAAATCAGTAATAGAAAATTCACAAGTGCGTGAAATCGCTAAAAATTCTCGAACAAGGTAAGAAGGCTTGTTAATTCCTAATTGATTAAATAAGTTTTTTAGTCCTAATCCTTTGTCACCACCTAAGAAAAATGTCTCGGTGATCAGTGAATAAAGTTCTACTAGATGCGGTGGGCAGCGTGCTTCTATGTGTTTTACCTCGGTTTGTAAAATGCTTATCACTTGATGAAGCGTATTTAAGGTTGCAGCATCTGGTTTGGCAATTCCATTGTAGGTATAAAATGCGATACGTAGCGTTTTAAGATTGGGCTGGGGTTTTGAGGTTAAAATTGGCATCACATCGGGATCAGCCTCATCGGGGCCTGCTAACAGCGCTAGTGCTAAGCTTAGATCATCGACAAATCGCGCCATTGGGCCATAACTGGTTAATGGACCTAATAGACCTCGCCCATCGAGGGGAATATTTCCTGTACTGGGAATCAAGCCACGTGTAGGCTTAATTCCAGCAATCCCTGTGTTGTGTGCCGGTTGACGAATGCTGCCTCCTGCATCTGACCCTAAACCTAGCGCTGATCCCCCCGCCGCAATGATAGCGGCTTCTCCACCACTACTTCCGCCCGGGGTTCGTGTTAAATCATAAGGATTTACGGTTTTACCATAACGATCATTATCAGTTTCATAGGCGATATTGAGTTCAGGGACATTACTTAGGCCTAAAATAATAGCACCAGCTGCTTTTAGCCTTGCCACAACAGTTGCATCTTCCTTAGGCATAAAGTGGTAAGCGCAGCTACCTTTACTGATAATAAAGTCTTTGACTTTACAGCAATCTTTAATCGTGATGGGTAATCCATGCAATGGACCAATCATTTGTTGCTGCGCTAATTTTTTATCGGCAATACGTGCTTCTTGCAGAGTCTTTTCAGGGTCTTGGAGCTGTACAATTGCGTTAAGCTTAGCATTAATTTTTGCGATACGGGCTAAATGGATTTGTATCAGTTCAACACAAGAAATTTTCTTTTCTTTGATAAATTGTGTTAATTGCCTTGCGGATAAAAAGTAAAGTTCCGAGGGCATTAAATTAAATCATTGTAAATTGTTTTCATGTTTTATGAGCACAGAGTTTTAGTATATTTTATTTAAGATCAAGCTTTTCAGGAGGGGAAAAATTTTCCTCCCGAAATGAATGATTAAAAAAGCACAAATTCTTTCTAAAGTTTTATTTTATAACGCCACAGGCAATACGCATACCACCACCACCTAGTTTAGTAGGAACATCAGCATAATTATCACTACCTGCATGAATTATTAAAGCATGATTTTTTAATTCCATTAAACGTAAACGAGGTGCCAATAGAGGTAAACTAGCGTTTCCATTGTTATCGACTTCTAAAGCGGGCAAATCACCCAAGTGTCCTTTTCCATAGGGGCCTAGATGTTGTTTAGAATACGCAGGATCTAAATGATCACCAGCGGCCATTCCGTTATCAAGACAAGAGGGATTTTCATGGAGATGAAATCCATGCAAGCCTGGTGGAAGGCCGTGTAAGTTGGGCGTCAGTAAAACGCCATAAGGGCTTTCTGTCGCCGTGATACTGCCTATGGGCTTACCAAGACCTTGTTTTGCAGTAAGGTACATTGGTATAGATATATCCGCATAAGCCACGGTGCTTATTAATAAACAGATACTGGCAACGATATATTTAAGCTGGTCAAACATAAGTATCTCCCCTCCTAAATGGCTAAAGTATAGCATAAGGTAAATAAAACTTATTGATACCAAGATGGAAAAATCAGCACATCAAATTGAGCAAAATCTAGCTAATTTATTTTTATTATGGAGTGAAAAGTTAGCAAAGATTTTTTAGTAGATTTATTTTTCTAACATAGATGTAGAAAATTTAACTGAAATTCTTTTAACTGAGCTGTCTCTATTTTTGCAGGCGAATGAAATTATTCTTGTAATATAAAAATTTTTTAATAAAAAAATATCAATTAAAAAGTGGATATATAGCGTAATATATTTTCACAAATGACAATAGTCATGTAGATACTAATCCGGTATTATAGCTTTAATGTTTATTAAGTTATTATATGAAATTAAGTTAGGTTAAATTGTATTGGATTTAAGTAATGAAAATTTAAAATTGCTATGCGTATTACTCTAAAACAACTCGAAGTTTTTGTCACAATTGCTAAAACAGGAAATGTAAGCCATGCCGCAAAGAAAATGTATCTTTCTCAATCGGCTTGCAGTATGGCGCTGGCAACGCTAGAAGATCAATTAGAGGGTGCTATCTTTGATCGGCATGGCAAGCAATTATTCTTGAATGAACGCGGAAGGGTTTTATTGCCTAAGGCCAGTAGTGTTATATCGCAAATATCAGAACTTAAAGATATGATGATGGAAGATAACGAGGATAATTTATCCGGTCAGTTAATGATAGGTGCCAGTAAAACTATCGGCAATTATATATTGCCGAAGCTTATTTCCGAATTTACTGGTACACATAAAAATATTCAGATCAATTTAAAAATAGCAAATACTAAAGCCATATTAGCTAAGTTACTGACATTTAATATTGATATTGCCTTAATAGAAGCTAACTGTTTTTCAGATAAAGTTTATGCTTATCCATGGAAAAAAGATGAATTAGTGATTATCGCGGCTCCAAAATACCCGTTAAGTAAAAAGAAGAAGTTAACTCTCTCCGACATTGCTAATGCACGTTGGTTACTTCGAAAACAAAATTCCAGTATACGTAAAAAATTAGAAGAGAATATAGGTGGGAAAATAAAACCTTTTTTAGAGTTAGATGATACCGATGCGCTTAAGCAAGCAACACAAGCCGGACTAGGAATAAGTTGTCTTTCTAGGTTTGTAGTGGAAGAATCGCTAAGAAATAATAGCTTAGTTGAATTAAAAACCCCTTGTTTAACACTTAATCGAGAATTTCATATTTTGATTCATAAAGAAAAATATCAATCTACTATAATCTCTGAATTTTTAAAAAAGGCCAACATTCAAAGCCAAACCTAATATTTATTGATTCAATCCAAAACGGATGCTTATAAAATAAAGGCCTAGTTAATTTTTTTGTTTAGTGTAGTCTAGAATAGCTTTATATTGATTAGCCTAAATATTTTCTATGCAATCTATTTTAATTTTGGGCGCTACTTCTTCGATAGCAAGGGCTTGTAGTGAGATCTTTGCCTCACGGCATTATAGGCTTTTTCTAGCGGGTCGCAATGTATCTGAATTGGAGCGTATCGCCGCAGATCTACGGATACGGTATAAAGTGGATGTTGATTATGCGTTTTTTGATGTAAGCCGGATTGACTCCCACGAGCATTTTTTTTCAGCGCTGATTGAAAAACTAGGTTTTATTTCGGGTGTGTTGATGGCGGTGGGATTGATTGATAAATCTTCACACGAACAAACGATTAAAGCTAATTTCTCCGGCCCAGTCTCTATTTTGGATCTTTGTGCCCAATACTTAATAGGCCAAAAAAAAGGTTTTATAATTGGACTTAGTTCTGTAGCTGGGGATAGAGGGCGTAAGCCCAACTATGTTTATGGAGCTAGTAAATCAGCCCTGACTATCTATCTGCAGGGCCTGCGTGCTTATTTGTACCCCTTTCAAGTACACGTATTAACCATCAAACTAGGATTAATTGACACCAAAATGACTTTCGGTGCTAACTATCCACTTTTTTTGGCGGCTAATCCGAAAAAAACCGCTTTAAAAATTATACACGCACTTGATAAGGCCAAAGAAAGTGTTTATATCCCAGGAGTTTGGCGAATTATTATGCTAATTATTCGCCTAATCCCAGAAAAAATATTTAAGCGCCTAACCCTATAGCGCATAAAAAACTTAATCTTGCCCGCTTTAATAAGTGGGCCATAGACCATAGCACCATAGATTATGGCCTATGACCCTTATAATAGCTCGGGCATTTCTATTTTAGGCGGCTTATAATCTGCCATCTGATCAAAGTTTAAGTAACGATATAAATCTTCACTCATCGTATCAATGAACTCCATTTTTTTTCGGTATTCATCTAAGTTAGGAAGATAACCTAAAATAGCGCTTATCGCAGATAATTCAGCAGAAGCTAAGTAGACATTGGCATTTTTTCCCATTCGATTAGGGAAATTTCGCGTTGAGGTCGAAACGACAGTGGCGCCATCACGTACTCGGGCCTGATTACCCATGCACAATGAACAGCCAGGCATTTCTGTCCGTGCACCTACGACACCGTAAATGGCATAATAGCCCTCTTGCATTAATTGATGCGCATCCATTTTGGTCGGTGGCGCTATCCATAATACCGTGGGCAAACGATTATTAAAGTTTTTTAATAAGCTTCCTGCGGCGCGATAATGACCAATATTGGTCATGCAGGAACCTATAAATACCTCATCGACTTTATTGTTGGCGACAGCCGATAAAGGTTTAATATCATCTGGATCATTAGGGCAAGCTAATAAGGGTTCTTTGATCTGATTAAGATCAATTTCAATAATCTCTGCATATTCAGCATCCGGATCGGGCTCTAATAAAGTAGGTTCAGCCAGCCAAGCTTCCATTGCCGCAATACGACGTTGTAAACTACGTGGGTCTTGATAAGCATTGGCTATCATCCATTTTAAAAGCGCAATATTAGAATTTAAATATTCGATAATAGGCGCTTTATTTAAGCGTATCGTACAACCGTTTGCCGAACGTTCTGCTGATGCATCAGCAAATTCAAAGGCTTGTTCAATTTTGAGATTCGGTAAACCTTCAATTTCTAATACACGACCTGAAAATATATTCTTTTTGTTTTTACTATCTAGCGTTAATAATCCTTTTTGTAGCGCAACATAGGGGATTGCATTGACTAAATCGCGTAAAGTAATTGCCGGTTGTATTTGACCGGTAAACCGAACTAAGATCGATTCTGGCATGGTTAAAGGCATTACTCCCATAGCGGCGGCAAAAGCAACGACACCTGATCCGCCCGGAAAACTAATTCCTAAAGGAAAACGGGTATGCGAATCGCCACCAGTGCCTACGGTATCGGGTAAGAGCATTCGATTAAGCCAGGAATGAATAATTCCATCCCCAGGTCGCAGTACGACACCGCCACGCGAAGAAAAGAAATCGGGCAAACTATGTTGTGTTTCTATATCAACAGGTTTCGGATAAGCGGCGGTATGGCAAAAGCTTTGTAGGACAAGATCCGCTGAAAAACCTAGACAAGCCAGTTCTTTTAATTCGTCTCGGGTCATAGGCCCTGTCGTATCTTGCGAGCCTACAGTGGTCATTTTAGGTTCGCAATACGTGCCTGGGCGTATGCCTGGTACGCCACAGGCTTTACCCACTATTTTTTGCGCTAAGGTGTAGCCTTTTTTCCCAGGTTGAATAATTTCGGGTCGGTTAAATAGCTGGGAAAAGGAATAAGTTAATGCCGCTCGAACATTATCAGTTAATGATCGACCTATAATTAAAGGAATTCGACCACCTGCGCGTATGGCATCGATAAGTGTAAGATTAGGTTGGAATTCAGCTATTTTTTGACCTTGTTGATTTTCGATTCGACCCTCATAAGGGTAAATATGAATAACATCACCCATATTTAATCGGCTAACATCGACTTCTATTGGCAAAGCCCCAGAGTCTTCGGCTGTAGTGCGGAAAATGGGTGCAATTTTACTCCCTAAAATTACACCGCCACGATTTTTATTAGGGACAAAAGGGATTGCTGTGCCAATGTGCCATAACAGCGAGTTAATAGCGGATTTGCGTGATGAACCTGTTCCGACGACATCGCCTACAAAAGCAAGCGGATATCCTTTGGTTTTTAGTTGTTTAATAGTTTGCAGTGCATCCGGCATGCGATTGCCTAGCATCACTAAGCTATGTAAAGGGATATCAGGACGGCTCCAAGCTTCTGTCGCTGGGGATAGGTCATCGGTATTTATCTCCCCCTCAACCTTAAAGACAGTCAAAGTGAGTTTATGTGGGATTTCTGGCTTAGTAACAAACCACTCTGCATTTGCCCAAGCTTCTACGACCTGTTGGGCATACAAGTTAGCTTTTTTTGCTTTAGCGATAACATCATGATAGGCATCAAACATTAATAGGGTATGTGAAAGTTGCTTAGCCGCGATTTTCGCTAGAGTAGGATGATCCAGCAGTTCAATGAGAATAGGCACATTATAGCCGCCTAGCATACTACCTAATAATTCTACCGCTAGCTTAGGGCTAATAAAGGAGGAATGGGCTTCATCTTTTGCCACAGCGGCTAGAAAAGCGGCTTTAACATAGGCAGCCGGATCGACTCCAGGGGCTACTTGTTGACTTAATAACTCGACTAAAAAGGGCGCCTCAGTAGAAAAAGCAGGATTTTTCAGCAATTCAACCAGTTTTGTAACTTGCGCCGCATCGAGTGGTAAAGGGGGTATGCCTTGTTCAGCACGTTGTTGAATATGTTGCCGGTAAGCGACTAAAAAATCGGATGTAGCTGAAGACACAATAACCCCCCACTTATTCTTTATAATAAGAGCGATTATACTCTGTTACATGGTGATAAGTCATGCAAATCCCTCGCTAAAATGGCGTAGACTATGAAAAATACAGTGGCTAAGCGGCTCTTACAACTCCAACAAAGGATAAGCGATGCAGAATATCGTTTTCAGCGTTTACCACACTCGGTGCGCTTAATTGCTATTAGCAAATCACAGCGACTTGAGGCTATGGAAGCCGCTATTGCGGCAGGGCAGATAGCTTTTGGTGAAAGCTATCTGCAAGAGGCTCTAGCTAAGATGAAATGCCTTTGTCATCGGCGGATTGAATGGCATTTTGTTGGTGGAATTCAAGCGAATAAAGCGAAATCCATCGCCATTCATTTTTCTTGGGTTCATAGTCTCTCAACGCTTAAAACCGCCATAAGATTAAATCATTATCGACAAGAGGCCAATTTAACTCCACTTAATGTTTGTATCCAAGTTAACTTACAAAAAGAAGTTAATAAATTAGGCGTATATTTAGAAGATCTTATTGTGCTTGCAAAATCAATTAATAAGCTGCCTTATTTGCATCTACGTGGGCTAATGGCGATTCCAAAGCCAGAAATCGATGTTGCGAGGCAACGTGAAAATTTTAAGCGCTTGCGGCTTACATTGGAAAAATTAACTCAATTAGGTTTGCCGCTCGATACTTTATCCATGGGCATGTCGGACGATTTTGAAGCCGCTATTGCAGAAGGCGCTAACTTTATTCGAATAGGTAGCGCTATTTTTGGTAAACGAACGATGGTTTTATAAATTTTACTTAAAGTAATCTTTTATATATTGCTCTAGGTAGGATAAATTAATACGGGTTTGTTGCATATTATCTCGATCACGCACTGTAACGGTCTCATGATGGGCTGTATTATCACTTTTTCCAATCGTATCAAAATCTACAGTAATACAAAGTGGCGTTCCTATTTCATCATGACGCCGATAGCTTTTTCCAATATTTCCAGTATCTTCATAAGCGATACGACCTAAACCTAAGGCTTGTATAGCACTTTTAAGGGTTTTTGCCTTTTCTATGAGTAGACTATCATTGCGTTTTAACGGGATAATAGCTGCTTTAACCGGTGCTAAATGTGGTTTTATCCGCAACAGGGTTCTTTTTTTATCATCCTTGAGTAGCTGTTCTTCATAGGCATCGGTGAGCACGGCGAGTACTCCTCTGTCTAAACCGGCAGAGGGTTCAATGACATAGGGAATAAAATGCGATCCCGGCGGATCTTGAATGCTCAGCTTAGCGATACTTTCTTTATTAACCGCTACGTGGGCTTTTATATTTAACTCGCTTTGGCCCTGTGTGTGGGAGCCTAAATCGTAATCAGTACGATTGGATATCCCTTCTAATTCCTCGAAACCATGTGGAAACTTATAGAGTATATCGACAGTTGATTTAGCATAATGAGCCAGCTCAGATGAATTTTGTTCGAATAATTTTAAACGTTGCGGTGATAAACCTTGTTTTTTCCACCACTCTAAGCGATAGTCCAACCAATATCGATGCCATTTTTCATCCTCACCGGGTTTAACAAAAAATTCGATTTCTAGTTGTTCAAATTCTCTTACTCTGAAAATAAAATTGCGTGGCGTTATTTCGTTTCGAAATGCTTTTCCAATTTGTGCGATACCAAAAGGCAGCTTAGGGGCCATCGTATCGAGAATGTTTTTAAAATTAGTGAATATTCCTTGCGCTGTTTCTGGGCGCAGATAAGCATAAGCTTCTTTATCTTCTACCGGCCCCACGGTGGTTTTAAACATCATATTAAATGCTCTTGGCTCAGTTAGATTAGTTGAGCCACAGGCTTCACATTTTCCATCAATGAGATGATCCGCGCGCCAACGCTTTTTACAATGTCGACAATCTACTAATAAATCAGCAAAGGTACTTTCGTGGCCTGAGTAATGGAAAATTTTTCGATGCGATAAAATAGCCGAATCCAAACCATAAATATCATCACGTTCGTAAACATTAGCTTTCCACCAAGCGGCTTTTAAGTTATTTTTTAACTCGACACCTAAAGGACCGTAGTCAAAAACACCTTGTAGTCCACCGTAAATTTCTGCACTAGGGAAGATAAATCCTCTGCGTTTGCACAAAGAAACGATTTCTTCTAGATTTTCTGCTGCCATAATGAATGTCCAAAAATTAGCGTTAAAATAATTTTGTAAAGTTGATTGGAATTATATAACAGGTTTTCTTAAAGGCCGATCATTTTAAGAGATTATATTTATTGCACTTGAAAATGCGATTGGTATTTTCAAGTGGAGAAGCATACTTCCCCTCTTGAATGACTATAGAGCAAGCTTGGCTCAAGTCCTGTCATGTGAAAGACTATCCCGATTGCCATGGACTCAAAAATTTCGCATCTTCATCTACGAGCGGTATGTGCGCAAGAAATCATCAGCGATAAAAAAGAAGGTCCAGATGATAGCTAAACAATCACGCTTACATTAAAAATCAGCATGATTAATCAATAAAAATGGGGTTTAAGCATCACGTCCTGCACGTTTACGTTCATGCTCCTTCAAAAACTTTTTTCGTAATCGCAAATGATGTGGCGTCACCTCTAATAATTCATCGTCTGCAATAAACTCCAAGGCTTGCTCTAATGAAAATAATATAGGTGGTGTTAAGATGATGTTATCGTCAGATCCAGATGCGCGGACATTCGTTAGTTGTTTGCCCTTAACTACATTGACCACTAAATCATTGTCGCGCGAGTGGATCCCGACTATCATTCCTTCATAGACATCCGTTTGTGGTCCTATTAATAATTTACCGCGTTCTTGTAGGTTAAATAATGAAAAGCCGGTTGCTTTGCCAACTAGGTTTGAAATCATGACGCCGTTGGCGCGGTTTGCAATCGTGCCTTTTTTCACCGGACCATAATGATCAAATACATGGTGCATTAACCCTAGACCAGAAGTGGCGGTTAAAAATTCTGTACGAAAACCAATTAAAGCACGAGTCGGAATTTTATAGTCTAGTCGAACGCGCCCTTTTCCATCGGACACCATATCAACTAGGTCGCCACGACGACTACCTAATTTTTCCATAATGCTACCTTGGTGCTGTTCTTCCAGATCTACTGTCAAGGTTTCATAAGGTTCTTTTAGTTCACCATCTACCTCTTTTAAGATAACTTCAGGACGGGAAACCCCTAGCTCGTAACCCTCTCGACGCATTGTTTCAATCAATATGGATAAATGCAATTCGCCGCGACCGGAGACACGGAATCGGTTTGGGTCTTCGGTATTTTCTACCTTCAGTGCGACATTGTGTAGTAGCTCTCTATCGAGTCTTTCTCTTATCTGCCTGCTGGTAACGAATTTTCCATCTTTCCCAGCAAAAGGCGAGTTGTTGACCTGAAAGGTCATGCTCATCGTCGGCTCATCAACTGTTAATGCCGGTAAGGCGACTACCATATTAGGATCGCATAAAGTATCGGAAATGTTAAGATTATCAATACCGGTTATGGCAATGATGTCGCCCGCTTCCGCTTGGTTAACCTCAATCCGCTCTAAGCCGCGATAGCCTAATATTTGTAATATGCGTGCGGCACGCGTCTTTCCTTCTCTGTCGATCAACGTGACTGGCATATTGGTTTTAGCGCAGCCTCTTTGAATGCGACCAATCCCAATTGATCCGACATAACTCGAATAATCCAAGCTGGTAATTTGCATTTGAAAAGGGCCTTCTGGATCAACGGCAGGAGGGGCCACTTTATTAATAATAGTTTCGAATAAAGGGACAAGGTCAGTGCTTGGCTTTTTCAGATCTAAGGTGGCATAGCCTTGTAGTGCAGAGGCATAGATGATAGGAAAATCTAATTGTTCTTCAGTGGCGCCTAAGCGATCAAATAAATCAAAGACCTGATTGATGACCCAATCAGGTCTTGCACTGGGCCGGTCAATTTTATTAACCACCACGATGGGTTTTAAACCTTTCGCAAAGGCCTTTTGTGTCACAAATCGGGTTTGCGGCATAGGGCCATCTACGGCATCAACAAGGAGTAAAACCGAATCTACCATGGATAAAATACGTTCTACTTCGCCACCAAAATCGGCGTGGCCTGGGGTATCAACAATATTGATTCGATAGCCGTGCCACTCGATAGAGGTGTTTTTAGCCAGGATAGTGATCCCGCGCTCACGCTCCAGATCATTGCTATCCATGATACGCTCCACCGGCGCGGCGCGACTGGAGAGGGTTCCCGATTGTTGCAATAATTTATCGACCAGTGTGGTTTTCCCGTGGTCGACGTGGGCGATGATGGCGATATTACGTATGTTTTGAATCATAAGGTAGTTTTTAGAAAATTAGGTATTTAAGGTATTGTTCAAAAAGAGTGCATGATAACGCAAAGACAGGCATTTCCGCTAGCGTGTTCTACACTGATAGAAAGGCAAAGTAGTTGAGAGGTTTTATCATGGGAATGCTTTTATTGCAACCGACAGTGGTGGCACAATGGCAGGCTTTAGTTAAGGATGCCGAATCAAGTAGTAATCTTCGCTTGAATAATGAACTTGAAAGCTATTTGGTTTTTTTATTAGGGCGCTTTAATCAACGACCCGATATCGCCAATTGTCTATTAGCCAATGAGTATCTAGCCGGACTGACGAAAGGCTTTGCGAGGCAGCGCGATTGTTTGCGCGAGGTGGGCGATAAATGTTTATTATTTGCCGGATTTTTTCCTGAACAGGCTGAGAAAAGACGGGTTAAAATTAAATATTTTATTGAATTGGGTCAAACAGCTTATGTTCAAGTGGCTAGTTTATCGAAAGCCGCTTCCGCCACCCTTTATAACGCCTTAAGTTGTGATTTTGTTCATCTTATGGAAATTTTGCATGCAATTCGTAGCTTTAGTGATCCAGCTAATGAGTTAACCCCTTTGCAAGCGCTAGAATTATGGACTGATGTTAAAAGCCAACAGGCGTTAAAAGTACTACGTAAGCATACGGCTTATCCCCTTATTAAAGGGTCATCCATTAAGCACTAAGCTTCCCAGCGCATTTTAATTTTTTTCCAAAAAAGCCCCAAATAAGCCTATTATCTAGAAAAAAATTCATTTTCTTGCTCAAAACAAGCCAGCTAGTTAAGATGGCATTACCTATTAATAATGTAATTTTGCATGACGAATTCGATTTCTTCAATTAAATCAACCGATAGCTTAACGACAGATTTTGGTTATAAAACTATCCCTTTGAGTGAGAAAACTGCGCGGGTTAGTGAGGTTTTTCAATCGGTCGCGAGTCAATATGATCTGATGAATGATTTAATGTCATTAGGATTGCATCGACTATGGAAAAAATTTACGCTGGAATTAGCGCAGCTTCGTCCAGGCGATAAGGTACTTGATGTGGCCGGCGGTACGGGTGATTTGGCTAAAGCATTTATCAAACGGGTTGGTACTCGAGGTAAAGTCGCTTTACTTGATATTAATGCCGCGATGCTAAAAATTGCTCGTGATCGTCTCTTAGATGCGGGTTTGATAGATATCCCTGTGATCCAAGCTAATGCAGAGTATTTACCTTTTGCAGAAGATAGTTTTGATTGTTTAAGCATTGCTTTTGGATTGCGCAATGTTACCGATAAAATGACGGCGCTAAAATCTATGTATCGTGTCCTTAAGCCAGGTGGGCGCTTACTGGTGCTAGAATTTTCCAAGCCGGCGTTAGGTGTTTTACAATCACTATATGATAGCTATTCTTTTGAATTCCTTCCTAAGTTGGGTGCCTGGATTGTAAATGATGAGGCGAGTTATCGTTATTTAGTGGAGTCTATTCGACGTCATCCGGATCAAGAAGCATTAACAGCGCTTATTCTTGCTTCAAGATTTGATGAATGTGAGTATCATAACCTTAGCGGCGGAATAGTTGCATTACATAGAGCGTGGAAATTTTGAACTCTCAGAATATATTGTTATCTGCCCAAGAAACTATACTGAATCATTACCTGGATCTTGATCCAGAAGCTAAAGAGCATTTGTCCCGATTATCGGGCAAGGTAATTAAGATAGAGTGGGGACATTTGAGTTATTATTGGCAATTTAAGTCGGATTCGATTTATTTAAGTAAAGATTACCATGGCGCTGTCGATCTCATATTGCGCGGTTCGACATTGGATTTTATCCGTACAGTTTTTATAAAAAAGGATGCGGCGCTCACGAGTATTCCTTTGCAAATTTTGGGGGATATGGAATTTGCTAAACAATTTAAAGAACTTTTTTCTAATTTAGAGATTGATTGGGAAGAGCAATTAGCCAAAATTCTGGGTGATACGCTAGCCTATCCGATAAGTTGTCTCTTTAAAGAAATGACACGATGGGCGAAACAGAGTGTCGAAAGCCTTGGTCAAAATATGACAAATTATCTTCAAACAGAATTGAATTATTTAGTTTCCGAAAAAGAACTACAAATCTTTTTTTCTGATGTTGATGATTTGCGAGATGATAGTGAGCGGCTAGAAGCGCGGATAAACGTTTTGCAAAGAGGATTGGATTCATGAAAGCCTTATCTCGTTTAATGCGCCTAATGCAGATCAGTTTTATTCTTTTTCGTTATAACTTAGATGAATTAGTATTTTCGCTGCATCTATTTCGGTCACTACGCTTTTTTGGCTACCTAAACCCTTATCGAGCGATTAATAAAAAAAGAGCAAGAGGGGAACGTATTCGCTTAGCGTTGGAAGACTTAGGCCCAATTTTTGTTAAATTTGGCCAAACCTTATCGACGCGTCGCGATTTTATTCCTATTGATATTGCCGATGAATTAGCTAAATTACAGGACCAGGTGCCGCCTTTTCCTGGCGAGCAAGCAAAATCTATTATTGAAACATGCTACAGAAAGCCATTGTTAGAAGCATTTTCTGAATTTGATATTAATCCTTTAGCGTCTGCTTCTATTGCTCAAGTACATGCAGCTAAGTTACTAACAGGGCAAGAGGTGGTGGTTAAAGTATTGCGTCCAGGGGTCCAACAACGAATTAGTCGCGATGTTGATCTGCTTTATGCGTTAGCGGATTTAGCGCTACGCTATTGGCGTCCTGCCAAGCAACTTAGGCCACGTGAAATTGTCGCCGAATTTGAGACATGTCTAAGAGATGAATTAGATTTGTTACGTGAAGGGGCCAATGCATCTCAGCTAAGACGAAATTTTGCTAACTCTGATCTGCTTTATATTCCGGAGGTATATTGGCCATATACTTTTCATCAGGTTTTAGTCATGGAGCGGATTTACGGTATTCCTATCTCGGATATTGCTACCTTAAAAAAGCAAGGTATTAATTTAAAAAAGTTGGCCGAGCGAGGTGTAGAAATCTTCTTTACCCAAGTATTTCGCGATTGTTTTTTTCATGCCGATATGCATCCTGGAAATATTTTTGTTTCACCCAAAAATAAGCAAGACCCCCAATATTTAGGTGTTGATTTTGGGATTATGGGTAGCTTAGGCCCGGATGATCAACGTTATCTCGCTGAAAATTTGATGGCATTTTTTAAGCGAGACTATCGGCGTGTGGCACAATTACACGTAGAGTCTGGGTGGGTGGCGCAAAATACCCGTATTAATGAATTTGAAGCGGCAATTCGTACCGTATGCGAGCCTATTTTTGAACGTCCATTAAAGGAAATTTCCTTTGGTCAGTTACTTTTACGTTTATTCCAAACGGCTAGGCGATTTAACATGGAAGTGCAGCCTCAATTAGTGCTATTGCAAAAAACCCTTTTTAATGTTGAAGGCTTAGGAAGACAATTATATCCAGATTTAGATCTATGGAATACTGCTAAACCATTTTTAGAGCACTGGTTACGAAAACAATTAGGGCCACGTGTTTTTTTACGAAAAATACGTGAATATGCCCCTTATTGGGCTGAAAAATTACCCGAGGTTCCGGATTTAGTTTATCAAACACTGCTCGAATTGCGTCATTTAAAAAAGTCAGCGAAATGTATTTATTGTGAAAATAGGCGAGATAGGAAGCAAACTAGCAAAAAATCGTTTTGGTTTGTAGGATTAGGCGCCGCTACGGCTTGTATGACCTGGGTTTTATTTGACTTAACGATGAATGACGGCTATCAATTATCATCTACCTATTTATGGGTTTTAGGTTTAACTGGTTTAGGATTGTTTTCAATGGCGATAATTAAATTACAAAAATTAAATTAATACGAATTTAAACTTTAAACAAGGATGTTTATGGGATTTTACGGATTAAATCTAGTCTCGTGTTTTATTATTTTTCTTATTGCATTATTATTGTTTGGACCCAAGTATCTACATACAATACTAAAAGATTTAAATGCTTCAAGGCGGGATTTGGCAAAGTATTTGTCGAAACAAGAGAATCAACAGCTAGATGACAACAAACCTGAGCCCGAAAAAGATATTACTGGTGGATGATGACAGGCTATTTTTGCGCGTACTAACACAATATTTAGATGAAGCGCAATACGACTATATAAGCTGCGAAAATGGTCAACAAGCTTGGAACTATCTGCAAAAATATCCAGATAAGTTTTTTGTTGTTTTGGCAGATAGAGTTATGCCCAAACTTCATGGTATCAATTTATTGATTGAGATGAAAAGGAATTCATTAGACATCCCCTTCGTTTTATTGACCGGAGAGGCGAGTAAGGAAGAAATGTGTGAAGCCATAGCACAAGGGGTATACGATTTTATTTATAAACCCATATCTAAAGAATTACTTTTAGCTATATTGAAAAAAATAAAAAAACAATTAATATAATTAGGTCGAAAAAATCTATATATTTAAAGGGAATTTAAAGTGAAAAAATCTAAAGCCGAAGATGATTGGGCAAATCATGCCTTATTTACATTAGCTAATTTAGGGGATGTGGCTTTATTTCACTATTGGTTAAATAAAGGATTAGTGCTTGATGTGCAAGATGAAGACGGTGATACCGTTTTGCATTACGCGGCAAGAAGAGGTCATCTGCCGCTTATCACTTATTTATTAAAACGTCAGGCGGTGATGAGTTTAAATAAAAAGGGTCGTACGGCTTTACTGGAGGCTTATACCTTTAAGAGAAGTGATGTCGCTAGAGAGATTGTCAAATTTATAGTACAGAGAAATTCAATAAAAAATATACTGCAAGATCACAGTAATAGGAAATCCGATGAAAGAGAGCAACAAAAAACTAAGCAACTGATTAATGATTGTATAAAGCATATAAAAAAAAGCTATCTTAATCGATGTATTTTGAATCGACTTCTAGCAAGACATAATGAAAGAGCCATGGCATTGATCCTTGCTTTACGTTGCTGTCGCTCGGTTAAGGAAGTTAAGGACCTAATTAATAATCAATGTAATCTATTCAAAGGCATGCCTATAAAGCGGATATCGACGGATTTACTTGCGCCGCGATGGTCTGCGGAGATTAGAAATAAACCCAGAAATGTCGATAGATCCTGTTTTTATAAAACCTTAAACACCTTACCCGTTGAGCGACTATCTAAACTCGTTATTAAACCGCATAATCTTGAAAGGATTTCTCATCGTCAACTTTAGTTAAAAGCATGAAGCGTTCAGGGTAGTATGGGTTTTGCCTATAAAGCTTGCAATTTTTTGGCATTTCTTTAGACTTAAATTCTATTCTAAGAGCTTTTTATGCGAATTATTTTAGCCAATCCCCGAGGTTTTTGCGCTGGTGTTGATCGCGCTATAGAGATTGTTAAACGGGCCTTAAGTCTATTTGGCGAGCCTATCTATGTGCGCCATGAAGTAGTCCATAATCGCATTGTAGTTGCTGAGTTAAAACAAAGAGGCGTGATTTTTGTCGAGCATGTCAGCGAAATACCCATAGGCTCCACAGCTATTTTTAGTGCACACGGTGTTTCTCTAGCAGTCCGTGAATCAGCAAAACAGCGTAATTTACAGATTTTTGATGCGACTTGTCCTTTGGTGACCAAAGTTCATATGGAAGTAGCACGTTATAACCGTTTAGGTCAGGAATGTATTTTGATCGGCCATGCGGATCATCCGGAAGTAGAAGGGAGCTTAGGACACTATAATAACCCCATCGGTGGAATCTATTTAATAGAAAATACCGAAGATGTTGCTAGGCTTACGGTTAAAAACCCACATTTGTTGAGTTATGTGACGCAAACTACCTTATCGCTGGATGATACCAACACAATTATACAAGCATTAAAGCAACGCTTTCCGGCGATTGCAACGCCCAAGAAAGAAGATATTTGCTATGCCACGCAAAACCGTCAACAAGCGGTTAAAGAATTGGCGAAACAGTGCGATATGGTATTAGTTTTAGGTTCTGTTAATAGCTCTAACTCGAATAGACTTAAAGAATTAGCAGAGCGCTTAGGTAAGCCCGCTTATTTAATTGATATGGCTGAAGATATTCAATCTGCTTGGCTGATAAAAAAGCAAGCGATAGGTATCACAGCGGGTGCTTCAGCGCCTGAATTTTTAGTGCAAAAGGTGGTAAAACACATAAAGACCTTCCCTAATTGGCAAGGCTGTCTAGTTTCTGAGTTGGCCGGCGAAGCGGAAAACGTTGCTTTTGCTTTACCTCGTGCGTTGCGAATCCCCATTCAGATAGAAAGCACGGTCTGATAATTTAACTGGGTTCTTTTCAGGATAGGTATTTTGTTGTTGTTATGAATTCATGAAGACTATTTTTCATTGCCCCATAAATATCTAAATAGACCGCCACCTAATAGTCCCCCTAATAACGGAGCAAGCCAAAATAACCATAGCTGATGTATCGCCCAGCCGCCGACAAATAAAGCGGGGCCCGTGCTACGAGCGGGATTAACAGAAGCATTGGTAACCGGAATACTAATTAAGTTGACTATCGTTAATGCCAAGCCAATCGCTAAGGGTGCAAAATGGCTAGGTAATTGCGGATTAGTAACGCCGACGATAACAATTAAAAACATGAACGTTACGCATAATTCACAAATAAAACAAGCAAATAATGAATAATGGCCCGGGGAATGCAGCCCATAACCATTACTAGCAAAACCATTTTGCAGGCTAAATCCTAGGTGACCATTCGCGATAAAGTATAAAACAGTAGCGGCTACGATACTTCCTATTACTTGCGCAATAATATAAGCTGGCACTTCTTTAAAGCTAAACCTTCCTGCCGCCCAGAGGCCAAGAGAAACGGCTGGATTTAAATGACTGCCAGAGATGGGGGCAAATACAGCAACCATAACGAATAGGCTTAACCCAAAAGCAAAGGCTACACCTAAAAAGCCAATACCTGTTATAGGGAATTTAGCGGCCAATACGGCGCTGCCGCAGCCCCCTAATACTAACCAAAAAGTTCCTAAAAATTCAGCTAATAATTTCTTTAGCATTTAGAATCTCCCTATAATAGCTACAGGGAGTATAGCATTGAGCATAAATTTTTCCATGCAGGTCATGAAGGGCCGGGATTATTTAGGTTTTTTTAACTACCGATTATAAATTTACCAACATTGCTTGGCAGAGCCAGCATTGGTTTTTTCCCCTAGTTGATTTAGTACGAAGCAATAACAGGCGGGATCAGAAAAAGTAGCTGTTGCCAACAAGCGGTAGGTGTTATGGGTACTGCTTAAAGATAATTGATAGAATTTTTTAGCAGTAAGCGCTTTTATATGTAACTTGCCAAGACTTGCGCCCAGATAGCTATTATTATTTTCCAGGTAATACTTTTCCATACGATTGGCAAGATCCATTAAGGCGATTTTAGCTTCGGTACGATGGGTTTTTATCAGTGCCTGAGTATAAATTGGATAGGCAATCCTTGCTAAAAGGCCGATAATAACTAAGACAATGAGTACTTCAAATAAACTAAACCCATATTCAGTATTTATCATGGAGGCCCCTTGCCTAATTCCTTTTATGTTTTAAGATTAAAATAAAACATAAACGCAAGTTTGGGCAAGTTTTTTTAGTTTATCGCATAAAAATTCAAATAGCCTTTAATGAAATCCATGCGCTAGGATACCGAGATTAGCGCTAATTTGTTGCGCAAATGCAGCACCCATGCGATCGGAAAGTTGTTGTAGTAAACCTGGTTTTACGGTGTAGTCAACGATATTTTTATTCTTAATCAAATCATGTGATAAGGAATTTAAATCAGCAAAACCGTCTATTAATCCCAGTGATAAAGCTTCTTGTCCAGTCCAAGCTAGGCCAGAGAATAATTCTGGATTATCTTTCAAGCGATTTCCTCGACCTTGTTTAACCGCATTGATAAATTGTTGATGGACATTCGCTAGCATACGTTCAGCAATTAGTTTTTCATCTGCTTTTTCTGGCGAGAAGGGATCTAAAAAGCCTTTATGTTCCCCTGCGATTAATAAGCGTCGCGTAGCACCGACTTTTTTTAGCGTATCGACAAAACCAAAACCGTCCATTAAAACACCAATCGAGCCGACTAAACTAGCAGGATTTGCGTAAATGTCATTACTGGCCGAGGCAATATAATAGGCAGCTGATGCGCAGAGATCATCACATACGGCATACAATTTAATAGCAGGATATTTATGGCGTAGATAACGGATCTCATTATAGATTTGATCGGCTTGAACAGGGCTTCCTCCGGGGCTATTGATTCGTAGAATTACACTACGGGTATTTTTATCTGCAAAGGCGTTTTCTAAGCCTTCAATGACATTGTCAGCACTAGCAGACGTACTCGCATCAATAAGTCCACGAATATCGATTAAACTGATATGCGCCTTAGCTTTCGAGGCGGTAGGCAGATTCGCGGTTGTGGGCCATAAAGTCAGTAAGAAACATAAAATAGCTATAAAGAATAAAAATTTAAAGAAAATACCCCAGCGTCTTTTACGACCTTGCTCTTTTAAGGTGCTAAAAAGTAATTTTTCCAAGGTTTTGCGTTCCCACTCTGGATCACCTAATAATTCTTCGGTCATAAAAGCCTCTATATGAATTAAGCTAAATTTATTTTATGATGGAAATGCGCCTAGTTTACCTCTTTTTTACTAGCCAGGTAAGAATGATACTCTTTATAATCGAGTTGACTTGATTATTGTTAATTAGACTAAACTATTTATAAAACATAAGTGCACAACTTATGCTAAGTATTAGCAGAGGATATTATGAGCCTTAATAAACTGACCAGTCAATTTCAAGCCGCTTTGGCAGAATCCCAGTCGCTTGCGATAGGAAGAGATAATCCATTTATTGAACCGGTTCATTTGATGCAAGCCTTATTATTGCAAGAAAATGGAACAGTAAGGCCTTTACTAACTAAAGCTAATGTTAATTTGAGTCAGTTAACTAAAAGTTTGCATGAGGCGATCGAGCATTTGCCGGTGGTTCAATCGGCAACTCCTGGCGAGATTTACCCTTCTAATGATCTTTCACGTTTGCTGAACGTCACGGATAAGCTGGCGCAACAACGTCATGATGAATATTTATCCAGTGAGTTATTTGTACTAGCGGCTATTGATGACAAAGGTACTTTAGGTGAGTTGTTACGAAAAGCCGGTGCTAAAAAAGTCTTGATCGAGCAATCTATCAAAGATATTCGCGGTGGAGAAGGTGTGAGCGATCCTGGAGCGGAAGGGCGTCGTCAAGCCTTGGAAAAATATACGATTGATTTAACCGCTCAAGTGGCACAAGGTAAACTGGATCCAGTTATAGGTCGTGACGATGTGATTCGACGAACCATTCAAGTATTACAAAGACGAACTAAAAATAATCCTGTTCTTATTGGTGAGCCAGGTGTGGGTAAAACAGCGGTAGTTGAAGGGCTTGCGCAACGTATTGTTAACCATGAAGTTCCTGAAGGGTTAAAAAATAAGCGTTTACTCGCTTTAGATATGGGTGCGTTAATTGCCGGGGCAAAATATCGCGGCGAATTTGAAGAGCGCTTAAAAGCGGTATTAAATGATTTGGCCAAGCAAGAGGGGCAAATTATTTTATTTATTGATGAGCTACATACGATGGTCGGTGCTGGAAAAGCAGAAGGCGCAATGGATGCTGGAAATATGTTAAAGCCTGCTTTAGCCAGAGGGCAACTGCATTGTATAGGCGCAACGACATTAAATGAATATCGAAATTACATTGAAAAAGATGCTGCATTAGAACGGCGCTTTCAAAAAATTGTAGTTGATGAGCCGAGTGTTGAAGATACCGTAGCGATTTTACGCGGATTAAAACAACGTTATGAGATTCATCACGGTGTGGAGATTATGGATTCTGCGATCCTTGCCGCGGCTACTTTGTCACATCGTTATATTTCCGATAGAAATTTACCGGATAAAGCAATAGATTTGATTGATGAGGCGGCTAGTCGTATCCGCATTGAAATTGACTCTAAGCCAGAAAAATTGGATCGCTTAGATAGGCGTTTAATTCAATTGAAGATAGAACGAGAAGCTTTAAAAAAGGAAACCGATGAGCCTTCCAAAGAACGATTAAAAAATCTAGAAGAAGAGATTAGCGATTTAGCTAAGAAATATGCCGACTTAAATGAGGTTTGGAAGGCTGAAAAAGCAACCTTGCAAGGTGAGCAAAAAATAAAAAGCGAGCTAGAAAAGGCACAATTCGAGCTAGAAAAGGCAAGGCGATCCGGTGATTTAAATCGGATGTCGGAATTACAATATGGTCATATTCCCGCTTTAGAAAAAAAATTACAAGCTGTGCATAAAATGGAAAAAAAAGAAACCCATTTAGTTCGAAATAGAGTCAGTGAAAAAGAAATTGCTGAGATTGTTTCACAGTGGACAGGTATTCCGGTTACTAAAATGTTAGAAGGCGAGCGTGAAAAATTACTACATATGGAAAAGGCTTTGCACCAACGTGTTGTAGGACAAGATGAAGCTATTACGGTGGTTGCTAATGCAATTCGTCGTTCCCGCGCTGGATTGTCAGATCCTAATCGACCGATTGGATCATTTATTTTTTCAGGGCCGACTGGCGTAGGTAAAACAGAGGTTTGTAAAGCTTTGGCAGGATTTTTATTTGATTCTGAGGAAGCGATGGTGCGATTAGACATGTCTGAATTTATGGAAAAGCATTCTGTTGCACGTCTAATAGGCGCTCCTCCTGGTTATGTGGGCTACGAAGAGGGAGGGTATCTTACAGAAGCAGTGCGTCGTAAACCTTATTCAGTGGTATTACTGGATGAAATTGAAAAAGCACATGCCGATGTATTTAATATTCTGTTACAAGTTTTAGAGGATGGTCGCCTAACCGATGGCCATGGGCGCACAGTAGATTTTCGAAATACCGTTATAGTGATGACATCGAATTTAGGTTCCCAATTAGTTCAGGAATTAACCTCAAAAAAAGATTATGCCACGTTAAAAAGTACACTGATAGAGATTATTTCGAAACATTTTCGTCCAGAATTTGTTAATCGTATCGATGAAATCGTGGTATTTCATGCATTATCAGAAAAACAAATTCATGCGATTACAGAGATTCAATTAGAACGCTTACGCGAACGCCTTAGTGAACGCGATTTGTCCTTAGAGGTTAGTGCCGCGGCAATTAATCATATTGCCGCATTGGGCTACGATCCAGTGTATGGCGCAAGACCTTTAAAACGGACTATTCAGCAAGAATTAGAGAACCCGATTGCACGCGATATGATCGAAGAAAAATTCACTGCCGGCGACAAAATTTTGGTCGATTATGTCGACGGTAACATAAAATTAGTGGTTAAAAAAAATAAAGCCGATAAACGCCATAAAAAATAAGTCTATTATTGGCGATGATTACTGAGGCTTATGCCGCTTAAAATGGAATTTTGAAGTAAATTAAGCGTTAGATTGCTTGCGCCAATTCGCTGGCATAGCCTAAATAATTAGCGGGCGATAGTAGAAGTAATTTCTGTTTAACAGGATCAGAAATTTCTAGTGTCTCAATGAATTGATGCAGTATTTCTTGATTAAGTTTTTTTCCTTGTGTTAAAGCTTTTAAGCGTTCGTATGGCATTTCTGCGCCATGCCGTCTCAACACCGTTTGTATCGCTTCAGCTAATATTTCCCAATGTTGATCCAGGTCTTGTTTTAATTTGATTTCATCGATAGAAATTTTTTCTAAACCCTGAAGTAGACTTTTATAAGCAATTAAATTATGTGCAAAAGCCGTACCTAAATTACGTAAAAGGGTGGAATCCCTTAAGTCTCTTTGCCAGCGAGATATCGGCAGGGTATTGGAAAAATGTTGGTATAAACTATTGGCTAGACTAAGATTCCCTTCAGCGTTTTCAAAATCGATAGGGTTTACTTTATGTGGCATAGTGGATGATCCTACTTCGCCTTTTTTAATCTGTTGTTTAAAATAACCTAAGGAAATATAGCCCCAACAATCAGCAGCTAAGTGGATTAATAGGGTATTGATCCGTTTTAAACTATCACAATATTCAGCAATATAGTCGTGTGGTTCAATTTGGGTCGTATAAGCATTCCAATGCAAACCTAAGCTTAAAACAAACTCTTCTGCTAGCTTGGGCCAGTTAATATCCGGATAGGCGATACGCTGGGCATTGTAATTACCAACGGCACCGTTAAATTTTCCCCGTATCGCAACTTGAGTCAATAATTGTTGCTGAACCATTAAGCGTTGAGCGAAATTAGCTAATTCTTTACCCATTGTGGTGGGTACAGCAGCTTGTCCGTGTGTACGGCCAAGCATGGCGCAGCTGGCATATTGCTGCGCTAATTCTCTTAAACGATTTATTAATTGCTGAATAGGCGGAAGTAAGTGCTTTTGGCGTACTTCCTTGAGCATTAAAGCATAGGCTAGATTATTAATATCTTCAGAAGTACAGCCAAAATGAATAAATTCACTAATAGGTTTTAGCACTGGGTTTTCAGCGAGTTTTTGTTTCAAAAAATATTCAACGGCTTTGATATCATGCTGAGTGGTTTTTTCTAGCGCCTTGATTTGCTGCGCATCCGCTAAATTAAAATTCTCTATAATTTGATTCAATTGTTGCTGCGCAGCTACCGAAAATGCAGCGACTTCTTTGATAGCCGCGTGATTAGCAAGGGTTTGTAACCAGCGAATTTCAACTAAAACTCTAAAATAAAATAAACCATACTCACTACACAGCGGGCGTAGCGCTTTGGTTTGGTCGGAATAACGTCCATCAATAGGAGATATGGCGGTTAAGGAATTGAGTTGCACATTGGCCTCGACAAAGGTTGGTTTACAGTTCTTCAGACTCTTCAGGACCATATTCTTCCGATCTATCATGTCGTTTTTCTTTTATTTTTTGTTTGTGTTTGTTAATTTGATATTCAATTTTATCAATTAATTCATCAATGGCTTGATATAGATTCTCATTACTGGCGCTTGCATAAAACTCTGTACCATGGGCATGAACAAGCACTTTGGCAACTTGGTCTAGGTTTTCTAGACTTAGTGTGACATGAATAGTTGCGGTTTTGTGGATTATACGTTCTAAGCGTTTAAATTTATCCAATATGTGTTGCTTTAATGCATCAGTAACTTTTATCCCATCATCTGTAATAATAATTTGCATTAGACCCCCTTTCTTTATCATCGACTGTCATTGATATTGTCTCTTAAGCACTTTTGATTATACCTTAGGCAGGATCTTTTAAGTAGAGAATGGCACCTTGCCAAGCTGGAATTTTTTTTATCAATCAGGGCAATGCGTTTTCAGCGGGATGTCGATAAAGAGGTAGCGCTGATTTCTTAGCAATGAATTGGTTAAACATTAAACAGCCTATAAAAAGTTCCGTCGTGTTGGATGCTTGCTACAGGTCAAATTCATGACCCAAATAAACCTCGCGAACACGTTGATTATGCAATACTTCTTGAGGCGTTCCGGCATAAATAGTTTCACCTTCGCTCACTATATAGGCACGTTTGCAAATAGTCAGCGTTTCTCGAACATTATGATCGGTAATTAATACCCCAATGCCTCGGCGACTCAGATGAATAATCATGCGTTTGATATCGACGACGGAAATAGGATCAATTCCTGCAAATGGCTCGTCTAACAACATAAATTTGGGTTCCATCGCTAAAGCACGCGCAATTTCTACACGCCGACGTTCCCCACCGGAGAGGCTAATACCTAAGGTATCGCGAATGTGGGTAATATGAAATTCATGCAGCAAATTTTCCAGATGTTGTTTACGTTGTTCTTTGGACAGATCCTGGCGTAATTGCAGGATAGCGAGAATATTATCGGCAACCGATAATTTACGAAATATAGAGGGTTCTTGCGGTAAATAACCAATACCTGCTTTAGCACGCGCATGCATAGGTAGGTGAGTAATATTATGATTATCCAGTAAAATTTTACCTTGCGCACTGTCTATTAGGCCCACAATTAAGTAAAAACTGGTTGTTTTCCCCGCTCCATTGGGGCCTAATAAACCAACAACTTCGCCCGTTTCTAGTTCTAGCGAGACGTTTTTAACAACAACGCGAGAATGATAGCGTTTTGCCAAATTGATAGCATGTAGTTTGCTCATGAGGATATGGTTTGTAATGGAGCTAGCAAAATTTGCGTATGTCCTTCTTTTGAGAGCGAAGAACCCACGGTTTTCTTTTTAAAATCATAATTAATTTTTGGACCTTTGACATGGTTTTGACCTTGGACTATCTCGGCATTGCCGACAGCCTCTAAATAATCTTCTAGAGGATAATAATAGATAGTATTTCCAGTAGCAATTAACTGCGGGCGATCAGGGAATATCATCGCACGATAACGAGCAGGATTGCCAACCGCCACTACTTTGACAATTTGACCCTTTTTATCCGAATAGCTGGTAGCATAGTCTGCTGTTAAAACGCGCGTGCCTTGTGTTAATTTAATATGTCCTTGGTAAATTCCTAATTTAGTTTCATTATTGTATAACAGCGTATCTGACTCAAAATAGATAGTCTGTACGGCGCTTAGTTGCTGTGCAGAAGCAGAGGAATGAATGTTAGTCAGTATTAATAGCACCAGCCAGAGTAAATCTTTAGTTACTTTAAGCGGTTTTCGTTTCAAGTGAACTTGAATACGCATCTTAAACCCCATTTACTTTTTAGCAGATTTGAGTTGCCCTTTTACTTGCGATAAAAGTTGAATAGTTTTGCTATTGAAATCAGCATGTAATCCTATGGCGTGTATCTGTTGATTTATTTGGGTAATCACAACGGGTGCCGATGTTTGCGCGGTTTTTTCCTTAAGGTGGATATCTAAAGTAGATGTCGTCAAGACCGATACAGACGTATCGCTCGATCCTTGTTTTTGGGTAAGTTTAACATCATCCCAAAGTCTTAACAGATCTTCACTCTCTTCCAGTTTGCCATACCGCGATGAAAGTTGCCATGATTCTTTATTTTTTAAAAATAAAGTAAATAACGGGGTGGAAAGGGAAATACTGTCATCTAAGGGATAGTGGACAGATAAAGGCGTGTTTAATTGATCATAAAGATTGCCTTTTTGATCCGTGTGATAAATAACCACCTGGGTTGCGTAGGTGTCGGGTTGGCGCCCTGTGGTAAAAGGATTGACCGGTCGAGTTAATTGTAACCAGGTATACCAGGTGCCTAATAAAATAAGTGCAGTAAGGATAAGATTAATGACGAGAGTTTTAGAAAACATACTATTTTGAGCGCGTTAACTTAAATGAGGTGAGTTAATCTGAAAAAACTTACTTGATTCCCTGGCTCAGAATATCATGGATATGGATGACGCCAAGAGGTTTTTCTTCATCTACAACAATCAAGGTAGTTATCTTGCTCGCTTCCATCTTCTCTAAAGCTTCAGCGGCTAGCCGATCTTTATTGATGGTTTTACAGTGGGCAGTCATTACTTGATCAACTTGGGTAGTTTTTAGATTTAAGCCTTGATCAATGGCCCTTCTCAGGTCACCGTCGGTAAAAATGCCTAGCAGATGTTGGTTTTTGTCGGTAATTATTGCCATTCCCAGCCGTTTTTGTGAAATTTCGAATAGTGTTTGGATTAAAGGTGTGCCAGATATCACCTTAGGAATGGCAGCGCCGGTATGCATAATATCAGTAACTTTTAATAACAAGCGCCGTCCTAGTTGGCCCTTAGGATGAACTTTAGCAAAATCATCACGGGTAAAGTCACGCCGATCAAGGAGAGATACCGCAATCGCATCACCCATGACTAAGACCGCTGTACTACTTGATGTAGGTGCTAGCCCTAAAGGGCAAGCTTCTTGTTTAATAGCGATATGAAGCGTAACGGTTGCTTGTTG
This sequence comes from Candidatus Aquirickettsiella sp., assembly GCA_031973495.1. Taxonomy (GTDB): domain Bacteria; phylum Pseudomonadota; class Gammaproteobacteria; order Diplorickettsiales; family Diplorickettsiaceae; genus Aquirickettsiella. Next base: position 118,779 of record DALYCY010000001.1, on the reverse strand, counting down.
TGCTAAGGTAGAATGGATATTTCCTGTGATTAAGATAAATGGAATATTTAACAATTTAAGTGTGGGCAGAATACTAATTAACTCGTCGGTCTCTCCAGAATGCGAGATAGCTAAAACCACATCTTTGCAATTAATCATCCCCAGATCGCCATGATTGGCTTCGGCGGCATGAATAAAAAAAGCCGGGCTTCCTGTGCTCGCCAGAGTGGCGGCGATTTTATTACCGATGTGACCCGATTTTCCAATGCCGATCACTATGATATGGCCTTGGCATTTAAACAATAATTCGCAGGCACGCTCAAAATTCGCGTCGATCTTATCTAACAAGCCCAGAATGGTATTGGCTTCAATCTCAATGACTTTACGAGCTGATTCAGAGAACTTCTTGGTTTTCATAGGCTTTGGTTTGGGTTAGCTTAGAAAAAATTAAAATAGTTAATTTGGATTTTCTAAGCTTAACATACCGGTATTATTTGCATAGGCAAATAATTCAGCGTAACGTCCCCAGTCAATAACAGTACGAAGCACGCGCTCGGCTTCTTTTTCACTCAAAAAATCCTCTAATTCATTCAGAAAACGATCTCTAGAAGCGCGTTGGCCTGCTGTACGCCTTTCTTCTAAAACCTGACGAATATGTTTCGCTAAAGGCACATAGCGTAATAAATGTGCCGCAAATATCTTTTTTCGCTCTAATATATCGGCATTGGCGAATAATCTGCCCGCCTCGGTTAAGATCAATTCGCCCTGATTGACATGAGCAAAACCTAATATATCTAATACTTCGGTTAATGGAAATAAATCATCGACATCTAAATGCAGCGATTCTGTAAGCTCAGGTAGGCTAATGTGACCTTGATACTCGGATTGATCTAAGGTTTCAAGCAAGCCGGTTAATTCAGAAATATCCGCATCAGGGAGACGATAACCGATATTGGTAATACGGGGTAATTGTTCTTTGAGACGTAGCTTTTTACGCTCATCCATTTGACGGGTAATTAACGAATAGATTTGATCCACGTATTGTCGAAATTCAATATCTTGTTCAGCACGTGGATAGGCTAAATCAATGGCTAATTCTGCCCGGATAGTGCCCGGATCGCTATCAAAGACAATAACACGATTGGCCAGTAATACCGCCTCTTCAATATTGTGCGTTACAAATAAAATCCCTCGAGTGCCTGTTTGTTTGGCTTCCCATAGATCAAGTAAATCGCTTTTCAGGTTATCTGCGGTGAGTACGTCTAAGGCAGAAAAAGGCTCATCCATTAATAGGACATCTGGATTTATGACTAATGCGCGTGCAAAACCTACCCGTTGGCGCATTCCTCCTGATAACTCTTTAGGATAAGCCGATTCGAAACCATCTAATCCTATGATGTCGATGGCTTTTAGTGCGCGTGTTCTACGTTCATCACGAGGGACACGTAGCGCTTCTAGA
>DALYCY010000001.1:61072-117331 GCA_031973495.1 Candidatus Aquirickettsiella sp. | reverse complement strand
CCCAATTCAACATTTTCTAACACGGTTAACCAAGGAAGCAGCGCAAAGTTTTGAAAAACCATTGCCATGCCTTGCACAGGGCCTTGCACAACCTGGTCTCGATAAGTGACGCTGCCATTACTCGGATTGCTAAGACCGGAAATAATTCGTAATAGAGTAGATTTTCCTGAACCTGATTTTCCTAACAAAGCGACAATTTCATCTTCGTAGAGTTGAAAATTGACTTTATCTAGTACTAATAATTCTTGTTGCTCGGCTTTTTTAAATGATTTGCTGATATCTTTTACAGTAAAAATAGGTTTTTTATTCATAATAGCTAGCCTTCTTCTGATTAATCCAATCGATATCGCGATTGAGATAGATTGTATAATGGACGCCAAACTAAATGATTCATAACTAATACAAATGCACTCATCATGGCCATCCCGAGCGCCACACGTGGGAAATCACCGGCCGCTGTAGATTCTGTAATATAAGAACCCAACCCTGTCGCAGTGAGAGTGGTAGAACCCCAACTAATTACCTCGGTTAGTATCGTTATATTCCACCCCCCTCCGATAGCGGTAATGGTTCCTGTGATCCAATGAGGGAAGATTCCAGGTAAAATTAAACGACGCCACCATTGCCAACCCTTGACACCGAAATTACTACTGACTTCTTTAAGATCTTCTGGCAGAGCGGCAGTACCGGCAATTATATTAAATAAAATATACCACTGAGTCCCTAATAATAATAAGGGGGTTGACCAGATCTCGATATTTAATTGATATCTCAAAATTAGGATAACAGCGACAGGAAATAAAACATTGGCTGGAAATGCTGCTAAAAACTGCGCAATAGGTTGTACCCATTCGGCAATACGCCGGTTTAATCCGATGAAAACCCCAATAGGAATCCAAATGATACTAGCCACCACGATAATCGTGACAATTCTTAATGCCGTTATGAAACCTAAAAGCAGCACATGAAGTAATTCATGAGATGAGATATGTTGGAATATAAAATGTAGCAATAGCCAAAGTGAACCGGTTACCAACACGGTAATGCTGGTATACCAGATAAGCTCGATAAAGCGATTTGGCGCCGATTTTTTAAACGAAGTTTCTTGCTTTATCCCGTTTGTAAAAGAAAGATTAACAATCGCATCGCCTAATATTCCTAAAAAATGACTTACATATTTTAAAATATAGGTTTGTTGTAATAGTACGGTAATCCATGAACGCGACACATATTCTTGACTGACCTGTTCGAAGGTAAATTTTTTTGACCAGTTTAACAAAGGTCTAAAAAAGAGTTGGTCATAGAGTAAAATGACAATCAGCATGGTAAGGATAGTGTAGATTACCCCTGACATACTAGCCTGACTGATAGCCAGGCTAAGATAAGATCCGACGCCAGGTAAGACGATAGTTTGCTTATGTACTGAAATGCTTTCAGAGGCAATTAAGAAGATCCAGCTACCTGACATAGACATCATCATATTCCACAATAAACCCGGCATACTAAACGGCACATCAAGACGCCAAAAACGTTGCCAGGCGGATAAGTGAAACATATCGGCGGCTTCTTTTAATTCGGTAGGGACAGAACAGAGACTTTGATAAAAACTAAGTGTGATATTCCAAACCTGTGCGGTAAAAACTGCAAAAATAGCGGCGGCTTCAGGACCCAGACGACTACCATGAAATAAAGCGATAAAACCTACGATGGTAATAGAGAGCAAACCAATAACAGGCACGGATTGAAGTATATCGATACAAGGGATAATAATACGGGCAGCACGTTTATTTTTTGCCGCTAAGGTTCCCACTGTAAAAGTGAATAACAGCGAGAATGCCATTGCGGTAAATAAACGTAATACCGTAAACAAAGCATACTTAGGTAATTGCCGTGGGTCTAAAGAAAGCGCTAATTCTTGTCCGACTTGATAGGGGGCGGCTATTTGTTTGCCTGCCCATACAAATGCCGCGAGCATGCCGAGCACCATAATAAAGGCGACTAAATCCCAAATATTGGGAAGCAACTTAAAGGGATTTCTGAAAGAAAATCGATTATAAAATGTTGACATGGACCTACCCCCCGCATCTAGACTGGGGGAGGTAGATATTTATCCCCACTCGTCGTATGGACGAGGGGAGACATATATTTACCCCCTGAATTTCAGCGGGAGCCTAGTTGCATTTTTTTATTTTGTCAACATGAAAGTAAAATATAGTTTTACCTGTTACAAACCGTGCGATAAATCCAAGCTAAAATACCTAATGTAGATAGTACCCCAAAAAAACTAGCTAATAGCGTGAAATGCGCTGGCATAAGACGTAATACATCGGTAGATTCGGCTAATGTAAAAGGGACCGCTAAAATAACACCTATTAAACAAGCCCCTGCGACTAAACCACAAGCTAAAGTTAATCCACGTTGCCTGGCGTTATTGTCCGCTGATTTTTCGTTTTGTAAGGGGTGTTTTTTATAGAGCGTTTTTTCAACGAAATAGGAAGCAAGTCCGCCTAAGATTACCGCGGATGAGGTATCAAGCGGAAGATAGATCCCAATCCCGACGGCTAGTACCGGCAAGCGCATACCGCGTCGTTGTAACAGCTTATCGGCAATAATGCAGAGAATCGCCACCACAAAACCAATGCTAATCAAATTCCATGGCAAATTATGTTTGAATGCGCCGGTAACTAAGCTTGCCATAAGCGTAGCTTGGGGTGCAGATAGCATTTGTGCCGGATCCATATGACGCCCCGGAGGAGAAATGCCTGCTATTCCGTAAGCATTAAATAGTAATTCTAAGGTAGGGGCTAAAATCAAGGCAGAAACCGTCACACCTAATATTAATATAACTTGCTGTTTCCATGGGGTTGCACCGACAATTTGTCCTGCTTTTAGATCTTGTATGGTATCGTTGGTAATGGCACAACTACTACTTACTAAGGTTCCAATAATAATCGCTAAACCCTCTCCCTCCAGTAAATGTTTCATGTCGTGGGTAAATCCAGGTGCCCAATTAAACACCGCTAACAAGGTGAGAGAAGCAAATAATAAGGCAGAGAGGGAAACACCTGAAATAGGGCTTTGACTGCTTCCAATCAGTCCTGCAAAGTAACCGCATAATGAGGAGAAAAAGAAGCCCGTGATTAAAATAAAGACGATGCCGATAAGTAAAGTAATTATTTGAATATGACGCGTTAAGCCTAAAGCCGGGTGACTAATAAAACTAAATAAAATATATCCCAGAGGAATTATTAAAGCGCCTAATAACGCTAAGGTATAATGGATGGGGATATCGCGTTCATGTTTAGGTAAGGAAGCATAACCGCTTTTTTGAATGGTTCTTAATGAAATAAAAGACGAATGTACTCCCTTAATGATAGGTTTAATCAGTATTACCATCGTCCATAGTCCCCCTACTAGCATGGTCCCTACGCCAATTGGGCGGATACTGGTTTGCCAAATAGTGATGGCTAAATGACTAGCAGACTGACTCGAGCTTGCCATGAGAGGGTGTAAATAGCTGAAAATAGGAACGCCGATGACCCATCCTATCACCACACCGAGCAAACTGCTCAGGGCTACTCCAATCCCTACGATATAACCGGCGGCTAATAATGCTGGTTCAAAACCAAAGGTGAAGCCAAAAATAAATTTATTATCTACTTTAAACCAGAGCGGAAAATTATTGGCGATGATTTGAAAGCCGGATTGAAAAAGTGCAACAAGTCCACCTAAGACGCCGCCTTGAACTAATTCTTTAAGATTTCCCTCGGTATCTTCTTGGCTTATTTTGAGAACTTGACCTATTGCGGTCCCTTCAGGAAAACGTAAGCTGGGATCTGCCAATAAAACCCGTCGCAAAGGAATAGAAAACAAGATACCTAAGATACCCCCGGTTAAGGAAATAATAACCGTTTGCCAATAATCGAAGTGTTGCCAATAGTGGAGAATGATTAAAGCCGGTAGAATGAAAGCTGTTCCTGCAACGAGTGCTTCTCCAGCGGACGCACCCGTTTGAACAATATTACTTTCAAGTATCGATGAATTCTTGAAAAATCGTAGTATCCCCATAGAAAGGATAGCCGCCGGTATAGAAGCCGAAATAGTTAAACCTACCTTTAGGCCTAAATAAGCATTGGCCGCGGCTAAAATAACCGCTAGTAAAATAGCCAATAGAACGGCGCGAAAACTTATTTCAGAAGGTTGTGATAACATGAAATGAGGTGTTTTTTTTAGTAATCATTTTATTTATCACATTGCGTCCAATAGGTCAAAAAAAATGTGAAAAAATACGCGATCCTGTCGAAAATAAGTCAGAAAAAAATTTTACTTAAAATAATTATTAAACGTAAATTTTTTTAGAGCTGGCCAAGTATTTTTAAATTCAACTTATTTGGTTGGGCGACCCTAACCAGTCCAATATAACCTGCCTGGCCGTTTCAACACCAATAGAGGTTGTCGCTGAAAAGATTTGCACCTGGCAATCTTTGCTAATAACCGCCAATTGCTGTTTGGTTTGCTTTAAGATGTTGGCGGCTTGGTTGCGGGTAAGTTTATCGGCTTTAGTCAATAGAATGTAGAGAGGTATTTGATAATGTAAGGCCCAAGCTAGCATGGCCTGATCACGTTCTCTTAGCGGATGGCGGATATCCATTGTAATCACTAAGCCTTTTAGCGATTTTCTTAGCGCAAGATAGCTGGAAATAATTTTTTCCCAGGCTTCTTTCTTGTCGCTGGGAACCTTCGCATAACCATATCCCGGCAGATCGACTAGGCGTTGTCGATCGTTTATTTGAAAAAAATTTAATAATTGGGTTCGGCCTGGGGTTTTACTGGTTTTGGCCAAGCCCTTTTTCCCCGTAATTAGGTTAATAGCACTAGATTTTCCAGAATTCGAACGACCGATAAACGCCACTTCTGCGCCTTGGTCTTTCGGTAATTGTTCGAGTTGAGCAACACTTTTTAGAAAGATAGTAAGTGGAAAGACGATGGCATTCAAAAGTATCTTCCGCTTAATAAAAAAAGAAAAATTCCCTGGCCTTTATATTATTTTTATAGTTTATTAAAGCCTTAAAAAACTATAAACTAAATAACTTGCTTTGGCAACCACCGTGTTCCTTATTACAACAATTGCGCTAGTAAAGAGAAGAACTAAGATATTTTATGCTTCATTATAAGGATTTTGTATTTTTCTTTGTTGGCTGTTTTCTATTAGGCTTAGCACCGAGTCATGCTAAAACCGTTAAAAAACCATTTGCGCGTATTATATCTGGCTGCGCACTATGTCATGACACCGATGGAAACGCATCCGTCTACAAAAATTGGCCTAAATTAGCCGGACAGAATTTTAATTATCTACTTAAGCAATTAAATGATTTTAATTCCAAGCGAGATTTTAAACAGGGTCGCTATAATCCTATTATGAGTGCATTAGTGGCATCCTTATCAGAAAGTGAAAAAATAAAAATCGCCAATTATTACGCTGGTTTACCAGCCAGTATTGATACGGCTGCAACTAATTCACTTTCATTAGGGCAGCGACTTTATCGTGGTGGGGATTTTAACAAGGGGATACCGGCCTGTTTGGCGTGCCACGATCCGGCGGGTTTAGGTAACCCACCGGCAGGATTTCCACGTCTGAGTGGTCAACATGCCGCTTATATTGAATCGCAATTAAGAGCATTTCGTGATGGGTCACGTCACAACGATAAATATCAGATAATGGAGATTATTGGCCAAAAAATGAGTGATATAGAGATTCAAGCACTCGCAAATTATATTTCAGGACTCTATTTCTAATCTATTTAATCCGTTGTTTATATCAATTGCTAGAGCTTTATTATAGGACTTTTTGACTAAAGTATCATGGGTTGAAGGCGATAATTTTTAAGTAGCATAAAAATAATTAGGATGTTTTCTGAAAAATAAATAAACCGGTGTTAACTATTTGATTTTCTTGTTGGCGTCCCGCAACATTTGAATATTTTAATAATTTTAAATTATTTTTTTCGGCCAATTCTTCGATATAAACCGCACTGTGCTGATAACGGCCGGTGGTTTGTAAGGTATAACAAGGCATCGTTTTGTCGGCAAGCTCGATAGAACAGGCTAGTAAACTATCTCTTTGTAAATGCAAGCTTATTTTAGCGAATAACTCATCGAGATTTCCAAAGTAGACCAGTGTATCGATACATAAAATCAGATCGAAATCGGTTTCTAGATCATCGAGTGCGTTGACAATCTCTTTTTCTATTAACACATCGTAGCAGGCTTTTTGTTTTGCTTGACTTAGCATATTCGCCGAGATATCAACGCCAATTAATTTTTCAGCTATATCGGTAAAACAGATTCCACTAAGGCCGGTGCCGCAACCTAGATCAAGTAATTTATATTTTTTATTTTCCAAATAAGGGCTTAACTGTTCACGTAATAGTTGCGGCGTTTTATAGGATAAAATATCTCGTAAATGGATATCAAACTGAAAGGCATAATGATCAAATAGATTTTTAACATATTCGATCGGGGCGCTATCAGGTATTGATTGCTGTGTTAATGCACTTGTCATATAAGAGGCAATCGAATGATCTGCTTTTAAGGTTAATATGATCTGATAATGCGCTAAGGCAGCTGTTTTATTATTTAGCTTTAGATAAATAGCGGCAAGATTACAATGTGTATCTATTTGTTGATTATCGAGGCTTAAAATCTTTTTTAGATCCTCTAAGGCCTCATGTAACTGACCTGTTAACATGAATCCGTGCGCACGATTAAAAAGAGCCTCTTTATCTAATGGTTCTAGATTAAGGTATAAAGAATAATGCCAGATTGCTGCTTGAATCTGGTTTTTTTGCAGTAAGCTGGCAGCCAGGTTACTTCTGGCCGTTTTATGCTTCGGATCAATACTTAAAGCTTGTTGGAAATAATCAATCGCCGTATCGATTTGGTTTTTTTGCAGCATAAGTACGGCAAAATTATTCAATAATTCCGATGAAGGTGCTGCCAATTTAAATATTTTTTGATAATGATATTCTACTTTCTCTAAATCATTATCTTGCCAATAAATATTCGCTAATTGCCAATGCGCTTGAATAGTATTTGGGTACAGGCTTAATACCTTATTAAATTGGGTTATAGCGGCGCTATTCTTTTTTTGAGCGAAAAAAAGCAGTGCTAAATTAAACTGCGCTTCGAGATAATCGGGTTTGAGATGGATAGCCTGTACATAATGTTGCTGTGCTTGGGGAAATTTATTTAGCCGGTAAAATAAACCGGCTAAATTGTTATGCGCTTCAGCATATTCTGGGCTCCAATACAAGGCGGTTTGATAATGTGATAATGCCGATTCTAAATTTCCACTGTTTTTAAAGGCGTTGGCCAAATGGTGGTGAAAATAGGCGGAGTTAGGTTCGATAGTTAAAGCCTTTTCGAACCAAGCAATGGCTTTGTCCCACTGTTGTTGCTTAGCGGCGAGCACCCCTAAACCATGCATTGCCGATGCCGGCATTTGACTATTTATCGGGTTTAAATTCGTCTCTTGTTGTGGAGTCTTGATAGTCTGCAACAGGTCATTAGTTTCGGCATAAAGCGAGCTATCCTTCATGCGCAGGTTCCATAAAAAAAAGTAGCTCTCCTTGAGTGGTTAATAAATCATCCCAGTTTTTGATATTAAATTTAAGCGAAATAACGCCAGCGGTCGGTAAAGTGATCGATTTAGTGCCAGGACAAAGTGCATGGGCTAAGCAGCTGAGAGTGGGGTTGTGTCCGATTAGAAAAAATTGTTGCGATGTATTTGCTGCACAAAGCGCACGTAAAATATCCTTTAAATCACCTGAATAAAGTTCGCTATTTAGGTTAATGACTTTAGGGTCTATGTTGAGTTTTTGACAGAGAATTTCAGCTGTTTGAACGGTGCGTAGAGCCGGACTACATAATAAATAGTCCGGGAAACAGGCCTTTTTTTGTAATTGCACGGCGATATTTTCGATTTGCTGCCGACCTATCTGCGTAATAGAACGCTCCTTATCCGATTGATAGGCTTGTTGCTGATTGGCCAAGGCATGGCGGATAAGCGTCAAATATCTCATAAGCGTTGGATTATTTTACCGGGTAAGGATTCATGGTAGCGAGCGTATCGTTTTTCTGCGTCAATTGCTAGAGCGACGGCGATGATATAGGCCATTTTTAAAACTATCAAAAAAATAATCTAATTCAGGATGTTCCACCGGATCAAGGGTATCATCTTTGCTTAAATTCATTTCCGCCGCATAGGCATGATGGACGGAACCATGGACTAAAATATGGTACCAAGGCTGGTTTTTAGGTGGGTTTCCAGGTGCGTTTTTACTATACCAGGCATCATCGCCTTGAAATCCTGCGTCTGCATCTACGATGACTCCGCGATAGCCGAATAAACTATGTTGAACAATTTCCCCGATTCCAAAGCGTGCTTTTATAGTCTCCATCATATTTTAAATCCTAGCTGATATTCTGATAACTTGCTATGACAGGGACGTGATCGGATGGTTTTTCCCATAAGCGTATTTCTTTATCGATGTCACAGCCAATGCAGTGCGAGGCTAGGGCATTGCTAGTCAATATGTGGTCAATGCGTAAACCATGGTTACGGCGAAAAGCACCGGCACGATAATCCCACCAGGTATAATGACCGGATTGATTGTTAAATAAACGAAAGCTGTCTTTAAATCCTAAGGCCATAATTTCTTTTAAAGCTTGTCGCTCTAAAGGGCTAACAAGTACTTTTCCTTGCCAAATTTTTGCATCATAAACATCTCTATCTTCAGGCGCGATATTAAAATCACCCAGTACAATTAACTGTGGGTGTCGTAGTAATTCTTGCTCAAGATAAGCTTTTAGTTGCTTTAACCATTGTAATTTATAACTATATTTCTCAGAATCTAGGTTTGCCCCGTTTGGAACGTAAATATTCACAATACGCAGCGAACCTAGATTTACAATTAAAGTACGTCGTTGCGGATCATCGAATTTAGGAAAGGCAGTGACCAAATGCTGCATCGGGATACGACTGAGCAGTGCAACTCCGTTATAAGTTTTTTGGCCATTAAACAAAACATAATAGCCGGCTGCTTTAAAGGGTGCTGCAGGAAAATGGGGGTCTTCTACTTTCGTTTCTTGTAAGGCGAGTACATCCGGTTGATTGGCGCTCAGCCAGGATAGAACGTGATCGAGTCGAACGCGTAATGAATTTACATTCCAGGTGGCTATTTTAAATAATTTATTCATTGGTTAATTTTTATAATAAAAAAATTTAATATCGCTAATCAATTTCTCGGTGGCAATAATTTTGGTTAAGTTTTTCTCTAAGTTGAGTTGATGCATCAAGGCGATAGGTAATCTTAATTCGATACTAATTTTACCCGCTAAATAATGAAAAATAGCGGTTTTAATCACCGTTGCGGGCAATAGACCGTCCCATTGTTTTTCTAAAATCTTTACTAAAGTGATCCTATCCGGTAAATAACGCGAGGGATTATTCAGCTCATCGTCTTCAGTATCAATGTGAACGATCACATCGGTAATATCAGGAAATGCGGCAATTAGGCGTTTATTAACCTCTTGACCAATATAGTGTCCTTCCGAGACGCTAATCCTTGGATCTACTAAAACATGGACGTCACAAAAGATTGAACCTGCAATGGAACGCGTACGTAGCTGATGGATCGCTTTTACGCCAGGAATTTCTTTTATAAATAACTTAATTTTTTTGGTTTCCTCACTGGTAAGTGCCGTGTCAACTAATTCACGGATACTATGCCAGCCAAAATTCCAAGCAATTTTAAATATCATCAGTGCCACAATGATAGCGGCTATCGCATCCAGCTTCGGAAAACCTAACCAAACGCCAACAACACCTAAGGCAACAGCAATAGAAGAGGCGGAGTCGCTGCGATGATGCCAGGCATTGGTCATTAATAATTTTGACTTAACTTGTTTTGCAACTCGCTTTGTTGCGTAATAGAGTAATTCATTCAGCAAAACAGAGCTAAGTGCTACCCATAAAACATAATACGAAGGCGCGATATGGGGATAAGGCGTCGCTATTGTCGTAATGGCATTGATAATAATAGAAGCTGCGGCGATAGCGAGAATTAATGCTAAAAGGACAGTGGCGGCCGTTTCGATACGGCCATGACCGTAAGGATGATCTTCATCAGCGGCTTTGCTGCCAAATTTTGCAGCAATAATGACGACGCTATCTACGATTAAATCTGAAAGTGAATGAATCCCATCAGCTAATAAGGCATGCGAGTGACCTGTGATGCCAAAGATTATTTTTAAGCCGGCTAATACTATGTTTTTTAAGCCACCACATAGTCCGATAAAACGTGTTCGATGATAACGCTGTGTTTCCATCGTTAGAGGCTACCTATTTGTATCGTCATGAAAATCTCTCGACATTGAGTACTACTTGATAATAGATCATGACCATGGATTCGACACCACGCTGAAATATCAGATAAGCTGCCTTTATCCGTACACACAATCTCTAAGATATCACCCGTTTTTAGTTTTTTTACTTGCTCTTGAACTTTAATCACAGGCAAAGGACAAAGTAGACGACGCGCATCCAATTGATGAATGGTAATCTGCTGAGTTCTTTGACATCGCATAGCTTGCAATCATTTGGTAATAATGACGACCGAATTTCAAATGAGTAAAATAACGCTCACGCTTAAAATAGCTCGACTAAGCTGAAATATACCACTCTTTATGGATTTGATCTGTAGTAAAAGGTAGCACTTTGAGTGTTGATGGCGGGCTGTTTTGTGTGTTAATTTCCAAAGTAACCATATCATCGGCTTGGGCATCGCTAAACCGAGCAGCAATCTGTGCCGCCTGATAAATGGAGGCCGTAGTGATTTTTCCATCTATTAAAGTGAATGGACCTAAATGGCTAATAGGCTTTATCGATGTAAATTGACTTTGGTAAGATTCAAGAAAGTGATTTTCACCCTCATTGCGGCCGATAATAAGTTTAAAATCCGCAGTGGGTCTAATATGTCGACCTACCTTGAGTAGGACGATATCATCAAATTCGTAGTTTCGTTTGCCGCGGTGTTGCCAAAGATCTTTTAGTTTTTTGCTGTAATGCGCGTTGGTTAAAAAGCAACAACCTCCAGCAGGTTGCGCGTAGTCCTTAAGGTCAAATTGTTTGGCTAAATCAAATTGTGGGTTACGACTACGGCCTGAGAAAGCATGAAGTTTTTCACGATCTACCCACCCTTGGCGCTCAGCCAGCGTGGGCGCTAATAATTTGGCGCAAAGTGGACGTAATAAAATATCCTCGGTTTTAGACTCACGTGCGACCAAGGGCATATTTCTTTTTAACTGTGATTTAGGGCGTTGGCCAATTACTTCGCCGGTGATGATAAAATCAAATTGATGTTGTTCCATCCATTGCTTTGCTCTATGCACCATAAAAATTTTACAATCAAGACAAGGATTCAGATGAGCACCATAGCCGTGTTTAGGATTCAAAACGATACTTTTATATTCTTGAATAATATCGATAATATGTAATTTAATCCCCAGCTGCTCTGCCACCCATAAAGCGTTATGACGTTTAAGTTTTATCGGTTCGCGACTACGAATGGCCTGGGTATGAGCTTCGATGCAAAATCCAGTATAAAAATTAATACCTTCTACATGGATGCCTTGTGCTTGGATAATGCGTGCGGCAAGCATTGAATCTAATCCGCCGGAAATGAGAGCAATGGCCTTTTTCATAAGAGCTAATTATTAAAATAGGATATATTTATGCTAAAATGCCAATGCTTGGCTTAAGTCATCAATGAGATCCTCTATTGCTTCTATTCCCACCGATAAGCGAATCAGACTATCGCTGATTCCCAGGCTTGCACGCGTTTCTACTGGCAAGGCAGCATGGGTCATAGTAGCGGGATGGTCAACGAGACTTTCTACACAGCCTAGGCTTTCTGCCAGGGTAAATAGTTGGCAGCGCGATAAAAAAAGACGAGCTTGTTCTAAGTTGCCTTTTAATACAAAGCTAACCATACCACCAAAACCACGGCCCATTTGTTTTTTAGCTAATTCGTATTGAGGATGGCTCGCCAGTCCCGGATAAAAAACTGTTTCAACTTGAGCATGATTTTGCAAAAATTGCGCGATAGCTAATGCATTTTGGCAATGTCTTTGCATGCGTAATGCTAAGGTATGTAAACCCCGTAAGGCAAGAAAACTATCAAAAGGTCCTTGTATAGCGCCGGTAGCATTTTGTAGATAGGTTATTTTTTCGATGAGTGCTTGATTCTCACCGACTACCACAATCCCTCCGACCATATCAGAATGACCATTTAGATATTTAGTCGCCGAATGGACAACGAGATCGCAGCCCATGCTTAAGGGCTGTTGTATCCAGGGTGTTGCAAAGGTGTTATCCAACACAGTAATTAATTGGTGCCGACGCGCAATGCCAACCAATTGTGCAATGTCGACTAATTTCAACAAAGGATTACTGGGGGACTCCAACCATAATAATTTCGTTTCAGGAAGGATATGTGCACTGAGATTATCTAATTGGGTCATATCGACATAAGAAAAATGTAGTCCGGCCGATCGTTGTTTAACTTGATTAAATAAACGCACCGTCCCGCCGTATAAATCATCCATGCCAATGACGTGATCGCCAGGCGTTAATAGCTCAAGCACCGTATTGATGGCCGCCATCCCGGATGCAAAGGCAAAACCAGCGTGACCATTTTCTAAATCAGCGATACAACGTTCATAAGCAAACCGAGTGGGATTTTGTGTTCTCGAATATTCAAAACCTTGGTGTATGCCTGGACTTTTTTGCGCATAGGTTGACGTGGCATAAATGGGTGTTATCAGTGCGCCTGTACTTGGGTCGGGCATTTGGCCGGCATGGATACTGCGCGTAGCAAAATGTAATTTTTTCTCTAAGCTTGTCATGACGATAAAGGAGAATGATAAAATGAGTCGATAGTTTTAACTAAACGATGACAAATTTCGTCGGCTTCTTTTTCTTTTAGAATTAATGCCGGTAAGAGACGGATAGTACGATCAGAAACGATATTAAAGAGTATACGATGCTTGAGTCCTAGACGAGGAAGATCGCGACATTCCCGATCGAGTTCAATGCCAATCATGAGTCCTTTTCCCCTTATCGAGACCACGTGGGGATGTTGATCAAAGCTAGCCCGTAATTTTGCCATTAAATAATCGCCGATCTTTTTTACATGCGCGGATAAATTTTCTTTTTCTAAGGTGTTGATGACAGTGATTGCAACAGCACAAGCCAAGGCACTGCCAGCAAAAGTAGAGCCGTGCTTGCCAATCGGAAAGATATTATTCACTTTGCCACGCGAGCAATAAGCGCCAATAGGAAAACCATTTCCTAAGGTTTTAGCGATGGTTAGGATGTCAGGTAAAATAGGGTAGGCTTGATACGCAAACCAAGGTCCGGTACGGCAAAGACCAGTTTGTATTTCATCGAGTATCATCAGCCAATCGTATTGATCACAATAGTTGCGAATCGCGTGTAAAAAATCCGGCGTTGCGATTTGAATTCCGCCGTCTCCTTGAATGGGTTCGAGCAAGATGGCGACGATGTTTTGTTGGTATTGTTTTATCGCTTTTTCTAAGGCAAGTACATCATTGAAGGGGATATGAATAAACTGCGCTAGTAAAGGTTCAAATCCAACTTGTAAACGTTCGCTGCCAGAGAGGCTAAGGGTTGCCATTGTTCGGCCATGAAAGGCGTTTTCCATAGCAATGATTATCGGTTGTTCAATCCCTTTTTTGCGCGCATAAAGGCGTGTCATCTTAATTGCGGCTTCATTCGATTCTGCTCCTGAATTGGAAAAAAAAACCTGGTCCATCCCGGATAAACGGGCTAAAGCGGCGGCTAATATTTCTTGTTCAGGAATAAGATAAGTATTCGATGTATGAATTAAATGTGCTGCCTGTTGGCAGAGTGTTGCAGTGACAGCCGGATGCGCATGACCTAGGCCACATACGGCAATCCCTGCTAAAGCATCTAAGTATTTTTCTCCCCGACTATCCGTGAGCCAAACACCCGAACCTTGCTTAAAGGCGACCGGTAAACGTTTCGGGTAAATGGGCATCAAGGCAGATGACATGGGTAATTTTTCTCGTTAGGCGGCGAAATTTTTAGCGACAAAGTCCCAATTCACCAGTTGCCAAAATTTTTCTAAGTATTTTGGCCGCGCATTGCGATAATCGATATAATAAGCATGCTCCCAAACGTCGCAAGTAAGCAGACAAGACTGGTCATCACGGATAGGTGTTAAGGCATTGCCGGTTGTTTGTATCGCCAATCCATGCGAATCTTTAACCAGCCAGGCCCATCCTGAGCCGAATTGACCTATGGCCGCTTTGACAAAGGCGGCTTTAAATTTTTCCAGCGAGCCAAATGACTTATTGATAGCCTCCGCCAAAGGACCGGTTAATTTATTTTGAGCCGCCTCAGGCGTCATGCAATGCCAGTAGAAGCTATGGTTCCAAACTTGAGCTGCATTGTTAAAAATGGCACCGACAGGCGCTTTTTTAATGATCTCCAGTAGCGGTAAATCGTCGAACTCTGTCCCCGGAATCAATTCATTGAGCTTGTCGACATACGCTTTATGATGTTTTCCGTAGTGATATTCCAAGGTTTCCTTAGAGAGGATGGGCGCAAGTGCGTCTAGGGCATAAGGTAAAGGTGGTAACTGGTGTTTCATGAAGGATCCTATTTTTATCGATTTGCTAAAGCGGCTTGCTCCAGTTTAAAATCCAGACCATGATAACGCAAGTGTTTAAATCAGACTTTCTGCAGATTCAGCGAGGAAAATAAATGACTACGATTGAAAAAGATAGCTTCGAAACAATTAAACAACAAATAACAGAGCATCCACTTATTCTTTATATGAAAGGGACGCCGGATAAACCCTGTTGTGGCTTTTCGGCGCGAGTGGTGCAAATTTTAAAAGCATGTGGGGTAAAATTTGCGCATGTCAATGTATTGGCAAATGCTGAAATCCGGCGTGATTTACCACACTATTCAAAATGGCCGACTTTTCCGCAACTTTATTATAAGGGTGAATTGATGGGTGGTTGTGATATTATCGAACAGCTTTATCAGAGCGGCGAACTACAGAAAAGCTTATCAAAAATTTGATTTTAGTCGATTTAGCATCTATTTTGCTTTAATTGGCAACAGAAGTTAAGTTTCTTCATTTATGTACTAAGAGCAGTTCGAGTATTTTTAAATGCAGCCATTGACATAGGCCGCAGGCTTAGGTATAAAAAGCATTGACTGTTAGATCTTAAAAAAAACCTTTTTTTCAGCAAAAATAACACGATTTATCCTTCCAAATAGCTGAAAATTTTAAAAATAAAATATAAAAACAAGAGTTCTGTAAATTGCTAAGCAAGCTTTTTTTAGGGCTTGCGAAGCCAGGATCAGGGTTGTTTAATTTTCGCCGATATCGCCTTAAAAAGACAGGAATGGCAATTAAACAGCCTTGCTCGGAAATAACAAAAGATAAAGTCGTGTTTTCGAATTGTTTTTATGCAGGCAATATATTCTAAGTTTATCGGTGTGTTGCCAGCGTAAAATTAAATATGTAATAGATCTTTGTAAAATTAATGGTTTTTTGCTTGCGTTATGATGGATTAAGCGAGCCAATAAATAAAAAAGTGTTAGTTCATGCAAAGGGTCTAAAGTTGAGTTAACAAGCTATTAAGGAGATGGATGAGTATGAAACTCAAAACAATCGTTGCCTCACTGCTAACACTGGGGCTTAGCGGATCTATATTAAGCGCACAAGCGATGATGATGGATACGTCCTATCAAATGGATGTGATGCGCGATCAAGTTAACAAAGTGGACATGGTTTTAAACCAAAACCAACCCGGTGGCTTTGATCAGCCTTGTGGTTGGACTTGTCGGATCAATATCAGTGGTTGGATGAATACCGATGTTTATTTAGCCAGTCGTCCGCCTATTTTCTGGACTGTTAATCCCAATTTTAATGCGTCATTACCCATTTATCCGGGCTCTGTGATCCCGAATTCAATTATTTTACCGGTGAGAAATCAAGCCAGTGATTTATTTCTCAATAATGCCAATTTATTTGTTGATGCCAGGGTCAATAATTGGGTAACCGCGGCAATGTCGGTGGTATATACCTCGTTTACCAATATAGCCACTACAGGTGCTTATGCGATTCCTAATTCCAACTTTCTCTTTCAGCCGCGTAATACACTGACGATAGATACCGCCTATGCCACGATAGGTAATTTTCAGGCCTCGCCATTCTACTTTAGGGTCGGTAAAGAGTATGTACCGTTTGGCCAATACGAACCGTATGGCTTTGTCGTGGCGGATAATCCAACCCAATTGATAAGCCAAATCAATGCACCGGTGGCGCAATTAGGCTTTGTTATACCGAACGGTTTCTACGGTTCCGTATATACCTTTGCCGGTAATCCTAAGCTGTCTGATGGTGGCGCAGTGCATCGCATCCAAAACGGCGGTGTGGATTTAGGCTATGAGCTTAATCTTTTTAACAGCAAGATAAATATAGATGCCGGTTATATTGCCAATATTGCTGATTCAGACTCCTTATCTGCTCACTACCTCAATCCTGTGCTTGAAGGAACAAGGGTTCCCGGCTTGCCGAATCAAAAAACACCAGCCTGGGATCTGAATGCTGAAGTAACGTTTGGCCCCTTTGATGCCAATGGTCACTATGTGGCGTTGACACGCAGTTTAGCAAGCCCGCTATTTTTAAGTGGTAACTCTAGCCCTGGTTTTCCGGTGTTAACCAGTCCAACGCAATTAGGTAAAGCGACCGTATGGGGTTTAGAAGCCGGTTGGACCTTCCCGGTGATGGCGCATCAATCACGGGTTGCGATTGGTTATCAAGAAGCAACGCACTTAGTAACGTTTTATCCTAAGTACCGTTATTACGCCGATTATATGATGAATCTTGCCAAATGGTTTGATTTAGGTGTGGCGGTATTCCAAGACCGAGATTACAGTTTGGGAGAAGCGGCTGTTACTAAGACTTCAAGGACGCTACCGGCACCAAAATCTATTATATTTGGAGGCGGTACCGGTCTTAAAGCAACCGGAGGCCAATTACGCGCCAGTATTAAATTTGCTTAAACTAATGCTACTCAAATAAAAGTTAAACAAAACATGAAGCCTGCGAAAGTGGGCTTTTTGTAATTAATAGGTTAGGCTAGATTATAAATAATTTTATCTTATTGAGATAGTTGCAAAGTGCTGCTAAGATAAACTCGGTTGGGTCTTATTTATCGATAGAGGTTTTCTTCTTATAGATGGATAGATAGCCAATATAAGCAAAAAACTCCATCTAATTAGGGTCATTATTACCTTTTAAAGATGTTAATTTACAGATGGAAGCCAAGTTGTTCTACAAGGAGATGGATGGGTATGAAACTCAAGACAATCGTTGCTTCGTTAATAGGTTTAGGGCTTAGCGGGTCTGTATTAGCCGCGCAAGCGATGATGGATACATCCTATCAATTGGATGTGATGCGTGATCAAGTCAATAAAGTAGACATGGTGCTCAATCAAAATCAACCCGGCGGTTTTGATCAACCTTGTGGTTGGACCTGTCGAATCAACGTCAGTGGTTGGATGAATACCGATGTGTATTTGGGTAACCGACCACCACAATTTTGGATAATTAACCCAAATTTTAATCCACAGCTTCCTTTAAATATCGCGTCTACTCTCGCATCACGTAATCCCTTAGTGCTTCCAGCCACGGGACGAGTCAGTGATTTATTACTCAATAATGCCAATTTATTTATTGATGCTAGAGTCAATAGCTGGGTAACTGCAGTGATGTCGATGGTTTATACCTCGATGACGCCCGCCGCAGGCTCTACCAATGGCACTTATGCGATTTCGAATTCGTTAATTACCTATCAGCCGCTGAGTACAACGGCGATAGATACCGCCTATGCTACGATTAGTAACTTTAAGGTTTCACCGCTTTATTTTAGGGTCGGTAAAGAGTATGTGCCCTTTGGTCAGTACGACCCATATGGTTTTGTCGTGGCTGAAAACCCAACCCAATTGATGACACAAATCAATGCACCGGTAGCGCAATTAGGTTTTATTATGGCCAATGGTCTTTACGGTTCCTTGTATACCTTTGCCGGTAACCCTAAGTTATCTGATGGTGGCACAGTACATCGCATCCAAAACGGCGGTATCGATTTAGGTTATCAGTTTAACCATTCCAACAGTAAGTTTAATGTCGATGCGGGTTATATTGCCAATATTGCCGATTCGAATTTCTTGACCTCTTACTATTTCAATTCCTTCCTAGAAGGAACGATGACTCCGGGCCTCCCGGTTCAAAAAATGCCGGCTTGGGATGTCAATGCGGAGGTAACTGTTGGACCCTTTGATGCCAATGGTCACTATGTCGGTTTGACCCGCAAGTTGGCAAGTCCTCTATTTATGAGTGGTGATTCTAGTCGTGGTTTTCGAATCATAACGAATCCACCGAGATATACTGGAACTAGTAGCCCTAGCCTATGGGGTTTAGAAGCTGGTTTAACCTTTCCGGTGATGGCGCATCAATCACGGGTTGCGATTGGTTATCAAGGGACAACGCATTTGGCGACCTTGTTACCTAAGCAACGTTATTATATTGATTATATGGTTAATTTTGCCAAATGGTTTGATTTAGGCGTGGCGGTATTCCAAGATAGGGATTACAGTCTAGGCGAAAGCACTATTTTCCGTAATACTCGCTTATCGACGAGTGTATTACCACTTGGTTCAGCTGTCTCTATTGGCGGCACTGGTAATAAATCAACGGTAGGCCAATTACGCGCCAGTATTAAATTTGCTTAAACTAATGCTACTCAAATAAAAGTTAAACAAAACATGAAGCCTGCGAAAGCGGGCTTTTTTATGTGTGGCTAAAAAATCTTAGCTTAAATTTTTGTTTTCATCTATTGATCGTGTATTGTCTTTAAGTTAGAAGTGCAAATATTTTTATGTTAAAAGATCGATGCTTTAATATAGTTTTGCGGTAAGCGACTTTAGCCAGATTTACTTAAATAATTATTTAACTCTAAAGATATTATAAGCCCATTTTTATAATGGATTTATTTTACCTGGTCTAATTACTAAAAATATTTATTAAGGGTTTTTATGTTGATATTATTTCTTTCTCCTGCGGTTTGGATCAGCTTAGTGAGCTTAACCGCACTAGAGATCGTGTTGGGCATTGATAATCTGGTTTTTATTTCCTTAATGACCAATCGGCTGGCTCGCTCGGAACAACGCTTAGCGCGCCAATTTGGTTTATTACTCGCTTGTCTAACCCGTTTGCTTTTACTGGCAACAATCGCTTGGATGACAAGATTTACCCAACCTCTTTTTACCTGGGCAGGTCATGCCTTTTCAGGACGTGATGTGATCCTAATCTTAGGGGGCTTATTTCTACTGGGTAAAGGGACCAGTGAACTTCATTTTAATGTCAGTGTAGCGAGTAAGGAAAAAACCAGTAAGCTGCGTCAATACTCACGATTTTCCGTAGTTATCATCCAAATCATGTTATTAGATATTATTTTTTCATTAGATAGTGTGATAACGGCAGTGGGGATGGCACAAGAATTTATAGTGATGGCCTTAGCTATAGTCATCGCTATTGCCTTGATGATAGGGGCCAGTGGACCACTCAGTCATTTTATTAATAGCTATCCTAATTTAAAGATCCTGGGTTTAAGTTTTTTATTATTAATAGGTCTCGTATTAATTGCTGATGGTTTTGGTTTGCATGTCCCAAGGGCTTATCTTTATTTTGCTATTGCTTTTTCTGTCTTTGTAGAATGGTTGAACATCTTAGCGACGCGCTGGCGAGCCAATAAAAATTAGCGATTTAATTTTTTGCGCGTTAAATTTTCTTTAAAGTAATGTTTGCCGAAGCTGGTTTGGCTAGAATGCGCGCTAAATAGAGCGGATCGCAAAATGAACTTGCATTAAGCTTTCTTATTTTGTTAAATAAGCTCTTTAATTCGCTTATTTCAATAATAAGGTGTTTTCATGCTAAGTAACCGCTATAAATTTAGAGCACTGATGGTCGGTGTTTGTGGACTGAGTTTACTAGCAGAGGTGGCTTTAGCGGATGAAAGCAGCCAATCTGGCAGCGATAGTCGACTCGTTAGCAGTTTGTCGAAACGAACCCAGGTTTTAGAGTCGCAATTACAATGTCTACAAAGACAATTGGCAGCACGCAAGCCAAAACAAACGCAACCAAGCACGGGTCCGATGCGATCAGATGAGCGCTTAATCTCTCCTTCGGATCATCCCATTTTTATTGTCGGCACGCCGGTTATTAGTTCACCTTACATAGGGATTAATTCGGAATTTAATGCCTCTGATTTAATCGTCAATCAGCCCTATGTTAATGAAGATCTGTATTTATTACAGCAACAACAACAGATTTTCAATTACTTGCAACAAAATTGTTACGCTTTCCCAAATACACCGGTGGTTAATCTTAGCGGCAAGATAGAAGCACAAATTTATCATGCTAATCATGTCGACAATTTCCAAAATAATTCCGCTACCGATATTGATTTAACGGCTATCGAGTTGGATACCGAGATCTTAGTGAATCAGTGGACGACAGGTTTAATGGCCTTTGTCTATGATAATGCCTTACCAAATATGTCGCCAAGACGTATTGATAACTCACGCCTTTTTTTAGAACGAGGATTTTTAATCTTTGGAAACTTATCGAAGTTTCCTATGTATGGAACTATTGGTCAATTTTATGTCCCATTTGGCCAATATTCTTCAGCCATGGTAAGTAATCCCTTTACTAAGAGATTAGGCAGAACTAAAGCTAGGGCGATTGCACTGGGTTTTTCAAAACAATTCAATGTTGAAAATAATTTAAATTTAGCCGCTTTTATCTTCAGTGGTCCTAGCCGAACCAGTCTCAACAATAATGGACTTCACAACTACGGCGCTAATGTCGACTATATCTTTACCAAACCTAAATGGGATATTGATGTGGCGGCTAGCTATATTCGTAATATTGCCGATGCCTTAGGTATGCAGCATAACGGTAATTCTTCGCTACCAGGCAATTTTAATGGTTTTGCAACCAATAATATGACCGAAATACTTAACCCAGTGCCGGGTTTAGACGCGCGTGCAACTTGGAGCATGGGGGCATTTAGCCTGACCGGTGAATATGTAGCAGCGAGTCGCTCATTTGCGCAGTCTGTGTTGTCGTTTGATAACCAAGGCGCTAAACCTAGCGCATTTCATACTGAGCTTGCTTATAAGTTTAATATATTTACCAAGCCAAGTGCTGTTATCGTCGGCTACGATCAATCACAGCAGGCATTAGCCTTATTGATCCCTAAAAAACGTTATATTGCCACGGTGAGTACCTCCGTTTTGAAAGATACTATTGAAAGTTTAGAATTTCGTCACGATATTGATTATAATGTCAGCGATGTTGGCATCGGCCAATCGCTTATCCCCATTAATGGAACGGGGAAAAGCAGTAATACAATCACCTTGCAAGTGGGCTTATATTTTTGAACACCAATAATTATCAGTTAAAAAAACCAAAATGATCATGACACTAGTTGCTCTTTGCCTCCCTTTAAGTCGATGAAAAAGCGTATCTTATTAGGGATAACAGGTAGTATTGCCGCTTATAAAACCCCCGAATTAATTCGAAAACTCAAACAACAAGATTATGAGGTTCGGGTGGTGTTAACCCAAGGTGGTAAAGCCTTTGTTGCGCCCTTAGCACTCCAAGCGGTTTCACAACATAAAGTCTATGAATCGCTGCTGGATACAGAAGCTGAAGCGGCAATGAGTCACATTGACCTAGCTCGTTGGCCGGATTGTATTTTGATTGCGCCGGCAAGCGCGCAACTTATCGCTAAGTTAGCCCATGGTTTTGCCGATGACTTATTGAGCGCCTTATGTTTAGCTGCTGCTAAGGCACGGTTTATAGTCGCACCGGCTATGAATCAAGCGATGTGGTGCAACCGCGCCACGCAAGATAACATTAATAAGTTGAAGGAAAGAGCTTACCTATTTCTAGGTCCTGGAGAGGGTAAGCAAGCCTGTGGCGATGTCGGCTTGGGGCGAATGTTAGAGCCGCTAGAAATTGTTGCCGCTTTATCTAAAATATTTATCAAACCTTACTTAGAAGGCGAGAAAATTTTAATTACCGCAGGTCCCACCCAAGAGCCGGTTGATCCAGTGCGCTATTTATCCAATCGTAGCTCAGGAAAAATGGGATTCGCCTTAGCACAAGCGGCTGTGGAAGCGGGTGCCGAGGTGACGCTGATTAGTGGTCCTGTTGCCTTAACACCTCCTAGTCAGCTAAGGCTAGTGTCGGTGAAGACCGCTGCCGAAATGCTGCTTGCAGTTCAGCGTGAAATAAACCAACATTCGATTTTTATAAGTGCAGCTGCGGTAGCCGACTATCAAGTGAGCAATCCTGCTGCGCAAAAGATTAAAAAATCAACCGCAGGTTTAGTTTTGCAGTTAAAGCCAACGATGGATATCTTAGCGACGGTAAGTCAAATGGATTTAAAGCCCCGGCCTTTATTGGTTGGTTTTGCGGCAGAAACAGAATATACCTTAAAGTTTGCCGAGGAAAAACGACGCAGTAAAAAGATAGATTTGATGGTCGTCAATGATGTTAGCCAAGCCAATATTGGTTTCGATAGTGATGACAATGAAGTGACTATTTTATCAGCGGATGTCCCGATACATTTAGCCTGTGCTAGCAAACAACGGATTGCGCAACAGTTATTACAAATAATTGCACAGCAGCTATTAGACGTTAAAAGTGCGACTCAAGAAGTATTCGATGATTAAAGTTAATTAATTGATTCTGAAAAACTGATACTTTAAGTCACGGATATGGGCTCTAACCGATAGTGGTAGAGACAATAGTTTGATAATACACAATATGAGGACTTGATCATGCGACAGGTACCTAGTGTTTTCGGTTTTCACCTTGCTTTGCAGGTGTTTAGCGAATGAATGCTTTAGATTTCAGCCAAAAAAAAATAACTCAACAAAAGATAGTGATACTTACCTGTTACGATTATAGCAGTGCAAAGATCCTTAATAGTTCCTCACTGGATGCTTTGTTAGTCGGCGATAGCCTTGCCATGACGATGCATGGTTTCAAGGATACCGTTATGGCAACCCTGGCGATGATGGAGCTGCATACTGCCGCTGTTAGTCGGGGTGCTAACGCTAAATTTATTATTAGCGATCTTCCTTTTTTAAGTTACCGTAAATCAAAAAAGCACAGTGTTACGGCAGCACAAAAGCTTATTCAAGCCGGCGCACAAGCGCTAAAATTAGAAGGTGTGGCCGGAAATCTGCCATTAATTACCCATTTAGTCGAATCGGGTATTCCGGTTATGGGTCATCTCGGTTTAACACCACAGTTAGTGCATACTTTAGGTGGATATAAGGTCCAAGGGAAAACCTTTGCTGCCGCAGAACGCTTAAAGCAAGATGCTCTCGCTTTAGAGCAGGCGGGTTGCTTTGCGCTGGTGCTGGAATGTATTCCTTCGCAACTGGCTAAAGAAATTACATCGATGCTAAAAATTGCCACTATTGGTATTGGTGCAGGTGCTGATACGGATGGGCAAGTCTTAGTATTCCAGGATTTATTAGGCCTCAATCTTGATTTTAAACCTAAATTTGTCAGCCATTTTTTAGATGCCGGTCAATTGTTTCGTAAAACAGTCGATCACTATAGTGACTGTGTGAAGCAGGGGCAATTTCCTAGCCATGAACATAGTTACTAAGCTTGAAGAATGGCACGCGATAAGAAAACAATGCGCGAATCAAACTATCGGTTTTGTACATACCATGGGCCATTTACATGCAGGACATCTGAGTCTTTGCGCGCGCGCGCAACAAGAAAATGCGCTAAGCGTAGCGGCTATTTTTGTCAACGCAAACCAATTTAATCACGTCGAGGATTTTATCCACTATCCACGTAGCTTGGAAGAAGACAAGCGCTTGTTAGAGAAACAAAAAGTGGATTATTTATTGTTGTTAGATGCTGAGACGATTTACCCGGATAGTTATCAAATCCAAATTCATGAGACGAGTACATTGAGCGAAGAATTGGAGGCTAGGTTTCGTCCGGGACATTTTATCGGCATGTTAACGGTAGTGTTGAAATATCTACATATTGTTAAGCCAACACGTTCCTATTATGGTGAAAAAGATTATCAACAACTGTTGCTTATCCAAAAAATGGCTCAAGCGCTTTTTTTAGAAGTGGAAATTATTGCTTGTTCTACTGTGCGCGCTACAGATGGTTTGGCGTTAAGCTCCAGAAATACCCGTTTAACGGCGCAGCAGCGTGAAAAAGCCGCTTATTTTCCTGCTATTTTGAATCAAGCGATAACATCGGCAGAGGCTGTGCAGCAATTAGAAGACTTAGGATTTAAGGTAGATTATGTGGTTGATCGATGGCAGAGACGTTTAGCGGCTATTTATGTCGGAGATGTCCGATTAATTGATGCCATCCTAATGGCAAGATAGCTACTTAGATAGGGAGGTTCTTAGCTAACTTTTGTGCCCGTATCAATTTTTATAAGGCAAAATGGCGGGTAATTTTCACTGTATATTGAATGGTGCGCAGTGAACGGATCACTTTAGCCAAATGTTTTCGATTCAGCACCGACAGGGTAAAGTGAACAACACTGTGTCTTCTATCATGGCTTTCGACTTTAATATTTTCAATATTCGCTTCGGCTTTAGCAATATTATGGGTTAGTTGTGCTAGTACGCCATGCTGGTTAAGGGTTTCAATGCGAATATCGGTTTTAAAAAAACCATCGGTTTGTTTTTCCCATTGTATCGAAATAGCACGCTCGGGATTTTTTTTAATAAGACGTACGGCATATTTGCAGCGTTGCAGATGCGCGGTGACACCATGTCCGGCATTGAGTAGACCTGTCATTTCATCGCCAGGAATAGGCCGGCAGCATTCGGCATAGTTTACTAAACTATTTTTATTATCTTTGAAAAATAAGGGCAGCGAGGGAATAGGCGTCTTGAAATTAGTTTTAAGATTACATAAAGAAAAAGCAACGACAGTCGGGTGGATATAGCCCAAACCTATGGCTTCGAGCAGATCCTCTAATGAATCACATTGAAATTTTTGTAATGTTTTACTGAGATTTTTAGCGTTTAGATGAGCGCCGTCTTTTCCTAACGGGATTAAGTGATTATCAAGAAGGCGTTGGCCTAATTGTACCGCTTCATTATGCTGTTTAGATTTAAAAAATTGTCGGATATGGCTTCGAGCTCTTCCCGTCGTTACAAACTCTAACCAACGCGAATCTGGGCAGGTTTTTGCATCGGTAATGATCTCTACCGTTTGACCACTTTGTAAATGTGTACTAAGCGGCGCTAGATGTTTATTTATTCTTGCTGCAATGCAATGATTTCCTATATCGGAATGTATTGCGTAAGCAAAGTCGATGGGTGTTGCTTTGTGCGGAAGTTCAATAATGTCGCCTTTAGGTGTGAAGATATAAATATCGGTAGGAAAGAGATCGATTTTTATCGTCTCCATAAATTCCAAAGAACTAGGCGTAGTTTGTTGAATATCCAGGAGGCGTTTGAGCCATTCACGTGCGCGTAAATGCGGACGCAGATCACTGGGTTTATTTTTTTTCTCTTCTAGCCAATAACTGACAATGCCGTGATCAGCCCCATTATCCATCGTAGTAGTGCGAATTTGTAGGTGGATTGAATTGGCAAAAGGGCCAAATAAAGTGGTGTGTAAGGCTTGATAAGCATTGGCCTTGGGTAAAGCAATATAATCGTGAAAGTGATCAGGCAATGGTTTATAAAGATTATGGACAGCGCCTAATACCCGATAACAGCTATCGATATTATCTACAATGATGCAAAAAATGGGAATATCAATAATTTCATTAAAAGCTAAATGGTTTTCTCGCATTTTTTTGTAGATTTGATACAGATGCTTTTTTTTATGCCAAATTGCACGGAAAGGCAAATGATGTTGGTCTAAACATTCTTTTAAAGAGGATTCTATTTTATAAATACTGGCTTTATGTTTGCGTCTATTTTTTTGTACGGTTTCTTGTAAGGTGCGATAACGCCAAGGATAAAGATTAGAAAAACACAGATCTTCCAATTCAATTCGCACCGTATGCATACCTAAGCGTTGTGCAATTGGGGCATAAATATCAAGGGTTTCTTTGGCAATACGTTGACGTTTTTCTGCCGGGACAGAAGATAGCGTGCGCATGTTATGCAAGCGATCAGCTAATTTAATGATAATAATGCGGATATCTTTTGCCATCGCGAGCAACATTTTGCGAAAATTTTCCGCTTGTGCTTCGGCGCGGCTTTGAAATTGAATTTGGGTCAGCTTGCTCATTCCATCGACAAGCTCAGCAATTTCTTGGCCAAATGTGCGGCTTAAAACACTTTTCTCAATAGGGGTATCTTCAATGACATCATGTAATATGGCAACAATAAGGGTTTGTACATCCATACGCATTTGCGCCAAGATCTTTGCTACCGCAATAGGATGACTGATGTAAGGGGCACCGCTGTGACGTCGTTGGCCGGAATGCGCCTTGGCGGCAAATTGATAAGCGGTATAAACCTGCCGTATTTGCTCAGCAGATAGATAAGCGAGTAATTCTTGTTTGAGGTCACTAAACATGTACATGCAAGCGCCCCCAACTTTTATTAAAAACCGGTAGATTGTGACCTATTTGCATCACTTTCTTTATCGGCCTTTTCCTCCGCTTCGTTAAGTCGACCGCTTGCGATCTCTCTCAAAGCAATGACAGTAGGTTTGTCATTTTCAGGATCCACCAAGGCCATTCCCCCTTTGGCAATCTGCCTTGCTCGTTTCGAGGCGACAATAACCAACTCAAAATGATTTTTAACCTTTTTTAAACAGTCTTCAACAGTAACGCGTGCCATA
Organism: Candidatus Aquirickettsiella sp.; assembly: GCA_031973495.1. Taxonomy (GTDB): domain Bacteria; phylum Pseudomonadota; class Gammaproteobacteria; order Diplorickettsiales; family Diplorickettsiaceae; genus Aquirickettsiella. The sequence continues at coordinate 90,272 of DALYCY010000001.1, read as the reverse complement.
GGATTTCTCTATTTATTGAACGAAACGGAACCTAATACTATATCATTATTTAGCCATATCTCTACTATCTTCATGCTTAATTAGAGTATAGTCTTTTTTCAAGCCTTAACCGCCCATTCAGCAGGATAGGAAACCAGGTCGCACTTAATGAAAAAGCGCCTAAAAACACTCTTTCTGTGTTCCCAGCGATTTTTTTAAAGCTTTTCTACGGCTTTAAGATTAAGCCGCTTTCATCAACGCTGTCGTTACATCAAGCATCCTATTCGAAAAGCCCCATTCATTATCATACCAAGCCAGTACTTTAACGAAATCACCAATAACCCGTGTTTGCGAGGCATCCACTATGGAAGAAGCGGGATTATGATTATAATCGATAGAAACGAGAGCTTCCTCGCTATAATTGAGTAGCCCTTTAAGGGCTGCTTCTTCGGAAGCCTGCTTTAATATTTGATTGACTTCCATGGCAGTGGTGGCACGTTTGGCCTGAAAACTTAAATCAACTAAAGAGACATTTATCGTGGGTACACGGATGGCCAAACCGTCTAGCTTGCCGGCTAATTCCGGTAAAACCAAACCGAGCGCCGCTGCCGCTCCTGTTTTGGTAGGGATCATCGAATGCGTGGCTGATCGAGCGCGATACCTATCCGGATGATAGGTATCGATAAGTACTTGATCATTGGTGTAAGAATGAATGGTCGTCATTAATCCCTGAATAATGCCTAGATTTTCATGTAAGGCTTTTGCCAGCGGCGCTAAGCAATTGGTAGTACAAGAGGCGTTTGAAATAATGCGATGACTACTTTTTAAGCTATGTTGATTGACACCATACACGATAGTTGCATCAACGCCTTTACCGGCAGGCGCAGAGATTAACACTTTTTTTGCTCCGGCTTTGATGTGCTTGGCGGCTTTATCAGGGGCAGTGAATAAACCGGTACACTCATGAACTACATCGATATTTAATTCTTTCCAGGGTAATTTTTCCGGATCTCGTTCGGAAATTATTTTTATCCGCTGATCATTGACGACCAAATAATCCTTATCAATACTCACTGTACCAGGAAATTTTCCGTGTGTCGTATCATAACGGGTTAAATGGGCGTTAATATCAATATTGCCTAAATCATTAATGGCAATAATTTCTATGTTATGTTGCTTCGGGTTTTCAAAAAGAGCTCTTAAAATATTACGACCAATACGACCGTAACCATTGATCGCAATACGTGTTGTTGTCATCATAATTGTTCCTCGTTTAAACGGCTAATAGATGGTTTAGTGTTTTGATAACGTTATCTAGCGTAAATCCAAATTCTTTAAAGAGATCCGCACCCGGCGCGGATTCGCCAAACTGATTAATACCGATTACTTTACCCTTATCACCTACATAACGATACCAAAAATCGTTGTTTCCAGCTTCTATTGCAATCCGTAGTTTAACTGACTCTGGCAGAATATCGTCTTGATAGGCTGTATCTTGCTGTTCGAAGCAATCTGCCGAAGGCATAGAAACAACTCTAATTTGTCTTCCTTGTGCATTTAAAGATTCGGCGGCTGCTATGGCCAAACTAACTTCAGAGCCTGTTGCGATGATAATCGCTTCAGGTTTTGTCTGGCTATCGAGCAGGGTATAAGCACCACGACAGACATTCTTTAAAGTTTTTTCAGTATGATTTTGGCTGGCTAATGCTTGTCGAGTAAGTAGTAAACAAGTCGGTCCTGAGCGCTCTAAAGCGAGTTGCCAAGCTATCGCTGTCTCTAACATATCGCAGGGCCGCCAAACTGAAAGATTGGGAATAAGTCGTAAGCTGTTAATATGTTCTATCGGTTGGTGGGTTGGACCGTCTTCGCCTAATCCTATCGAATCGTGCGTGTAGACGAAAATAACTTTTTGTTTCATTAAAGCGGATAACCGAACCGCATTACGGGCGTAATCACTAAAGACTAGAAAAGTACCGCCATAGGGTATCAATCCCCCGTGTAAAGCGATTCCATTCATCGTGGCAGACATGCCGAATTCTCGTACCCCATAATGAATATAGTTGCCGGACGGATTTTCTTTTGTTAACACCTGCGATCCTTGCCAGCAGCTCGCATTAGATTCGCTTAAATCGGCAGAGCCCCCTAATAATTCCGGCAAAAGGGGGGCAAAGGCATTTAATACCTGTTGTGAGGCTTTACGAGTAGCTATTTTTTTCCAGTCATGCTGGGAAAAGGTTTCTATTATTGATTTAGTTTTTTCTGCCCAATCGGCAGGTAATTTCCGGTTGATTCTTCGTTGATATTCTTTGCCAAGTTGAGGGAATTTTTTTTGATATGAATTCCATGTTGCTTCCCAGGCTTTTTCTAGTGCGCTCCCTTTAGAGCAGGCATCCCAAGCTTGGTAAATATCTTGTGGAATGTAAAAAGGCGGATAATTCCAATTAAGTGCTTCTCTGGTGGCGGCTACTTCTTTTTCACCCAATGCCGCGCCATGTGCTTGATGACTGCCAGCTAAATTAGGTGAGCCAAAGGCAATTTTGGTTTTGCAACAAAGTAAACTCGGTTTGTCGCTGACCGCACGTGCTTTTTCAATGGCTATTTTAATTTGTTTCGGATCATGCCCGTCAATATTGGCAATAACGTGCCAATGATACGCCGCAAAACGTTGCGGTGTATCATCTTTAAACCATCTGGTGACATCGCCATCAATTGAAATATTATTATCATCCCAAAAAGCAATTAACTTCCCTAAACCTAAACAGCCAGCAAGTGAAGCCACTTCATGAGAAATTCCTTCCATTAAACAACCGTCGCCGATAAAAACATACGTAAAATGGTCGACAATATCATGCTGAGGGCGATTGAAATAGGCGGCTAAATTACGTTCCGCCAAGGCCATACCTACTGCATTAGCGAATCCTTGACCCAGAGGACCTGTTGTGGTTTCAATGCCTGGCGTCAAACCTACTTCGGGGTGGCCAGGTGTTTTTGAATGTAATTGGCGAAATTGTTTAATCTCTTCTAAAGCCAGATCGTAACCCGTTAAGTGCAGTAGCGCGTAGTGCAACATAGAACCATGTCCATTGGATAACATGAAACGATCGCGGTTAGACCAATTGGGGTTTTTCGGGTTATGAAGAAGGAAGTCTTGCCATAACACAGTGGCAATGTCGGCCATTCCCATCGGCATGCCAGGATGTCCTGAGTTGGCTTGCTCTACGGCATCTAGACTAAGAAAACGAATCGCATTAGCACATTTTTTTTGGTAAGGCATGAACTGTCTTCCTATTTACCTATTTTTAGCAATATTTAAAAACTAGATTGCAGCCAATAAAACCCAAGTATTAAAAAATATCAACAATAATCGCATGCACAATGATAATAGACGAGACTATGATCAGCAAACTTAATAAACTTTTTCCGCCGATAACGCGGTAAGGAGAAACGATATGTTGATGATAGCGTCCAGACCAAGCCATGAGTGCGGGAAGTAACGCCAATAAGCTGGCACACCAAATGCCGGCATAGTTTAATGCGAGCATAAATGCAGCCGGATAAAACAAAACAATCATTAAAGGCGGCAGAAAACTAACTACTTGCACAATGATTTTATTTTTTTTAGTGGGGGTTAACCTTAACCCATCGATTAAGAAATCAGCTAAACTAATTCCTACCCCTAAAAATGAGGTGGCCAAACAAATGGATGTAAATGCCCAGGCCAAAAAACTAATCCTATTTTTATTTAATAGCAGACTTAGTGTGTTGATTAAATGACTTGTCGTGTTGCTCGAATAGGCAATAGCGCGCAATTTATCAATCGGAATAACGCCCATAATAGCGCCTATCCAAAGAATATAACAGATGAGCGGAATTAGACTGCCAAGAAAAATAATTCGCCGTAATTGCTTGATATTACTGTGAAAATAACTGCGTAAACTCGGAATAATAGCAGCAAAACCAAATGAGGTGATGATAATAGTAAGACTGGCTGATAAATGATGCAGATTACCTTGCCCTAGTTGCTTAACCGATATAAAAGGGAGTAAAAACAGAACCAATAGGCAAAAAATAACTAATTTTCCGCCCATCAAAATACGATTTAATAAATCAACTGAGTGGATGCCTTTATAGACAATGGTACCTAAGATAAGGACAAATAGAGTTGCTGTAATACCCGTTGCCAGGTGAACATCTGTTTTTTGTAATAAACCTTGTAAAAAATCTGAACCACCGGCGATATAGGCAGCTAATAAAGAGTAAAGCAAGAATAGGTAACACAACCAGGCGATGATTTCACCCGCAACGCCTAAAGTAGCTCGGGCCATGGAAATTAAATGACTGTGGCGAGGAAACCAAAGGTTAACCTCTAAAATAAGTAAAGCGCCGCTTAGCATGATGGCCCAACAAGCTATCAAAAACAGCGCTGAATTAATAAAACCAGCTTGGGCAGTTGCAAGTGGTAAAGCCAGCATTCCACCACCTATCGCATTGCCGGTAATTAATAATATACCACCCCATTGTTTTGCATTCATAGAAATTAACTGATAAGACTTAGCACAATAATAAATAAGGCAATAACTATTAAGCCAATTAATGAAAATTTACCCCCGGCTAACTGATAACCTAGGCCACACTTTTTTATATACCGTCCACTCCATGCCATCATAGCCGGAAGTAATATTAATAAAATGCTACAAAGTACGCCCGCATAAGATAACGCCATCATAAAGACATGCGGATAATGGCTGGCAGTCAGCAAGGGTGGCAAGAAGGTGATAGCATAAAGCAGCCATTTATTCGAGCCCTTTTTTTCAATTTTTAAACCATCACTTAAAAAATCAAATAGACTCAAAGCAACACCTAAGAAAGAGGTAGCGAAACAAACTGAAGTAAATATTTTGGCGAAAAGATTAATGAATCTATTATCAAGTAGGTGGCTTAACGCCATCATTAAATCGCTGGATGCATGGCCAGAATGATACATGGCCGTTAAACTTAGATTTCCTTGTGTCGGGATAACACCCATAATGGCGATTTCCCATAGCACATAACAGAACAGCGGGATTAAGCTTCCGATCAGGATCGCCTTGCGCAGCGTGGGCAAATCATTGCTAAAATAACTCCGCAAGCTAGGGACTATGACGGCAAAGCCAAATGAGGTCATCATAATGGTAATGCTGCTTAAAATCACCATCTTAGAATAAGTGCTGCCTAGGGTTAATAGGTAATCTATGCAAATAAAAGGAAAGATACATAGCACTAGCAAGCTAAAGCTAAGTAATTTACCCAACATTAAGCCGCGATTGATATAATCTACCGATCTAAGCCCTTTATAAACGATTAGACTTAATAAAATTGTAAATAATAAAGCCGCGATTTTAGTGGATACAGCAATGTGGCAGGTTAATAAAAGGTGTTGTAAAAAATCGCTTCCACCTGCAATGTAAGCGGCGAGTAGCGCGTAAAGCAATGATAAATAACTGGCCCATGCGACAATCTGGCCAAATGTTCCTAAGGTCGTTTTGGCCATCGTGATTAAGTTACTGTTGACGGCGTGCCAAAGATTAACCTCTAAAATAAGCAAGGCACTGGCTGTCATGACGGCCCAACATAAGACTAAAGCGATAAAGGCATTTATAAATCCTAATTGTGCGGTGGCGATAGGTAAGGCGAGCATTCCACCGCCTAAGCTGGTTCCGACAATTAAAAGTATGCCGCCGATTAATTTATTATTCATCATCATTTTCTATAGAAGCATTTAATAGGGAAAGGCTTCACCCGCAGGGCGTGTTTTAAAGCGTCTATGTATCCAAAGATATTGTTCTGGATGGGCGCAGATAGCCTGCTCTAATCGCTGATTAAAGCGCAGCGTATCTTGATAATCATCGCCTTGGGCAAAGTTTTCTAAAATAGGCCCGATAGTAATTTGGTAACCCTTTTTCTTAGCAAGTCGATGGCAAAATAAGGTGACGACTTGTGCCCCGGTTCGATTAGCATAACGGCTGGGGGTGGTAATAGTGGCGGTAGGAATATTAAAAAAAGCGGCAAAAATGCTGTGTGTGGCGCCATAATCTTGATCGGCGGCATACCAAATTGCTTTATTTTGCTTTAGCGCTTTAATAATTTGACGAATCGCTTGTCGATGGATGGGTTGCATCGATTTAAAGTGGCGATGCCTTTTTAGCAACATATCGATCACTTGGTTTTTTTGCTCCCGATAAACAACCTGCATGGGAAAAATATTAGAAAATAAACGTCCACAGATATCCAGTGAGGTAAAGTGGCCACTTAAAATCAATACGCCTTTTTTTTTCGCTATTGCCGCTTGCAGATGTGCTAAGCCACTTACGTGAATCAGCGAATCTAATTTGTGATCCGGCATCCACCAGGCCATGGCCGATTCAATTAAGCCCATGCCTAGGGATTGAAATTGTTTTTTAAGCAAAGCTTTCTGCGCTTGGTGGGATAAAGTCGGAAAGCAAAGTTTTAGATTAATTTCGGCAACACGGCGAAATCTTTTCAATAAATAGTAACAAATTCGACCTAAATTTTTTCCAAATTCTAATTGTAAAGTATAAGGTAATTTAGTAACGAGGTATAAAATTCCTAGCCCTAGCCAGGTGAGCCAATAACGAGGATGGATAAGATGTAAAGATTTTTTAGCCATTAGTGAGTAATAATCGGTGCACTATTTGTTTTTAAATTAACTATTTTTCTATGCTGTTGTCGATGTCTGGTGATATTTGATCATGAACCCAACGGCCCTTAAGGTAAATAACTAATCTATCAGAAAATAGACAGTATCTCTATGTCAGTTACCGACTTAAGAAAATCGATAGCTAAGATTCAATGCGTTTAAAGCCTATGGAGCGTATAAACATAAACAGATTGGTTTTTTTGGGTTAAACTAAAGGTATTTCTATACAAGGAGGAACGTATTATGTCAAATATTATACGCTATAGAACCCCTTCCTTATTTCACCAGTTACACCGTTTGTCCCAAGAATGGGATCAACTGTTTGAGCCGAATCATCCTCTTCTCGAGGATAGTTCTTTGGTTGAAACCGGTCATTGGGCGCCTGCGGTGGATATTAAAGAGGAACCGACTCGTTTTGTACTTTATGCGGATATCCCAGGGGTTGATCCTAAAGACATCGAGATCTCTATGGAAAGCGGCATATTGACGATTAAAGGTGAGCGCGTTGTCAGCAAACAAGAAGAAAGCGAGGGGTATACCCGGGTTGAACGGTCCACAGGACGATTTTATCGTCGTTTTGCCTTGCCGGATACAGCGGATTCCGACAAGATCACCGCCGAGGGAAAACAGGGGGTGTTAAGGGTTATTATTCCTAAAAGGGATAAAGCCCCTGTAAAAAAGATTAAGGTGGAAGATAAGAAAGATTAATAGCACTTTAATTTTAGGCGATGAATTTGAGATAAAACTCGTGTATAAGCTAAGTCGTCCTAGACATTTGTACGAAGTACTTGACGACCGACTTTGCGCAAGGCTGGAACAGCGAGCGCCTCGAACCATGGGTTTCGCTTTAACCAAATTTATGTGCCCGGATTCCTGGGGCTTGGCCTACAATGAGTAAACGACTTTTGCTATGTGCTTGTAGTATAGGTCTAAGATTAAACGGTAAATGAATGGCACAAAGTTGACATTCCCAAATGTTTTGGATTGAAGATAAAAGTTTATTCATAACAGGGTGGCGGATCTACTTGCCAAAAGGGTATCACACCCACTAAAGTAAGCGCTAAAATAGGCTGCTATTATTTAATAGGTAGGATCTATGGAGTATAAAGAAACAGAGGCTTTATTAGAAGAAGATGATAGTGATGGAGGTAGCGATCCTGAATTGCCACCTGATATCTTAGACATCGAGGATGAAGAGCTCGATACATGGCCAGAAGAACTGGCCTTAGATGCCTTAAATAAAAAAACAAAAGTTTCGCCGGTTCGATTTTCGCTTGAAAAACGCCGCGCTATTGAAGATTATTTAGAGCAACGACGATTACGTGAAGAATTCGAGTATGAATTTGAAAATGAGTCCTTATCCGAAAATGCTGACGCCGCAAAAGGTGAGTAGCTATGCACTTTAAGTTTTTAGATTTTGAAAAGCCTATAGCCGAGCTTGGAGCAAAAATAGAAGAACTGCGCAAGCTGGGCAATGATGCTGAGGTTAATGTCAGTGAGGAGATTAAGCGTTTAGAACAGCAAAAACTTGAATTAACCCAATCGATTTTTCAGACATTAAATGCTTGGCAGATAGTTCAGTTAGCACGTCATCCGCAAAGACCTTATTTTTTGGATTATGTGCAAAGAATTTTTACAGATTTTGATGAATTACATGGTGATAGGCAATTTTCTGATGATGCGGCTATCGTAGCTGGAATTGCTAAGTTAGCCGAACAGCCAGTAGTTATTATCGGCCATCAGAAAGGGCGTACGACGAAAGAAAAGGTGCAACGTAATTTTGGTATGCCGAAACCTGAAGGCTACCGTAAAGCACTTCGATTGATGGACTTGGCAGAACGCTTTAAGTTGCCCATTTTAACCTTTATTGATACCCCCGGTGCTTATCCGGGTATTGATGCAGAAGAACGTAACCAAAGTGCTGCGATTGCGCAAAATCTACAAGTGATGTCACAGCTTAAAACACCCATTATCTCTACAATAATTGGCGAAGGGGGTTCAGGGGGGGCTTTAGCCATTGGGGTGGCGGATCGGATTTTGATGTTACAATACAGCGTCTATTCGGTAATCTCACCAGAAGGCTGTGCCTCTATTCTCTGGAAAAGTGCTGAAAAGGCACCTGAGGCGGCCGAAGCAATGGCAATGAATGCGGATCGCTTATATCAGCTCAAATTAATTGATGAGGTCATTGGCGAACCTTTAGGCGGAGCCCATACCGATTTTGATGAAATGGCAACTCAGTTAAAGACAGAACTCGTTAAACAGTTAACACAACTACAGTATTTCTCAACTGAAAAATTACTTGAATTGCGCTATCATAAAATATTATCGATGGGTGTTTAATCTAAGGTAATTTTTAAGCACTTAAGTATAAAAATTAAAAATGAAGCTTTTTTACTTTGAAGTTATCGCTTTTATATCAGGCGTATTAAATATCTATCTTATTACTCGGAGCAGTTTATGGAATTGGCTGTTTGGTATTATAACGGTCCTTTTATATAGTCTAATCTTTTTTAGCAGCAAACTGTATGCCGATATGGGCTTACAAGGGGTTTTTTTAGCCTTTCAGTTTTACGGACTCTATCAGTGGCAATATGGAAGTAGTACAAGAAAGCCATTATCCATACAAGTGATGAATCAATCGGCCTATCTCCCCGTGTTTGTAAGCGCAGTTATTTTATTTTCCGCTATTAGTTTCATATTAAAACAGTATACCGATTCGACCACGGTTTATGCGGATGCTTGTGTTACGGCACTTAGCTTGATCGCTCAGTGGATGATGAGTAAAAAATATTTACATCATTGGCTGTTATGGATTGGTATTGATATCTTGTCTATCGGCTTATATCTGAGTAAATCCTTGTATTTAACCGCGTTGCTCTATTCAATCTTTATGTTGCTATGTGTTAAAGGCTATCATGATTGGAAAAAAATTATGCTAAACCCTACTAATAAATGGTCGCATTCTGTTGCCTAAGCGCATTAAATCGAACGACGAAACCCGTTAAGTTATTCATTTTTACCCAATAAGCTAACCGGTTATAGGGATAGACTTTACAATCCCCGGTCAAATTTTGTATGGTTAGCCTATGTTTACTCACGAAAAACTCCGATTGTTACTGGAAAAATATGCTGATTCGGCTAATTTTTGGCTAGCTTATAGCGGAGGTTTAGATTCGCAGGTCTTACTGCACGCGCTAAGCCAGTTATTACCGCTAACACGTTTACGTGCTATCCATGTTAATCATAGTTGGCACGTTGATGCGCTAAAGTGGGCGCAGCTCTGCCAGCATAGCTGTGAGAGATTAGGCATAGATTGCGAAGTTATTACGGTTGATGCACGAGCAAAAGCAGGGCAAAGTCCGGAAGCCTATGCGCGACGGCTACGTTATAAGGCTATTGCAGAGCGAATCCCAGCTGGGGATTATTTATTAACAGCCCATCATCGAGACGATCAAGCAGAGACCTTGTTACTACAATTATTACGTGGCTCAGGCCTGAGAGGCTTAGCCAGTATACCTTTTTGCCAAGCTTTTGCAAAAAAAGCCTATCTTATGCGGCCATTACTCAAGTTTTCGCGAGCAGAGCTCTATGCGTACGCCAAAGCGCAGCAATTAATTTGGATAGAAGATAGTAGTAATACCGATTTACGTTTTAATCGTAATTTTATTCGTCATCGAGCACTAATGCTTATTCAACAACGCTGGCCTCAAGCCAATAAAACCTTAGCCAGAACTGCTGAAAATATTTCAGAAGCGCATGGCTTGCTCGAAGAAATAGCGCATGACGATTGGAACAGAGTACAAGGACCGGATTTTAATACCTTGATTATTTCTGCTTTGTTGAATTTGAGTGTAGCCCGTCGTCGTAATGTATTGCGGTATTGGTTAAGCCGATTAAATTTTCCTATCCCTAGCCAAAAACAATTACAACAAATTGAAGCTTTGTTCGTCAGCAAAGTGGATGCGTCGCCTCAAGTTAATTGGGCAGGGGTCCAGCTTCGTCGCTATCGCGATTCTTTATATGCACTTAACCTAGAAAATGAACAAGTATTACCACACTCGGTTGTTTCATGGCGATTAAATCAGACGCTACTATTACCTAAGCTGGGTCTTTTGACAGCAAGTAAAACCTTAGGCCAAGGTCTTACTTGCTCATTGATGGAGCAGCGACAGGTCGAAGTGGATTTTCGACATGGAGGGGAGCGATTTCATTCAAGTGATCGTTTAGGTTCTCATCCATTGAAAAAATTATTCCAAGAATGGGGGGTTCCTCCATGGCAGCGAAATAAAATCCCACTAATTTTTTATCAACAGGAATTAATTGCGGTTGCGGGATATGCTGTACATGCCGATTTTGCCGCAAAACAACATGAATTGGGACTTGTTATTAAGCTGGTTCCAATTCCGCTTAAATAATAATTTTTTGCGCTTAGCTTGCTTTCTTATTTAATAACAAGAAAGCGTATTCCGGCGCGGGACAATACGTTGACTAAAAGTTCTTGTTTGCTTTGTTTGGCAATTTTTTGCAGTTGATCAACACTACTGACCGTTATTTGATTCGCCGAAGTAATGACATCACCAGGGCGTATACCGGCGTGCCAGGCCATGCTGTTTTCGTCTATATCGACGACTTCGACCCCGATGAGGTGTCCTTGTCCTGTAATTGTCTGATTAAAATCACGCAGCGCTAAACCATAAAGAAAAGGATTATCATGTTCTGCGGTTTGTTTGTATTCCTTGGGATCGGTAAGACTTAATTCGGTATTAATCGTTCTTCCTTTTCGCAGTAGCTTAATAGTAATTTTATCGCCTACTCTTAACATGCCGACAATATTTCTGACTTGCCCGCCATTTTGTATCGGCGTGCCATTGATCGACTGGATAATATCACCAGTTTGAATACCTGCTGTGGCTGCAGGTGAATAGTTAGGCACTTGCGAGACTAATGCGCCAGCTGTATTGGCAGCGATGTGCAGTGCTGAGTGCAAGGCCGGTGTTAAGTCTTGCACTAAAACGCCAATTAACCCTCGACGTACAGAACCATGTTCCGCTAATTGTTTCATCACTCCATGGGCCATATTAATTGGGATAGCAAAGCCAATTCCGACATTCCCTGCATTGGAACCAGGTGCCAGAATAGCGGTATTAATACCCATTAACTGACCTTGTAAATTGATTAAGGCGCCACCGGAATTACCTGGATTAATCGGCGCATCGGTCTGAATGAAGTTTTCATAACCTTCTATCCCCAATCCAGTGCGCTGTAGCGCGCTAACGATACCTGAAGTCACTGTTTGGTTGAGACCAAAAGGATTGCCAATTGCCGCTACAAAATCACCTACTTTTAAATTATCTGAATTACCTAGCGGAATAGCGGTTAAATGATCCGGTGTAATTACCAGTAAAGCAATATCCGAAGCCGGATCGGAGCCTTTAAGTGTCGCTTTAAATACACGGCCATCACTAAGCGTAACCGTAATCGCTTTGGCGGCATGGATAACGTGAGCATTGGTTAAAATATATCCCGCCTTGGCATCTATAATCACACCCGATCCCATACTTTCAAAATGACGTGGATAAGGGTGACCTGGTAGGGGCGGTGGTAACTGATTAAGTGGGACATCACCTTGTGCGGAGACATTAACTACCGCCGGCATGATAGGTTGTAACATCTGCGAGATGCTAGTATCGTTAATTTGGTGGGCTACGCTAAAAGGCCAGCCGGCATAACTTAAAGGGCCAAAGCCTACTAGGAGTAGGGAGCTGAGTAATATTTGGTATAATAGCTTCTTCATAGATTTACGAGGTCAAATTAGTAGCTGTTAAGCTTAACGTATTTGTTGGTTTTGTTGCAATGTTAAGTATCATACACGCTAAAGGTTATTTAATGCGCTATTATTCTCTCTGCGATCGGTTAGTTTTAGGTATTGATGAGGTTTTGCAGTCTATCCAGCCTAAGCTTTCATCGAGCCGGCCTAATCCAGCCAAAAATTTATTCGATGATGCGACTTTAAACGAAAAAGAGCGTCAACATTCGGCGGGTTTAATGCGGATCAATCATGTCGGCGAAATTTGTGCACAGGCTTTGTATGTGGGCCAAGCACTAACCGCGCGCTCAGCGGATATAAAGCAAAAGTTGCAAAAAGCCGCTCAAGAAGAGGTCGATCATCTGAGTTGGTGTCAACAGCGGATCCAGGAGTTGGAAACACATACAAGTTACTTGAATCCTTTTTGGTATATAAGCGCCTTATTGATAGGCTGTAGTGCGGGTTTATTCGGCGATAGGTTGAGCCTTGGTTTTTTAGCGGAAACAGAACATCAGGTCGCAAGGCATCTAGATAATCATTTACAAAGCTTACCGCTAGTGGATAAAAAAAGCCGCGCTATTGTCGAGCAAATGCGATTAGAAGAAATGCAGCATGCGATTACAGCGGAGCAAGCTGGCGCGATCCCTTTACCGTTAGTCATACAGTGGAGTATGCAAGGCTTGGCTAAGTTCATGTCTTTAGTGGCTTACCGAATTTAATCATTTAAAAAATGAAGCGTTTATTCGATCTGGGTGAAAAATAGGTGAACCCTTTGCAAACAATGCTGACTGTTTTACTGCAACTTTGTGTGATTAGGGCCTTAGTGATCCTTCTGCTAACCGCCTTAGTTTGTTTTTTTATGCCTATTTGCTATCAAAAATGCAAGTTACGACTAAGTCAAAAATCGAGCATTTTAAGTAGGGCATTACTTGAGGCTATTTATCAACCACTGTTTATTTTGATTGTTGTCATGGGTCTTTTTTATGCGCTTGAATCGCTTTGCATCGCTTGGAAATCAATAGACATTAAGCAACTACATTTAATTCGCGATCTATCGTTTATAAGCTTAGTCACTTGGTTTTTGTGGCGTTTTGTGGCGCATGCTAAAGAAGGTTTTCTAAGAGCGGCTGAAAATAAAGTGCAAAATAAACCGATTGATAAAACATTAATCCATGGATTGAGTCAAATTGCCAAGTTGTCAATTATTATTCTGGCTGCTTTATCCGTATTCCAGCTATTTGGTTTCAGTATTGTCGGGGTTTTAGCTTTTGGTGGCATGGGTGGGGTTGTAATAGGGTTTGCCGCTAAAGATTTATTAGCGAATCTATTTGGAAGCTTAATGCTGTTTTTAGATAGACCTTTTGTAATAGGTGAGCAAATATCCTTACCGGCACTTAAGGTGGAGGGTACGGTGGAAGAGATAGGTTGGCGGGTGTGTAGAATTCGAACCCCAGAGTGTCGCCCAGTATATATTCCTAATGCGCTATTTTCTAACTTAGTGGTAGAAAATTCTTCGCGGATGAAGTACCGACGCTTTTATTGTCGAATTAGTTTACGTTATCAAGATATAGTAAAGGTTCCTGCTATTTTGGAAGAGATTAAATCTTTATTAAAAGAAAATTCTGCGATTGATAAAAACCGATCGATTACCGTTAATCTTAATGAGTTGGCTAATACATCGCTTAATCTAGTGGTTATAGCGTATACCCATACAGTCAACAGCACCGACTTTTTAACGATACAGCAAGCGCTATTTTTGCAGTTATTAGCCTGCATTCAGCGTCATGGTGCGGAATGGTCTTTTCCTAGCCATAATGTTTATTTAAACAATGTAGAGGGAATAGAGTTGGCATCTTCTCAAAATAGGAACGATCGATAGGATTTAAGTAGACTAAAAAATTCTAATATGAAATTAAAACTTAGTATTATTGGTTGTGGTCGATTAGGTAAGACTTTAGCCTTTTTATTAGCCAAGACCAAGCTTGTGGCTATTCAAGAGGTGGTTAATTTAAGTAGCGCTAGCGCTACAAAAGCCGTTGCTTTTATAGGTCAAGGTAGCGCTTGTGCTTCGAACAAACAACTTAAATCCGCCGATGTGTATTTAATTGCGACTCCTGATGATAGTATCGAAGCGGTGGCGCAACAATTAGCCAAGCAGAACTCGTTTTCTGAAGCGAGTGTGGTTTTCCATTGCAGCGGCTTGTTAAGCTCGCAGTGTTTAAGTTCTTTAGCGCAGTTGGGTTGTTACACGGCGAGTATCCATCCTCTTTTTAGCTTTTCTAAGCCCATCGTTGATGTTGAGATCTTTAAAGGGACTTATTGTGCGTTTGAAGGGAATAAATTCGCCTTAGAAAAATTGTTACCGCTTTTTAGAGCAATTGATAGCCAGCCGTTTTTAATCGAAAAAAATCATAAAGCACTTTACCATGCCGCCAGTGTGTTCGCGTCTAACTATCTAGTAACCCTGGCATCGATGGCGGAAGCTTGTTATAAAAAAGCTGGTTTAAGCGCTAAGCTCGCTAAAACGCTTACCCGTGCACTAATGGCTCAAACCTTGGGTAAAATTCAATGTGTGGATAAGCCCAGAGCGGCGTTGACAGGACCTTTGCAACGCGGGGACAAGAACACGCTAAAAAAACACCTTCAGGCGCTAACATCTTCTCCTGATTTAGCCTGTGTTTATAAAAGTTTAGCAAGCGCCACATTACCACTAACACAGCACAATAAGCGCCTAAAAAAAGCATTAGCGCCACTTTTTATAGGCGACACCGTTTAAGCGGCAGCGGTCTCAGTATTAGTTAGCTTGCGAATTCTGATTAATAAACGACTTTTATGTCGAGCGGCTTTATTTTTATGGATGAAACCTTTGCTCGCCATGCGGTCAATAATAGGTAAAGCCACTTGATAAGCCGTATCCGCTTCAGTTGCTTTGCCAGCCTCAATCGCTAGAATAACCCGCTTGATATAGGTACGCATCATAGAGCGATAGCTGGTATTATGCTGGCGACGTTTTTCCGCTTGTCTTACGCGTTTTTTTGCTTGTTTTGTATTGGCCAATGGACAATCTCCTGAATTTAAAGAAAACGGACTTATATTTAAGGCGCTAATCATGCCTTTATAGCGCATAGTTGTCAATCCGAGCGAGGCGGATCTGATTTTTTATTCCTCAAGTGAACTATCGTCGTTATCTATTTCACTACCCGCTCTCTCCTCCTCATTGCCCGGTGTTATCGTGCTAGTAACATTTGAGTTTTTATTGGATTGATCGTGTGGTTTAGCAGGGGCTTTTTCCAGCTTCGTTGCCGCTGGGTTGTCGTTAGTTTCTGCGTCGTTAATGTCTTCATCTTCCGCTTCATCGCCAGGTGTTACTGTACTAGTAGTGTTTGGGTTTTTATTGGATTGATCGCGTTGTTTATCGGGAATTTTTTCCAGCTTGGTTGCCGCTGGGTTGTCGTTAGTTTCTACGTCGTTAATATCTTCATCTTCCTCTTCATCGTCAGGTGTTGTCGTGCTAGTAGCGCTGAGGTTTTTATCTGATTCATCTAATTGTTTATCCGGAGGTTTTTTCGGAATAATAGCAGGCGGTGGGTTTTGAATAGTGGGGATGGGGGAAGGAGGTATTAGGTAATAATCGAGAAGTTTTCGTGCAATTTGAGGGGAAGGGGTCGTACTGTTTTGTATGACGATAGCAAGCGCTATTCTAGGGTGTTCAACAGGAGCAAAAGCGATAAATAATGAATTATCACGCAGCTTGGCAGAAACGGTTTTAGTATTATAGCGTTCATTATTTTTTAAGCTATACACTTGCGCTGTGCCTGTTTTTCCAGCCAAGGTATAAGGGACCCCTGGAAAAAAGCGCTCTGCGGTTCCTCCCGGAGCATTGACGACGTGTTGCATAGCGGTACGGATAAAGCTCAGAATAGCTTGAGGAAGATTGATAGGCGCTAATTGTTGTGGTTTAGTGAAAATGACCGTTCCATCACTGGAGCGAAAGCTCAATACGACGTGCGGTTTCCAGCGCTCCCCCCATTCTGCAAGCGCACTGGCTGCGAACGCTAATTGTATTGGGGTTACTAATAAAAATCCTTGGCCAATGCCACAATTTAGTGTATCCCCGGCATACCAGGGTGTACTGTAGGATTTTTCTTTCCATTGAGGGTTTGGTAAAACCCCACTGCCTTCATCGGGGAGGTCGACATCGGTAGGAGCACCAAAGCCAAATCGTTTCAGACTGGTATAAATTCGATTAATCCCCATGCGTAGGCTTAAGTTATAAAAATAAATATCAGAAGAAACCGTTAAGGCTTTAAGTAGATTAACCTCACCGTAGGCATGACGACGAAAATTGTGATAAATCCGCCCTCTGCCGTTAATTTGAAACTCCCCTGTATCATGAATGGTATATTCAGGGGTAACTACGTTTTCCAGGAGGGCTCCTGTACTGATAAAAGGCTTAATACTAGAGCCCGGATGATAGGCGCCGCGTAAGGCGCGATTATACAGCGGATCACCGGGTTCCGTTTGCAGTTGCTCATAATCACGTTGTCGGATCCCGCTCACAAAGAGATTTGGATCAAAACTAGGATTACTAATTAAGGCTAAAACCTCTCCATTACGTGGATCTAGGGCTACAATAGCGCCTTTTTGTCGGCCTAAAGCCTGTTGCGCTAATTTTTGTAAACCACTATCTATTGTCAAAGTAATGCTTTTCCCGGCGATAGGTCGGGTTTGTTTTAGTATGCGTACAATTTGGCCATGGACGTTTGTTTCAACTTGTTGATAACCTACTGTGCCATGAAGTTGCACTTCATAATATTTTTCAACCCCCGTTTTACCAATAAAATTACTGGCACTGTAATTAACCGGGTCTATGCTTTGTAACTCCTTTTCATTAATTCGGCTCATATAGCCTACTATGGCGGCAAAAGGAGCACCCTGTGGGTAATGGCGGATCATTTGAGCTTGTATCGCAACACCAGGAAAACGATAGCGTTCTATCGAAAATGCGGCTACTTCTTGCTCATTTAACTTTAAGCGTAAAGGGATGGGTTCAAAACGATGGTGTAAATGTCGTTGATGCTCAAATTGTTTTAAATCTTCAGTGTCAATCTTAATAAGCCGGCTTAATTTTGCGATGGTCTCCTGAACATTACTGACTAAATCCGGTGTAATGACTAGATTAAAGATAGGTTTATTTTCGGCGAGTAGCACCCCTTTTCTATCGTAGATTAATCCACGATTTGCTTCGATAGGGACCAGGCTAAGCTGATTTTGACGCGCTAAGGTGGTGTAAAGTTTATGCTGGAAGACCTGTAAGTAAATCAATCGACCAAGTAAAACGACGGTTAAAATTGATATGCCAATAAGAATAGCGATGGTTCGGCGTTTAAATAGCTTATACTCTTGGCGAGTATTCTTAAATGTATTAATTGATTTCAACATAAGATTTGAGTGTTTTTGCCTGTTTCACTGTTAAGTGTGGTATAGCATAGTCCATTTAAGCCAGGTAAATTGTAGTCCTGTGGTTGACAGATAGCTGGTAAGGCGTCGAAATAATTCGTTTTTAAATCAACTAATACTAGGTTTAAAATGGGGTCTGTAGTATTATTTTAGCGATAGATTTTGCATAAAATTACACTTTTGTAAGACTTTGCGCAGGGGGATTTTTTGTCTATTTGGCTTACATGAGCCGAAGGGCATAAATTTCAAAGTATATTTTATCAAAAAATTTAATTGTTTCGAGTATATAAAAAACTAAAGGTTTACGACAGTCTAATTTTAATATGATTTCTTCACATGATTTATTTCGTAGAGCTAAGCAGTTTATCCCAGGTGGGGTTAACTCGCCTGTACGCTCGTTTAATGCCGTAGGTGGCGATCCGGTCTTTTTTTCACATGGCAATAAGGCCTACCTATTTGATGTAGAAGGTAAAGCTTATATAGATTATGTCGGTTCTTGGGGCGCATTGATCCTTGGTCATGCGCCGGAGAAGGTGCTGATGGCAGTGGAGCAGGCTGTTAAACGAGGGTTAAGTTTTGGTGCCCCCACAGTGGCAGAAATTGACCTGGCAGAAAAGATTTCTATTTTAATGCCGAATTTAGCTAAAGTACGCTTAATGAATTCGGGCACCGAAGCTACCATGACAGCGATACGCTTAGCGCGAGGTTTTACCGGACGTAATAAGATTCTTAAGTTTAATGGTTGTTATCATGGCCATGTCGATGCGCTATTAGTAAAAGCAGGTTCTGGCTTAGCGAGTTTAGGAATACCCGATTGCGCCGGGGTTCCCAATGAAGTTGCACAGCAAACCTTGAGCGTTGATTTTAATAATCTTGAGCAAGTTACTCAGATGTTCATGCATTATGGAAAAGAAATTGCTGCTGTTATCGTAGAGCCTGTCGCTGCTAATATGAGTTGTATCTTGCCCCTTTCAGGATTTTTGCAAGGCTTACGTGAGTTATGTGATTATTACGGAAGCCTATTAATTTTTGATGAAGTTATTTCAGGGTTTAGAGTTGCTTTAGGTGGCGCACAAGCGGTATATCAAGTACGTCCCGATTTGACCACATTAGGTAAAATTATTGGCGGAGGGTTACCGATAGGCGCTTTAGGAGGTCGAGATGATATCATGGACTGTTTGGCCCCTTTAGGCGATGTTTATCAAGCAGGTACTTTGTCGGGTAATCCGGTAACAGTTGCCGCAGGTCTCGCTACGTTAGAAGTCATTAGTCAGGCAGGGTTTTATACTGAGCTAAGTGCTAACACTGAAAAATTGACATCAGGATTGTTAGAGCGTGCTAAAAGTGCGGATATTTCTTTTCAAGCGCATCATATAGGTGGATTATTTGGATTATTTTTTACTGAAGAGACAGAAGTTTATTGTTACGAACAAGTGAAACTAGGTAATCAATTAATTTTTAAAGAATTTTTTCATAGAATGTTGGCAGAAGGTATTTATCTTTCGCCGTCATTATTTGAATCGGGATTTATTTCAAGTGCACATGGAGAACAAGAGCTTGAGCTTACTTTAATGGCGGCTGAAAAGGTATTTAGCAAGCTAAAAAAAGAACAAAATATGGAATCGGTGCTTCCGGCTTGATTTGTTTTAACTCGATAACCCATAAGCATTTTTGCTAAAAAATCAAAAGCGACTATATTACTATTAATTAGTATAGTTTTACTTTAGTATTTCCTCTGTTTTCCCATTGTATCCCTATTTATTAAATAAATTAGGGGTTTACATGGAATTCTATTTTTATATAATCCAATAGCGTTAATAAAGCATTATTTTTTCTTTAACTGAAATTTATAATGAGTAAATTAATAATTTAAAATTTATCTAGCGTATCATCAGGAAAAGGTATTTAAAAACGATTATTAGGGAAGTCAGGTATGCCGGGCAATATAGTAAGTGATTTACTTAGAAAGGAAATGGAAGGAATAAACAAGCTTGTTAGTGAAGCAGGAACGCCAGTTGTGTATTCTTTGTCAAAGGATTTAGACAGTAAAAAAAAAGAAATCCTTGTTTTTGAGAAAAAAATTAGCTTAGCTAATAGTCTATTAGCTAAAATTAATGATGCAGAACAAGCGTACAAGTTAAGAAAAGAAAAAGAAGATTTTGAGCAGAAAAAAATCAGTCTGGTTAAAATAATAGCAGAACTAAAATCCATTCAATATTCTATTGATAATTTTGTATTATTTTATAATTTCGTAGAAAAATTTTATCAATTTACTATTAAAAGAGAAAATTTTGAGCATCCAAGCAAAGATATAACTTCTCAATTAATCTATAAGTTAAGGGCGGAAGAAGATTGTTTATATAAATTTTTTGTAGAAGATGATTGTTTTGCTAAAGTCTTTAAATCCTTATATTTTGAGCCTTATCAGTGTTACTTTGAAAATTATACGACTGATTTTTTATCGGGTATTAAGGGTTTGAATGATCCTTATAATACCTCGCTTTTTATCCTTACCGCTATTTTTTATAAATTTTCTTATTTCAAAGTAGATAATTTTAATCTAACTGAGATTAAACTTTTTTTATCAGAAAATATTCCCAATTACCCTTTGCCTGCGTTGGCGCATGAATTGCTCGCACTACGTTGCTTTTTTTTCTACAATATTTTATTGAAATACTTAAGATCAAGGCCAATAAATTCAAATTTTGACTTTTTAAGAAAATCCATTCAATTCGAATCTTATGTCGCTAATTTTAAATCTTCTATTAAAGAAAACCTTATCGACAATTTGCATGATCTGCAAATTTTTTTAGTAAAAAAAGAGAAGAAATTACATAAGTTTTTAGAAAATAAATCCGAAGAAACAGAAGAAGAACTTAATAAAGCATTAATTTTTTACAGTGCGCTAGAAGACGAAGTGAAAATTATTAATAAAAAATCAGAAAATTTGATAAAAAATAACTATGCGAATTTAACGACCATGTGTTGCTTATTGATGACGATGATAAACGAAAATGAATCGTCGAGACTGCTCACGGCATTTAGTAACAAAGTGAGCAGTGATTTTTATTTGCATGGAGAAAAATGTATAGATGATGTCAAAAGTAATAAAGAAGCTTTAAATTATCTATTTCAAGCGTTACGGGGCGAAGAGAAAAATCTTTTTTTATACAAAGAAATCGGGGTATTTTTAAATTTTATTGTAAGTTGCGAAGCAAATTTAAACTCTATTTTACTTGAAAAACTCAGTCTTGAAGATTGGATAGATTTCGGTCATTTTTATGTTTTTACCTTACGTTATCTCAATTTTAATGCGGCTTTAACAGGTTTTAATAATAAATTACTTTTCACTGAGGTGCTGACATTTAACATTTTTTTAATGGCTAAACTTAAAATATTGGCTAATATGAAAAGTAAAATAATGAACAAGGTGAATAAATTCTTTGAAAAAAAATACTCGAATCAATCGACTTATGTCGACATCAAAAAAAAATTATTAGAAGAAATTAAATTAATTTTAGAGCTGATCCAGCATACTACACAGGTTTTAAAAGATACTAAGATTTTAGAATCAGTACTTATTCCTAAGATTAAAGCTAACCCTATTCTGCCGCGGCCCGACGAAAATAATCTATTGGCCTCTTTGAAAAATTTACAAGACGAAAGTGAATTTTTTCAATTAAAGTATAATGCGATAGTGCAACATGTTTTTCCTATTAAAGCTAAACGGGTTATCAAAAAACCGAGTATTAAATTTACTGATAATTTAGAGAGTGATATAGAGGAAAAATATAGTAAATTTATTGAATATTTATTTGAGCCGCTGAGTTGTTTATCTGCAAATTTTTCTGAGAGTCTGAAGTATATTCAGGAAATTGAAAAAAATGCGCTATCCATCAAGAAAAATAGTTATTTTAAACAGAAAATTTCTTCAGCACTTGGGCAGATTTCTTCATCAATAGATAAGCTTGCGTTAAATTTAAATCTTTGCCTAGATAGCGATGAAGCAGAAATCCTAGCTAACTTAAATCTATCTCAATTATTAACTAAAATAGATGAACTTGTCATTGAGAATGCTTTAATTAAGAAAAAGTCAATTGAAAATAAGCTGGTATTGCTGCAACAGCTTATCAGTCGTATTTCTTTGTCGATTAGCCTTATTTTGAAAAAAGTGACTGAAATGATAGATAAATATCTCTTATGTAATGAGCAGGCCAAGGAATTGTTACAGATTATTTCATCCTCGTTTATGGAGGAGGCTAATACATCTACGTTTTTTTTCAGGCCAGTTCCTAAAAAAATAAAACGCCAAGTGGCTAATAAAATTCCCAATGATTATTTGAATTTAAAAGAACAATTTATTTTTTTAGAAAAATTAATAAGATTGATGCGATACGATGCCCATGAGCGAATTATCCAGTTATATTCTCTAGTCGTCGAAGGGGAAGACTATCAAAGGGCCTGTAATCTCTTAAAAGAAAAAATGAGTTTATTAAAAACTCCCCCTAGTAAATCTACCATTAAACCAATTAATAATCATGCAATAAATAAAGAAAACTTTATTGATGTAGACATCGATATTTCGCAACAAGTTGATTCGGAAAAAGAGCTTGGAGCGGTTTCCATTAGTCATGATGTCAATGAGTGTGAATACCAACAATCCAATCTAGTCGTTACGGATATATCCTTAGATGTAAAAAATTTAACTATTCGCGAAGGTATAAATAGTCGATCGGCCGCATCGCTTATTCATGAAATGGGTGTGGATGAGAATATTACAACGCTTGATGTAGCTAATAAAATTTCATCTGATGAAGCCAATAGGTTAAATAAAGCGGTTCTAGATGAATATGAAAGTTGGAATCTAGGGTTTGAAAAATGGAAATATGAAAAAAATTTAAAATCGTATAAACTTTTTCATGTTATCGAAAGTTGTTCAACGTCAGTATTAACTAATACCGCCAATGCCTTTTTAAAATATTTATCCTTATATAAGCGAGAATTTATCGAAAAAAAATCTGAGCTGATAGCGCAAAAGGAGCAAATAATTTCTTTTTTTGAAAAATCTGATAAAACGAGGATGTTAGTTAATTATTTGTATCAGTATGAGGAATGGTTAGATAGTATTTTACATCGCATTACGATTTGCAGGGCACTGATACAGCAAAGTGATGACAAGGCTGTGGTAGTAGAGTCCCCTCGTTTACCGAGTCTGCTTGCCGATAACCGCGCCGAGTTTAACAGTTTATTGGCTTTTTATTTGGGATCCGCGGATAAATATAATAAATTTAGAGATGATTTAAGTTTTGCAGAAAATAAATTGTATGATTTGAATCGAAGTTTTGTTAAAAAAATCATTACTACCGGTTCATTAGAAGACGCTGAAAATGAGGGAAACATATTATCTGAATTTAGTGAACAAATCGACAAGGTGAATCAACTAAAACTTGCTATTGAGCAAGAATATCAGAATAAAAAGCGCATAAAAGCTAAGTTAGTATCCATAGCAAACCCCGAAATTGTGAAATTTTACTTGAGCCGTATTGATCCTTGTGACGCAGACACTATAAAAGCGCATACCGAAAGTAATCAGCTGCCGATTAAGCCTATTTATCTCTCTCCACCGCCACCCCCTGGGTTCAATGTTTATATGGCAGCTACTCCAAACACATTTTATCCTATCCCTCAAGTACCGCAAGCAACTCCTGATTTAATTCCACGCCTTGCTCCCGTATCCTACTGTGGGACATGTTATCCGAGTTCGATGTAGTTATTTTTTTCCAAGCATTACGATAATCATTTTGTTGGATTTAATCTTTTGAAAAGTATTTCGAACTTGTTCTAAGCTTACCGCTGCAATTTTTTCTGGATAAGTATCTAGATAATTTAAAGGAAGTTGATAAAAACCTATTTTTTCTATTGCAGCTAAAATACTTTCATTACTGGCAAAGGAAAATGGAAAGCTACCAGTGAGCGCTTGCTTGGCCGCCAATAATTCTGCTGCTGTTGGGCCATAGACTAAAAAGTCTTTTAATGTTTTTTCAGTAATAGCTAAAGCGTTGCTAGCTTGGTTGCTACGGGTTTGTAGCACAATCAAGAAAGGGCCTGCAACTTGCAGGGTTTTAAAACCACTATTTATGCCATAGCATAATCCTCGTTTATTTCTAACCTCATTAAAAAGCCGTGAGGTCAGTATACCGCCGCCCAAAATTTGATTGCCAACCAGAAGTGGAAAATAATCAGGATCCTTTACCGCGATGCCTAGTTGACCTAAAAAAATAGTGGTTTGTTGTGAAGGATAAGCTATTTTTATGATACGATTTTTTACTGGTAGTGATAGAGGCGTTGCTGGAGGAGTGCTTGCTTGTCCTTTAGGAAGGGTGGCAGCGAGTTGTTCTGCAATGCTTATAGCTTTATCTTTATTGATATCGCCTACAATGGCAATCATTGCATTTTTTGCCACATAGTGATGTCGATAGAAATCGACTATTTTTTCTTGGGATAATTGTTCAATACTGGCTTTATTCCCTGATAATGGAAAAGCATAGGGATGTTGGCCATATAAAGCTTGATAAAAGGTTTTAGCGGCGATAATGCTAGGTGTTTGTGATTCTTGCTGTAGGGAGATTAAGGTTTGTTTTTTTATTCGATTTATAGCCGATGGTGGAAAATCAGCGCCTTTGAGTAATTCAGAAAATGTACTAAATGCCGGGTTGAAAAATTGTGCAGCGCTTAGTGAGCGTAGATTTAATACCGCCATGTCTTGATTAATGCCAGCACTATAATGTGCGCCTACGGCTTCAAAATGATTGGCAATTTGATCTGCGCTTAGATTTTTTGTCCCTTGGTCTAACATTTGTGCGGTAAATTGCGCAATTCCTGGCGAAGCATTATCTTGTGATGAACCGGCATGAAATAATAAGCCGATATCTATAATAGGGATGTGTTTTTTAGCGACAAAGTAAACCGGTACTCCATTTTGGGTATACCAGTGTTCGATCTTAAGTAGTGTTTGCGGAGATGCCCCTTTCGCATAGGGAATAAAAAGTGTGAGTAGCAACGCGAAAATGTAACAATAATGCTTAACGTACATGCGAAGACCTTTTAGTTGATAGTGAGTCGGAATGCGTAGAATTGAGTGGTAAAGGAATTAAATAAGCACTGGTTAAATGCGATGCTTGTAGGTATTTAGCGGCAACTATTTGTATTTGCCGTGGTGTTATCGCATTGATGTGTTTGAGATAATCTCGTTCTATTTGCCACGGTAGACTAAGGGCGGCTAAACTACCAAGCTCGTAGGCCTGGGCGGTAATAGAGTCTTCTTGATAGGTTTTATCGGCAGCTATTTGCGCCTTTGCGCGCGCTAACTCCTCAGAGCTGACCATATAGCTCTGTAGTTGTGTGATTTGATCTAACAGACTGGTTTTAAGTTCAGATAAAGTGTGTCCCGGTGTCGGTGTGGCTTGTAATAAAAATAAATTATTTAAGCGGCTTATTGGGCTATAAGATGCATTCGCATCGGCGGCTATTTGCTGGTTGCGAATGATATTTTTGGCAAAACGCGCACTATTTCCACCGGATAATAAGGTCGCAATCAGATCTAAAACATAAGGGTCCGAACTATGCTGATCTGTTTTGATAACAGGGACAGGATAAGCCATGACCAGCCATGGTAATTGAGCAGGGACGGAAATAGTAAGCTGCTTTTCACCGAGCGGTTGAATATCTTTCTCTGGTTTTAGATTTGGAACAGGTAATGGTTTTAGCGCAGCAAAATACTTTTCTGCTAATTGATGGACTTGCTCAGGTTTTACATCGCCCACTACAACGAGTATGGCATTATTAGGCGCGTACCAGGTTTCATACCACTTACGCAAGTCATCGACGCTCATGTTTTGTAGATCGCTCTTCCATCCTATGACCGGGTGATGGTAGGGGCTGACAACAAAAGCGGCTGCATTAAGACGTTCTAATAAGATTTCTTGTGGGTTATCATCAACGCGCATGCGCCGTTCTTCCATGACGACTTGAATTTCTTTAGCAAAGTCTTGCGAACGCAGTAACAAATTTCGCATTCTGTCCGCTTCTAATTCAAAGCTAATGGTTAATTTATCCGCCGAAAATTTTTGATAATAAGCGGTAAAATCTGAATCAGTAAATGCATTTTGTTCACCGCCATTGGCGGCTACTTTTTTTTCCAGTTCTCCAGGTCCAAATTTTTTGGTTCCGCGAAACATCATGTGTTCTAGTGCATGCGAAATCCCTGTAATCCCACGTGGCTCATAGCTGCTGCCTACCTTATACCATATCTCTGAAATTACCACAGGTGCACGATGATCTTCCTTTACCAATAAGCTTAATCCATTTTGCAAATGGTATTCATGAACATCATTTGCCCAACTTAAGTGCGGTAATGCTATTAAGCCCAAATAAACGAGTGTTTTTTTAAAAACCATGAATGAATTTCCTTTAAAAGGGGTATTTGGCCAAAGAAATTGGATAGCAAAATAGCCCAATAGTAACAATTATTGCCATTATTTGACATCATTTTAATAGCATTTCATAATCATTAGGGTAATATAAGCTGCTTATTTTAAGAAGCATTTAAATAGCTAAGCGCTTCTACTTAAATGTAGAGGGGTGTAAATGAGGTCATTTTGCATGCCAAAGACAAAAAAAAATGCGGGTTTTAAGTTTGAAAAGGCTTTGGATGAGCTCGAAAAAATCGTTGAGCAAATGGAACGAGGGAATTCCACCTTAGAGGATTCACTTGAGCAATTTAGTCGAGCGGTTGGTTTATTAAAAGACTGTCAATTGACCTTGAAAAAGGCTGAACAGCGTGTACAAATTTTAATAAATACTGATGCCAATGCGGAACAACAACTACAGCCTTTTGAAGTGAATGAAGAATTAGTCTAGTGAATGTTGAACCTGACTTTATAAAATATCAACAACGTGTTAATCGATTCTTAACACATTATTTGTTAGAACCCACCCCTCTGTCGAAACCCTTACATGATGCGATGTGCTACGCTGTTTTAAATGGCGGTAAGCGTTTAAGGCCTTTATTGGTTTATACCTTAGGGGTCGCGTTAGGATCTCCGTTAGAAAGTTTAGATCAGGCGGCATGCGCACTGGAGTTAATTCATGCCTATTCATTAATTCATGATGATTTACCTAGCATGGATAATGATGATTGGCGGCGTGGAAAACCGAGTTGCCATAAAAAATTTGGCGAGTCTATGGCTTTATTAGCCGGTGACTCCTTACAAACATTGGCTTTCGATGTGCTCCTTAAGGCGCCATTGAGCGCTGCAAAAATTGTAAAAATGCTCAATGTGTTGGTAAAGGCAGCAGGGCCATGGGGGATGGTAGCAGGGCAGGCGATGGAGTTTAGTAGTAGTTTAAGTTGTGCCGATAAATCGAGTGTTGAAACCATTCATACGTTAAAAACAGGTGCTTTATTTGCCGCCTCGCTCGAATTAGCTGGAATAATCGCGGATTTATCTAAACAGCAGCTTTTAACCTTAGCACAAATTGGAAATAAATTAGGTTTGGTTTATCAACTCCAAGATGATGTTTGCGATGATGAGTGCAGTCTTTATTGGCAAGATCTCACTATAAGAGAAACCTATCTGCAAGGTCTAGTAGAGCAAATTTTAAAAGATTTAATTTTTATATTCCCGTTTTCTTCGCCTAAAAAGCAAGTTTTTAATCGACTACTAAAAACTATATTTCAATTTAAAGAGACTGCTATTATTTATTGATAATAGCGCTAAATTTATTTCTTTAATGAGCATAGGGCTGTTATAATTAGGACCTTAAGTTTTTTTACTGGGTGGGTTTACGCTGAATTTTAGATTTTTATTTAATACTGGCTTAAATCTAAGGCGATTAACTGGGTGCTTGTAGCCTTAAATTTACCAGCGCTCTATTACTAAACGAGAGGAAAATAACCATATGTCTATGCTCAAAGTCGGGGATAAGTTACCTGAATTTAAATTAACTGCCACAGTGGATGTGGATATCAACAAGGCATTTACTGAGATTACGCATGCTTCTTATCCAGGCAAGTGGTTAATATTATTTTTTTGGCCTAAAGATTTCACCTTTGTATGTCCTACTGAAATTGTCGCATTTAATGATCTCAATGGAAAATTTAAAGAAAGTAATGCGGTGTTGCTAGGTGGTAGCACAGATAACGAATTTGTACACCGTGCTTGGCGCCAATATAACAAGGATTTGAGCGATCTTTCATTCCCTATGTTGAGTGATATCAAACGAGAATTATGCAGTAATTTGGGCATATTAGATAATGACGCCGGGGTAGCACAACGCGCAACGTTTATTATTGATCCAGAAGGCATTATTCGCTTTAGTATGGTGACTGACTTAAGTGTAGGGCGTAACCCTGGAGAGGTATTACGTATACTACATGCGTTGCAAGATGGAGGACTTTGTCCGTGTAATTGGCAAAAGGGTCAGAGCACTATTAAGGTATCTGAAGTGGCTTAAGTTCGTTTGAAATTTATAAAAAACCCGTATTTTACGGGTTTTTTATTTTTTATTGCTAAATAAAGCAGAAATTTAGCAAAAGCAATCAATCGCTGGCTAGGATAGGTTTGCTGCGGATATCAATTACATTGGGTTTTTTAATAGTAAAATGATACTTTAATGCTATTATTTAAATTAAGTATTTTTCTTATATTAAGGGTTGATTTTTTATGAAAAAACTGACACCCGAAGAGGAAAGAGTCATCTTATTAAAAGGGACCGAGGCGCCTTTTTCAGGAAAATTTTATCGTTTTAATGAAGATGGCACTTATTCCTGTAAGCAATGCGGCGCATTATTATACAATTCTTCTGATAAATTTGATTCAGGTTGTGGTTGGCCAAGTTTTGACGATGAGATCATAGGTGCAATTAAACGATTGCCAGATGCGGATGGCCGTCGTACTGAAATTCTTTGTGCGAAATGCGATGCGCACCTTGGGCATGTATTCCTTGGTGAAGCGCTGACCGCTAAAAATGTCCGACATTGTGTCAACTCAATATCTTTAGATTTTGTTCCAAAGCATAAAACAAGCAAGGGCAAACCCGATGAAAATTTAAAACAGCCAGTTAAGCCAACTGAAACGGCTATTTTTGCCGGTGGGTGTTTTTGGGGCGTGGAACATCTGATGAAGCATTTGCCCGGTGTCCTGTCAGTAATTTCAGGTTATATCGGCGGTAATACGCCTAATCCTACTTACCAA
>DALYCY010000001.1:0-61062 GCA_031973495.1 Candidatus Aquirickettsiella sp. | reverse complement strand
AACCATGATACGGGTCATGCTGAAGCGGTGCAAATTATTTTCGATCCGCGCAAAGTAACTTATGAAACACTAGCGAAACGCTTCTTCGAAATCCATGATCCAGAACAAGTTAATGGGCAAGGGCCCGATAAAGGCGATCAATATCGCTCGGAAATTTTTTATACCACACCGGAACAAAAAGAAATTGCTTTAAAACTTATTCATATTTTGCAAGATAAAGGTTTTAAGATTGCAACCAAGTTGACTCCGGCTAGCAAATTCTGGAAAGCAGAAGATTATCATCAAAATTATTATGAAAAAACTAACAAGCAAGTTTACTGCCACCGATATGTGAAAAAATTTTAGTTAATTATTCTATTGCAACTTAAAATTCAAATGAGTTATTAAACTTTTCGGCCTCTAGTGTAGACTCAAATGTGTTGATGGAATGAATAATACGATCTCCAGCGGCTAAGGTTTTATTTTCGCCGGGGACAAAGAAAGTAGGATATTTTTTTCCACTTAGTTTTCTTACTATTAGATCGACTAATAATAGGCTGCTGTCTAGGTTGAAGTCACTTGTTGTCATCCGGTCACAGGGAGTAGGAGTATGAAACGTATTAACATCTAGTTTAGGTAATGAAGCCCCGAAATGAGGGAGTGTGAACTGAGAAATGGTTTTAAATAGGTCAACCAGGTTATTTATCCAAAAAGAGGGTTTACTTGCTCCACTAGCGACGTCATAGCTTTTTATGCTTACGCCTTTATCTTTAATTTGAAGGCTGCGGCGGCTACGAATGTTATCGTTTAAATTAAGGAATTCTATCAGTTTTAAGTATTCGACGAGCGCTAAGTTTTTATTGGCAGCGGCAATCTGTAGTGGAACATCTCCTGCTGCATTTTTTAAACCTAGATTAGCCCCTTGATCGACCAGATATTTCACGACATTTATTTGATTGCCTAGTGTGGCCGCATGTAGGGGGGTATCTCCCGCATCATCTTTAGCTTTTAGATCCGCCTGGTTCTCTACAAGATATTTTACGATATCTAAGTGGCCATGGTAAGCCGCATAGTGTAACGCGGTCACTGCATCATTATTTTTAGTTTTTAGGTTAGCACCTTTATTGGCAAGATATTTTACTATCTCGATTTTGCCATTCCAGGCCGCATAATGCAGCAGCGTATCACCGGCATTATTTTTTATGTCTAAATCAGCGGTTTTTTCTTCAACCAAGTACTGGATTAGACCTAAATAACCATTTTTTACCGCATCAAATAGATCGGCGCTGCCGATATTAATATTTTTTTCTTCTATAAAATATTTCACAATAACTAAGTGACCGCGGAGTGCTGCAAGCTGCAAAGGATTATGACCGGTATTATTTTGTGCGTTTAAATCAGCGCCATTTTCCACCAGATATTTGACTATATCGATATAGCCTTCTAAAACCGCCGCGTGTAGAGGCGTATTTCCGGTATTATTTTTATTTTCTAGAGCGGCGTTGTTTTCTACCAGATATTTGACGATTTCTAAGTGGTTATAGTAAGCTGCGTAATGTAAAGGTGTATTAGCTTCATTATTAATGGCGTTTAAGTCGACATTTTCATCGATAAGATACTTGACTATATTTATATGCCCCGCTAAAACCGCAAGGTGTAGCGGGGTATGGGCAAGATTATTTTTGACCTTTAAGCTTGCACCTTTTTCGATAAGGTATTTCACTACCCCTAAATGGCCCCCATAAGTGGCTTTATGCAGAGGGGTCCAATCTAAATTATCAGTCTCTTCTAAATTAGCCCCCCGGCTTATAAGAAATTTTATAACACTTAAATGACCATTGTAAGCGGCTCTATCAAAAGGGGTCCAACCTAAACTATCTTTAAAACCAATCGTTATATTTTTTTCATCAACCAAATATTTTACGATATCAAGGTGACCATTTTCTGTTGCATAATCGAGAGGAGTATTTCCAGCTTGATCGGTAACCTTTAATTGGATTCCTTTAATTTCAGCCAGGTACTTCACTATACCTAAATATCCGTTTTTTACCGCATCAAATAGATTAGCAATAGCCATATTTTTTTCTTCGGCGAAATATTTAACAATAGCTACGTGACCATTGAGAGCGGCAACTTGTAAGGGGGTTTTCGCTATCTTGTTTTTCGCCAATAAATTAGCCGCTTTTGCGACAAGATATTTTACGCAATCTAAATGATCATGCGCGGCAGCAGCATGTAAGGGGGTATCACCCATTTTATTTTCAGCGTTTAAATCGGCACCATTACGGACCAGGTATTGCACGACATCTAAGTGACCATTAAAAGCGGCTCTATGTAAAGGGCTCCAAGCTAAACTATCCTTCGAGTTAACGCTTTGCGCTTTATGCACTATGAAATATTTGACGAATCCCAAGTAACCTTTTTCGGCGGCATTGAATATATTAATGATATTAAGGTCTTTTCCTTCTAGAAAATAGTTAACGATAGGGATGTGACCATTGAGCGCCACTTTATCTAAAAAGTCTAGATCGCGTTGATTTTTAATATTAAAATCAGCGCCGTTATCGATAAGGTATTGGACGATATTTAAGTGTCCGTTAAAAGCCGCTTGATGTAGAGGGCTTAGGCCTAAATTATCTTTTGAATGGATACTTTGAACCTTATGTTCTACCAGATATTTGACCAATCCCAAATAGCCTTTTTCAGCCGTATTGAATATATTAATGACATTAGGGTTTTTTTCTTCTAGAAAATAGTTAACGATAGAGAAATGGCCATTGAGCGCAACCTTATCTAAAAAATTCAGATCGCGTTGATTTTTAATATTAAAATCAGCACTCTTATCGATAAGGTATTGGACAATATTTAAGTGACCTTTAATAGCCGCCTGCTGTAAGGGAGTCTGATCTAAATTATTTCTTGAATTGATAGTTTGATTTTTTTTATCGATAAGACATTTTACACTCTCTAGGTGACCTTGTGAGGCAGCGGCGTGTAAAGGGGTATTCCCTGCCTTATTTTTGGCATTTAAATCAGCGCCGTTATCGACAAGATATTGCACGACACTGAAGTGACCACTAAAAGCGGCTTGATGTAATGGAGTTTGGCCTAAACTATCTTTTAAATTAATATCTTGAACTTTTTTATCAATAAGATATTTCACGATATCTAAGTGATCATTCAATGCAGCGATGTGTAGTGGGCTGGTATTAAAACCAGAGGTGGTATTAATATGAACACCACTAGCTACAAAGTATTTTACAATATTCAAGCGACCCCGCAATGCGGCATAGTCTAGGGGTGTATTAGCTTTAATATCTTGAGCATTTAAATCAGCGCCGTTATCGATAAGATAGCGCGCGATATTTAAATAACCGTTAAAAGCGGCTTGATGTAAAGGGGTTTGACCTAAACTATTTTTTGAATTGATATGCTGAGTTTTTTTCGTGATAAAATATTTAACGATATTTAAGTGACCATACCAGGCAGCGGTGTGTAGTAGTGTTGCATTAACGTCAGAGTTAATATTCATACCACTATCTACCAGGTATTGGACTATATTTAAGTGCCCCCGCAGGGTGGCATAGTGTAAGGGCGTGTTGGCATTATTATCTTTAGCATTTAAATCAGCGCCTTTGCTGAGAAGATATTGCACGATATCTAGGCGATTGTTAAAAGTGGCATTATGTAAAGGAGTCCATGCTATGCTGTCATCTTTTGAATCAATATCTTGAACCTTCTCCTCGATGAGATATTTTACGATAGCTAAGTGATCATTCCAGGCCGCAATGTGTAGTGGGCTCGAATTAAAAGATGAGCTGGTATTAATATGGACACCATTTTTTATAAGGTATTTGACTATCTCTAAGTGACCTTGTAAGGCAGCAATGTAGAGTGGTGAGTTGCCTGCACTATTTTCGAGATTTAAATCAGCGCCGTTATCAACAAGATATTTCACGATATCTAGATGACCGTTAAAAACAGCTTGATGTAACGGGGTTTGGCCTAAGTTATCTATAGAATTAATATCATGTAGTTTCTTATTGATAAGATATTTGACTATCTCCAAATGGCCATCCCAGGCGGCGGCATGTAGTGGCATGGTGCTAAAACTAGCATTAGTGTTATTAATGCCACTTTCCACAAGATAGATTATGGTATCCAAGTGTTCACGCGAGGTAGCGTAATGCAAAGGCGTGCTCCCTACTTTATTTTTAGCGTTTAAGTCAGCGCCGTTATGGATAAGATATTGCACGACATTTAAATGGCCATTAAAGGCGGCTTGATGTAACGGAGTTTGCTCAGAACTATCTTTAGCGTTAACGCTTTGAGCTTTTCTCTCTACAAAATATTTTACAAGCCCTAAATAGCCCTTTTCGGCTACCTCAAATAGATTACTGATAGAAACGTTTTTTTCCTCTAGAAATTTAATAATAGGAAAATGCCCATTGAGCGCAACACTATCTAAAAAATCTAGATCCAGTTGATTTTTAATATCCAAATCAGCGCCGTTACGGACCAGGTATTCCACGACATGTAAGCGACCGTTAAAGGCGGCCTTATTTAAAGGCGTTTGACCTAAATTATCTTCTAAGTTAGGATTTTGACCTTGGTTTTCTACAAAGTATTTTATTACCTCTAAATCCCCCTGAGCAGCCGCGTAGTGCAAGGGAGTTTTCCCGCTTTTATTTTTAGCGTTTAAGTCAGCGCCGTTATGGGCAAGGTATTTCACGACATTTAAGTGACCATTAAAAGCGGCTTGATGTAACGGAGTTTGTTCGGTGCTATCTTTGTAATTAATATTTTCTTCTTTTTCTCCTACAAAATATTTGACGATGCCTAAATAGCCTTTTTCTGCTGCCTCCAATAAATTACCTATAGATACATTTTTTTCTTCTAGGAATCTAATGATAGGAAAATGCCCATGGAGCGCAACGCTATCTAAAAAATTTAGATCAAGTTGGTTATTGACGTCTAAATCAGCGCCATTACGGACCAGGTATTTCACCACATGTAAGCGACCGTTAAAAGCGGCTTGATGTAAAGGGGTTTGACCTAAACTGTCTTCTACGTTAGGGTTTTGACCTTGGTTTTCTATAAAATATTTTATCGACTCTAAATCTCCTTGTGCGGCAGCGTAGTGCAAGGGTGTTTTGCCGCTTTTATTCTTTGCATTTAAGTTGGCACCATTACGAACAAGATATTGCACGACATTTAAGTGACCATTAAAAGTGGCTTGATGCAAAGGGGTCTGCTCTGAGCTATCCTTAAAATTAACACTTTGAGCTTTGTGTTCTACAAAATATTTGACAAGCCCTAAATAGCCTTTTTCTGTCGCCTCCGATAGAGTACTGATAGGAATTTTTTTTTCTTCTAAAAGTTTAATAATAGCGAAATGTCCATTGAGCGCAACACTATCCAAAAAATTCAGATCCAATTGATTTTTAGTGGCCAGATCTGTGCCGCTATGGACAAGATATTGCACAACATTTAATCGGCCATTAAAAGCGGCTTTATGTAAAGGGGTTTGACCTAAGCTATCTTTTAAGTTGGGATTTTGACCTTGGTTTTCTATAAAATATTTTACCGACTCTAAATCTCCTTGCGCAGCCGCATAATATAAATTAATGGGACTTCTTTTTTTTACATACCAGCGACGGCCATCGTTATTTGGCCACTTGGCTTGCTCTATATCGCTTTCTTTAATAAATTTTTTAGGAGTTGATATCGGCGGTAGTGGATGGTTGTTATTTGATAACATATTATATTTCCTTATAATTTTATTGATAGAGTGTGCGTATCGAATCAATACACGCGCAAATATGAATCAGCTATTGAAAATTAATTAGTGCCCTTTTAATTTTTGAATGTGCTTTCATGTGACAGACGCAATTAAATGATGTATTAGCATGAGAGCTCTCCTTTTTTTCATTTAAGCTAAACAAGATTTAACCTGCGTATTTTAACGCATTTTTTACAAATTATAAATATTTTATGCATGCTTAGGTTAATTTTAAAAATTATTATATAAGATATATAAAAGGTCATTAGTGTAAGCTATCGTTTAATTCATAATCTATGAAAAAATCAATAGGTTATTTACTCTTATAATATTAGAAAAGCATTGCGGCATAATATTTTTTCTACTAGGTATCTTCTACGATTAACTTTTTCCAAGATAGCCTTTTTTTGGCTCGGCGACTATATTTTCTAGCCAATCTTGTGTGTCTTGATTTAAGGCAGAGTATTTTTGAGAAAAATCGATAATAGCTGTATTAGCATATTCTTTTCTTTTTTCATCAGACATTGAGATTATATCCATAATGGATAATGCCCCGAACCAATCTTTTATTGATATGTTTTTATCATTTTAGCAAATGATCTTTAGACTTATTTGTACCCTATCAATGATGAATTTTTTAATTATTATTAAAAATATTTAACTTATGATGCATAAAAAACGGTTGAAATTTTTTTTAAAATTTTTAGGAAATGTTTTTAAGTCAATGTTAAAAAAACCCATTGTGTCTATTCGAAATAAATAATATAATATTTTTTTATCTGAAACGAATTACTTGGGTGGGATATATTTATAAACTAATTACTCATGATTTATCTATTTACTTTATAAATAAATAGGATTAGATTGAAAATTCCAACTCTATAAGTGATAAAAGATAATTGTATAATAAACAGCATAATGCTTACACGCATTGGCTTATTCAGATTGTATAAAATAGATTTTCTGTAAAATAAAAAAGTTGTTAAATTAGGCTAAGTAAAAAAAATAAAGAGGATGTTAGCTTAAAAAATATTTAGTAAAAGATTATTAGGCGAAGCAGTCACCGAAAGGGAAAATACAGGCGTGAAATAATACTCTGTTTAAAAGCCATAAACCGTATACTCTCTATTCCACGAACATTTCCGAACTATATTGCGCATTACTGAGCATTGCTTATTTAATTAACATCGTTCTTTACAGAAAATTAGGGGGCTATTTTGAAAACAAATGTTACTGAAAATCCAATAAACATACCGGCAGGCTTAATGAATGGTCTATCGGGATGTAAAATAGCAACAAACTTAGCCCCCATTCCCAATGAGATCAATAAGTTAATTACTGTGATGATGGTCTCAGACAGGCAGAAAACTAATTATCTTGCAGAAGAATTGCCCTGTTCCCCTGATCCGGTAGCGGGATTTTATCAGCAAACTGAAAATCGGCAGGATGCACTGCAAGATTGGCTCGAAGAAACTTATGCTAGGTTACTTTTTTTATCTAAAAACGAGCGTTTAGCTTCTTTTTCTCGCTTTATTTCGTCAATTAGTGACAAGCTATTTCAACGAGAAACCAGTGAAAAAAATACACTCGATTTTTTATTAGCATTAGATGATTTTTTTTCAAATAAACCTTCATTATTATTTCCCACCCGATTTTTTATTGAAAAATTACTTGAAGATTACCGTTTAATAATTAAAGATTATCGTCAATGTTCTGTTAATTTTGTTAGCCGCAAAGAAGTTACTGAACAATCCAAAAAAATCGAAAAAAAGAAGCATTTGAGAATAGAGGCAAAAAAATTAAAAAAAGAAAAGAAAATGCTTCTTGAAGAACAAAAGGAAAAGGAATCGCTTCTTAATAAACAAAAAGCACTGAACATAGGGGATGAAATATTATCTCTGATAGAAATAACGAAAGACCTGGATAAATTTAAAATAGAGCGCGCTAGAAACTTTGATGATGAGATCATTTTCAACGAAGAAAATTTACAATCCTATAAAGAAGAATTAGATAAAATATCTAAAAAAATTAAAGGAGAGTTAGAATTTAATGTAGAGCATATTGGCTCCAATATAAAAATAAAACGTAGACAGATTATGAACCGGATTTTTGATTTGGATACGCTGGATAAATTACAGGAAACGATTGATGGCTTTGATTTGAAAAATATAATCGAACTGCAACAAATTTTAGAGCAGAATAGAGATCAATTAATATTGAAAATAAACAAGATCAACCCAAAATCTATTCTTATGAGGCAATTAGAGGATGAATATGAACGTAATAGTAAGGATTCTATCCTTACTAATGGAAAGTTCAAAAATAAGTTGATAAATTACTTTGCTTCTGAAGAGGAAATTAGAAGTGATCTTCGTAAGAATAGGGAAAATTTGGACAATATCAACCTTTTGTTGCAACCTATGGAAAAATTAATAGTGACAAATGGTGAAGATAAAATAATATCTTTTTTTGAAAAATTAAAATATAACCTAAGATTAGCTTACGATAAAAAAAACATAGAGGATGAACAAGAGAAAATAATCAAACAATGCGAAATCACTGCAAGAAGGCAGGCTATATTGGCGAAAAAATTACGCGAGGATGATAAGGTAAAAAATTTAAAAGAAAAAATAGAGATTAATAAAGATCGATTAAATTCCACTAAAGAAAAATACTATAAAAATCAAAAAGAATTAATAATATTTTTGAATGATAATAATATGGAATTAGTAGTCTTGATAAAGGATTTTTTGATTAAAAAGAGAAAAGAAATCGAGAAAGATAAATCTGAATTAAACAATGAAAAAGAAAAATTAGAGTTATTTGATAAAAAAGATAAGCTTGTTAATGAGATAAGTAAGTTAGAAGAAAATATAAGTAAAATAAAAAAAGATAAAAATGTATGGCGCATGCTAGTCGATTATGGTCTTATGAAAATACTAAGTTTAATGGATAAACTAGAGGAATTATTAAAAGGATCGGGAGAGGAAATAAAAAAATTGGAAGAACAACTTAATAAATTAGAATCAAAATTGAGAGGAATCAAAGAA
Source organism: Candidatus Aquirickettsiella sp. (assembly GCA_031973495.1). Taxonomy (GTDB): domain Bacteria; phylum Pseudomonadota; class Gammaproteobacteria; order Diplorickettsiales; family Diplorickettsiaceae; genus Aquirickettsiella. The sequence goes on along the minus strand of DALYCY010000001.1, from coordinate 52,251 downwards.
AAATTTTATAATTTAAAACAAAAATATTATGAAGATAAAGAAAGGCATGGTAAAGAAGAAGTGAAGTATTATAAAGAAAAAGAAAATTTTTATAAAGAAGAAGAGATGTTTTGTAAAGAAAAAGAAAAATATTTAACAAAAATAGATGAATGTGTAAAGGAGTTGCTAAAGAACGAAAAAGAATTCCATGATGGAGAAGCTGCGCAAGAGACCTATCGATCTCAGGTCGAATGTATTATAAACGAAATAAAAAGCGGTGCGAGGTTAAGGTTGCAGCAAAATGCCAGGGAAATTCGATTCAATTCGATGGATACAAGAAGATTAATGGCTAAAATAGAACGACAAAAGCTAAGAGATAAACAAGGGAAATTGAAAGACTTACTCCTGCAGAGTGTTGTTAAATCCTCGCAAGATAATGATACGAGGCGTACTGAAGTAGAAAAGTTTTTTTTTGATTATTTTATTGCGAGCTTTCGGGATCTAAAAGAACAGGTTAATCGCTCGGAATGGAATAAACATGGCTGGGGGTTTTTTCGAAAAAAACTTCCTGATGGTATTCAAAAAGTTCGCTTGCTGCTCGATAAAATGCCTTTAGAAGATATCGATTCAGCGTATCATGAGCGGCATCTGCTTATGCTGAGTTGTTTTTCAGGGATCTATCATTTGATGAAGCAGAAAAATTCCTCTAAAAAGTGTTTGCGAAGTGCAACCGTTAAGCGTTTTTATCAATTGATGGAGCAATCGCTTGAAGCGCTTCATCAGAAGCTCAAAGAGGTGATGGACCCTGATTGGTTTAGAATATTATTGGCAAATCCTATGGCAAATAGTAATCAAGCCATTGACTTCCCGAGTAATCATTTATTTAAACAGCAAGCACTGGAGTTAGCAGATAGAATTCAATTCCCTATCTATTCTTCCTTTTCAAAAGCAACAGACAGCATTGCAGGAGTGAGATGAGCTCGCTATATCTGTCCGGAAGTTGCATTAAACAAAGATCGCGATAAAAAATTTAAGGAAGACTGGGTCTGCCCCACTTAAGGGGAGAGACCCGAGTTAAAGTTCTGTGTGCTTAATCTGCCCCTTAAATGGGAGAGACCCAAACTTCGACACATATTCGACACGCTAAAACTTTATTTGAAAGGTAGTAACGATAAGCCATTGATTTAATTGGTGCCAACGAGACGAATCGAACGTCCGACCTACTGATTACGAATCAGTTGCTCTACCGACTGAGCTACGTTGGCTTATCTTTAAAATGCAACAGTATAAAGATAGGCTCTGGTTTAAACAAGAAAGGCTTGTTAAACTAAGAGTTCAATTTTACGAAGGCGTTAGTTTATGTATTTAATAAAAGGAAAGCAAAAAGGTCTTACCTTACTTGAGTTAATGATAGTTATTGCCATTATCGGTATCTTGGCGGCTATCGCTATTCCAGGTTATCAAAATTATAGTAATCGGGCCAAATTTGCTGAGTTAATTCAAGGCACAGCACCCTTTAAGTTAGCTGTCATTACTTGTATGCATGAGCATGATAATTTGACCGCTTGTGGCACACCGGGGCAAAATGGTATTCCAGATAACTTTAAGGCAGAAACTGCATCCAAAGGCTATGTGGCCACTATCGAGGTGGGCAAAAATGCTCAGATCGTTGCAACTTCACAGAGAATTCGTGTCAATAAAGTAGATCACTTTACTTATATTCTGACCCCTATCTACCAAACTAATGGGCAATTACGTTGGGATGTTAGCGGTACTTGCCTGCAACAGGGTTTGTGTAAAGGCGAGTAAGTGTGAAGTCTGCAAAGTCTAGATATCCTTAACTCTTTTAGAGTTAAGGATATCGATTGATTGGCACTAAGAATCAATAAAACAATAGTATTTGACTATACTGTAGGCCCTACAAGCATGTTATCCTAGTTCTTTTTAAATTTAAGACTTACAGTGACCTCCGGCGAGGTTTAAGTAGATAACATGAGTGACTATAAAAATACCTTAAATCTTCCTCATACTAAATTCCCGATGAAGGCTAATCTGCCTAATGCAGAACCGGCTATTTTGAAGCATTGGGAGTCTTTACCGCTTTTCAAGAAATTATCTGAAAAGAATCGAGGGAAACCAAAGTACATACTTCACGACGGCCCTCCTTATGCCAATGGCCACATTCACATTGGTCATGCGGTTAATAAGATTTTAAAAGATATCGTTTTGAAAGCAAAGACGATGAGTGGTTTTGATGCCCCTTTTATCCCTGGCTGGGATTGCCATGGGCTCCCTATCGAGTTAAATGTTGAAAAAAAGCTTGGTCAGGTAGGCGCTAAATTAACAGCGAAAGCCTTTCGTCAGGCTTGTCGTGAGTATGCACTACAACAAATATCGATACAGCGCGAAGAGTTTAAACGTTTAGGCGTACTTGGTGATTGGGAACGTCCTTATTTAACCATGGACTTTCGGTTTGAAGCGAATATTATTCGCGCCTTAGGCGAAATTATTCGTCAAGGGCATCTACAACAAGGATTTAAACCGGTGCATTGGTGTGTAAATTGTGCCTCTGCCTTAGCAGAAGCTGAGGTTGAATATGCCGATAAAGCCTCTTCTGCCACTGATGTGCGATTTAAAGTTATTGATGAAACTGATTTTTTAAGTAGGTTTCCTAGCGGAGTAGGTCACGGGCCAATTGTTATACCTATTTGGACAACAACACCTTGGACTTTACCAGCTAATGAGGCGGTTGCTTTAAATTCAGAGCTTGAATATGTCTTAATTCAAACCAAAACCGAACGTTTATTAATCGCTGAAGCATTATTAAAAACTTGCTTGAAACGTTACCAAATAACCGAGTATCAACGCTTAGGGGAAGCCACAGGAAAAGTATTTGAAAAAATTTTACTACAACATCCTTTTTATCCGCGACAAGTCCCTATTCTTTTAGGTGACCATGTCACTATAGAAACCGGCACAGGCGCTGTACATACAGCACCTGCGCATGGTTTAGAAGATTATTTGTTGACGCAACATTATGGCTTACCCTTAATTAATCCAGTCGGTGGTAATGGTTGTTTTTTGCCAGGCACTGCTTTGTTTGAAGGCGAACATGTTTTCAAAGTGAATCCGCTCGTCATTGAACAATTACGCGCATCAGGAAATCTGCTCAAAGAAGAAACTATCCAGCATAGTTATCCGCATTGTTGGCGTCATAAAACACCTTTAATCTTCCGTGCAACACCGCAATGGTTTATTAGCATGGAGCAGCAAGGTTTAAAAGAGGGTAGCTTGGCGGCACTTAAACAGGTGACTTGGATTCCCAAGTGGGGCGAGGCGCGTATTGAATCGATGCTTTGCAATCGACCTGATTGGTGTATTTCCAGACAACGCAGCTGGGGGGTTCCTCTGCCGTTATTTGTACATAAAATCTCTCGTGAGCTGCATCCTAAAAGTCTCGACTTATTAGAACAGGTAGCCAACCGGGTTGAAACCCTGGGGATTGATGCTTGGTATGATTTAAACCCAGACGAAATACTCGGGGGTGAAGCCAAAGACTATGAAAAATTAACCGATTGTTTAGATGTTTGGTTTGATTCGGGCGTGAGTCATTATGCGGTGTTAATGAAAAATCCCATATTGTCTTGGCCGGCTGATCTTTACTTAGAGGGATCCGACCAGCATCGAGGTTGGTTCCAATCTTCTTTGTTGACGGCTGTTGCTATGCGGGGGCAAGCACCTTATAAATCTGTTTTAACGCATGGTTTTACAGTGGATGAAAAAGGCCACAAAATGTCAAAATCTTTAGGGAATGTGATTGCCCCTGAAAAAGTAATTCAAAGTCTGGGCGCGGATATCCTACGCTTATGGATTGCTTCAACGGATTATCGTAAAGAAATTGCTGTTTCGGATGAGATTTTAAAGCGTACCGCAGAAGCCTATCGTAGAATTCGTAATACAATTCGTTTTTTATTAGCCAATTTACATGATTTTGACCCATCAGTAGATTGCGTCGCTACCAATGATATGTTGTCTTTAGATATTTGGATTTTAGAACGCGCGAAACTATTACAAGATGAAATTATAGCGGCGTATGAAGATTTTCAATTTCACAGTATTTATCAGAAACTACAACATTTTTGCATTAGTGATTTAGGTGGATTTTATCTTGATATTATCAAGGATCGTCAATATACCTTACAAAAAAACAGTGTAGCGCGACGTTCGGCACAGACAGCGCTTTTTTATATTGCTGAAGCCATGGTGCGTTGGTTAGCACCTATTTTAAGTTTTACTGCGGAAGAAATTTGGAGATACCTTCCTGGTGAGCGAGAGAAAACTGTATTTTTAAATGAATGGTATTCGCTGTCATTTTCTTTTGCAGCAGATCCGCTGCAGCAGGCTTATCAGCCATATGATCGGCAAGCCTATTGGAGTTTATTAATACAAGTTCGTAATGAAGTTAATAAAGCCATTGAAAAATTACGTATAGCGGGCGAATTGGGTTCCTCCTTAGAAGCTGAGGTTGAACTCTATGTCAAAGAAGATTCTCAGTTGTTTCGTCAGCTTGCTGCACTAAAGGAAGAGCTTAGGTTTGTATTAATCACTTCAGAGGCGAAACTTTTGACGATAAAACCGCCTAAGCAGGCGACGCTTTGTGAAATAAATACGGAAGCATTAGGGATAAATATTATTTCTACCGTAGGGAAAAAAACCAAATGTGCGCGTTGTTGGCATCGTCTGGCTGATGTAGGGCAAGATGTTAAACATGCGGATATTTGCCTACGTTGCGTCGATAATCTTCCGGATGGGAAAGGAGAGACGCGCGTATATGCGTAAAAATGGGTTTATAGTTCAAGGGTTTTCCAGGTTTAGTTGACGCTAAATCAGGGCGCTAAATTAATATTCAACAATGAAAATAAGTCTATAGCGCTACTGGAAAGTGATTTATTATTCCAATTTTATTTAACAGCTTATGCAAGAAAAAAAAACCTCTCAGTTGTCTTGGCTTGGTTTGAGCGGATTAATTATTGTACTTGATTATATGACAAAGCTATGGATGACGCATTGGCTGAGTAAATCCAGTATTATTCCGGTATTTCCCTGTTTAAATTTTATTTTGACGCATAATTTTGGTGCTGCTTTTAGTTTTTTAGGTCAGGCTGATGGTTGGCAACGTTGGTTGTTTGCTGCAATTAGTGCAGGGGTTAGTCTTTACTTAGTGCGCTTACTCTATCGAGGCGGCCTTAATAATTGGGTTGCTTGCGCGATGGCTTTAATTTTAGGGGGAGCTGTCGGCAATCTATATGACAGAATAAGTTTAGGCTATGTAGTTGATTTTATTGATTTTTGTATTGGCTATTGGCATTTTGCAACCTTTAATTTAGCAGACAGTGCTATTTCATTAGGTGCTGTGATGTGGGTTATTGCCAGCTATAAATCAGGTAAAAAATAATGGTCATGTCGAGTAGAACACTTAATAAGCCATTAGGTGTGTTTAGTTTGGCTATGATGAATGTGATTGCCGTTGATAGTTTGCGCTCATTACCGATAGCTGCTCAATTTGGTTACGCGTTAATATTTTTTTATTTATTAGCCGCGTGCATTTTTTTTATTCCTACCGCTTTAGTTAGTGCGGAATTAGCAACTGCTTGGCCGAATACGGGCGGGGCGTATATCTGGATTCGTACTGCTTTCGGTGCGCGATGGGGTTGGTTTGCGATTTGGCTACAATGGATTTATAACGTGGTTTGGTACCCTACGATTTTATCTTTTGTGATTGCAGCATTTGCTTATTTAGTCGACCCCCAATTGGCTCAGCATAAAATATACCTTTTAAGTACGTTATTAATCACTTGGTGGCTAGTGACTGGCTTAAGTTGCTTAGGATTACGTGTTTCTAACTGGCTAAGCAGTATCGGTGCTTTGCTAGGAACTTTAATCCCTATGCTTTTTATGATTATTTTGGCCATATTATGGATTAAAAATTCGCGGCCATTGGCGATACATTTCACCCCTCACGCGCTCTTTCCTGATTTAACCGATTTTAATAATCTTGCATTTTTGACTACGATTATTTTTGGTTTAATGGGCCTGGAAATGTCAGCTGTGCATGCCGGTGATGTCGGTAATCCACAAAAGGATTATCCCCGTGCTTTATTTTGGTCGACCAGCTTAATTTTGCTAACGTTAATATTAGGCTCTTTGGCGATATCTTTTATTGTCCCGGTTAAACAACTGAATATACTCTCAGGCTTAACTGATGCTTATGTTGTTTTTTTTAACAGCTTTCATCTACCTTTTTTTATTCCTGTCGTTATTTCCCTAATTATTATCGGTAGTTTATGCAGTATTTCAACCTGGGTAATCGGCCCTACGCGAGGTTTGCTGATAGCCACCTTCGAGAACCAAATAAGTGGATTAGACTGCTTATTAAAGCTTAATCGCTTTGGCGCACCGGTATGTTTATTACTACTTCAAGGGGTAATAGTTACCTTATTATCGAGTCTTTTTATACTTATCCCTAGTGTGAGCGAGGTTTATTGGTTATTAAGCGTCATGACGGCCCAATTAGCGGTTTTATTTTATATTTTCCTATTTTTAACCGCCTTACGGTTAAGGTATAAAGAGGCGGGGAAAGACCGTGTTTACCGTATTCCGGGTGGAAAATGCGGGATTTGGCTCGTAACAGGCCTAGGTTTGCTGGCTTGTGTGGCTACCTTTGTACTCGGTTTTTTCCCTCCGGCTATTATCGCAGTCGATAATCGGGTAAAATTTGATATGATTTTGCTCGGCGGGCTGCTGTTTTTTTGCCTGCCGGCCGTTTGGTACGGGGTCTTGCTGATGGGTCGTCGTAGCCAGAATAAGAAGAATAATCAGGTTTAGTCAAAAGGTGTAACGAGGCTTTGTATGATAAGTGCATTAGAGATTCATGGGGTGCCCATTGAATGTATTAATCAGGCAGCTATTAGCTACCATGTACCCGCCACCCTGATCCTGTCCGTTTTAGCCATAGAAGGGGGCTCGGTAGGCTTGGCCTCGGCGAATAAAAATGGCACTGTGGATTATGGGCCTATGCAAATTAATTCAATTTGGCTGTCTAAAATCCGGCTTTATGGCTATACCCAACATCAATTGCAATATGACCCTTGTATCAACGTAAAAGTCGGTGCATGGATTCTTAGTCAAAATATTGCCGGCGCCTCAACGGCTTGGCGGGGGGTAGGGTCTTATCATTCGCATACGGCTATTTTGAATCAACGCTATCAAAGCAAGGTTTCTGAAGTTTATCGATTATTAGCTAATTATTTATCTTGATTTGAAGATTACGATATTTTCAGTGATGTTAGCTTTTTAGTTTTAAGTATTGAAGTAAATAAAGGTTTTGCAACGGGCATTACTTTTATTGGGTGGCTGAGGATTTATGCGCGTTTTGATCGTGAAAATGTCCTCTATGGGCGATATTATTCATACCTTACCTGCGGTAACGGATGCGGCTAAAGCGATTGCGAATATTCAATTCGATTGGGTGGCCGAAGAAGCCTTTACCGAAATTCCAAGATGGCATCAACAGGTTGATAAGGTTATTCCGATTGCTTTACGTCGCTGGCGTAAACAGCTTTGGCAAGCTACAAAAAGTGGCGAAGTAAGGCAATTTTATCAAAAGCTACGTAGTCAACGATATGATTTTGTTTTAGATGCACAAGGTTCGATAAAAAGCGCTATTATCACCCGCTTAAGTTGTGGTTATCGCTTAGGGATGGATAAAAATTCGGTACGTGAGGGGCCAGCTTATCTGGCTTATCAGCAAAGCTTTTCTATATCGAGACAACAGCATGCGATTATACGTTTGCGCCAATTATTTGCTAAAGCTTTCAACTATACTTTACCCACCACCAGGCCTGATTATGCGATCAATAAAGAGCGTCTAATCTTCCCAAAAATTGAATTAACTAAAAATTATCTTATATTTGTGCCCAATGCGAGTGGAACAGCGAAGCATTGGTCTGATAAATCGTGGTCTTTATTATTAGCAAAAATGGCTAAACGAGGCGTCAGCGTTTTTATTCCCTGGGGGAGTGAAGCGGAAAGAAAAAGAGTGGCTCGCTTAGTTAAAGGATATCCGCTAGCGTATATTTTGCCTTATTTAAATTTAGATGAAATGGCGGCTGTGTTGTCCAAAGCCAAAGCAGTGGTTTCAGTGGATACCGGATTAAGTCATTTAGCGGCGGCTTTGGGAATTCCGACGATAGTTTTATACGGCCCTACTAATCCTTTATGGATAGGAACCATAGGTCCATCCCAGTTACATCTTAAGATTCAAGCTGAAGATGTGGATGGAAATTATTTGAATCAGCTGGCACTCAAAAAAATAGAGGACAAGCTGGATCAAATTTTGACGCGCTAATGAATTGACACTAAATATTTTTTACTTTTAGGAGTTTCGCGAGTAAATAACTGATTTTGTAGGATAAGGGTTAATTGCTTCTCAGACACGCATAAATACATCCCCGTAGCGCTTAGTGAGCATCCTGCTTACTAAGGTCTTCCATGCAATAAACCCTTATTCGCATATTGCAAAAATTTTACCGCAAAATGACTGACTTCAAGGAAAACCAAGCAATTTATAATTATTTTATTGGCTTAGATCAATGCTTAATATTCTAAAAGTTGCCATTGCAGCGCCTTTGCACCACTATTTTGATTATCTAGCGCCTATAGATTTCCCGTCTGATCAATTAAAAAAAGGCTTACGGGTACTGGTTCCGTTTGGAAAACAGCAAAAAGTTGGTTTTTTAATGGAGCTAAGCGCGTCTTCAGAGCGGCCACTAACACAATTAAAAACAGCAATTGCTATTTTGGATGAGGTGCCTCTTTTACCGGATTCTATACAACGCCTATTAGAATGGACCAGCCGTTATTATCACTGCCCTTTGGGCGAAGTGTTTGCTCATGCATTACCAAATTCATTACGAATCGGAAAGGATTTTAAAAATGGACTTAAAAAAATAGCCAAGACCGGTAGCGCTAAAAAAAATAGCCAAAAAATAGCAATCAATACAACGATTGATAACATCACTTTAGCCAAAATAATACAATTAAATACACATCAGCAACAGGCGATAGATACCATTATTAATTCCTTAGGGAAATTTCAAGCTTTTTTATTAAATGGTGTCACCGGCAGTGGAAAAACAGAGGTTTATCTTGAGGCGATACAAGCGGTTTTAGATCGTGGCGAGCAAGCTTTGGTATTGGTGCCTGAAATTGGTTTAACCCCGCAAATGTTAGCGCGTTTTCAAGCACGCTTTTCGGTTCCGTTGCTATTGTTTCATTCGCGATTAACAGAAAAACAACGTTTAGAACACTGGTTATTAGCTAAAACAGGCCAGGCTTCCATTATTATTGGCACCCGCTCTGCTTTGTTTACGCCTTTACTACGTCCGGGGATTATCATTATTGACGAAGAACACGATAGTTCTTTTAAACAACAAAACGGTTTGCGCTATCATGCACGCGATTTAGCCTTAGTCCGTGGACGTTTAGAAAATATACCGATAGTGTTAGGTTCGGCCACCGCTTCTTTAGAAAGTGTTTTTAATGCCCGTCAAAAGCGTTATCAGATGTTGCACTTGCCTGAACGTGCCGGTGATGCGCTGCAGCCGCGTTTTCATTTTGTCGACCTGCGTCATCAAAAACTCGAGCAAGGCTTTGCGCCGATATTATTGCAAACCATACAAAAGCACTTGCAAAATCAAGGACAAGTACTTTTATTTTTAAATCGTCGCGGATTTTCACCAGTGACGATCTGCCATGATTGTGGTTGGACCGCTGATTGCCTACGCTGTGAACGCAAAATGACATTCCATAAAAAACCAGCGCATTTGCAATGTCATTATTGTGCTTATCGGCGGCCATTAGATAGCCATTGCCCTAAATGCCAGGGTCAACAATTATTTGCTTTGGGTCAAGGGACGCAACGTCTGGAACAAACCTTAGAAAAATATTTTCCAAACGTAGGCATCGTTCGTATTGATAGGGACAATACTCAACCTAAAGGAAGTCTAGATAGCTTATTAAAAAATATACACGAAGGTGAAAGTCAGATTTTGATTGGAACGCAAATGTTGGCGAAAGGACATCATTTTCCGAATGTAACCTTAGTCGGTATTTTAGAAGCCGATAGCGGGTTATTTAGTGCAGATTTTCGCGCTTTAGAACGAACCGGCCAGCTACTAATCCAAGTAGCAGGACGCGCTGGGCGCGCTGATAGGCCAGGAGAAGTATTGATTCAGACCTATCATCCCGAACATCCTTTGTTAATGCACTTAATTGAGCAAGGTTATCTTAGCTTTAGTGACATATTATTACAGGAGCGGCGCGCATCGTTATTACCCCCTTTTAGCTATTTAGCACTGATCCATGCCGAAGCATTGACAGCGAGCTATCCCAACGATTTTTTAAATGCGGTTAAAAATCAGGCCAAGCCATATAGTCAAGAAGTAAGACTGTTAGGCCCTGTTCCTTCCTTATTACCAAGGCGATCCGGTTATTATCGTTGTCAATTACTGTTACAAGCAAGTCAACGCAAGCCTTTACATCGTTTATTAGAACAAATCATAAAACCGATTAGTCTATTAGCAAGTAGCCGCAGGGTTCGTTGGTCGCTGGATGTCGATCCGATAGAGCTTTTCTGATTAGTGCTTTTTTCGCCCTAGGGAAAGCGATAGAATACCGTCAAATAAATAACCAAAGTAATCCATTTATGACAATCAGTGTGTTTGATTTGTTTTCCATTGGGATTGGACCCTCTAGTTCACATACCGTAGGACCGATGAAAGCGGCACATCAATTTGTCGAGAATTTAAATCTAGAGGCTAATCTATACGATCAAGTGAACCGTTTACAGGTTGAACTGTATGGTTCCCTTGCCTTAACTGGTCGCGGTCATGCGACGGATATGGCTATTTTAAATGGCTTAGAGGGGCAGCTTCCCGATACGATTGATCCTGAAAAAGCGCCACAACGCGCTAAAGCAATTATTGCCGAGGCTAGAATTAACCTAGCGGGTAAAAAAAGTATTTTTTTCTCGGCACAAAGAGATCTGTTATTTCTACAAAAAGAATTACTGCCAGCGCATACTAATGGAATGCGTTTTACGGTATTTGATGCCCAGAATCTGCCATTAAAAAGTCAAATTTATTATTCGATAGGCGGTGGTTTTATTGTCACAGAACAAGAATTTGGTCAACAGGATAAAAATGATACGATTACGGTGCCTTATCCGTTTCGTAAAGCAGTTGAGCTTTTTAACAGCTGTAAAAAAACTGGATTAACGATCCCAGAACTTATGTTAGCCAATGAACAACAATTGGCTCCCGGTAGAGATATTCGCGCCGACTTATTGAAAATAGCTGATGTGATGCAAGCCTGTATCGATAAAGGTTGTCATGCAAAAGAAAAGATATTGCCAGGTGGGCTGAAAGTTAAGCGCCGCGCTCCAGCACTATATGCCAAAATGCGTGATGAGGCGTTTTCAAATTTGGTCGCATTTCCAGGTGCTTTATTATGGCCAACTGTTTATGCGATGGCAGTCAATGAGGAAAATGCCGCCGGAGGTCGCATCGTAACGGCACCAACCAATGGTGCTGCGGGGATCATTCCAGCCGTACTAGGCTATTATCGACGCTTTTATGAGCAGGTTAATGAACACAGAATCAGCGATTTTTTATTAGTAGCAGGTGCTATCGCTTTACTTTATAAAATTAATGCATCGATATCCGGTGCTGAAGTGGGGTGTCAAGGCGAAGTAGGTGTCGCTTGTTCGATGGCAGCAGGTGCATTGACGGCCGTATTAGGAGGAAGCTTAGAACAAATCGAAAATGCCGCCGAAATGGCCATGGAACATCATTTAGGTATGACCTGCGATCCGGTTGCCGGTTTAGTGCAGATTCCTTGTATCGAACGCAATGGTGTTGGTGCCGAAAAAGCTATCAAGCTAGCGTATTTAGCCTTGATGGAAGACGGAAAAAATAAAAAGGTATCTTTAGATAAAGTGATCGAGACAATGTTTGCCACTGGAAAAGATATGATGGCTATTTATAAGGAAACCTCGTTAGGCGGTTTAGCAAAAACACTCGCCGTTAATATCCCTGAATGTTAGCAGCGGTTTATAAAAGCAATGTGTTTTGAGCTAATTTTTATAAATTTATTTTTTTTTACCGAGCGAACGCGCTTTTTGTAAAGTATACAGGCTTAAGATAGGTCCCGATAAGGCGTAGCAAAAAAAGATCAGAAATAATACCTTTGGTGGATCGAGAGAAATACCTACAAAAGCCAATACGATGAGTAAAATAGCCACAAAAGGAACACGGCCTTTTAAATCGATTTCTTTAAAGGAATAATAACGCACGTTACTTACCATTAGGATAGCAGTGGTAATCGCTAAGGCAGCTGCGATAAGACTCACTACATCACCCAGGATTTCCGAATCAACGCATAGCCAGACCATACTGGCTAAAACCCCGGCGGCGGCAGGAATCGGCAATCCTTGAAAATAACGTTTATCAGCTACCAACACTTGGGTATTAAATCGCGCTAAACGTAATGCGCCTGCTGCGGCGAATATGAAGGCGGCTAACCAACCTAATTTACCTAAGCCCTCTAAAGACCAACTGTAAATGACCAGCGCAGGCGCTACGCCAAAAGAAACCATGTCAGATAAGCTATCTAATTCTGCTCCAAAAGCACTTTGGGTGTTGGTTAAGCGAGCGACGCGACCATCAAAAAAGTCCATAATCATGGCAACGAAAATAGCAACGGCGGCATAATTAAAATAACCTTCCATCGCTGTGACGATGGCATAAAAACCAGCGAATAATCCGGCGATAGTGAATAGATTTGGGAGTAAATAAATGCCGCGTCGACGATAAGCTAATCTTTCCCCTTCGTCAGAGGCTTCTTCATTATCTATGCCTTTATCGAGTTTAGAAGGGTCTGGCTTTTGTTCCGCTTGATAATATGGAAGTGTTGCATCGTTAGGGGTGTTATTCATACAGTCGTTCCTCGCAGGGATTTTAATCGATAAATTATTTCAAGTGCTTCCTTGGGCGCCAATTGATCGGGGTCTGTTTGATCGAGTAAGGTCATCATAGCAGGGTTATAAGCGAGTTTCTGTAGTGACAAACAGCGATTTGGCGGGCTTTTGATTTTATCATCCGACAAAGAAGAAGCTTGTTCGAGTTCCATGAGTTTTTTTCTAGCGCATTGAATAACCGGTTTAGGAACACCTGCCAATTGTGCCACCTGTAGTCCATAACTTTGGCTCGCTGGTCCCTCATTGACAGTATATAAGAATACGATTTTATCATCATGTTCTATGGCATTAACATGGTAGTTACTTATTTCGGTATTTTCTTCGGCTAAACCGGTCAATTCAAAATAATGCGTGGCAAATAATGTGTACGCTTTGATCTGTTTGGCTAAATATTCAGCGCAAGAAAAAGCCAACGCTAGACCATCAAAGGTGCTCGTGCCGCGTCCAATTTCATCCATAATCACTAAGCTTTGTTCAGTGGCATTATGCAAAATGGAAGCCGTTTCGGTCATTTCGACCATAAAAGTTGATTGGCCACTGGCAAGATCGTCGGCCGCCCCAATTCGAGTGAAAATACGATCAATGGGCCCTATCGTAGCGCTTTTAGCCGGAACAAAACAACCTATCCTGGCTAATAAACAAATTAAGGCAGTTTGGCGCATATAAGTGGATTTTCCACCCATATTAGGACCGGTAATAATCAAGAGGCGTTGTTCCGGGGTTAAGTGACAGTTATTGGCGACGAAAGGGGTTTCTAGGGTTTGTTCAATGACTAAATGGCGGCCTTCTTCAATATGGATGCCCGGATTTTTTGTTAACTGAGGACAGCTTAAACCAAGTGTTGTCGCTCGCTCTGCAAAACAGATGAGCACATCTAATTGTGCCAGTGCGTTAACTGTTTTTTGTAGATCAGAGAGATAGGGGATTAATTGTTCAAGTAATTCATCATAAAGCTTTTTTTCTAAGCTTAAGGCTTTAGAGCGCGCACTTAAGGCTTTATCTTCAAATTCTTTTAACTCAGGTGTAATAAAACGCTCAGCATTGCTTAGGGTTTGTCGACGTATATAATGTGCTGGAACCTGTTTGGCTTGTCCGCGGCTTATTTCAATGTGATAACCATGGACACGATTAAAACCGACTTTCAGTGTATTAATACCCGATAGTTCTCGTTCACGTTGCTCTAAATCCATCAGATATTGCCCGGCATTTTCACTCAGGTGCTGTAGTTCATCCAGTTCAGGGTGATACCCTTTGGCAATTACGCCGCCTTCGCGAATAACCACCGGGGGATTTTCGACGATAGCTTGTTGTAATAAACTAAACAGTTGCGGGAAGGTTTTGATATCTTGGCTTAAAGCCGTCATTAAGTCTGAACACGGATTTTTTTTGCTGGCGGGGTGTAAGCAAGCAGCAAGTTTATTATGAATGTCCGGGAACGTAGCCAGACCTGTGCGTAGTTGGCATAAGTCACGTGGTTTTGCAGACTTTAAGCCGATACGGGTAACGATGCGTTCAATGTCACCTAGCGTTTTTAATATAGTGTGTAAATTGGCATAAGATTGGGTCGCTATTAAAGATAAGATGGCGTTTTGACGTGCTTGAATTACTGAAACTTCACGCAATGGCAGGTGTATCCATCGATGAAGTAAGCGACTTCCCATTGGAGTTGCTGTTTCATCGAGAATAGCCACTAAGCTATTATTTCTTCCACCTTGTAAATTGCGGGTTAGTTCTAAGTTACGTCGGGTAGTCGCATCTAAAATAACACTTTCTTCACGGCGCTCTACTCGAATGGGTTGAATATGCTGTAAATGAGAGCGTTGAGTGTCTTTAGCGTAATTTAATAAACAACCGGCCGCTTGTATGGCTAACGGCAAATCTTGACAGCCAAAGCCACTTAAATCACGCACGTGAAATTGTTGTGTTAGTAAATGAATGGCGGTATTTAAGTCAAATTCCCAAGTAGGTCTACGGCGGATAGTTTTATAGGGTTTAAGTAGTTGATTCGTTTTATAGTCTTCACTAATGAGTAATTCAGCCGGATTGAGTCGCGCTAATTCACTGACTAAAGCCTCTTCACTGACTATCTGCAAAATATGAATTTGGCCGCTGCCCATATCTAAGTAAGCGAGTCCAAATTGATCATTTTGACAATAAAGAGCAAGCAATATATTGCTTTGTTGTGCTTCCAATAGTGCGTCATCACTGAGCGTTCCTGGAGTAATGACGCGCGTGACTTGTCTTTCCATCGGCCCTTTGGCTAGCGTTGAGTCGCCTATTTGTTCGCAAATAGCAATCGAGATACCTTGTTTAACAAGTTTGGCTAAATAACTCTCGACACTATGAAAAGGCACACCAGCCATCGGAATCGCTTGGCTGGCAGATTGCCCACGTTGTGTTAAGGTAATATTAAGTAATTTGGCGGCTTTGATGGCATCTTCATAAAATAATTCATAGAAATCACCCATGCGATAAAATAACAACTTATCTTGATGATGCGCTTTTATACGTAGATATTGACGCATCATGGGCGTATGTTTTGATAAATCCAGCGTATTTTTCATAAGACCTCTTGCAGAAGCTTTGCTTTCTTTGTTGTATTCTCTTTACCAAAATTCGGTCACCCGAAAAATAAATTTTTTAAAGCGGGGTATTAACGCTCAGGAAAATTATTTATATTTTTTCTGAGCGATATATAGAGGATATAGTGTAACTAAAATAGAAATTTAATTATAGCGTTGATAACAGCGTGTGTTTAGTCACAAATCGAAAAGCTCGCTTGTTCTAGTTGAGGGAGCTGGGGATTTTTAGTGATACATAAAAAAATATTAACCTTTTCATGCATTATTTCGAAAGTTTTCTTTTTTAGAAATTGATAAAGTTGATAAGCAAAGGCTTCGATAAGTTTAAAAGCATGTTCATCGCAGAATTTTTGCAAGGCTTCAGATAGGCTGGCATAACAAAGAGTGCTGTTTAAGTTATCGTCGCTACAGGCAGCAGGAAGATGGGGAAAGCAAAGTTTAATTCTGACTGAGACCCATTGCGGCAGCGACCGTTCTTCGGCCGAATAGCCCAATTTAAGCTTTAAGTTAAGTTTTTCTAATATTAATTGCCCTTTCATACGGTAGAAGGATAGCAAAGCGTGCTAACTTTGGCTAGGATTAGCTAGCCGGCAGGGAGCTATAGTTACTCAAATAATAAGAGGTCGATATGAATTATATTGATAAAATACTGTTATCAGACGAAAAGCTAATTTATCGTAGCCATCCACATTGGATCATTTTTTTTCGCCCGGTTGTAAGTTTATTGTTGGCTATCGGTGCTTTTTATGGGGGATTTATTTTAATTGCAAGTCTTGCTGGACTGATAAGCTTTTTAGGCTATTTGTCGGCGTTAATAGTTTATTACAGCTCAGAATTTGCTATTACCAATCAGCGTGTGATTATTAAGTTAGGATTTATTCGACGTTATTTCTTTGAAAATGTATTAAATCGTGTAGAAGGAGTAGAGGTGGAACAAAGTATTTTAGGTCGATTGTTAGATTATGGCTTAGTTCATATCCGTAGTGTGGGCGGATCAATTGAATCATTTCCTGCCGTCTCCAACCCGTTGCTGTTTCGCTATAAGGTAAAAACTCAGATCGAGCGACAACGATCAATTTAAGCTACTTATTTAAAATTATTTTTCCATTGACGAAGATAAGTAAATATTTCAGCCGTAGAAGTAAATTTTTTTCCGGTTCTTTTTTCTATCTGCGCTAATATCTCTGGATTTTTACAGCGTAAAAAAGGATTGCTCAAACGTTCTTCAACTAAAGAGCTGGGAACACTGGCTAAGTTTTTTTGACGTAAGACACGGGTTTTTTCCAAACGCTCTTTTATATGAGAATTATTGGGCTCTGCCGCTTGGGCAAAATGAAGATTAGCCAGTGTATATTCATGCCCACAATAAATCTGTGTTTGATCCGGTAAATGTGCCAGTTTGTTTAAAGAACTCAGCATTTGTTCAGTGGTGCCTTCAAATAATCGGCCGCACCCCCCGGTAAACAAGGTATCACCACAGAACAGAAGATTGTTTCCGTAGTAGGCAATATGGCCTAGGGTATGGCCGGGAATAGCCAGCACCTCAAAACTTATCGGCCAGTTTGCTAATTCAACCTTATCACCTTCATCAACAGGGTGGGTTAATCCGACAATTTTTTCTTTAGCTGGACCAAATACTGGAACCGGATGTAATTTTAAAATGGATCGGATTCCATTGGTATGATCCCAGTGATGATGCGTGATTAATAGCGCATCCAGGGTAAGGTTTAAGTTTTTTAGTTGTGCTAAAACAGGTTTTGCTTCACCTGGATCGACAATGAGACAATGTTTAGTCGCCTCATTAATGAGGCACCAAATATAATTATCTTTAAAAGCCAAAATAGGTAACACTTGAATCGACATATTCTCTCCAACAAGATTCTTTTATTTTTATTAAACCAACATCTTTGCGACAGCTTAACAAATTCCAAGAAGTTATGAGGGCTTAGATATTATTTAATAAGTGGCATTCATCCGTGAGCACGTCGGTTTCTGGCTTCTTGATGTCGGCGTTCACGTCGCTGACCTGCTTCCTCGTAGCGCCTTTTTTCATCCTCAGTTTCAGGAATAACCGCAGGGACATTGGCAGGATGTCCATTTTCATCGGTACCTACAAAGGTAAAATAGGCCGATACCATATGGCGCCGTTTGCCGGTACGATAGTCTTCTGCCAGAACTCTTACCCCGATTTCCATAGAGCTATTCCAGCTACGATTAATAGCTGCTTGAAAAATTAAAATATCTCCTCGTTTGGCCGGCTGTAAAAAGTGCATAGCATCTACAGAAACAGTGACGCATGGTCTTTGGCTATGTCGTTCGGCGACAACAGAGGCGACTCTATCGAGAGTCGACATCACTAAGCCACCAAAGACCGTTTCGGTTGAGTTCAAATCATTAGGGAATATTTTATAAGTATGGTCATGGACAGCTGAGGCTGCAACGGGTTTTGCTTGCGGTGTTGTCATTGGTATTACCTGGCCTATTTTTTTCTCATCGAGATAGATATTATAACCACAATGCGCTTATATAAACATCTTATAAAATATGACCAATACACTCACCAAATTGCACCTTCTGGGGAGATGTAGGTGATGACCAAGCCATTCGATTAGGCGCAAATAACACAATGACTGTAGAGCCCAATTGAAAAAATCCTAATTCCTGACCTTTATTCAAGGAGATTTTATTATCCAGGTAATGCCAGTGATAAATGTGTTGTCCTGAAGAAGGCGCTATGCGGCCTTCCCATGTCGTGCTAATGCTAGCAACTAGCATAGCACCGACTAAAATGACTGCCATAGGACCTAAGGTGGTGCTAAATAAAGCAATGACTCGCTCATTACGCACAAATAAATTAGGCAATTCAGTGGCGGTTTTTGCGTTTACTGAAAACAAACAACCAGGAACATAAATCATTTCTTTTAATTCCCCGGCATAAGGCATATGTACTCGATGATAATCTTTAGGCGCAAGGTAAAAGGTTGCAAATTTGCCGTCTTGAAAGGGTGCAGCTAATTTGGCAGAGCCGGCTAATAAAGCCTGCAAACTATAATTTATTCCCTTGGCTTGAATTAGTTGATTTTCATCAATATCACCCATTTGACTAACACAGCCATCAACAGGCGATACGATATCTTCAGGTCTGGTTGAGATAGGGCGTATTTCTGGTTTTAAAGCGCGGGTAAAAAAATGATTAAAATTAATATAATGCTCAGGGTTCTCTTCTAGCGCTAAGCGCATATCGACGTCATAGTGACGTATAAAACCGTGGATTAATCTATTTTTTATCCACGCTAGTTTGCAGTTGGCAATCCATCCTGCAAAGCGCGATAAACCGTGCTGAGGCAACAAAGACTGGTAACGAATGTGCAAAGAATCCTCCTTATGGAGATTTTAACGATTAAAACACTATTATTATAGCTTGGTCATTTTACTTCATGAAAGTCGAGGCCTGTAATTCTTTTATAAGTATTAAAAATTTAGAATTCTGAATAAGCAGGTCATAGGTTGTTTAAATTTATTAATTTGCATTGCGAGTGAGTTGTAAACATTTTGACCGCCTTGTGGCTTCACTATATAATCAATCTCTTTATTACCGAAGTACTAGGATGTCTAAAGGTATGTTTAAAAAATGCGGCTTGCTTTTTTGTAGCCTTTTTTTGTTTACACCGCTAATTTTGGCTAAAGAAACTATTAATTTAAAAGCTAATACAGGCAGTTTTAGCATTGATCCGGCAAGCTTGGCGATTTCAGTGCTTCCTGTAAATGGCCAAGCAGAAATTAATTTGACACAAGGCGAGCATCATTTTGATACTGTGCAGGATTTAGAAAGTAGTCGCAAAGATGCACAATGGTATTATCCTCATCTTAAAATTCAGGTTAAAGTTGCTGTTGACGAGCAAGGCTTAAAATTCTTATTTAGCAGTGATAAAACACAAAGCTTTCAATGGCCCGTGGCAGGTTTGACGTCAGAAGCTAAAGCTTTAATTCTTCCTGACGGTGAAGGCTTATATATTCCCAATCATGATCCATTTTGGTTAAAAGAATTTAATAAATATACTAAACCATTATCATTGAGTATGCCTTTTTGGGCTATTGAGTATCCCCACAATTATGTGAGCTATATTTTGGCTGATAAGGATGAAAATACCGATGCACAAGTTCAACAGCGGCAAGGACAGTTGTATTTACTAAATACCCATCGCTTTCTAAGAAAAATAGATCTACCCTATGCGTTATTTATTCACCTAACCGGCGACTCGCCAATTAGTCCGGCGCTGGACTATCGTAATTTACTCATTGAGCAAAATAAGTTTGTTTCACTCAAACAAAAGATATTAGAAAATGCCAATGTGAATAAATTGTTAGGTGCTTTCCATATTTGGGTATGGGGGGATGGGAAGAGTCTAGCGATGTTGGAAAAATTAGATAAATTGGGCATTAAACATGCATTGATAAATTATAATGCGAGCCCTGTTCAGGATGGTTTTAATGTGGATAAAGATTATGTGCGCATGGCAGAAGGTAGGGGTTATTTAATAGGCCCATATGATAATTTTGATAAGGCAGCAAACCCTCCAAATTACGATAATATTACCCTAGCGTGGCCTAAGCAATTATGGCCAGAAGCCTGTATTCGCAATGCAAAGGGGTCTATTTTAACCGGATACGCTAATCGAGGTTGCTATCTAAGCTCTGAGGCGTTGCGATTAAGAGAGCCTAAAGAAAAAAATATAGCCAACCATATTGATAGCATGTTGGCAAAAGGGGATAACAGCCTTTTTCTTGATTACGATGCTGCCTACCCGCTTTATGAAGATTATTCAAAGCAACATCCTATGACATTAGTACAAGATTTAAATAATCGATTAGAACGCATGCGCTATATTAGTAGCACTAAAAAATTAGTATTAGGCTCTGAAACGGGATTGGCTTGGTCTACTGGCGTCATTGCCTATAATAATGGGGCGTTTTTAACATTTCCCCCAGCATTTTGGCCGATTCTGCAACAAGATAATAAAAAACAGCTTCGACTAGGGTGGCCTATCGAAGCGCTCAGAGCCTTATTTAAACCTTATCATGCACCCGATGAATTTATCCATGCCAACTATAATCCACGCTATAGGTTGCCGCTTTATGAAACCGTTTTTCATGATTCGGTTATCTCAACGGATCGTTCGGAGTTGAGCGAGCTAAAAATACCAGCGATTAGGCAGGCTAAGGCTTTATTGCAAAATCTTTATAATATTCCACCGATTTGGGTACTAGATAAAAAAACCTTAGAGAAGATACAAGATTATTTTTCTAAGTATTATGATTTTTTTTCACCTTTACATCAGATGGCCGGTTTGGAGGCGCTTACCCAATTTGAGTGGTTAACGGCCGATCGCCTAGTTCAGCGTACCCAATTTGGCAACCGCGTGATCTTGACCGCAAATTTTTCAAATAAGCTCTATGAGGCCATTACGGCCCATTGTATCCAAGCAGAATGGATAGAAGATGGTAGCAAAGCCTTATTTTGCCCAAAAAGATAAAAATATATCGTTTTTATCCTTGACTTTTCTGTTCCAGATCGTTTAGCTTAAAACTGGCGTAGTCTAAAACCAATATAATAATAAATATATCCTAAGTGGCTTATCGTAAAAAATTTATTTCAGCGTGGAATGAAATAAAAAAGATACCTAGGTTTGCGGGTGGAATGCTTAGAGTGGATCAACTAAATGATACCACAGTCCTTCCTTTTTTTCTAAATTTCTTTAAAAATTTTTTTGCAGATTATAAAAAAAATAAAAGTAATAACTGGGATTATTTAATTTCACTGCATGAATTTAAAGATCTAAACCAATCTTCTGATCGGCTAGAAAAAATAGACTATTTGATCGAAAAATATAATCGGCGCTTGTTATTTTACTCTAGAAACAAGGTTAACCCTTGGGTTATCGATGATCGAGAAAAAAATTTTATAACACTGCATCGAAAGAGCTATTTAGCCGTTGAAAAAGAGTTGTTTCGTATTGTTGCAGAAAAAATAAAAGCAGGTACAGCAAAAAATTGCTGGACAGTAAAAGAAATAGCATTAGAAGAAAAACGCCTTGCTCAATTAGTTCAATTATCCTTGCTCAAGGATTATCGGCAAGAAAATAGTTTGGAAAATAGTTTTTCATCAAACATGGTTCTTTTTGATTGGCAACAGGCAGTCGTCCGATTTAAGTATTATTTAAGTGAAAAAATAGATATTGATACGATAAGGCGCGAAATAAAAAAAATTAAGCAGCAAGCGAAGGCGATTAAAACCCCGGCGGCGTATTATTTAAAAGAGCTAGAATATGTTAGGGTTTACTCAGCTAGTAGTATTTGGGAAAAAACAAATGCACGTCTGGTTAGCAACAAAATATTTCAATTTTTCGCGACTATTTGGAATGCCCTTAGCGCGCATGCAAATTTATTAAGTTGGATTAGTCTGTTATTTTTATTTTTTTCATTATCTCTTTATAGTTTCCCCATTGTTTTTTTATTAGTTGCTGCCTCTGTCGTTATTTATTTAGCGATACAGGTTCTTTTTTTAGTCAAAAAAGAACCTGAAGCTTTTCATAATTTAATTACTCCTGACGGAGAAGAATTACTTGAGCGCGTAAAAATAGATGTATTTAATATAGAAAAAAATAAAGCTGAATTTGGTTTGTTGCAGAATTACATATTGCACTTCACTAAAGATAGTGCAACATTAGATCGCTATGTAAATATACTTTTTTCTATACAAAAAAAAATTAATAGCGATACTTTTTTAGTAAAAAATTTAAAAAAATCATCTATTTATCACTATTTAAAAGAAGTTTACCCAAAAACCCAGTTTATTGCTTCATTGATTATTAATTTGAGCAGCGTTTTGCTTTATACTTACTTGTTAACATGGGCTGTTAATGGTTTTTTAACCGTGGTCGGCGCTACTGCTTTAGCCAGCATGGCTGCTTCTCCTTTGGTGGTAGGTGTGTTAATTTTGGCTATGGCTGGATTTTTTTTAGTACGACAACTTTTTAAATTTCGTGCCCGAGAAGATTATTATCAACGGACTATTTTAAGTCTGCTCAATGAAAAGTGTACGTATCAGTTTAAAAATTCACGTGGCGAGCTGCAAGTTATCCGGCTCGAAAAATGGAAGAAATTTGAATATTTACGCGAAAATAATCGCTTAATAGAGTTAGAAATAAAGCCATTTTTAGAAAATAAAAAATTAGATGCCCTCATCAAACAACTTTATTTAACATTTAGTCATCGTGTTAGTGAAAACGGTATTTATGCGCCTTTTGAACAAGACAAATTACTAGGTAGTTCGACTTCTGCTTTTAAAAAAATAAAAAAGATTTTTAATCGTTTTTTTGCTTTTTCTGATGGTGTATTTTGTGGCTTCGATCTCAGTCAACAAATCGTATGGAAAAGCAGCTTAGGACTTAGAGCGGTTATTAAAGCCAGTATGCTACCGCTGATGGTTTTTTTTATTCCATTTATTATTATTAATGCAATTGTTAATCTTTTAACCTATCATTTGAACAGTCGGCAACGGGATCGTTTTAATTGTGCTAAAAATTTAGATAGTAAAATTGAAGTTTTAGAACAGACCAATAAAAAACTTTTATATTTAGCGGCTGTTTTGAAACTTAAACTAGAAGACTCATCGGTTGATGTGTGTTCTAGGTCTGTCGAGCCGCAAATAATAAAATCTGTGACATTAAATGCTAGCAAAGTTATAGCGAAGAGACCATCGCTTAATTCTCTTTTTTTTAGCGAGTGCCATGCTAAAATAGATGCTAATCTAGGCCAGCGTTCACAAGCGTTAGTATCATTACAAATGAATAAGGGCTGCGGCGCTAGATAGCGGATCGACTTTTACTTATTATCGATTTAAGTTTCTATAATAAAATAAGCGCACAGTCTTTTGCCGAAAAAATCCTAGACCCGATGATTTTTCTTCTTCTTGCTCTATAATAAACTATTAAATAGTCGCTGTTTAATTTGTAAAATTAAGTAGCGCAGTGTCTATTTCATTATTTGTTGGCTAACTTAGCTTGTTAAAGTGCTTATTGAGAGTAATGGTGATTTTTTGGAAATTTATTTAGTCGGCGGTGCTGTCCGTGATCAATTACTGGGTTCTCCAATAAGAGAACGTGATTATGTCGTAGTAGGTGCAAGTCCTGAGGAAATGTTGGCGCAGGGATTTCGTTTAATTGGAAAAGATTTTCCGGTATTTCTTCATCCTAAAACTCAGGAAGAATATGCACTTGCACGCACAGAGCGTAAGACGGGTCCTGGTTATAAAGGTTTTTCTTGTTATGCAGCGCCTGATGTAACACTAGAAGATGATCTGCAGCGCAGGGATTTAACAATTAATGCGATGGCGCAAACCAGTAAAGGAGATATTATTGATCCTTTTCAGGGGCAAAAAGATCTTTCCAGTAAGTTGTTACGTCATGTTTCACCGGCATTTAGTGAAGATCCGGTACGTATTTTACGTGTTGCACGTTTTATGGCTAGGTTGGCTCCTTTGGGATTTCGAGTCGCTAGAGAAACCATGGAGCTAATGAAAGCAATGGTTGCAGTCGGTGAGGTGAAAACTTTAGTTCCAGAGCGGGTATGGCGAGAATTTTCATTGGCATTAACAGCGCCAGCACCGCAAGCTTTTATTAAAACCTTATATGATTGTGATGCATTGGCGGTGTTATTTCCAGAATTACAGGTGTTATATAATCAATATCAGCAAGCGACTAATAAAGCCATGCTAGGTCGACATAGCTACCTCGCTGTTTTAGAAAAAGCAGCGCTACTTACCGACGATCCACAGGTACGTTTTGCGGCAATACTTTGTGATTTAGGTAAAGGAGTTTCAAAAGAAGAGACCCAAGCTGGCATACATGTTATTCGAGCATTATGTCGGCGCTATCGCATTCCCCATGCTTATACCGCGCTTGCGCTGACGTCAGCAGCCTATCATTTGCTTTGTCATCGCGCATTAGAGCTCGATGCCTCTTCTTTGTATGTTTTATTGGAAAAAACTGATGCTTTTAGACAGTCCTCACGCATCGAGCAATTTTTATTGGTTTGCGAAGCCGACTTTCAAGCTTATTCGGGTCTAGAAAGCCAAGTGTATTGGCAAAAAAATAGAGTATTATCTGCACTCATCGAAGCTAAAAAAATATCTGCTAACATGCTAAAAAAACAAGGTTTCAGCGGTGCTGAGTTAGGAAGAAAATTAGTTGAGCAACGCATTATGGCTATATCTCAATTACTAGCTATTTGTTAAAGCTTTTTTAGCATCAATTTTCTTATCTATTTTCTTTCAGCGAAATCGTTGCATGCTGTAGCAGAGTCTCTTAGAATGTGCACTCAGCTGTAAAAGCTCTAGTACAAAGAAGCGTTGGTATTAGGTTCTTCGATTAAAATGTAGGGATGGGTCGTTTATTAATTAAAGAATAGAAGACTATTTTTTTCAAAGGGTTATGATTTATTTATGTTAAGCGATGAGCTATTGAGCTATGCCAAAAAGCTCGGTTTTGGCGAACTTTTTTTTAAAATAGATAAGGTTAATCAGCTTTGCGCGGTTGTAGCGATACATAGTACGCGTTTAGGTCCTGCCTTAGGCGGTTGTCGCTTTATTGAATATACATCGATAGACCTTGCTATTCACGATGCGTTACGTTTGGCGCAAGGGATGAGCTATAAAGCCGCATTGGCCAATCTACCTTTAGGGGGCGGTAAAACGGTATTAATGCGTCCTAAACAGTTGTCGGATCGTAGTGCGTATTTTCGTGCCTTAGGACGATTTGTTAATGAATTAAAAGGACGTTATATCATTGCCATGGATAGTGGTGTACTTATTGAGGACATGGATATCATCGCACTTGAGACCCCTTATGTGGTCACCACCTCAAAACATAAAGGAAATCCAGCCCCCTATACCGCTTTAGGTGTGTTATATGGTATCGAAGCGGCGGTTAAATTTAAACTTCAGCGCGATGATCTCGAAGGTTTGCATGTCGCTATCCAAGGGATGGGCCATGTGGGTTTTGCTTTGGCAAATGCACTGCGAAAAAAAGGTGCTTATCTAACAATTTGCGATAATAATCTAGATTTAGTACAACGGGCCAAAGATTTGGGTGCTAAAATAGTGGCGCCCGATGAGATTTACGCGGTGGAATGCGATGTTTTTTCTCCTTGTGCATTAGGTGCTGTGTTAAATGACCAAACAATTCCCAAGCTAAAAACGGCTATTGTCGCCGGTGCCGCCAATAATCAATTAGCGGAACCGCGACATGCTAAACTCTTGCAAAAAAAAGATATTTTATATGCGCCTGATTATGTGATTAATTCCGGCGGCTTGATTTACGCCTATGCCGAATATCAAAATCGATTAAATAGAGAGCATGTGGTACAACATATCGCCACAATTTACCGTACACTGATTGAAATATTTAAGTGTGCGCTTGACGAAAACAAACTTCCTAGCACGGTTGCAGATAACTTGGCTGAATCACGATTAAATCACATCTAAAAAAAGATACAACTTTTTTAAGTTAAGACATTACTTTACTTTTTTTAAAAGAGGTTAATATGGGCGAGGTTGCGAGATTTATTATCGAGTATACCCGTTTTTTAGACCCCAACGGGAAATTGCAGCGAAATTTACCCACATTTGCTCGCCATACGAGTGAATTACGCCTGCTGTATCAGCAAATGATATGGACGCGCCTCTTTGATTACAAAGCAGTTGCTTTACAAAGAACCGGCAAGCTTAATACTTATGCATCGACACTTGGACAAGAAGCCATTTCTGTTGGCATAGCTGCCAGCATGCAAAAAGAGGATATTTTGTGTCCTTTCTATCGCGACTATGCCGCTCAATTGATGCGCGGGGTAAAAATAAGTGAGCTGCTTAGTTTCTGGAAAGGCAACGAATGGGGCAATCACTTTAGTCAATGTCCAGCCGATTTTCCTATTTGTGTTCCCATTGCGACGCAACTTTTACATGCCGCAGGGGTAGCTACGGCTTTTAAACTTCGCAAGCAAGCAAGGGTCGTCGTGACCACCTGTGGTGATGGCGCCACATCAGAGGGTGATTTTTACGAAGCTTTAAATATTGCAGGCGTTTGGCAATTACCGGTTGTTTTTGTGATTAATAATAATCAATGGGCTATTTCTGTGTCACGTAAGCATCAATCCCATGCGCAAACCTTGGCGCAAAAAGCTATTGCAGCAGGGATTCCGGGTGAACAAGTTGATGGCAATGATCTTATCGCGGTTAAATTTGTAATGGACCAAGCTATTGGCAATGCCCGCGCAGGGCGTGGGCCAAGTCTTATTGAGGCCTTAAGCTATCGTTTATGTGATCATACAACAGCCGATGACGCAACACGCTATCGTGATAAAGAAGAACTACAGCAAGCCTGGGAGCAAGAGCCCTTAATACGTTTAAAAAAATATTTAATCCAACAAAAATCTTGGTCTGATGAAGAAGAGGAAAGCTTTAAAAAGGAATCTAGTGTCGCGATCGAAAAAGCAGTTGCTGAATATCTTAGCTTAGCTGAACCGGCTGTTACCGACATATTTGATTATCAATATGCTAAATTACCGCATGATCTGGTAGAACAACGTATAGAAGCAGAGGCGCTGTTTCAGTTAAGTAAGGATTTCACTCATGGCTGAAATAACACTCATCGAAGCGATTACCCAAGCATTAGGTTATGAAATGTCGGCGGATAAAGAAGTGGTTTTACTCGGTGAAGATATTGGCATAAATGGTGGCGTATTCCGAGCAACAGCGGGTTTATTCGAGAAATTTGGTGCAGATCGGGTTTTAGATACCCCCTTGGCCGAATCGATGATAGCCGGTCTTGCTATTGGTATGGCTACCCAAGGTTTAAAACCGGTGGCTGAGTTTCAATTTATGGGCTTTAGCTATCCGGCATTGGATCAAATTATCAATCATGCTGCACGCTTGCGTAATCGTACTCGCGGACGTTTACATTGTCCTTTGGTATTTCGTATGCCTTATGGGGCAGGTATTCATGCCCCGGAACACCACTCTGAAAGTACAGAAGCTATTTTTGCACATGTTCCAGGTTTACGCGTGGTGATTCCTTCATCACCTGCGCGGGCTTATGGCTTATTGTTAGCGGCGATTCGTAATCCGGATCCGGTTATTTTTTTAGAGCCAACGCGCTTATATCGCTTAAACAAACAAAAAGTAGCAGATACTGGCATTGCTTTGCCGTTGGATCAAAGTTTTATTTTAAGAGAAGGAACTGATATTACCTTAATTAGCTGGGGTTCGATGCTGTATGAAACCTTATTAGCGGCCGATCAATTACGCAAAGAAAAAGGTTTAACTGCAGAGGTCATCGATGTGGCCACCGTAAAGCCTTTGGATATCAATACGATACTTACTTCGGTGGAAAAAACCGGACGTTGCGTCATTATTCATGAAGCGGCACGATATTGTGGTATAGGTGCAGAGATTGCAGCTCAATTGAGTGAAAAGGCCTTTCTTTTTTTACAGGCGCCGATACAACGCGTTACAGGTTATGATGTCACTGTTCCTTATGCGCAATTAGAAAAACAATATTTACCCAGTGTAACGAGGATTAACAATGTGATTGAACAAACATTGGAGTTTGCATGACACTATTCAATTTACCTGATCTCGGTGAAGGTTTGCCAGATGCGGAGATTCGAGAATGGTTTGTACAAATCGATGAATATATAAAACTGGATCAACCTATGGTGGCGATGGAAACTGCTAAAGCAGTGGTTGATATCCCGGCACCTTTTAGTGGTAAAGTGACGCAACTTTATGGTGGGGTAGGTGACATTATTAAAACAGGTGCACCTTTAATTGATATTGAAGAAGAAAATCAACAAAATACCAAGGACAAAGCGACGGTGGTGGGTAATTTAGAATTAGGTAGTGCCATCTTGCAAGAATCAGCAATGGGTATTAAACCAAAATCTTCAGCGACGCATCCGAATAAGGGTGTTAAAGCAACACCGGCTATTCGCGCTCTGGCCAAAAAACTCCATGTTAATTTAGCAGATTGTCATGCCAGCGGTCCTGATGGACAAATTACCGTAGCCGACCTAGAAAAAATGCCGCGGCAGGGAACGCCTGAAAAAATAGTTTCTTCATCAAATAAGACACTTCCAGCAGGCTATGAACCATTACGCGGCGTACGTCGCGCGATGGCAATAGCCATGAAGAAAGCACATCAATCCATCGTTCCAGTTACCTTAGTTGACGATGCAGATATCCATATTTGGCAAGAAAAAACAGATATTACTTTACGTCTAATTCGTGCCATTATGGCCGCTTGTCAGCGTGAACCGCGGCTCAACGCCTGGTTTGACGAAACCAATTGGGCCTTATGTCAACGTAGTCAGATTGATTTAGGTATTGCCATCGATGCCCCTGAGGGTTTGTTTGTTCCGGTGCTAAGAGATATAGCGCGCTCTAGCGCGATTAATTTACGTCAATCGATTGACAAATTTAAAGCCGAAGTAAAAAATCGCAGCGTTTCACCGGAAGATTTGCTCGGTGCTACTTTGGTATTATCCAATGTAGGTGTTTTTGCTGGGCGTTACGCAAGCCCTATTATTATCCCGCCTATGGTCGCTATTTTAGCGGTAGGTCGCATCACTGAAAGTGTAGTGGCGGAGCAGGGAAAGCTTGTTGTGCATAAATTGTTACCCTTATCTTTAACTGTGGATCACCGGGTTATTACAGGCGGTGAAGCGGCACGGTTTTTATCGGCCTTAATAATGGATTTACAAGCGGCTTAGTTAATAATGACACTTCCATTACCGGCTCGTAAACGTTTTTGCCAACATTTTTTACATGAAAGCTTTATCATCGAAAAAATAGTACGGGCAGTTGCGCCGCAAAAAACCGATAATATGATCGAGATTGGTCCAGGCTTAGGCGCTTTAACCCAACAATTATTACCCCAACTTAACTGCTTAAGTGTGATTGAGTTAGATAAAGATCTCATCCCCTGGCTGGAAAAAAAATGTCGTCATTTAGGAAAATTAATTGTTTATCAAGGCGATGCTTTAAAATTTAACTTTAAGTCCTTGCCCAAAGCCAATGGTCTCTGGCGGCTAGTAGGCAACCTTCCCTATAATATTTCTACTCCCTTATTATTTCATTGTCTTGAGGGAGCCAGTATTATTCAAGATATGCATTTTATGCTGCAAAAAGAGGTCGTCGATCGAGTCAATGCGCAACCAGGAAACGCTAGTTATGGACGTTTAAGTGTGATGATCCAATATTATTGTGACGTAGAAAAATTATTTAATGTAAAGCCGGGTGCCTTTCAACCGCCGCCAAAAGTTGACTCAGCAGTTGTTCGTCTTATTCCTTATCAAGAATTACCTTATAAGGCCAATGACCCGCGATTATTGGCTGAAATAGTTAAAGTTGCGTTTAGCCAACGTCGTAAAATGTTACGTAATAATTTGGTTAATTTGTTCCAAGCCGAAGACTTTGAACAGTTAAACATCGACCCAAGACAGCGACCAGAGCAACTTTCTATTAGCGATTATGTTAAATTAGCTAACTTTTTGACCAAGCAAACTTAAACTAGAAAAGCGCTAAATGGTTACTTTGGTTTTATAGCAGTTAGTGATGGTCGTTATCTTTATTTTTATTAAAGAAATCACGAAGTTCTTTCTCGGCCTGTTCTTTCGCAACGCCATAGCGCTGTTGAATTTTACCCACTAACTTGTCTTTATCGCCGTGTGATTGCGTCCAATCATCATCAGTTAATTTGGACCATTTTTCGCGAAGCTTATTTTTAATTTGATTCCATTTTTCTTTTAGCTCATCTGGATTCATGCCTGCCTCCTTGAACTAGGATGAAAATGATTAAAAACTGTATTGATTAATTTTTATTTAATTCAGTATAGCTTAAGTTGATGTGCATTCAAGCCATACTCGCTTGGGAAATTGCTTAAATTTATTCCCATCACAAGGGTATTTTCTTTTTCATTCGCGATGCGATGGGAAGCATGCTAATTTTTAGGCTCTTTTTTTGACTTCAATCAGGTGAATCGTAAATAAGAGGGTTTGATTAGGTCCAATGGCTTTATCAACACCATGTTCACCATAAGCGAGTTGAGATGGAATAGCCACTTGATAAGTTGCACCTGGTTTCATAATCTTTAACACTTCTGTCCAGCCTGGAATGACATTATTAATAGGAAAGGTAACAGGCTCTTTAGATTTTTCAAAAACAGTACCGTTAATATAACTGCCGGTGTATTCTACCTTGACCATCGAGGTATCTGTTGGGCTCTCACCACTGCCTGGTTGTATGACTTTATATTGAATGCCACTTTTAGTGGTGATAACGCCTGGTTTATTTTTATTAGAATTTAAGTAAGCATCACCTTGTTCTTTGTTTTTAAGACTAACTTGTTTAAGTTCAGCTTGTTTTTTATTAATGAGTTCTTGTTGAAAGTTTTTCAAAATATCCACCATTTGGGCTTGTGATAATAAGGTTTTTCCACGAGCGACATCCGCTAAGCCTTTTTCTAAGGCAACTGGATTGATGTCAATGCCTTGCTCTTTAAAGTTCTCACCTAAATCAGCGCCAATGCTATAACTTATCTGATCTTTACGCGATTTAAGCGGTGAGTTAGCGGCTATTTTCTCGACGCTGGTTGTGGAACTGTTTGTCGTGTTGAGTTGATTAACGGCCGCTTGAAGGGTACTCTGTGCAGCCAGTGGGGTTGAACTGACGAGTAGGCTAGCAGCCAGGGTAGTCAATACGGGTAATCTTGTCATTGGATTTCCTCTTTAGAGACAATATTAAAAACCGATATATTGCCTTAACTTTCGCTAGAAAACTATAGTTAATTAAGAATAAATTAAAAAATTATGCCATTTTCTACAGAATTTGACGTTATTATCGTCGGAGGAGGTCACGCAGGGACAGAAGCGGCTTTGGCAGCGGCGCGTTTAGGCGCATCAACCTTGTTATTGACACATAATATTGAAACCTTGGGTCAATTATCGTGTAATCCTTCGATTGGTGGTATTGGTAAAAGCCATTTAGTGAAAGAATTAGATGCCTTAGGTGGCGTGATGGCGCGTGCCGCTGATGTGGCCGGAATACAATGGCGTACACTCAATGCCAGTAAAGGTCCCGCGGTACGTGCCACACGGGCGCAAATGGATCGCAATTTATATAAACAGGCCATTCGTAGTGCTTTAGAAAATCAAACCAATTTATTTATTTTTCAGCAAGTCGTCGATGATATTATCTTGCAAGCGAATCGCATCACTGGTGTGGTGACGCAAATGGGAATACGCTTTTACGCAAAAGCGGTGGTATTAACCGCAGGTACCTTTTTAGCGGGCAAGATACATATTGGTCTGCAACAATCATCAGGAGGGCGTGCTGGCGATTCAGCCGCAAATCATTTAGCCGCGCGCTTACGTCAATTACCGTTGCGGATAAATCGTTTAAAAACAGGAACGCCGCCGCGTCTTGATGGTCGCACGATTAACTATCAAGTTTTATTAGAGCAGCCTAGTGATACCCCTTTGCCGGTCTTTTCCTATTTAGGCAACGTAGAACAACATCCTCGGCAAATAAGTTGCTTTATTACTCACACGAATGAAAAAACCCATGCGATTATCCGCTCCGGTTTAGATCGCTCGCCTATTTATACCGGTGTAATAGATGGTATAGGCCCGCGTTACTGTCCTTCTATTGAAGATAAAGTGGTTCGATTTGCTGATAAATTAGCGCATCAAATCTTCCTGGAGCCAGAAGGTCTTGATACCCATGAGGTTTATCCAAACGGTATTTCGACAAGCTTACCATTCGATGTGCAGTGTGACTTAATTCATAGTATTAAAGGTTTAGAACAAGCGCATATCACACGACCAGGCTATGCGATTGAATATGATTTTTTTGATCCACGTGATTTGTTTCCATCCTTAGAGTCGCGATTATTGGAAAACTTATTTTGTGCCGGTCAGATCAATGGCACAACCGGCTATGAAGAAGCCGCTGCACAAGGACTTATTGCCGGTTTGAATGCCGCTTTGAAAGCGCAAGCTAAACCTACTTGGTGCCCCCGTCGTGACGAAGCGTATATCGGTGTATTAATTGACGATTTAATCACCCAAGGAACATTAGAGCCTTATCGCATGTTTACTAGTCGCGCTGAGTATCGTTTATTATTACGCGAAGATAATGCCGATCTACGTCTGAGCGAAGTCGCTTATCGTCTCGGTTTAATTGACAAAGCACGTTGGCAAAGGGTTCATCTCAAGCGTTGCCTATTAGAAGAAGAACAACAACGTTTAAAACAACTGACGGTTAAGCCACAGACAGCAGCTAGTGCCGCTATAGAAGCGCATTTAGAGCAGGCTTTAACACGCGATTATCGAGTCTCTGAGTTATTAACACGGCCGGAGTTAAATTATGCGCGCTTAATGAAGATTGATGGCTTAGGACCTGGCGTTTTAGACCAAGAGGTTTCGGAACAAATTGAAATCCAAGCTAAATACCACGGTTACATTGAGCGACAACTTAATGAAGTGCAACGACAAGCGCGCTATGAAGCTGTTACATTACCGCTAGATTTAGATTATAACCAGGTGAAAGGTCTCTCTAATGAAGTTAAAGAAAAGCTCATTCAGCATAAACCACTGACCTTGGGACAAGCATCACGTATTTCCGGCATTACACCTTCGGCCATCTCCTTGTTGTTAGTGCATATAAAAAAGTAAATTAACTAAAAATTTATGTCCATTTCTGAATTTTTTAATCTTGCCATTCCCAGTAAACCCGATCAGCGTCTGCGTTTAGGTAATTTGCAGCAAGATAGTATCGCCTTGGTTTTAAATGAAATAGCCAATCGTCATCAAGGCGTTGTCTTAGCCATTACCCCCGATAATCTAACCGCTAATCGATTGCTGGCGGCAGTAAAATTTTTTTCACCTGAGTTAAGTGTATTAAGTTTTCCTGATTGGGAAACCCTGCCTTATGATCATTT
This sequence comes from Candidatus Aquirickettsiella sp., assembly GCA_031973495.1. Lineage (GTDB taxonomy): Bacteria > Pseudomonadota > Gammaproteobacteria > Diplorickettsiales > Diplorickettsiaceae > Aquirickettsiella. Next base: position 18,540 of record DALYCY010000001.1, on the reverse strand, counting down.
CTCACCGCATCAGGATATTATTTCCCAGCGACTCTCTACCTTGGCGCAATTGCGCCATGTCGATCGTGCTTTATTGTTAGTGCCCATTACCACCTTAATGCAGGTGTTGGCCCCAACAAGTTACCTTCAATCAACCAGCTTACTGATTGCGTGTGGTGAGAAACGTCGTATTGAAGAAATGCGACAAAATTTACAGCTAGGTGGTTATCACAGCGTATCACAAGTATTGGCGCGAGGTGAATTTGCGCTGCGAGGATCCATTTTAGATATTTTCCCGATGGGAAGTGATTTGCCTTATCGAATCGATTTTGTCGATGATGAAGTGGATAGTATTCGTTCTTTTGATCCAGATACACAGCGCTCCATTGAGAAATTAGAAAAAATTGAGTTTCTCCCTGCACGTGAATTTCCTTTATCGGAATCGGCAATTAATTGTTTTCGACAACAATGGCGAGAAAATTTTATAGGAAATCCGTTAAATTGCCCGTTGTATGAAGCGGTCAGTCAAGGACATGCCCCGGCGGGCATTGAATATTATTTACCCTTATTTTTTCCAAAGACACAATTACTTATTGATTACTTACCGAAAGCCACGCTAATTTTACAAGTTAACGATATCCAGCAATCCGCTGATTCTTTTTGGCAAGAAGTTAACCAGCGTTATGAGCAACTGAAACACGATATAGAACGACCCCTATTAGCGCCTAGTCAATTATATGTTGGTATTAATGCGTTATTTACAAGATTAAAACAGTTTCCTCGAGTTTTATTGCAGCAAGCTGCAGCCGATCGTTGTCAAGCTTATCATCTTGCGGTTAAGACATTCCCGAATCTGGCTATTGAGCATAAATTAGAGCAGCCATTAGCACGATTAAATACTTTTTTAAGTGAATTTCTAGCGGATCGACAAGCGCGGGTTTTATTTTGCGTAGAAAGCGCCGGTCGACGAGAAGTATTATTGGATTTATTAACCAAGTTGGCTATTACAGCGCATCGTTGTGAAACCTGGCATGAATTTCTACAGTCAGCCGAAGCTATCCATATCATGGTGGCGCCCTTAGAAGAAGGATTTTATTTACAGACGCCAGCTTTGGCGCTTATTACCGAAGCACAACTGTTTGGTAATCAGGTTATACAAAAACGTCAAACTAAAAGCAAAGGTTTAGATAGCCGCACTATTATTCGAAATTTAGCCGAATTAACCGAAGGAGCGCCGGTCGTTCATATCGATCATGGGGTAGGGCGCTATCGTGGTTTGCAACATTTAAAAATCGCCGATCAAGAGAATGAATTTTTGATAGTCGAATATGCGGCGGGCGCTAAATTATATGTCCCGGTTTCTTCACTGAATTTAATCAGTCGCTATAGTGGCAGTGACAGTGAACACGCGCCTTTATATCATTTAGGTTCTGATCAATGGGAAAAAGCCAAACGTAAAGCGGCAGAACAGGTGCGTGATGTGGCCGCTGAGCTACTCGATATCTATGCGCATCGAGCGGCGCAAAAAGCGTATGCGTTTCAATTACCTGATGAAGATTACCATGCTTTTTCTGCGCAATTTCCCTTTACTGAAACACCGGATCAAGAACAAGCTATTAGGCATGTTATTAAGGATATGACCTCAGAGCGGCCTATGGATAGATTGATTTGTGGCGATGTAGGTTTTGGAAAAACCGAAGTTGCCATGCGCGCTGCATTTTTAGCGGTGCAATCGAATAAGCAAGTGGCGATCTTAGTGCCAACGACCTTATTAGCACAACAACACTATCAGAATTTTAGTGACCGCTTTGCCGAGTGGCCGGTGCAAATTGAAATGATTTCACGGTTTCGTCGCATTGCCGAACAAAAAAAGATTATAGAACACCTGCAGCAAGGACATATTGATATCCTTATCGGTACGCATAAATTATTAAATAAAGAATTAAAATATCCTAACTTAGGCTTATTAATCATTGATGAAGAACATCGTTTTGGCGTACAACAAAAAGAACGTTTAAAAGCGCTACGTACCGAAGTGGATATTTTAAGCTTAACCGCAACACCTATCCCGCGCACCTTAAATATGGCTTTATCCGGTTTACGCGAATTGTCGATTATTGCTACACCACCGGCGCGACGTTTATCGATTAAAACTTTTGTACAAATGCGTAATACAGCTTTGATTCGCGAAGCCATCTTGCGTGAGTTATTGCGCGGTGGCCAAGTTTATTTTTTACATAACCAGGTAGATAGCATTGAAAGAACAGCCCGGGAGTTAGCAGCACTCGTGCCCGAAGCACGTATTCAGGTAGCGCATGGTCAATTACGTGAGCGCGAACTTGAACGTATTATGGCAGATTTTTATCATCAACGGTTTAATGTATTGATTTGCACCACCATTATTGAGACCGGAATCGATGTACCTACGGCAAATACTATACTCATTGATCGGGCGGATAAGTTTGGTTTGGCACAACTCCATCAATTGCGTGGACGTGTAGGTCGATCGCATCATCAAGCCTATGCTTATTTAATGACGCCACCCAAAGAACTCATTAGTGCCGATGCCGAGAAGCGTTTAGATGCTTTTACTTCTTTAGAGGATCTCGGTGCTGGTTTTACGCTAGCTATGCATGATCTAGAGATTCGTGGGGCGGGAGAGGTTCTCGGCGAACAACAAAGCGGTAATATGCAGCGTATAGGATTTTCGCTTTATATGGAGTTGCTTGAGCAAACTGTGGATGCCTTAAAGTCTGGCAAGGAACTTATCCTCAATCAATGGTTAGATAGGGGGCCGGAGATCGATTTACAGATCTCCGCGCTTATTCCAGAGAGTTATTTACCCGATGTGCATACACGCTTAGTGCTGTATAAACGCATAGCCCATGCCCAAGATGAACAAGAACTAGAAGCATTACAAGTTGAAATGATCGATCGCTTTGGTTTGTTACCCGAGGCGATAAAAAATCTATTTCAATTAAGCGAATTGAAATGCCTCGCAAAAAAGTTAGGGATTAAAAAAATAGTATCTGGTCCACAAGGTGGACGTATTGAATTCAATGAAAAGCCTAACATTAATGCGGCTGATATTATCCAGCTTATTCAAAGTAATCCATCGCAGTACCAGTTAAAAGGCGCGTCTTGTTTACGTTTTATGGGCGAGCAAGCAACGGCTAAATTACGCATCACAACACTGCAAAGCTTATTAAAACGATTACTTGGACCGATTTAATTTTAATAAAAACCTGAGTTTGATAATCCTAATAGAAAATTTTTTTAAAATTATATAGTTTTTCAAATTAATTTAGTGATCTTCTAGGATATTTAATTTATTGCTATAATTAATCTTTATGCGAAAGTGCTGGCCTGCCAAGGGCCGCATCTCAAACGGACATATTAAGTGGACTAATCACAAAGAATCGCTATAGAATTAGGATGCTAAAATTTTTTTCAACACCGATTTATCTCTATTTATTAGGTTATCGCGACGATATTAGCTTAGGAAAATGTTTCCATTATGGAATACATACCGAAAAAGATCTAAAAGCGGCAAGGACCTACTATCTTCGCGCCATAAAAAATCAACAATATACCGCATTTTATCAATTAAGTATTTTATCTCATGACCAAGGGCGCATTGGAGAATCTTTTTATTATGCAGGGTTACAGCACGAATATGCCCAGGATTGGCAAAAAGCATTAAGCGCTTATGAAAAAGCCGCTACGGAAAACCATGTGTTGGCGATGTATCGGGCGGGAAAACTTTTCGCACTTGATCGCTCATCAGAACAGAATCAAGTTGTTATTAATAAAGATATTACCACGGAATTAGCTTGGTATAGAAAAGCGGCGATTAATTATTCGGCGCACGCTTTGGATGCTTTACTCGAATTAAGTGCTACGGAAGCCAAGGCCTCATTGCATTTGGCACAGATGTATGAGCAAGGTGAAATCGGCAATAAAAAAATGATTTCAATTGCCTTGAGTTATTATGAAAAAGCATACGAGATGCAGGATCAAGAAGCTGCTTATCGCTTAGGACAATTTTATGAATTGGGCGAAGCGCCTATTGATAAAGATCTTCGCAGAGCCTTTGATTATTACGCGATAGCAGCAAAAAAAGTTAATGAATCAACGATAGAAGAAAAGGTTTTTAAACGTTATTCAATAACGATAAAACAAGTCAATAAATCGACATTTAGCGCATTAACAGCATTGGAGAGGGTGGTAAACGCTTTAGATAATGATTTATTAAGGTTCGAGCTAGCTAGGATCTATCAACAGGATTTTAATCGAAATTTAGCCGCCTTTAAATGCTACCAAACGCTGTCTAACAAAGGCAATAAAGCCGCCTTAGAACAGATGAGTCAGCTAGCTGAGAAAAATGCAGATTGCGCTTATGAGCTTGCAAAAATATATGAAAAAAATTGCCAAGCCGAAAATAATCTGCAAACAGCCCATTGTTATTTTGCCAAAGCAATGCGTAGGAATCATCAGGGAGCAAAGCATTATTTAGAGTCCTTAGCTAATTCGGACGATGCGAGCGCACAATATACTTTAGCTTATGTTTATTATGATCAGGAAGATTTTGCTAAAGCTATCTTTTGGTGTTTAAAATCAGTTCAACAACATTATGCGCCAGCGATTAACTTTTTAAAAACAGCGGCTTTTACGAAGAAATATTATCTTTTTATTGCCGAAAGCTACGAAAAAGGTAAAGACGATATTGTTAAAAATAGTGACTTAGCTTTATTTTTTTATGAAAAATCTTATGTGGCGGGCAGCAAAGAAGCGGCTTTTTACCTGGGGCAGTACTATCAGCGCCTGAATGAATCGGCAAGTTCCGATGCTTTCAATAAGTCCAAAGCTTATTTTATTCAAGCAGGACAATGGGGATATCCCGCCGCTGATTGTGCTTATGAACTGGCAAAGTTATATGAAAAAAATATCCACATCAAAAATTATTTGGAAATAGCTTATAGCTATTTTGCTAAAGCGATGCTCAATGCTCATGCACTATCTCGTGAATATTTAGAGTCTTTAGCGCGTTTAGGGAATGTTAAAGCACAATATGCCCTAGCGTATACTTACTATTGCCAACAATGTTTTGATAAAGCCATTCACTGGTGTTTATTAGCGGTTGAGCAACATTATGCGCCGGCGATTGATTTTTTGAAAACCACGGTTTTTACTAGCGAGCATTATTTGTTCATTGCTAAAAGTTATGAACAAGGTAGAGAAGGTATTGCTAAAAATAGCGATCTAGCCTTATTTTTTTATGAAAAATCCTATGTAGCAGGCAGCAAAGAAGTAGCATTTCATTTAGGTCAATTATATCAATTTCCTAGTGAGCCAGGAGGAGAGGCGAGAGATCCGAAAAAAGCTTATGAATGTTTCATTAAGGCGGCGCAATGGGGATGTTTTGAGGCTGAGATTATGCTCAATCAATTAGGTATCAAAGCTGATCCCGATAGACAACTTAATTTAGGCCATATGTATCGTGATCCGCCCTTTAATAATCGATTAAAAGCGCTTTATTGGTATCAACAGGCGATTGAAGCGAGTCATCTGGATCCAAAGTTGCCGTTAGATGATGCGCTAACAAAAATGTTAGAAGCTATCGGTGTTGAGTTTTCACTGCATGAGTTTCTTCAGCTTGCCGAAGAAAAATACAGGCAATCCCTCTGCCAAAATAAAGGCATCTTTAAAACACAAGCAATCGATATTGATTATAAGAATATAGCTAGAACACAAGAGACAGAAGGGCGACATAGCTACACCGCGCGTAGATGAAGCTGCGAAGTTTTTGAATTCATGGTAAGCGGTATACCCTTTACACTTACAGGCTTTACTGGAGGCAAAACACAATACACCGAAAATACTTAATTTTTTAGCGGTTGTCCGTTCCGTTTCGGTATCGAAAGAAAAGGGAGCGAGTAGGTTACATAATTTTCACATAAGATTGATTACGTAATTGGCGCAACCAATTTTTTAAGGCTTGCTGGAATTTCTTTTGATAAACTAATTGGGTTGCTTGTTCACGCGAAATACTTTGGGTTGTTTGTAATTTCTGTGCTCTTCCTAAAACTTGTGCAATATGCCAGCCAAACTGGGTGCGAAAAGGTAAACTAATCTGATTGATGGCTAATTTGTTGATTTGTGCTTCAAAAGTCGGGTAAAAAACCCCCGGTAAAGTCCAGCCTAAATCCCCACCTTTGTAAGCAGAACCGGGATCCTGTGAATATTTCTTAGCCAGCTCGGCAAAATTTCCACCGCGCAATATTTCAGCACGAATTTCTTTAAGACGTTGTTCTGCTTGTGCATCACTGAGCAGCGGAGATGTTTTAATTAAAATATGGCGGGTATGGGTTTTGGCTACATAGTGAGGAGAAGTATCGCCTTTTATTTCTAATAAACGAATCAGATGAAAGCCATTTTCTGCCTGAATAGGACCGGCGACCCCATTAGGTTTTAATGTTTTTACCGGCATTTGAAAAACATCCGGTAATTCACTAAACGGGCGCCAGCCTAAGTCAGTACCGGCTAGTGCCCGTTTAGTTTTATTTGCTTGTTCTATTAATGCTTGAAATGTTGCTCCATTTCTTGCTTGTTGCAATAAGGATAAGGCGGTTTGCTTCATATCAGCTAGGCTGGTGGCCGAACGATCCTCTGGAAATGGGATGAGCAAGTCTTCGACGTGATAGCTGGTTTCTTGCTGTGTCGGTGATTTAGGTGGCATATGCGCTAACATATCGGTTGTTTCTTGATCGCTGACAACAATTTTTGAAGCGACTTCATCTTGTTGTAAGCGGTTGATCAGCAATTGTTGACGGATTTGATCTCGGTATTTGATATAAGCGACGTTATCTTGCTGCAATTTTTCACGTAGTTGTTCTAAGCTAAAACCATTGTGTTGGGCAATGCTGACAATGGTTTTATCCAATGCCGCTTCGTCCACATTCAAACCTGAACTAATCGCTAATTGCAGTTGTAATTGATCGTCAATCATACGATTGAGTACTTGTTTACGTAAAGTAAGGGCATCGAGTGGCGGTTTGTTTTCAGCCAGCCGCTGTTGGCGCGTCATTTCAATTTGTTCGGAGAGCTGCTGTTGTGTGATGACACTATTGTTCACAACGGCGACAATACGGTCCAAGGTTTCGGCCGCCTGCAAGACGGTAGGAGATAATAAGTGACTTAATAAGATAATGAGTGGAAAAATTTTTTTAAAAAGGTCCATAGCCGCTCGTTACTATAAATAGGTTGCGCCAGTCTGAAAATTATCAGTATAGCCTGGAATGTTACTGGTCAAAAAGTTGGTTATATCACTGATACCTATTGTACTCAAGCCTTTGAGTTGGAATTGGAAATAAACTAGGTTATTGAATGTCGGACCATTGCTTTGATTTAAAGCATAAAAAGTGCGGCCGGCGACAATTCGAAAGGCCCAACAACAACTATCGTATTGTAATCCATAGAAGTAGCTTTGCGAATAACGATGGCTGAGATTGTAGTTCCAACCACCGACAGTACTCCATTGATTCTTCAACGGCGATGCGAAAGAAAAGCCAATTCGATTAAAATTATTTTGATGACTATTCGGCGCGGTTGGTGGCGTGGTGACTAAGATATCACCCGAACGAATATACCCATAGTTAATATTGAATAACTGGTTAGGGCGCGGATGATACTGTACATTGGCCGCCGCATTAATAAGATCATGGCGACTCGGATCCCAGGCGATATCAGCGGTAGTACTCCAGTTTGAACTGACATTGTAATTAAGTCGACCTATGATAGGTGAAAATTTTTCAGTGGGCGAGGTTGCGCCTACCACTGTAAAGGGATTCGCACACAAAGTTCCGGCGCTACTCAATGCTTTTTCTAACGGGCTGCATAAAAATACCCGTCTGTTCTCAAAATAATAGATTCCACCAATACTGGCGCTGAGCTTTTCATCACCGGTATAGGAGTCTAATAATCGTGTTGTTAAAGCAAAGCTAATTTGATTGGCATCGCCGATGCGATCAAAGCCACTGAATCGATTGGTCATAAAAAGTCTGTCATAACTAAACGGAATAAGTGCACTATCAAAAATCGGAATATTGCTTTGATCATGATAAGGCACATTCAGATAAAAAAGACGCGGCTCTAAAGTTTGTTGGTAGCGATGTTCTCCCCAGTTAAACTGACGTTCAAAATGTAAACCACTGTCTAGACTAAATAAAGGGATGGTACGTTGGATATCACTTTCAAAGCCCGGGACCTGATTAGCTATGTTGTAGTGGGTTAAGCTAAGTTGTAAACGCGGAATGAGGTAAGCACCACGGCTCAGCATGGGATAACTGATAGAAGGTAAAACATTGATCCGCAGCGCTTGCGGAGGTTTAACCAATTCACCGGGGTCATTTAAACGTTGAAAATAGTTAAGTTGATTGCCTAATTGAACCTTAAACCCATGAAAATCTTGGGTACTACTATTTAAATCGATCTCAGGCAAGCTGTTATAAGGGCTATTAATAGGCGCTTGATTGAGAGGATGCAAGGTTTGATAGTGATTTAAACGAGTGGTGAAATCCCAAATATCGCCGCTATAACTTATTTGAGCTTGTTGCGCCAGTTGGTTGATGGCAATAGTAGGTGGTTGACTAAAGTTTTCTAAATAATAATCGTCACTGACCTTATTAAAATCAACCAGGCTAGTCCAGCGTGGCGACCATTGGCGTTGCTCTTGCCAAGTAAATGATGCGCGATTACTTTTTGGAAAGATCAATGGATTGGTTGACGGATAAAGGGAAGGAATTTGATTGGCAAACTGCGCAGCGGCTCTATCGTAAGGGAGATAATTGGCAATTATTTTTCCTTGACTCTGGTGCGTCAGGTAGCGAAATTGGCCGTTTAATTGCACGCCGCGTTTACTTAAAAAGGTGGGCGTAAATAGAAAGTCATAATTAGGCGCTATATTCCAGTAATAGGGAAATCCTATGCCGATTCCCGATTGCGAAGAAGTATTGAGGTTAGGAAATAAAAAGCCTGATTCACGGCGGTTATCAATTGGAAAGGCCAGATAAGGACTATATAAAATAGGGACTCCCAGATAATCTAAGTGGGTACTATAAGCCTTCCCTCGGCCAGTATCACGGTTCAAGACTATTTTTTTAGCGGCAAGCTGCCAAGTAGGATTAATCGGTGAGCAAGTTGAATAGCTGGTGTTATGTAAAATAATTAATCCAGGAGTGGTTTGCTCCGCCGCACTGGCTGATCCCCACGCATTAATAGGCATTCCCTCGTTGGTACCCATCAATACGGTGGTATTTCTTAATAAGATCCGATAAATAATTCCGGTGAGATAACCGGTTTGATTGTTTAGATTTAAATGTGCTTTCTCCGCCCCTATGAAGAGGTTAGGTTCACGAAGTTTAATTTCGCCCTGTAGATCCATATTGGTAATCTTTCCCGTTTTGGGATCGCGGTAAAAATAGACTTGATTGGCATGCAGCAATCGACCGGGTTGGGTAATGGTGACATTGCCACTTAAGGTAGAGGTTCCTGCAAATGAAAAATTTGATTGTAAGGCATCAATATGGGTAAAAGCTTGATTCATCTTAGCTAATGACGTTTTTGCATAGGCTTGTAAAGGGTCTTGATATTCCCCTTTACAAATGCCGATACGATTAGGTATCCAACCGAGTTTTTCTGCCATGCTGGATTCAGATGTAACGGCATTTGTGGGCAAGATAACAGACAAAAAAATCAAACACGCTATGCTTCGAAGCATAAAAAAACCTGAATTGTAAGGCGTGACATTGATTTTTTTTCTGTTATTCATGTACAAATTGCAGGCTTAAAAGATAATTAGTGGAGAATATTATTCGAAATACAATTATCACCTTTAAAGCTTATATGGATAATGTGGCCATCAGGTGTTGTTTCAAATGAGGTTTGACAATAACGAGACATCGCCTGACCATTGCTCCAAGATTCACCGTAACCTGAAAAGAGGGTTTTACTCTCATTAATGCTCGGAGTGCGTTTCGGATCGGGAATCGAATACTGGGTTTGGCGCGTGTATTGGTAAATTTTATGTCCATTTTTGAGCGGTATTTCGGCATCCGGTTGACCCCATTTATTTATAAGGGTTTGGATATTTTTTCCTTGCCATTTACTGACTTTTCGTTGATAGCCTGCTGTCGTGGCGCAAGCGGTTAATAAAAAAAACACTGTGTAAAATACGAAAAAAAGACGCATTTTATTTTTCCTTGTCGGTTAGAGATGATCGTAGTTCTGTTAAACAGGCCGAGTAATCGCTGGTATTAAAGATACCTGATCCTAAGATAAAAGTATCTGCCCCTGCATTGGCTACGTCGGTAATATTACTTTTTTTAATCCCTCCATCAACGCCTAAACGTAATTTAGATTTTTTATGTGTTGAAATAAGTTGTTTCGCGGCTGATATTTTACTTAAAACTTCAGGAATAAAGCTTTGCTCAGCAAATCCGGGATGGACCGACATGATGAGTATAAAATCTAACTGTTCCCAAACTGCGTTTAAACAGCTTAATGGGGTTTCAGGGTTAATCGCTAAGCCAGCTTTACAGCCTAAGGCGTGAATTTGTTTTAGATTTTTAAGGATGTCACAACTGGCTTCAGGATGAAAACTAATTTGATTGGCGCCTGCTTTTGCAAAGGCGCTAATTAAATCATCGACTGGTTTTACCATAAGATGCACATCGAGAAAGGCTTTAGGAAGATGTCTGCGCAAAGCATGACAGACTAATGGGCCGAAGGTTAGATTGGCAACAAAGTGATTATCCATCACATCGATATGTAAACTATCGGCGCCCGCTTGTAATACCGAAGCGGATTCTTTGGCCAAATAACCCATATCGGCTGATAAAATAGAGGCCGAAATAATTGGTTGGTGCATTATATCCCCTTGGCAGCGCAAATACGATCATAGGCGGCCTTAATATTTTGCGTTTTTTCCGTAGCAATCTTGATCATTTCTTCAGGTAAACCTTTTGCGAGTAATTTATCCGGGTGATGTTGACTCATCTGTTTGCGATAAGCTTTTTTGATTTCGGCAGGCGTTGCGTTCGCTGAAATACCTAAGATAGCATAGGCATCTTGTAGATTCAGCTGATGTCGATAATGTGATGATTGATAATGCCCTTGCTGTTGTTGGTTCGACTGCTGTCGAAATGCTTGCTCAAAATTAAATAGATGCTCAAAAAAACTAAAATTAAGTGGCGCAAAACCTAAATATTGACAAATTTTTTGCAATACTTTCTGCTTGTCAGGGGTTAGATGGCGTTCAGCTAATGCCGTCTGCATCTGTATTTCAACAAACAGCTTAAGCAATACTTGATTTCGGTGACAAGCTTGCACCAATTTTTTTAAGGTTTCTTCGAGATCAAAGGAGGATTGTTTGCCTTGATTAAATAGGTGAATGGCTTTTTGCCGCATTGTCTCGGTTAGACCCAAACGGTTCATGATGGCACGTGCGGCTTGGATTTCGGCTTCAGAGATGCGTCCATCCAACTTGGCAATATGCCCCATTACTAAAAACGTGCTATCAAAAAAAACCTGTTGCGCTACGCTTGGATTGACCGAAGAAAAGGTCCAACCCTGGTTTTGAGTAAAGCCGCGATCAAAGAGGTGGCCAATAAAAACACCTAATATAAGCCCTAATGGACCTGCAAGCAGAAATCCAAAAAAACCACCAATGAGTTTGCCCCATATGTTCATGCTGAAAACCTAATTCATAAAATTTTGCTTACAAGACTAACAGGATATTATCTTGTCATAAAGTTGAATAAACGATAAGCTCAGCCATTAAAACATCTAAGTGATAAGTTTATTCACCATGCGATTTCTCTATACAATAATTTTTTATTTATTGTTACCGTTTATTTTACTTCGTTTATGGATAAAAAATCGTAATCAGCCGGCTGGCTTACAGTTTTGGTATGAGCGCCTAGGCCTTGGTTTGCGCCCCGCGCCAGCGGGTGGAATTTGGCTGCATGCGGTCTCCGTCGGCGAGTCCTTAACCGCTATTCCGCTTATCAAAGCGCTACAGCAGCGCTATCCGACTACCCCTATTATTGTGACTAACGAGACAATAGGCGGTGCAGAACGCATCCAAGATGGCTTAGGAGATAGTGTGACAGCACTTTATTTTCCTTATGATTTACCGTTTAGTTTGAAAAGGTTTTTTAAGAAGCTACGCCCGAGATTACTTATTTTGCTCGAAACAGAGCTCTGGCCTAATCTTTTGGCCCGCTGCCATTGCCATCAAGTGCCGGTTATTCTTATTAACGGGCGTTTATCGGAACGTTCCGCTAGGGCTTATCGACGTATTTTACCCATAACTCAAAGCATGCTAAAAAGCATTAATGTGCTAGCCGCCCAATTTCAAGCGGATGCGGATCGCTTTGTGGCTTTAGGTTTACCCAAGGATCGTGTTCATGTCACCGGGAATCTTAAATTTGATTTGACACTTCCTGCTCAGTTATCAGCAGAAGCGGAAAAATTACGCGTCAATTGGGGCAAGGATCGACTCGTTTGGATTGCAGCAAGCACGCATCCTGGTGAAGAAGCATTGATAGCCGAGGCTTTTAGTCAGGTGCTAGCCTATCTGCCGAATGCTTTATTGGTTTCTGTGCCAAGGCATGTGGAGCGAGCTTCCCAATTGCAACAGCTCTATCGAAGTCGAGGACTTAATGTCATCAAACGTAGTGAACAGAGGTCCTGTACACCTATGACCAATGTGTTTCTTGGCGATACGATGGGGGAATTACTGAGTTTTTATGCCGCCGCCGATTTGGCTTTTGTAGGTGGTAGTTTCATCGAAAAGGGTGGTCAAAATCCACTGGAGCCGGCTGCTATCGGTTTGGCGATACTTACAGGCCCGCATACCTTTAATTTTGAGTCCATTACCGAGCAGCTTAAACAACGCGGTATCGAAATCCAGGTAAATAATGCCCAAGAGTTGGCAGAACAAGTAGTTTTTTTACTGTCTAACCCGATAAAGCGCCAGCAAATCGGGATGGATGCTAAAAAATTTGTACAAGAAAACAAAGGTACACTGTTAAAACAAATGCAATTGATCGAGAATCTCATTGATTTAAGTTGATTTTTTATGTTTTCTGGAATTACCCAAGGTTTATTTGCTGTAAAGTCTCTGGTTAAACGACCGGGATTATTACAGTATAGCGTCGTTTTAAATCAAGATCTGATCAAGGATCTAGCAATAGGTGCCAGTGTGGCTATCGATGGGGTTTGTCAAACAGTGGTGGGAATACAGGGATTGATCGTCAGCTTTGAGGCCATACAAGAAACCTTGACCAAAACGACCCTAAATGAGCTTTTTATCAATAGGCAGCTCAGTGTTGAAAGGAGTATGCGTTGTGGCGATGAATTGGGTGGGCATGAGCTCAGTGGCCATGTGTTTGAAACAGCCGCCATTGTAGATAAAAAAATCACTGATAATAATTTGTCTTTAACGATCCAATGTTCTAAAGCCTGTTTTGCTTTTATTAAACCTAAAGCTTATATCGCCGTTGATGGTTCAAGCTTAACGATAGGACTGATTGACAAAAAAAAGCGTAGTTTTGCAATACATTTGATTCCGGAAACATTACGTCGAACTAATTTTGCCAATAAAAATATCGGCGATAAAGTGAATCTCGAACCTGATATGAAAATAATGGTTTTGCTGGAGATGGCACAAGACTATTTTTCGAATATTGAAGATAGACTAAAAAAAATTGAAACCAGACTAGCCAGTATCGAATAGTTTTTGCACGAGATTAAATTTAACTAAAGTAAAATAGCTAAAAGATCTGTTAAATGCTTAATGGTATAGTTTGGTTTCAGTGCGCGACAGATTTTGGCATCCCCGTAGCCATATTCAGCCCAGCAAGAACTTGCTCCAATGTTTTGTGCGAATAATAAATCAGCTGGGGTGTCTCCGACCATTAGGATCTGTTTTGGACCGATTTCTTTAAATTTTGGTTTAATAAAATCCGTATAGGCCATGGGATCCGGTTTTTTTCGTAGTGTTTTGGTATCGCCTACGACAGCAGTAATGTATTGTTTGAGTTCGAAGCGCTCTAGTGCCGTATTCACCGCTGCAACGGCTTTATTACTTACCACAGCAAGACTATATCCTGCCGCATAAAGCCTAGCTAATACCTCACCGGCTTTAGCGTAAGGTGCACTTTTTTGCTCGCCTTCGCTTAAATAAATTTTTTCATATAGATCCAATATTGGTTGAATTTGTGGTGCGGTTAATTCAGGGCTGAGAGCCAGCAAGGTTTTTTCCATACCAAGACCGGCTCGGATGGTTTCATCAATGAAATCATGCGCCGGGACCGTCATGTTGAGTGTTTTATAAGTGCGTTTGATACAATAAAGTATCGCTTCATGGGTGGCGCAAAGCGTGCCGTCAAAATCCAGGATAATTAACTTATAGTTATTCATAAATATAATGTGATCAAATAGCGCTAAAAAATAAGTCAATTTTCATATTAGTCGATAAAATAAGTGTAGCTTATTTTTAATTTAATGGCGAAGATGATCAAATCATAGTTTAATAGAAGACACAACGGTTCTATTCCCTATTTTTAAAAAATAGGGAATAGTTATTAAGCTTTTATAGTGATTAGTTGTAAGTAAGAGTCGCCGCATTGTTGACGTTCAGTTCTACAGAGCTAAGTGTTTCTTTCAGACAATCCCAAGCAACTAAGGAATGGGGTTCACCTTTAAAGAAAGCAAAAAATCCCCAGGGATCTCTATGTTGCGCGAGCACTGCCCATTTATCATGTTGATTTAGCGTGTGTTCAATTTCGGCTAACGGTTTGTCAGAGGCTATATCCTTAGCAAGGTCTTTAAATATTAGTGTCTTTGCGGTGTTATCTTTTCGAAAAAATCTAACTTGTTTAAGATGTATCAATATTTCAGCGATGATAGTTTGGAGATCGATACGAATCTGTATGTCTTTGTTATAGAAATCGTTGCTGCGTTTCGGGTCATAGACCACAAAAGGTATTTCTAAATTTAATGTATTTATGTCTTTAACATTTTTAATACTTTCTTGTGCATCTTTTAAAGAGGTTTCATCAATAGGGAAAAAATATATCTTGTTAAGAAGGGTTCTTCCCTCGAAAATATAAATGCTATGTATCGGGTCATTTTCAATTGTGTTTTTAGGCATTTTATAACCGATATGTAGATTGTTTATCTGAGTTGGTAGTTTATTATTGAGTATATCTATATAAAGTATATAAATTATTTTGAAATAGTTCCACGAGGAAAATTGCCATGAAAGGTCTGGTCTGGTTTCGTGAAGATCTGAGGTTGCACGATAATAGCGCACTTTATTATGCCGATAAGCATTCTTCACGAGGAATTATCGGTATTTATATCATCGATACCAGTTTATGGAAAAAACATCATATGGCCGCTTGTCGCATTCAATTTATGTTGTCTGGATTAAACGAGTTGGGAAAAAACCTACAAAAGCGAGGGATCCCTTTATTAATAAAAAAAGTTAAAAAAACTGCTGATATTCCCCACGTCTTATATCGATGTATTGAGCAATATTCTCTAAACGGCTTGTTTTATAATCGGCAATACGAAGTGAATGAGACTCGCCGCGATCAGGCAGTTAGCGCCTATTTAGAAAAAAAACAGATTGTGTGCAATAGCTATGATGATCAAGTTATTCTAGCGCCAGGGACGGTGCTTACTAAAAAAGGTGATTTTTTTAACGTATTTACCCCCTTCAAGCGCGCTTACATTAAGCTATTATTGAATAACAGAAGTCTAATTAAATATTATCCGCCGCCCAAAAAACAAAAAGATCTTGCTATTAAATCTGATAAAGTCCCCGCGCATTTGCCGGGTTTTTCATCCGATATTAAATGGCCTGCAGGTGAAACTCAGGCGCAAAAAAGGCTAAAAAAATTTATCGATGAGGGACTATTTGATTATCATAAATATCGAGATTTTCCGGCCTTATCAGGGACCAGTTTATTATCGCCTTATTTAAGCACCGGCATGATCTCTGCGCGCCAATGTTTTTTAGCCGCTTTGCTAGCTAATGACGATGAATTAGACGGCGGAAATAAAGGTGCTCTAACATGGATGAGCGAATTGATTTGGCGTGAATTTTATAAGCATTTATTGGTGGCTTTCCCGCGTCTTTCGATGCATAAAGCGTATCGTATAGAAACTGAAAAATTAAAATGGCGATATAATGAAAAACAGTTATTAGCTTGGCAACAAGGTAAAACCGGCTATCCCATCATTGATGCGGGTATGCGTCAATTAAATCAATTGGGTTGGATGCATAATCGTTTACGCATGATAGTGGCGATGTTTTTAAGTAAAAATTTATTTTTTGATTGGCGCTTAGGTGAGGATTATTTTATACGCCACTTAATTGATGGCGATTTAGCGGCCAATAATGGTGGTTGGCAGTGGAGTGCTTCAACCGGAACCGATGCGGCCCCGTATTTTCGTGTTTTTAATCCCATTCGGCAAAGTGAACGTTTTGATCCAAACGGAGATTTTATTCGTCAATATTGTCCCGAGCTAGCTGCATTTGATGCCAGATCAATTCACGCGCCTTATGAACGTGCGCCACAATTAGCACAACAATGCGCTTATCCGAAGCCTATAGTGGATATTAAGGCTTCACGTCTCGCCGCAATTAATGCCTTTAAAAGGCTTTAATTGTTATTGAAAAAATTAAATCTAAGACATCTTACTGCACTCGGAGCGATTCTGGCTCTAGACCACCTAAATTTAAATTCTGAATTTATATTTAAAAAATCATTAATCATCCAATTTATTTCTATAAATAATTAAAACCATAAAATTAAGAAATCCTTAAGAGTAGCGCTAAAGGTCAGTAAATCCCTCCATAGAGGCCCTGGTGGGCTCGATTTTTAGCAGTTTACTTAATAATTCTTTAAGCAAACGGGGGTATAAGTAATGTACAAAAAATGAACAACAAAAGGATATCTTAAAGAGGTTTACATGCCATTTACTCCCGATGCATCAACGCAGCCCCGTCCCCTATTGGAAGAAGCAGAGTTTATCACTTCAAAAGAGGTGGCGAGTATTCCTGAATTTTTCAGCACTGAAGAAATGGATCCAAAAAAGTTGGTTTTAAATCCAGTGCAGTTAAATAACTTAGTTCTCTCCTACCTAGTAGGTCCTGCCGTACAAGAGCACCACTACCATATTGGGGAAGGTAGGCTTGAGACGGAGGGTAATAAGATTGTAAGATACACTGATTATAAACAGCTGTCTAAAGAAAACCAGGCGCCCTTATTTGTTTTTCAAACGGTATGCGATGCTAAAGGTGGCAGAGGGTCACTTGCATTTATTAATGACGTGCTAAAGGCGTTTTTTGAAAATAATCGGCAAGTAAATCGAGAAAACGCTAGACTGTTATTACCCATGGCGCAATGTAGCTTTGTCCTAGGAATACAGAAGCAGCATTATGTTTTGGTAGAAATAACCCCAGAAAAAATCATGCTACACGATTCAAAGTCCCGCGGTTTACTTGCAAGCGTCTATAATTACTTTTTGAACGGGTTTCCAGGATCTGTTATTTATAAAAACTACGGGCAACAAACAGATGATTTTTCTTGCGGTCTTTATGCGTATCATTATACGCGTTCCATTATAAAAGAAGGTAATTCTGACCAATTAAATGCGCTCCAGAAGGTAACTCTACACAATATGCTTTCCAACCCTGCATTACTGAAAGATATGTTGATTGCGAACTTTAGCCAAGCCTATGGCGATAGATATGTCAAAGGATTTGATTCAGGCGAGGAGGTTCCTTGGCAAGAGAAATATATGGATCTTATGTTGAAAAAAAAGCATAGGCAACAACCTACGCAAAGTGCGACTACAAAAGCACTTACCAGCAGCGAATTAGTTTGCTTTTTTTCCCAAAACAAAAAGATAGAAAGCAGTGGCGAGAACAATATCAAAGAAAATACTGCAATAAACAAGCCGCGTTAACAACAAAGTCAATGCGTACCGTATGTATTTCATAAAGTATGGAATTAGGCTTTTTCTAATTCGGATAAATCCAAGTCAGGAAGCGGGGTTACTTTTTTGACTAAATCTAAAGACCAACCTTTAATACATAACTCATACCTTTTTCCTCTTTTAACTGTTTTATCTCGTTATTGTATTGAATTTTTAGCTCAGATGGCAAAACAAGCCCCCCAGTCAATTGCTTTAAATAGATTAAGTATATAATTTTTTTATAGCCTTTTTTCAACAAAATCCGGGTAATTCTCGCTTTCATCTCATAGCGACCTTGAGGATTTCCTTTTGTTTCTATGGCGGCCAACTGGACTAAAACGACTATCCCAAATGGATTGATAGTTTCTTCTAGCTCTTTTTTACTAGATTGATAATCCAGTAGTTTATTAGTTTGGAAATTGAAACCAAGCGTTGTTTCTTTTCAGACATTCGTTATTATCCTTATTTGTTATTAGCCAGATATCTGATCTTAATCCAATAAATAGC